>NZ_CP023701.1:5373743-6117487 GCF_008704535.1 Streptomyces subrutilus
CGGCCCCGGGCGTCAGGTCGAGCAGCAGCGCGCCGTCGACGAGCACGGACGTGGCGGCGCGGGAACGGGGCCCCGCGGAGACGGCGCAGGCCGCGCAGGGACAGCCGGGGCGGGGCAGCCCCTCGGGTGTGCCGGTGCCGAGCAGAGTGAGTTCCACAGGATGATCCTCCCGCGTCCGCGGGAGTGGTGCGCGCCCGGTTACTCTGCGGGCAGACTCAAGGCGAGAAGCGGACGAGCAACGGAGGCGGACATGGCGTGGACGTGGCGGTTCGAGACGGCCGACGGCAGCGAGGCGAGCCCGTCGGTGGTTCCTGAGGAGTTCACCACGCAGGGGGACGCGGAGTCCTGGATCGGCGAGTACTGGAAGGAACTGCTGGAGGGCGGTACCGAACAGGTGAAGCTCTCCGACGACTCCGGGACCGAGCTGTACACCATGAGCCTGCGCGCGGCCCTGGACGCCTGACCCGGCGGCCGGGCACGGCAGCGGCGCATCCCCGGGGCCCCGGACGGACCCCGGGGACCGCGACGGCCGGCAGCGGCCCGGGCGGACCCGGGCCGGGCCGGCGCACGCCGCACGGGTTCAGCCGCGCACGCCGCACAGGTGCAGCAGCGCGGCGACGCCCCGGTAGGGGTCGGTGCGCCCGGCGCGGTCCTCGGCGGCCAGCAGCCGCTCCAGCTCCTCGTCGGGCGGGAGGTGCTCGCCGGCCTCGGTGCCGTCGGTGAAGACGCGCACCCCGTACCAGGCCTGCAGCGGGGCACCGATCCCGGAGAGCGTGGCCGTCAGGCCGGCCAGCCGGTCGGCGCGGACCTCCAGGCCCAGCCGGTTCGTGTAGGCGACCCCGTCGAAGGCGGCCACCGCCCCGTCCCAGTCGCCGTCCAGCCCCGGCCGCATGGCCAGCGCGTCGCCGTTGCGCACCAGCAGGGACAGCAGCCCGCCGGGGGCCAGCATCCGGGCCAGCCCGGCGAGCATGGCGTCGGGCTCGGGCACGTACATCAGCACCCCGTGGCACAGCACCACGTCGAAACTGCCCGGGAGGAAGTGCGCTCCGGTCTCGCGGCCGTCGCCCTCCATGAGGCGGACCCGGTCGCGGATCCCCGGGGGCTCGGCCTCCAGGGCCTCGCGGGCGACGGCGAGCATGCCGGCGTCCTGCTCCAGACCCGTCACCTTGTGCCCGGCGCGGGCCAGGCGCAGCGCCTGCGTGCCCTGCCCCATGCCCACGTCGAGGACGCGCAGCCGCTGTCCGACCGGGAAGCGGTGCGCGATCTGCTCGTCCACCTGCCGGCCGACGAGCTCCTGGCGGACGGCGTTGCGCAGTCCGCCCAGACCTTCGAGCCAGACCCGGGCACCACCCGAGAAACCTTCTCCCGGCCCCCCGGGCACCCCTCGGCTCAGGGCCGTTCCCCGCGCTTGACCTGCGGCTTCGGCAGACGGAGCCGGCGCATCTGGAGGGTGCGCATCAGGCCGTAGGCGATGGCGCCGCGGCGCGGCTCGTCCGGGTGGCGCTGCACGAGCGCCTTGCGGAGGCGGAAGACGAGGCCGACGGAGTCGAGGATGATCAGCGCGATCACACCGAGCCACAGCAGCAGCGCGATGTTCTGGATCGAGGGGACCCGCACCATGCTCAGCACCAGGATGATCACGGCCAGCGGCAGGAACATCTCGGCGACGGAGAAGCGGGAGTCCACGTAGTCGCGCACGAAACGGCGGACCGGGCCCTTGTCACGGGCGGGCAGGTACCGCTCGTCGCCGTTGGCCAGCGCCTCGCGCTGCTTGGCCATCTCGACGCGACGGCGCTCACGGTTTCGCTTGGCATCCTCCTTGCGATTGCCGGTCGAGGCCACCACGGCCTTGCGCTGCGACTGGGCCACAGCACGCTTCGGCGTAGGGCGGCCCTTCGGGGCCTGCGGGTCACGGGGCTGCGAGAGGTCGGCGCTCACCTTGTCGGTGGCGGCGGCCTTCTCTTCCTTGGAGGAGCGGCTACCAAACACAAAACCCAAGCGTACGTGGTTGCGGGCATGGGCCCCACCCCGGCGGGGAACGATCCGGCAACGGCGGGCGTCTTCCCCCTTGCACGGCCGTGCGGTGGGCCCGCCCTCCTGGGGTCACCTACTCCCTACGCCTGACACGGCGGAGGCGTAGTCGTCCTGGAGGAGGAGCGCATCCGTACTCGAACAGTGCGGTAATGGAGACAGGGCCCGTACTGTGGGTCTTGTTGGTGACCTGGAGCACAGTCCGTCCAGTCCGTCTAGAAGGGGGCGCGCGAAGCCCATGAGCGGTGTCATGAAGCGTATGGGGATGATCTTCCGCGCGAAGGCGAACAAGGCCCTTGACCGGGCCGAGGACCCGCGCGAGACCCTCGACTACTCGTACCAGAAGCAGCTCGAACTGCTGCAGAAGGTGCGCCGCGGGGTCGCCGACGTGGCGACCTCCCGCAAGCGCCTGGAGCTGCAGCTGAACCAGCTGCAGGGCCAGTCGGCCAAGCTGGAGGACCAGGGCCGCAAGGCCCTCGCCCTCGGCCGCGAGGACCTGGCCCGCGAGGCCCTGTCCCGCCGCGCCTCCCTCCAGCAGCAGGTCAGCGACCTGGAGGTGCAGCACCAGACCCTCCAGGGCGAGGAGGAGAAGCTGACCCTGGCCGCCCAGCGGCTCCAGGCCAAGGTGGACGCCTTCCGGACGAAGAAGGAGACCATCAAGGCCACCTACACCGCGGCCCAGGCCCAGACCCGGATCGCGGAGTCCTTCTCCGGCATCTCCGAGGAGATGAGCGACGTCGGCGTGGCCATCCAGCGCGCCGAGGACAAGACGGCGCAGCTCCAGGCCCGCGCCGGCGCCATCGACGAGCTGCTGGCCTCCGGCGCGCTCGACGACCAGAGCGGCCTCGGCACCAAGGACGACATCCAGGCCGAGCTGGACCGCCTCTCGGGCGGTACGGACGTGGAGCTGGAGCTCCAGCGGATGAAGGCCGAGCTGGCCGGCGGCCCGTCCGCGCAGCAGCAGGCCATCGAGGGCGGCGCCCCGGGCACCACCCAGCCCTCGCAGACCCCCCACCGGTTCGACAAGCAGTAGGACGGGGCCCGTCATGATTGTCCGCATCATGGGCGAAGGGCAGCTGCGGGTGGCCGACGGCCACTTCGCCGAGCTCAACACACTGGACGACGAGCTGCTCGCCGAGATGGAGAGCGGCGACGCGGAGGGCTTCCGGCGCACGCTGGGCTCCCTGCTCGAAGCGGTGCGCAGGCTCGGCGAGCCCCTCCCGGACGACGCGCTGGAGCCGTCCGAGCTGATCCTGCCCGGCCCGGACGCCGGGCTGGACGAGGTCAGGGAGATGCTCGGCGACGACGGCCTCATCCCCGGCTGAGCGCACACGGCGCCGACGCCCGGTGCCGGGCACGGACGGAGGGACGGGCGGGGGCCGGCCGACGCCCCTCAGCCGCCCGGCGGCGGGTCCTTCGGCGCCGGGCCCACGGCCCGTACCTCCTCGTCGGGGGTGCCGCCGATGAAGTTCTCCAGCCTGCGCCGCGGCACCGCCCACCGCCGGTCGTGGCGGAAGGCGCGCAGACCGGCCCTGGCCCGGGCGCGCGGGCGGTTGGCGTAGAACCGCTTCGCGTACGGGGACCCGGGCCGGGCCAGGCGGATCGCGCCGATCAGCGCCACGAACGGGATGACCGTGCCGAAGAAGGCGGTGCGCGCCTTCCCCTTCCACAGGGCGATCAGGGCCAGGAAGAAGTTGGTCGCGGTGTTGATGACCACCAGGCCGCGGCTGTGCCGCTCCCCGCTCGTCAGGTCGTTCACCCCGAACGGCAGGAACCCGCCGAGCACCAGCGCCACCAGGGCGGCCGTCAGCACCACGATCTCGACGCTCTTGCGTCCCTGCTCGCTCCAGTAGACGTCGTCCAGGTGCAGGATCAGCGCGAACTCGTCGAGGACCAGTCCCGCCCCCAGTCCGAAGATGACGGCCGAGAGCACCGAGCCGAAGCTGTGCTGGCCGCTGCCGACCGCACCGAACCCCCCGATGATCACCAGGATCACCCCGGGCACCACGTGGTGGACGTGCAGGCCGCCGGGGGTGACGTTCTTGAACGGGCCGCGGCCCGCCCGGATCAGGCGGGTGATCACGCGCGTGACGAGGAACGACAGGACGAACGAGAACAGCGCGACCAGCAGGGGGAGCTTCCCCGGTTCCACGATGTTGCGGTACCACCAGTGATCCATCGCATCCGCTCCCTGTTCGGCAGCCCCCGCGCACGTGCCCGTATCGGGTAATTTACCGCCCGCCCCCAACGGGTAGCGTTCGCGCCGATGACAGATTCGTTCGACGCCCCGCCCCCGACGCCGCCCCCCGACCGCGCCTCGCTGCGCGACGGCGTCCGCTTCGCCTTCGGCACCCTCACCGTGCTGCCCGCCCGCATCACCCGCTGGGACCGGCCCGCCGCCCGGACCGGCATGGCCTGCGCCCCCCTCGCCGGCCTGGCCGTGGGCCTGCTCGCCGCCCTGCCCGGGGCGGCCCTGCTGGCCCTCGGCGGCGGGCCGCTGCTGGCCGCCGTCGTGACCGTCGCCGTGCCGGCCGCGCTCACCCGGGGACTGCACCTCGACGGGCTCGCCGACACCGCGGACGGGCTGGGCAGCGCCAAACCGGCCGAGGACGCCCTGCGCATCATGAAGCAGTCCGACATCGGCCCCTTCGGCGTCGTCACCCTGCTGATCGTCCTGCTGGTGCAGGTGGCCGCCCTGGCCGACGTGTACGCCGACAGCTGGACCCGCGGCGCCCTCGCCGCCGTGACCGCCGCCGTGACCGCCCGCCTCGCCATGACCCTGGCCGCCCGCGAAGGCGTGCCCGCCGCCCGCCCCGGGGGCCTCGGCGCCGCCGTCGCCGGAGTGCTCCCGCGCGGCGCGGCCGCCGCGCTCGCCGTCGGGACCACGGTGCTCGCCGGGGTCTGCGCCCTCCCGCTCGGCCTGCCGGCCGCCCTCGGCCACGCCTTGGCCGTACCGGCCGCCCTCGGCGCCGGCGAACTGCTGCTGCGCCGCTGCGTACGCCGCTTCGACGGCGTCACCGGCGACGTCTTCGGCGCCCTGGCCGAGGTCTCCGCCGCCACGGTCCTGGTCCTCCTGTCCCTGGGCTGACCGCCCGCCCGCACCGGCCCGCCGGGGCCGACGTACCCTCACCCCGTGGACCACACCCCGCCGGAGCCGGCCGCCGCCGCGCCCATCACCGTCCTCCTCGCCGACGACCAGGCCCTGCTGCGCAGTGCCTTCCGGGTGCTCGTCGACTCCGAGCCCGACATGGAGGTCGTCGGCGAGGCCTCGGACGGGGCGCAGGCCTTCGAGCTCGCCCGGCGGGTGCGGCCCGACGTCGTCCTCATGGACATCCGGATGCCCGGAACCGACGGGCTCGCCGCCACCCGCATGATCAGCGCCGATCCGGAGCTCGCCGCCGTGCGCGTGGTGATGCTGACGACCTTCGAGGTCGACGAGTACGTGGCCGCGGCGCTGCGGGCCGGCGCCTCCGGCTTCCTCGGCAAGGGCGCCGAGCCCGAGGACCTGCTCAACGCCATCCGCGTCGCCGCCGCCGGCGAGGCACTGCTCTCCCCGGCCGCCACCAAGGGGCTCATCGCGACCTTCCTCGCCCAGGGCGGCGGCGGGGACGCCCCCGCCGCCGGCGCCGCGCACTCCGAGCGGCTCGCCGCGCTCACCGGCCGCGAGCGCGAGGTGCTCGTGCTCGTCGCGGCCGGGCTCTCCAACGACGGGATCGCCGGCCGGCTGGAGGTCAGCCCGCTCACCGTCAAGACCCACGTCAACCGGGCCATGGCCAAACTCGGCGCCCGCGACCGCGCCCAACTGGTGGTCATCGCCTACGAATCGGGCCTGGTCCGGCCGCGCACCGACTGAACGCCGGCCCCCCGGCCCGCTCCGGCCGCCGCGCGCGGGGCCGTCCGCAGTAGCGCGGCGTACTGCGGACGCGGTATGCCGCGCATAAGGACGGCACCTGCGAGCGACGCTGTGCGCCCCCGCCGTGGGAAAGGCTGGGGGACCACGCGTTCGTCACTGCAGAGAGATCCCGCCATGTCCTGGCTGTCCCGCTTCAGCCTTGCCCAGAGAGCACTGATCGGCCTCGTGTCGCTCGTCGCGCTCCTCTTCGGCGCCATAGCCATCCCGCAGCTCAAGCAGCAGCTGCTGCCGTCCATCGAACTGCCCATGGTCTCCGTGCTCGCGCCGTACCAGGGCGCCTCGCCCGACGTGGTGGAGAAGCAGGTCGTCGAACCGATCGAGGCCATGCTCAAGGGCGTCGACGGCATCACCGGCATCACCTCCACCGCCAGCGAGGGCAACGCCCTCGTCATGGCCACCTTCGACTACGGCGACAGCGGCACCAAGCAGCTCGTCGCCGACGTCCAGCAGGCCGTCAACCGGGCCCGCGTCCGGCTGCCCGCCGCCGTGGAGCCGCAGGTGGTCGCCGGATCCACCGACGACATCCCGACCGTGATCCTCGCCGTCACCTCGGACAAGGACCAGCAGGCCCTGGCCGACCAGCTGGAGGGCTCGGTCGTCCCGGTCCTCTCCGACATCGACGGCGTCGCCCAGGTCACCGTGGACGGGGTCCAGGACCTCCAGGTCGCCATCACCCCCGACAACGCCAGGCTCGCCGCCGCCGGCCTCAGCGGCGCCACCCTCGCCCAGGGCCTCCAGGCGGGCGGCGCGACCGTCCCCGCCGGCTCCTTCGACGAGGCGGGCAAGAACCGCACCGTCCGCGTGGGCAACGGCTACACCTCCCTCGCCCAGGTGGAGGACCTGCGCCTGAGCCCCGGCCCCGGCAAGCCCGCCGTGCGCCTCGGTGACGTGGCCACGGTCAAGCAGGAGGCCGCCAAGGCCGTCTCGATCACCCGTACCAACGGCAAGCCCAGCCTCGCCCTCGTCCTGACCATGGACAAGGACGGCAGCGCCGTCGCCATCTCGGACGCCGTCAAGGACAAGCTGCCCCAGCTGCGCTCCGTCCTCGGCGCCGGCGCCGACCTGACCGTGGTCAGCGACCAGGGCCCGGCCGTCGCCAAGTCCATCTCCAGCCTCACCACCGAGGGCCTGCTCGGCCTGGTCTTCGCGGTGATCGTGATCCTGGTCTTCCTCGGCTCGCTGCGCTCGACGCTGGTCACCGCGGTCTCCATCCCGCTGTCCGTCGTCCTCGCCCTGATCGTGCTGTGGACCCGCGACCTGTCGCTCAACATGCTGACCCTGGGCGCGCTCACCATCGCCATCGGCCGCGTCGTCGACGACTCGATCGTCGTCCTGGAGAACATCAAGCGCCACCTCGGCTACGGCGAGGAGCGCGAGGCCGCCATCCTCACCGCGGTCCGGGAAGTGGCCGGCGCGGTCACCTCCTCCACGCTCACCACCGTCGCCGTCTTCCTGCCCATCGGCCTCGTCGGCGGCATGGTCGGCGAGCTCTTCGGCTCGTTCTCGCTGACCGTCACCGCGGCCCTGCTGGCCTCGCTGATCGTCTCGCTGACCGTCGTGCCGGTGCTCTCGTACTGGTTCCTGCGCGCCCCCGCGGGCGTCACGGCCGACGACGCCGCGAGCGCCGCCGAGGCCCGCCGCGAGGCCGAGGAGAAGGAGTCGCGCAGCCGACTCCAGCAGTTCTACGTACGCGTCCTGGGCTTCGCCACCCGGCGCCGCCTCACCAGCGTGGGCATCGCGGTGGTCGTCCTCGTCGCCACCTTCGGCATGACGCCGCTGCTCAAGACCAACTTCTTCGACCAAGGCGAGCAGGACGTCCTGACGGTCAAGCAGGAACTGCCCCCGGGCACCTCGCTGGGCGCCTCCGACGAGGCGAGCCGCAAGGTCGAGAAGGTCCTCGCCTCGGTCGAGGGCGTCAAGAGCTACCAGGTCACCGTCGGCTCCTCCGGCTTCATGGCGGCCTTCGGCGGCGGCACGGGCTCCAACCAGGCCTCGTACCAGGTCTCGCTGAAGGACTCCGGCGACGCGGACTCCGTCAAGAAGGCCATCGAGAAGGGCCTCAAGGGGCTCGACGGCATCGGCGACACCCGGCTCGCGGCGGGCGGCGGCTTCGGCAGCCAGAACCTCAGCGTGGTCGTGAAGGCCGGTGACGCCGCCACCCTGGCCAAGGCCGCCGAGCAGGTCCGCGCCGCGGTCGCCGGCCTGGACGACGTCACCGACGTCCAGAGCGACCTGTCCCAGTCCGTGCCCCGGATCTCGGTCACCGCCACCCCCAAGGCCGCCGCGGCGGGCCTGGACCAGGCCGCGCTCGGCGCGATCGTCGCCCAGGCCGTACGGGGCACCCCGGCCGGCAAGGCCGTCCTCGACGACACCGAGCGGGACATCGTCATCAAGTCCGCGCAGCCGGCCACCACCCTGGCCGAACTGCAGGCGCTCCCGGTCGGCCCGGCCAAGCTCGGCGACCTCGCCGAGGTCAAGGAGGTCCCCGGCCCGGTCGCGATGACCCGGATCGACGGCGCCCGCGCCGCCACCATCACCGCGAAGCCGGTGGGCGACAACACCGGCGCCGTCGGCACCGCGCTGCAGACGAAGCTCAAGGCCCTCGACCTGCCGGACGGTGCCACCGCCACCGTCGGCGGCGTCGCCGAGGACCAGGACGACGCCTTCGCCTCGCTGGGCCTGGCCATGCTCGCGGCCATCGCGATCGTGTTCATGCTGCTGGTCGCGACCTTCCGCTCGCTGGTCCAGCCGCTGATCCTGCTCGTCTCGATCCCGTTCGCGGCGACCGGCGCCCTGGGCCTGCTGATCGTCACCGGCACCCCGATGGGCGTCCCGGCCATGATCGGCATGCTGATGCTCATCGGCATCGTCGTGACCAACGCGATCGTCCTGATCGACCTGGTCAACCAGTACCGGACCCAGGGCATGGGCGTCGTCGAGGCGGTCGTCGAGGGCGGCCGGCACCGACTGCGCCCGATCCTGATGACGGCCCTGGCGACGATCTTCGCCCTGCTCCCGATGGCGCTGGGCGTCACCGGCTCGGGCGGCTTCATCTCGCAGCCGCTCGCGGTCGTGGTGATCGGCGGCCTGGTCAGCTCGACCCTGCTGACGCTGCTGCTGGTGCCGACCCTCTACACGATGGTCGAGCTCCGCAAGGAGCGCCGCCGGGACCGGAAGGGGGCCCGCCGCACGGCGGTCCCGGCTCCGCAGGCCGCTCCGCAGGACGAGGGCGAGCCGGCGAAGGTCTGACGCACGCGCCGAAGGGGCGCCCCCGGACGGGGGCGCCCCTTCGTGGTGCGTGGGGCGGCCGGCACCCGGCGCGCGCGTCCCGCTAGGGGAGGGCCAGCATCCGCTCCAGCGCGAGCTTCGCGAAGCTCTCGGTCTCCTTGTCGACCTGGATCCGGTTGACGAGGTTGCCCTCGGCCAGGGACTCCAGGGTCCACACCAGGTGGGGGAGGTCGATGCGGTTCATCGTCGAGCAGAAGCAGACCGTCTTGTCGAGGAAGACGACCTCCTTGTCCTCGGCGGCGAATCGATTCGCCAGCCGCCGGACCAGGTTCAGCTCGGTGCCGATCGCCCACTTGGACCCGGCCGGCGCCGCCTCCAGCGCCTTGATGATGTACTCCGTCGAGCCGACGTGGTCCGCGGCCGCCACGACCTCGTGCTTGCACTCCGGGTGGACCAGGACGTTCACGCCGGGTATGCGGGCGCGCACGTCCTCGACCGACTCCACGGAGAACCGGCCGTGGACGGAGCAGTGGCCGCGCCACAGGATCATCCTGGCGTCGCGCAGCTGCTCGGCGGTCAGGCCGCCGCCCGGCTTGTGCGGGTTGTAGAGCACGCAGTCGTCCAGGGACATGCCCATGTCGCGGACGGCGGTGTTGCGGCCGAGGTGCTGGTCGGGGAGGAAGAGCACCTTCTCGCCCTGCTCGAAGGCCCACTCCAGGGCCTTCTTCGCGTTCGAGGACGTGCAGATCGTGCCGCCGTGCTTGCCGGTGAAGGCCTTGATGTCGGCCGAGGAGTTCATGTACGAGACGGGCACCGTGGCCCCGGCCACGCCCGCCTCCGTCAGCACGTCCCAGCACTCGGCGACCTGCTCGGCCGTGGCCATGTCGGCCATCGAGCAGCCCGCGGCCAGGTCCGGGAGGACCACCTTCTGGTCGTCCGAGGTCAGGATGTCCGCGGACTCGGCCATGAAGTGGACGCCGCAGAAGACGATGTACTCGGCGTCCGGCCGGGCGGCCGCGTCCTTGGCCAGCTTGAAGGAGTCACCGGTGACGTCGGCGAACTCGATGACCTCGTCGCGCTGGTAGTGGTGGCCGAGGATGAAGACCTTGTCCCCGAGCTTCTCCTTGGCCGCGCGGGCGCGCGCCACGAGGTTCGGGTCCGACGGCGACGGCAGGTCGCCCGGACACTCCACCCCGCGCTCGCTCTTGGGGTCGGCCTCACGGCCGAGCAGCAGCAGGGCGAGGGGCGTCGGCTGGACGTCCAGGGGCTGGGCGGTGGTCACGACACGCACCCTTTCTTTTCTGCGACAAGGGACTTCTGGAGGTACCGCTGCGACTTCTCGTCTATTTGACGCTATCTATCATAACCTCTTCACGTCAGTTTGACGATGCCGTTCGTGTCGATGTGACGAATGAGGGCCCCCCTCCACGGAGCCCCCTCCCGCGCCCGGTGTGCGAGCATGAATGTCTGAAACAAGCGTCGGGTCCCGGAATGAAACCGCGGTCCCGCTCGTTGCCACCGATGGCAAGAGTCCGACGTTTCCCTGCCTGAGGCGGGGAGCCGCCCACTTCGGGAGTGAATGCAGATGTCCGTACAGGACGACAAGACCACCGTGAGCGACGGCATCCTCCTGTCCGACGCCGCCGCCGAAAAGGTCAGGACCCTGCTGGAGCAGGAAGGCCGCGAAGACCTGGCGCTGCGCGTCGCCGTCCAGCCCGGCGGCTGCTCCGGCCTGCGCTACCAGCTCTTCTTCGACGAGCGCTCGCTCGACGGCGACGTGGTCAAGGACTTCGACGGGGTGAAGGTCGTCACCGACCGGATGAGCTCCCCGTACCTGCACGGTGCCTCCATCGACTTCGTCGACACCATCGAGAAGCAGGGCTTCACGATCGACAACCCCAACGCCACGGGCTCCTGCGCCTGCGGCGACTCGTTCAGCTAGGCCTGGACGACCCCGCTCCGCGGCGAGGGCCCGCCACCGGTCGCACCGACCGGTGGCGGGCCCTCGCCGCGTTCCGCCCCGCACCCGGCGGGCACGCGCCGTCCTACCGGCGCTGGAGCGGCTTGCCCGTCGTCGCGTCCACCACCGCGCGGTCGCCCAGCGGCCGGCCCAGCGTCGTCGTCAGGGACATCTCCTGCGCGAGCATGATGCACGCCTGGCCCGGCTGGTTCGGCGTGTCCGTGATCTTCACCAGCACCGGGCCGTCCTGCTCCCGCGCCTCCACCGCGTACGTGCTGCACGGGCTGCCCCAGAAGGTCACCGTCAGCTTCCGGTCGGCCTCCGTGTACGCGAACCCGGGCACCGTCCGGCCGTCCCCCGGAGCGGGGGAGGCCGGCTCGGCCGCCGCCGGCTCCGTCACCGTCCGGCCCGCGCCGCCGTCCCGGCCGGCCACCGCGAAGAGCCAGGCCGGGACCAGGCCCCGCGCACCGTCCACCGTCCCCGGGGCCAGCCCGAACACCGCGCCCGTGACCGTCTCCGTCCGCGGCGGCTTCATCGGCCGCGGGTCCGGGTTGCACGGCACCGGCCCCGGGCCGCCCGCCGCCGCGTCCGGCTCCAGCGGGACCGACGTCGCGCAGCCGCTCGGAGCCGGGGTCCCGCCGCCCGCGCCGCCCGAGCGCGCGTTCAACCGGGCCAGCGCCTCCACGGCGCCCGTCACCGGCCGCTCGGCGGCCCGCACCGGCACCCGGAGCTCACCGCCGGCCGCCACCACCGCGCCGTCCGCACCCACGCTCACCCGCGTGGACCAGCCCTGCGTGGGCAGACCGCCGACCACCGGGTCCACCGTCACCACCCGGACCGCCCCCTCGGTGAGCCGGGCGTCCGCCTTCGCCCCCGCCAGGCCCGCTGCGGCCAGCACCGGAGCCGCGGCCGCCCGGGCGGCCTCCTCGGAGACCGGCGTGCCCGGACCCGCGTCCGCGCCGCCACCCGCCCCGGGGAGCGTCGCGGGCCCGCAGGTGTCCTTGCCGCGCACGCAGGAGTCGCCCGCGCCGCTGCCGGTGCCGTCACCGGGCGGCCGGCCCTGGAAACGGCTGAAGTTCCACGTCCCGGGGGCCTTGTAGGCCACCGTCAGCCGGGGCCCCGACCCGTCGGCCGCCTCCCCGGCCAGCCAGCTCTCGCCCGACAGCCGCGGGGTCCCCGGGACACCCAGCGCCGCCGCCAGCCGGGCCACCTCCGCCGAGGCCACCTCGCCGGACGCGGTGAACGCGGGCGCGCTCGCCGGCGCCTCCGGCAGCTTCACGTCGGCCCGGTAGACCACCCCGCCGCCGGACGGGTCCGGCTCACCGGGTGCGATGCCGGGGGCCGGGGGGGTGCCGGCCGCGCGCGGGGCGGAGGCCGCGCTGTCACCCGTACGGCCGCCCGGGCCGCCGTCCCCGTGGGCGGTGGACGCCCAGTACGCCGTACCGCCGCCCGCGAGCAGCACGGCCGCCGCGATCGAGCCGACGGCCCAGGCCGGCCGCCGTCGTGTGCCGCGTGATGTGTCGGGTCGTTCGCTGGTCACCGCATCGCTCCTTCACCCGTTCCGTCGTCCGGTGCGGATGGGACGGAACAGACGCGCAACCGGTTCCCCGGACCTCCGCGCCCCCCTGCCGGGCCGTGCCCGCGGGCCTACTGGTCCCCGTACGCGGCCGTCGCCGCGATCAGCCGGGCCGAGGCCTGCGGGACGCGGATCCCGTGGATCTGCGAGGGCGCCACCCGATCCGGACGCGGCCCCGCCGCAACCGCCCAGTGCGGCGCCATCCGGGCGCAGTCGCCCAGCAGACGGCTGAGACCCGGCTGCCGGGCGCCTTCCGCGCCGCGCGCCTCGGGGGTGTACTCGCTGTAGCCGAAACCGTCGGTGTAGGTCATGCCGGAACCGTAGGCACGGCGGCTCACGGTAAGAAAGACCTACTACGGGGTAGTTTCTGCCGGTCGGCTCAGCCGCCCCGACCGGGTAGTTTTGACTGTCCCCTTGCCGTCCTCCGCAGGAGCGTCCACGCCGTGCGCATCGCAGTCACCGGCTCCATCGCCACCGACCACCTCATGACCTTCCCCGGCCGTTTCGCCGACCAGCTGGTCGCGGACCAGCTGCACACGGTCTCCCTCTCCTTCCTCGTCGACAACCTCGACGTCCGACGGGGCGGCGTAGGCCCGAACATCTGCTTCGGCATGGGACAGCTGGGCACCCGCCCGGTCCTCGTCGGCGCGGCCGGCTACGACTTCGACGAGTACCGGGCCTGGCTCGACCGGCACGGCGTCGACACCGAGTCCGTCCGGATCTCCGAGGTCCTGCACACCGCGCGCTTCGTCTGCACCACGGACGTCGACCACAACCAGATCGGCTCCTTCTACACGGGCGCGATGAGCGAGGCCCGCCTGATCGAGCTCAAGGCCGTCGCCGACCGCGTGGGCGGGCTCGACCTCGTCCTGATCGGCGCGGACGACCCCGAGGCGATGCTGCGCCACACGGAGGAGTGCCGGACCCGGGGCATCCCGTTCGCCGCCGACTTCTCGCAGCAGATCGCCCGCATGGACGGCGACAACATCCGCACCCTGATGGAGGGCGCGACCTACCTCTTCTCCAACGAGTACGAGAAGGGCCTCATCGAGTCGAAGTCCGGCTGGACCGACGCCGAGATCCTGGCCAAGGTCGGCACCCGCGTCACCACCCTCGGCTCGAACGGCGTGCGCATCGACCGGGCCGGCGAGGCCCCGATCGTGGTCGGCTGCCCCGAGGAGAACGCGAAGGTCGACCCGACGGGCGTCGGCGACGCCTTCCGCGCCGGGTTCCTGACCGGCCTCGGCTGGGGCGTCGGCCTGGAGCGGGCGGCGCAGGTCGGCTGCATGCTGGCCACGCTGGTCATCGAGACCCTCGGCACCCAGGAGTACACGCTGGCCCGGGCCCACTTCATGGAGCGGTTCACCAAGGCGTACGGCGACGAGGCCGCCGCCGAGGTCCGGTCCCACCTGGCCTGACCCCGCCGCGCACGCCGGCCCGGCCGGGCCCCCGCGCCCGGCCGGGCCGTGCCGCACCCGTCAGCGGACGCGGCGGACCGTGTAGGCCGTGCCGGCCGGCCGGGGCGACTCGCCCACGTAGGCGTGGCCCCGCATCGCGCACCACGCCGGGATGTCCAGCCGGGCCACCTCGTCGTCCGACAGCACGGTCACCGTGCCCCCGACCGGGACGGTGCCGATGGCCCGGGCCAGCTCGATCACCGGCTGGGGGCAGCGCAGCCCGAGCGCGTCCAGCTCCACGGAGTCCGCCACCGGCTCCGCCGGGACCGCCGGGGGCCCGCTCACGCCGAGCCGCTCCCGTACGCCGGCCACCGCACCCGGCAGCACCTCCAGGAACCCGTTGACCTCCTCCGCCGTGGTCCCGGGCGGCAGCGACACCCGCACGTTCCCCTCCGACAGCACTCCCATGGCCCGCAGCACGTGACTGGGGGTCAGCGTCGAGCTGGTGCACGAGGAGCCCGAGGAGACCGAGAAGCCGGCCCGGTCCAGCTCGTGCAGCAGGCTCTCGCCGTCGACGTACAGGCAGGAGAAGGTGACCAGGTGGGGAAGCCGGCGGTCCGCGTCGCCGACCACCTCCACATCGGGCATCAGCCGGACCACCCGCCGGCGGATCCGGTCCACCAGCACCCGCAGCCGGGCCGCCTCCGCCTCCGCCCCGGCCCGCACCGCCCGCAGCGAAGCCGCCGCCGCCACGATCGCCGGGAGGTTCGCGAAGCCGGGGGAGCGGCCCGACTCCCTCTCGTCCGCAGGGTGTTGCGGGGCGAACCGGACCCCCTTGCGCACCGCCAGCAGCCCCACCCCCGGCGGCCCTCCCCACTTGTGCGCGCTCGCGGTGAGCACGGACCAGCCGCCCTCCACCGGCCCCCAGCCCAGCGACTGCGCCGCGTCCACCAGCAGCGGCACCCCGGCCTCCGCGCAGACCCCGGCCACCTCCGCCACCGGCTGGACGGTGCCCACCTCGTGGTTGGCCGACTGCAGGCAGGCCAGCGCGGTGCCCTCGGCCAGGGCCGCGCGGTAGCCGGCCGCCGACACCGCGCCCAGCCGGTCCACCGCGACCTCCACGACCGAGCCCCCGGCGGCCGCGTGCGCCGCCGCCGCATGGAGTACAGAACTGTGTTCGACCGCCGACACGACCAGACGGCTCCCCGCGCGCCGGCGTCCGGCCAGGACCCCCGCGACACCCGTGTGAACCGCGTGCGTCCCCGAAGGAGTGAACACGAGCTCGTCGGGCCGGCACCCCACGGCCTCCGCCGCCGCCTCCCGCGCCGCGTCCAGCAGCAGCCGGGCCCGCCGGCCCTCCCGGTACAGCCGGGCCGGATCGGCCCAGCCCTCGTCCAGGGAGGCCTGCAACGCCTGCCGGGCCACGGGGTGCAGGGGGGCGGCGGACGCGGTGTCGAAGTACGGCATCCGGCCACGCTAGCCGGAGGCTCCCGGGGGCCGGGGTCAGGGGCCGTCAGTTGTCTTCCGGAGCCGGGCGTTCAGGGCCATTCGCGCCGTCCCCCGGACGGCGGAACCACCCCTTCGGGGTCAGTAGCGGCGCGTTGGGCACCCTCCCCGCGCGACCCCAAATAGCGTCCAGTAGGGTTTGGTCCGCATAAACATCCAAACCCCTGCCTGCGTCAGGGCCGGCGACCGACCCGAACACGGCCGCGGCCGGCCGCGCGGGCCGAGACTCTCGGGAAGGCGCTACGTGAGTCCCTACGGCTCCGACCGCTCGCCGCGGCGCCCGATGCGGCGGAAGCTGCTGCAGGCGCTGACTGCGGGCGTGGTCCTGGCGACCGCCACTGGTTGCTCGTATACATGGAAAGACTTCCCCCGCCTCGGAATGCCGACTCCGGTGACCGAGGAGGCTCCGCGCATCCTCTCCCTGTGGCAGGGATCCTGGGCGGCCGCGCTCATCACGGGCATCCTGGTGTGGGGCCTGATCATGTGGAGCGTCATCTTCCACCGGCGTAGCCGGACGAAGATCGAGGTCCCCGCGCAGACCCGGTACAACATGCCCATCGAGGCGCTGTACACCGTGGTCCCCCTCATCATCGTCTCCGTGCTCTTCTACTTCACGGCGCGCGACGAGTCGAAGCTGCTCTCCCTCTCCGCCAAGCCGGCCCACACGATCAACGTGGTCGGCTTCCAGTGGAGCTGGGGCTTCAACTACGTCGAGGACGTCGACGGCGACGCGGCCACCCCCAAGGCGCGGGAGCTGCCCCAGCGGCCCGGCGCGGAGGAGTCCGCCGCGCGGACGACGACGGTCCCCAAGGAGCTCGACTCCATCCCGGACCGCTTCACCAAGGACTTCCCGGCCGGCGCCGAGGGCGTCTACGAGAAGGGCGTCCCCGGCGACCGCAACCCGCAGACGGGGAACCCGGGGCCGACCCTCTTCCTGCCCAAGGGCGAGAAGGTCCGCTTCATCCTGTCGTCGAACGACGTCATCCACTCCTTCTGGGTGGTCCCGTTCCTGTTCAAGCAGGACGTCATCCCGGGCCACACCAACGTCTTCGAGGTCACTCCGACCCAAGAAGGCACCTTCATGGGCAAGTGTGCCGAGCTCTGCGGCGTCGACCACTCCCGCATGCTCTTCAACGTCAAGGTGGTTTCGCCCGAGAAGTACCGGGCGCACCTGAAGGAGCTCGCGGCGAAGGGGCAGACCGGTTTCCTCCCGGCCGGCATCAAGCAGACCGACCCGGCCCGGAACGCGGAGACGAATAAACTGTGAGCATCCTCAACGAATCCCAGGGTGCCGCCGCAGCTGACTCGTACGAGAACGAGCTGCCGGTGCGGCGCAAGCAGCCGGGCAACGTGGTCATCAAGTGGCTCACCACCACCGACCACAAGACCATCGGCACGATGTACCTGGTCACGTCGTTCGTGTTCTTCATCATCGGCGGGATCATGGCGCTCTTCATGCGCGCCGAGCTGGCCCGACCGGGCACGCAGATCATGTCGAACGAACAGTTCAACCAGGCGTTCACGATGCACGGCACGATCATGCTGCTGATGTTCGCGACGCCGCTGTTCGCCGGATTCGCGAACTGGATCATGCCGCTGCAGATCGGCGCGCCCGACGTGGCGTTCCCGCGGCTGAACATGTTCGCGTACTGGCTGTACCTCTTCGGCTCGACCATCGCGGTGGCCGGCTTCGCGACGCCGAACGGCGCCGCCGACTTCGGCTGGTTCGCCTACTCCCCGCTGTCGGACGCGGTCCGCTCGCCGGGCATCGGCGCCGACATGTGGATCATGGGTCTGGCCTTCTCGGGCTTCGGCACGATCCTCGGTTCGGTCAACTTCATCACCACGATCATCTGCATGCGCGCGCCCGGCATGACGATGTTCCGCATGCCGATCTTCACCTGGAACGTCCTGCTGACCGGTGTCCTGGTCCTGCTGGCCTTCCCGGTCCTCGCCGCCGCGCTGTTCGCGCTGGAGGCCGACCGCAAGTTCGGTGCGCACGTGTTCGATGCGGCGAACGGCGGAGCCCTACTCTGGCAACACCTCTTCTGGTTCTTCGGCCATCCAGAGGTGTACATCATCGCGTTGCCCTTCTTCGGGATCATTTCCGAGGTCATCCCGGTCTTCTCCCGCAAGCCGATGTTCGGCTACATCGGTCTGATCGGTGCGACGATCGCCATCGCCGGCCTCTCGGTGACCGTGTGGGCCCACCACATGTACGTCACCGGCGGTGTGCTGCTGCCGTTCTTCTCCTTCATGACCTTCCTGATCGCGGTACCGACCGGTGTGAAGTTCTTCAACTGGATCGGCACCATGTGGAAGGGCTCACTGTCCTTCGAGACCCCGATGCTCTGGGCCGTCGGCTTCCTGATCACCTTCACCTTCGGTGGTCTGACCGGCGTCATCCTGGCCTCGCCCCCGATGGACTTCCACGTCTCCGACTCGTACTTCGTCGTCGCGCACTTCCACTACGTCATCTTCGGCACCGTGGTCTTCGCGATGTTCTCCGGCTTCCACTTCTGGTGGCCGAAGTTCACGGGCAAGATGCTGGACGAGCGCCTCGGCAAGATCACCTTCTGGACGCTGTTCATCGGCTTCCACGGCACCTTCCTGGTGCAGCACTGGCTGGGCGCCGAGGGCATGGCGCGCCGGTACGCGGACTACCTCGCCGCCGACGGCTTCACCGCGCTGAACACGATCTCCACGATCAGTTCGTTCCTGCTCGGCCTGTCGATGCTGCCCTTCATGTACAACGTCTGGAAGACGGCGAAGTACGGCAAGAAGGTCGAGGTCGACGACCCGTGGGGTTACGGCCGCTCGCTGGAGTGGGCGACCTCCTGCCCGCCGCCGCGGCACAACTTCCTCACCCTGCCGCGGATCCGTTCCGAGTCCCCGGCGTTCGACCTGCACCACCCGGAGATCGCGGCCCTCGACCACCTCGAGGACCACAGCGCCGCCACCAAGGCCGTCGCAGGTGGCAAGGAGGCCGGCAAGTGAAGATCCAGGGCAAGATGTTCCTCTGGCTCTCCTTCTTCATCCTGATCATGGCCGTCGTGTACGGCGTGTGGTCGAAGGAGCCCGTAGGCACCACCGCGCTCTTCCTGGCCTTCGGCCTGAGCGTGATGATCGGCTACTACCTGGCCTTCACGGCCAAGCGCGTCGACGAGATGGCCCAGGACAACCTGGACGCCGACGTCGCCGACGAGGCCGGCGAGCTGGGCTTCTTCGCCCCGCACAGCTGGCAGCCGCTCTCCCTGGCCATCGGTGGCGCGCTCGCCTTCATGGGCGTCATCTTCGGCTGGTGGCTGATGTACTTCTCGGCTCCGGTCATCCTGATCGGCCTGTGGGGCTGGGTGTACGAGTACTACCGCGGTGAGAACCAGAACCAGTAGCGAAACCCTCGCGAGCGGCTTCGCGAGAACGGCGTGACCGGGCCCGGACACCTCTTCGGAGGAGTCCGGGCCCCTCGTTTGCAGTCATCCCGCATGCCGGAATTGTCATATGTTCATAGCGTTAGCCTCATGAACCACTCACCGCGTCTTTGGACGGTTGTCGGCTGCTCCCTGCTGGTCGCGTCCCTCGGGGCCGGCGCCACCGCATGCGGGTCGGGCGACAAGAACCCACTGTCCGCCCGCCCGTACGACGCGGGCGAGCAGATCAGCTTCAACCAGGCCGCCGGCGGACGTCCCGTCGACCCCGACAAGCCCTTCGAGGTCACGGCGAAGGCGGGCAAGGGGCGCATCACCGACGTGATGGTCGTCGACACCCACGGCCGCCGCCTGGCGGGCGAGCTGTCCGCCAAGGGGGACCGCTGGCACAACACGGTCCCGATGGCCGCCGGCGTGCGCTACGCGGTCACCGTGCACACCGAGAACTCCGAGGGTGCCCCAGGGCAGCGCACAGCGGCTTTCGAGACCACCCCGGCCAAAGGCGTCCTCAAGGTGGAATTCGGCCCGGACGAAGGCAAGTACGGCGTCGGACAGCCCATCACGGCCGAACTCAGCGAACCCGTCAAGGACAAGGCCGCCCGCGCCGTCATCGAACGGGGCCTGGTCGTCACGGCCCCCTCGGGCGTCGAGGGCGCCTGGCACTGGGTCGACGACAAGAAGCTCCACTACCGGCCCAAGGACTACTGGCCGGCCAACATCGAGGTCTCCGTACAGAGCAACCTGGAGGGCGTCCGTGTCGGCGACCACCTCTACGGGGCCGCGGCCAAGCCGCTGAAGCTGGAGATCGGCGACCGCGTCGAGGTCACCACCGACGCCTCCTCGCACTACCTCACGTTCCGCCGCAACGGAGAAGTGATCAACACCATTCCGGTGACCACCGGCAAGCCCGGCTTCTCCACGCGCAACGGCGTGAAGGTGGTGCTCGGCAAGCAGTACTTCGTCCAGATGCGCGGAGACACCGTCGGCATCGGCGGCAGCGAGTACTACAACCTGCCCGTCTACTACGCCACCCGCGTCACCTGGAGCGGTGAATACGTCCACGCCGCGCCGTGGTCCGTCGGCTCCCAGGGCTACGAGAACGTCAGCCACGGGTGCACCGGCATGAGCACCGGCAACGCCGCCTGGTTCTACGAGAACATCACCGAGGGCGACGTCGTCAGGGTGATCAACAGCATCGGCGACGACATGGACATCTTCGGCAACGGCTTCGGCGACTGGAACATGGACTGGAAGGACTGGCGCGAGGGCAGCGCGCTCCTCAAGGGCACCCAGGAGGGCCGCAACGCGATCGACCAGGCCCGCCTGCGCCCGACCGTCTGACGCGTCCGGCCGTCCGGCGTCCGCGCGGCCCCGCCGCGCCGACGTCCGCGTCCGTCCTGCGGCTCACCCTTCCGTGCGGCATCCGGTCGTCCGCGACCCGGAGTTCGCACGGACGGGTGAGCCGTCCGCGTCGGGTGACGCTCAGGCCGCGGACGAGGCCAGGCGGGCCCGCAGCAGACCCGCCAGGGCGTCCGCGAACTCCACCGGGTCCACCGGAAGGGTGACCGCGGCGTCCGCGCGGCTCCAGGTGGCCAGCCAGGCGTCCTGGGGGCGCCCCATCAGCAGCAGCACCGGAGGGCACCGGAAGATCTCGTCCTTGATCTGCCGGCACACGCCCATGCCCCCGGCCGGGACGGCCTCGCCGTCCAGCACGCACACGTCGATGCCGCCCGCGTCCAGCTCCGACAGGACCGCCGGCAGCGTCGCGCACTCCAGGAACTCCACCGGCGGCAGGTCGGCGGCCGGCCTGCGCCCGGCCGCCAGCCGCACCTGCTCCCGGGTGCCCGCGTCGTCGCTGTAGACCAGAACCCGCGCAGTCGCCCGCATTTCGTTCCTCCACGTGTCCCGTGAATCACGTTGATGTTGCGCGGGATGCTACTCCTCCCGATGCGTTGTCAACATCGGTTCGGACAGGCTCGCGAGTGGCGTCCGGAGGGCCGTCCGATGGGCCGTTCGGGCCTTGCACACCCCCCGGACACTCCGAACGGCACCCCCCGGGGTGAGGGCGGGATAAGCGACCGACATAATGTCGGTCGTGGCGACAGCAACGACAGTAGATACCGGGCACGCGCACCCGACGGTCAACCGGCCGAACCTCGTCAGCGTCGGAACCATCATCTGGTTGAGTTCCGAGCTGATGTTCTTCGCGGCCCTCTTCGCGATGTACTTCACCCTGAGATCAGTGACGGGTGCCGAGTACTGGACAGAGCAGGCCTCGGCCTTGAATCTGCCCTTCTCGGCGACGAACACGACGATCCTGGTGCTTTCCTCGCTCACCTGCCAGCTCGGCGTTTTCGCAGCCGAGCGCGGTGACGTGAAGAAGCTCCGGACGTGGTTCATCATCACGTTCGTCATGGGTGCGATCTTCATTGGCGGCCAGGTGTTCGAGTACACCGAGCTGGTCAAGCACGAGGGCATGAGCCTCTCGTCCGGTCCGTACGGCTCGGTGTTCTACCTGACCACCGGCTTCCACGGGCTGCACGTGACGGGCGGTCTCATCGCCTTCCTGCTGGTCCTCGGCCGGACGTACGCGGCCAAGAGGTTCACCCACGAACAGGCCACGTCGGCCATCGTCGTGTCCTACTACTGGCACTTCGTCGATGTCGTCTGGATCGGCCTCTTCGCCACGATCTACCTGATCAAGTAGCGAACACGTCGCCGGGCAGGCCCCGGCACTCCATCCAGAAACACCGACGCAGAAGATCCTGACACCGGGGTAATCCGTGAAAAAGCTCTCCGCACGACGACGCCATCCGCTGGCGGCGGTCGTCGTTCTACTCTTCGCGCTGGCGGCCACCGGGGGGCTGTACGCCGCCTTCGCCCCCGCGGGCAAGGCGCAGGCCGATGAAACCGCCCAGTCCCTCGCCATCGAGGAGGGCAAGAAGCTCTACGCCGTCGGCTGCGCAAGCTGCCACGGAACCGGCGGTCAGGGTTCCTCTGACGGCCCGAGCCTGGTGGGCGTCGGCTCCGCGGCCGTCGACTTCCAGGTGAGCACGGGCCGCATGCCCGCCCAGCAGCCCGGCGCCCAGGTGCCGAAGAAGCCGGCCATCTACACCCAGGCGCAGATCGACCAGCTGGCCGCGTACATCGCGTCCCTCGGCGCCGGCCCGATCACGCCGACGGCCAAGCAGTACGACCCGGCGGGCGCCGACATCGCCAACGGTGGTGTGCTCTTCCGCAACAACTGCGCGCAGTGCCACAACTTCACCGGCGAGGGCGGCGCACTGACGAACGGCAAGTACGCCCCGAACCTTGAGGACGTCTCGTCGAAGCACATCTACGAGGCCATGCTCACCGGCCCGCAGAACATGCCCTCCTTCCCGGACAGCACCATGCCGGAGAAGGAGAAGAAGGACATCATCGCGTACCTCCAGAACGTGAACGGCGAGAAGTCGACCAACCCTGGTGGCCTCAAGCTCGGCGGCCTCGGCCCCGTCTCCGAGGGTCTCTTCGGCTGGATCTTCGGTCTGGGTGCGCTGATCGCTGTCGCCGTCTGGGTCGCGGCCCACACCGCTAAGGCCAAGAAGTCATGAGTAGCCAAGACATTCCCGAAGAGAAGCACCTGCCGAGCGAGCAGGGCGACGCGCACCACGGTGCCGTGGCGGTCGCGGACGACCCGTTCGCCGACCCCGGCCTGCCGGTCCACCGGCCCCGCATCCAGGACATCGACGAGCGGGCGGCGAAGCGCTCCGAGCGCACCGTCGCGATGCTCTTCACGCTGTCGATGCTGGCCACGATCGGCTTCATCGCGTCCTACGTGATCTTCCCGGTCGACAAGATCGTCTACATCTTCCCCATCGGGAAGGTGAGCGCGCTCAACTTCGCGCTCGGCATGACCCTGGCCACGGCGCTCTTCTGCATCGGCGCGGGCGCGGTCCACTGGGCCCGCACCCTGATGTCCGACGTCGAGGTCGCCGCCGAGCGCCACGAGATCGCCGCCCCGCCGGAGGTCAAGGCGCAGGTCCTGCAGGACTTCGCCGACGGCGCGCGCGAGTCCGGCATCGGCCGCCGCCCGCTGATCCGCAACACGATGCTGGGCGCGCTGGCCATGCTGCCGCTCTCCGCCGTCGTGATCATGCGCGACCTCGGGCCGCTGCCCGAGGACAAGCTGCGCAAGACCCTGTGGGCCAAGGGCAAGCTGCTCATCAACGACAACACCAACGAGCCGCTGCGTCCCGAGGACGTCATCGTCGGTTCGCTGACCTTCGTCCGGCCGGAAGGCCTGGAAGAGGGCCAGCACGACTTCCAGACGCAGATCGCCAAGGCGGCCCTGATGATCGTCCGGCTCCAGCCGGCCGACATCAAGGACAAGCAGGAGCTGGAGTGGTCCCACGAGGGCATCGTGGCCTACTCGAAGATCTGCACCCACGTCGGCTGCCCGATCAGCCTGTACGAGCAGCAGACGCACCACGTGCTCTGCCCGTGCCACCAGTCCACCTTCGACCTCTCCGACGGCGCCCGTGTCATCTTCGGCCCGGCCGGTCACGCGCTTCCGCAGCTGCGGATCGGCGTGAATGACGAAGGCTTCCTCGAAGCGCTCGGCGACTTCGAAGAGCCCGTCGGTCCTGCATTCTGGGAGCGCGGATGAGCACTGCCACTGACACCAAGCCGGCGCGCAAAGCGCCCGCCGGCGAGCGCGTAGCCGACTGGGCGGACGGCCGCCTGGGCATCTACGGGTTGGCCAAGGCCAACATGCGCAAGATCTTCCCGGACCACTGGTCCTTCATGCTGGGCGAGATCTGCCTCTACAGCTTCATCATCATCATCCTCACGGGTGTGTACCTGACGCTGTTCTTCCACCCCAGCATGAACGAGGTGGAGTACCACGGCTCGTACGTCCCGATGCAGGGCGTCATGATGTCCGAGGCCTTCGCGTCGACGCTGAACATCAGCTTCGAGGTCCGCGGCGGCCTGCTGATCCGCCAGATCCACCACTGGGCCGCGCTGATCTTCGTCGCGGCGATGCTCGTGCACATGATGCGCGTCTTCTTCACCGGTGCGTTCCGCAAGCCCCGCGAGATCAACTGGGTCTTCGGCTTCCTGCTGCTGGTCCTCGGCATGTTCACCGGCTTCACCGGCTACTCGCTGCCGGACGACCTGCTCTCGGGCACCGGCGTCCGCTTCATGCAGGGCGCCATCCTGTCCGTCCCGGTCGTCGGCACGTACCTGTCGATGTTCCTGTTCGGCGGGGAGTTCCCGGGCGGCGACTTCGTCGCGCGGTTCTACTCGGTGCACATCCTGCTGCTGCCCGGCATCATGATGGGCCTGCTGGTAGCCCACCTGATCCTGGTCTTCTACCACAAGCACACCCAGTTCGCGGGCCCCGGCAAGACGAACAACAACGTCGTCGGCATGCCGCTGCTGCCCGTCTACATGGCGAAGGCCGGAGGCTTCTTCTTCCTGGTCTTCGGCGTGATCGCGGCCATCGCGGGCCTCGCGTCGATCAACCCGATCTGGGCGCTCGGCCCGTACCGCCCGGACCACGTGTCCACCGGTGCGCAGCCCGACTGGTACATGGGCTTCTCCGAGGGCCTGATCCGCGCCATGCCCGGCTGGGAGATCAACCTGTGGGGCCACACGCTGGTCCTGGGCGTCTTCGTCCCGCTGGTGATCTTCCCGCTGGTCCTGGCGGCGATCGCGGTCTACCCGTTCATCGAGTCCTGGGTCACCAAGGACAACCGCGAGCACCACATCCTGGACCGTCCGCGCAACGTCCCGACCCGTACGGCCTTCGGCGTCGCCTGGATCACCTGGTACGTGATCCTGCTGATCGCCGGTGGAAACGACATGTTCGCGCAGTACTTCCACCTGTCGATCAACTCGATCACCTGGTTCGCCCGGATCGGCTTCTTCGTCGGCCCGGTCATCGCCTTCGTGATCACGAAGCGCTTCTGCCTCGGCCTGCAGCGCCGGGACCGCGACAAGGTGCTGCACGGTCGCGAGACCGGCATCATCAAGCGCCTCCCGCACGGTGAGTTCGTCGAGATCCACGAGCCGCTCTCGCAGGGCCAGCTGCACAAGCTGACCTCGCACCAGCAGTACAAGCCGGCCGAGATCGGCCCCACGGTCGACGAGAACGGTGTCGAGCGCAAGGTGGGCGCCCTGGAGAAGCTGCGCGTCAAGCTCAGCAAGGGGTACTACGCCGAGGACAGCCAGATTCCGAAGCCCACGGTGGAGGAGTACAAGGAGATCCAGAGCGGCCACGGCCACCACTGACCTCCCGCGGTACCGCATGACCGTTTGAGGGGCTGATTCCGGTCAGTCCTGGTGTCGCCACGGCGAGAGCCCCGTCCAGTGTCCGGACGGGGCTCTTTGCCGTAACCGGGGCTGGATAGGCTTGCCCCCTTCCCCAATCGACGTGGGCGGCGGATACGGGAGCGGCCCACTAGCGCAGGAGCGGACCATGGACGTGGTGACCCCGGCAGGCGGCGACAGCGCGGCGGCCCGTGGCTGGCCGGGCGTGCTCGACGCACTGCTGACCGGCCAGGACCTGCGCGCCGACGACACGGCCTGGGCGATGGACCGCATCATGCGCGGCGAGGCCACGGACGCCCAGATCGCCGGCTTCGCGGTCGCCCTGCGGGCCAAGGGCGAGACCGTCGCCGAGATCAACGGCCTGGTGCGGACCATGTACGAACACGCCAACCTGATCGAGGTGCCCGGCCGGACCGTGGACATCGTCGGCACCGGCGGCGACGGGGCCAAAACGGTGAACATCTCCACGATGTCGGCCGTCGTGGTGGCCGGGACGGGCGCCAAGGTCGTCAAGCACGGCAACCGGGCCGCGTCCTCCGCGAGCGGCGCCTCGGACGTCCTGGAGAAGCTCGGCGTCAACCTGGACCTCACGCCGGCGCGGGTCGCCGAGGTCGCGGAGGAGGCCGGGATCACCTTCTGCTTCGCGGTCAGGTTCCATCCCGCGCTGCGGCACGTCGCGGCCGCCCGCAAGGAGCTGGGCATCCGCACCACCTTCAACTTCCTCGGCCCGCTCACCAACCCGGCGAAGGTGCGGGCCCAGGCCACCGGCGTGGCCGACGCCCGGATGGCCCCCATCGTCGCCGGGGTGCTCGCCGAGCGCGGCTCCTCCGCGCTGGTCTTCCGCGGCGACGACGGCCTCGACGAGCTGACCACGACCGCGACCTCGCGCGTCTGGTGGGTCCGGGACGGGAAGGTCGCCGAGCAGGCCTTCGACCCGCGCGACGTGGGGATCGGGCTGGTCGACGTGGCGGAACTGCGCGGCGCGGACGCCTCGTACAACGCGGACGTCGCCCGCCGCCTGCTGGCCGGCGAGCGCGGCCCGGTGCGCGACGCCGTCCTGCTGAACTCGGCCGCCGCCCTGGTGGCCCTGGACCCGGGCACGGGCACGCTGGAGGAGCAGCTCGCGGCCGGCATCGCCCGTGCGGCCCAGGCCGTCGACTCCGGCGCCGCCCTGGCGGCCCTGGAGCGGTGGGTGGCGGCCAGCAACGCCTGAACCGCGCCGGCCCCTTGCGCGCCACGACCCCGGTCCACCATGCGGACCGGGGTCTTGCGCGCGGCGGATCATGTGGCAGGATGCTTCCCAGGTCACGAGTGACAGCGTTTAGGCCCCGGCTTGCTGTCCGGCAACCCTCCTTCCGTGGCGGGGTGCCCCGGGTGATGACCAGGCCGTAGGCAGCGAGGTCTACGGCAAGCGCGGATCCCTCGACACCAGGGGTCCTGGTCTCTCGAGGAGCGTTTTTCGTGAGCAAGCGAATGCGATAGGGCGACTCCGCCCCTTCTTCCACCCTCGGAACAGGGTCACTTCCGTGTACCCCCGCGGCGCCCGTGCGCCTTCCGAGGACCCTCCCGTACCCCGGTCGGCCGCAGCGCCGCATCCCGTACGGGCGCACCGAAGCCATTCACCCCTGCCTGCCGGGAGACTCCGCCATGTCCGCATCCCTGAACGCCGCCACCGCCTCCGCCACCGCTCCGGCCGAGACCTCCGCCGTGCCCGCTCCCGTCGCCCCCGCCGCGGACCCCGCCTGTGCCGAGCCGCTGGCCGTCCTCGGCCGGGACGTCACCGTCCCGCTCGTCACCGGCGGCGAGGTCACCTACGCGGCCCTCGACTACGCGGCCAGCGCGCCCGCCCTCCAGCGGGTCTGGGACGACGTGGCCGCCTACGCCCCCTACTACGGCAGCGTGCACCGCGGCGCCGGCTACCTCTCGCAGCTCTCCACCGACCTGTTCGAGCAGAGCCGGGTCACGGTCGCCGAGTTCCTCGACTGCCGCCCCGCCGACCAGGTCGTCTTCACCCGGTCCACCACCGACTCGCTCAACCTGCTCGCCGCCGTCCTGCCGGCCGGCTGCCAGGTCTTCGTCTTCGAGACCGAGCACCACGCCTCCCTGCTGCCCTGGGTGGACGCCGAGGTCACCTACCTCAACGCCCCGCGCACCCCGGCCGAGGCCGTCGCCACGCTGGAGCGGGCGCTGGCCGACCGCCAGCCCCACGGCCCGGCCCTGGTCTGCGTCACCGGCGCCTCCAACGTCACCGGCGAGCTGTGGCCGGTCAAGGAGCTCGCCGCCGCCGCGCACGCCCACGGTGCGCGGATCGTGCTGGACGCCGCCCAGCTGGCCCCGCACCACCCCGTCTCGGTGCAGGAGCTCGACGTGGACTGGGTGGCCTTCTCCGGCCACAAGCTCTACGCCCCCTTCGGCTCGGGCGTCCTGGCCGGGCGGGCCGACTGGCTCCAGGAGGCCGAGCCGTACCTGGCGGGCGGGGGCGCCTCCCGCAAGGTGGCCCGGCGCGAGGACGGCGGCGTGGACGTGGAGTGGCACACCACCGCCGCCCGCCACGAGGCCGGCTCCCCGAACGTGATCGGCGTCTACTCCATCGCCTCCGCCTGCAAGGCCCTGACGGAGGCCGGGTTCGAGAGCCTGGTCGCCCGTGAGCACCACCTCATCGCCAAGGTCCGCGCGGGCCTGGCCGAGGTCCCGGCGGTCCGCGTGCTGTCCCTCTTCGGGGACGACGCGCCGCGCGTCGGCGTCATCTCGTTCGTGGTGGACGGCTGGAACAGCTCGCACTTCGCCGCCGCCCTCTCCGCCGAGTACGGGATCGGCGTCCGCGACGGGCTGTTCTGCGCCCACCCGCTGGTGCGCACCCTGCTCGGCAGCGAGCCGCAGGAGCCGGGTGAGTGCGGGGCGCCGGAGGCGGCGCCGGGCGAGCGCTCGCTGAACGCCATCCGGGTGAGCTTCGGCGCGGGCACCCCCGACGAGCACGTGGAGCGGTTCGTCCGCGCGGTGAAGGAGCTCGTCGCGGACGGCGCGCAGTGGCAGTACCGCACGGAGGCGGGCCGCTGCGTCCCGGCCGTCTGACGGTCCGGCCGTCTGACCGGTCCGGCCCGCCGGCGGGCCGGACCAGGCGCCGGCGGTGGGGTCAGGCGTCCAGGCCGATGGCGAAGGCCGCTTCCAGGTCGTGCTGGGAGTACGTGCGGAACGCGACGTGCGTGTCCGTGGCCTCGACGCCGGGGATCTTGCTGATGCGGCCCGGGATGATGTCCGCCAGGTTCTCGTGCCGGGCCACGCGGACCAGCGCGATGAGGTCGTACGTGCCGGTGACCGAGTAGACCTCGCTGACGCTGTCCAGCGCGGCGATGGACTCGGCGATCTCGGGGATGCGGTCCACGCTGGTCTTGATGAGCACGATCGCGGTGATCACGGCTGGCTGTCTCCCTCGGTGGCCGTCGCTGGTCGCCTCACTCTAGTCGCACCCCGGTAGCGCACCCACGCGTAGAGGAAGCCGAGCGAGAAGCCCACCAGGTGCGCCAGGTAGGCCACCCCGGGGCCGCTCTCCGCGCGCTGCGCGGCCACCCACTGCAGGGCGAACCAGAAGAGCAGCACCATCCACGCCGGGAAGCGCAGCGGCAGGAAGAAGAGGAACGGGAACAGGCTCGTCACCCGGGCCCGGGGGAGCAGGTAGAGGAACGCGCCCAGGACCGCCGAGATGGCTCCGGAGGCGCCGACCAGGGTCTGGGCGGAGTCGTGGTTGGCGGCCGCGTAGGCCGCCAGGGCCGCGTACCCGGTGCACAGGTAGAAGACGAGGAACGGCCCCCGGCCCATCCGCTCCTCCGCCAGCGCCCCGAAGACGTACAGGAAGAGCATGTTCCCCAGCAGGTGCAGCCAGCTGCCGTGGACGAAGAGCGCGGTGAGCGGCGTCAGCCAGGCCCGGGCGCTGCCCGTGAAGAGCTCGTCCGGGACCACGCCCCAGCGTTCGAAGTAGGCCGTGCCGGCCGCCAGCAGCCGGTCGCCGGTTCCGTAGACCGGGTTCAGCCCGGATGCCGGGCTCAGCACGAACACCACACCGCAGCCCGCGATCAGCGCGTGGGTGACCACCGGTCCCCGGGCAGCCTCGCGTACGGCCCGCCACCTTACGATCATGTGACAGAGCATGACGCAAGCGGGCCCTCCCGGGCCGGTGGCAGGCCGTAGGGTTACGAGCTGCGCTCCGGCGGCCGCAGCACGGGGCCGCTCGGACCGCTTTAATTGAAACAGCTACGAAGGAGAGAGCGGCCCGATGACGGTTCCCCTGCCGACCGACACCACCCGGTGGCGCTGCACCCTGTGCGGCAACCTCACGCGATTCGACGTCACGCGCTCGTCGAAGGTCGTGGAGTACGTCCACCTGGACCTCGCCGGGGAGCCGAAGGTCGAGGAGCGCGAGGTGGTCAATGAGACCATCGAGTCGGTCCGCTGCCGCTGGTGCAACGCGGTGGACCAGATCGAGCTCGTGGACAGGCCGGGCGCGGACTCCTGAGGGAGGCGCGTCCACAGGTAGATCACGGTAGGGGTGACGGATTGTGGAGCCAGCAAGCGGCGCTGAACCGGCCGACGCGGCCGGCGGCGCCGCCGAGGTGCTCGACCGCCCGCTGCCGGAAGGCGTGCGGCGCCGGGTCGTCGCGCTCGTCTCGGACGCCTTCGGCGGACTGACGGTCGCGGACCTCCCGGCGCAGCTGCGCCAGTACGCCCGGTTCACCCCGACCCGGCGGGCCAAGTTCGCGGGCAACGCGATGGCCGCGGCGGTCGAGTCCGACCCCGTGTTCCGCGGCCGGGTGGCCGAGCGGCTGCGCGAGGCGCAGGGCGACCTGGCCGGCGCCCTGGAGTCGGGCGCGCCGCCCGCCGCCGCGGACCCGCTGGACGTGGCGGCCGCGGCCTACGTGCTGCGGCCGGCCGGGTGGGTCAAGCTGGTGGCCGCCGCGGGCGAGGAGGCGCAGCGCGCCGACGCCGAGCGGGCGGACGAGGAGACCCGGCGGGAGCTGGAGCGGCTGCGCGAGGAGCTGGCCCAGCTGCGGGAGGCGCAGCGCAGCGGCGGTGACCAGACGCGGGCGGAGCTGGACGCGGTCCGCAAGGAGGCCGAGGCGCTGCACCGCAAGCTGCGCAGCGCGCTGAGCGACGTCAAGCGCGGCGAGGCGGCCCTGCGCAAGGTGAACGCGGAGGTCGACGGGGCGCGCGCGGAGGCGGCGGCCCGGGTGGCCGCCGCCGAGAGCGAGTCGCGGCGGCTCAAGTCGCGGCTGGCGGAGGTGGAGACGGCGCTGGAGACCTCGCGCCGGGCCACGCGCGAGGGGCGCAGCATCGAGGACATGCGGCTGCGGCTGCTGCTGGACACGGTGCTGGACGCGGCGGCGGGGCTGCGCCGCGAGCTGGCGCTGCCGCCCCTCTCCACGCGGCCGGCGGAGACCGTGGAGGCGGTCGAGCCGGGCCGGATGACGCCCAAGGACATCGCGGCGCGCGCGCTGTCGGAGACCGATCCGGCGCTGCTGGACCAGTTGTTGGCGCTGCCCCAGGCCCATCTGGTCATCGACGGCTACAACGTGACGAAGACGGGCTACCCGACGATGCCGCTGGAGAAGCAGCGGCTGCGGCTGCTGGGCGGGCTGTCCATGCTGGCCGCGCAGACCGGCGCGGAGATGACCTGCGTGTTCGACGGGGCGGAGCTCGCGGCCCCGGTGCTGCTCGCGCCGCCGCGCGGGGTGCGGGTGCTGTTCTCCAAGGCCGGGGTGACGGCGGACGAGCTGATCCGCCAGCTGGTGCGGGCGGAGCCGCCGGGCCGGCCGGTGGTCGTGGTCTCCACGGACCGGGAGGTCGCCGACGGGGTGGCCAAGGCCGGGGCGCGGCCCGTTGCGTCCGCCTTGTTGCTGAAGCGGCTTTCGCGCGTTTCGTAACTGCTGGGCGCAATGCCGCGCTTGCGGGCGTGCTGCGGGAACGTACCGTCAAGTGCCCGGCACACAGCGTGTGCTGAAGGTAAAGAAGCTGGTAGGGGACCGGGTTTTTTCACGTCGGGATTTGAACTGATCACAGCGAGGTCACTAAGGTCTGTTCAAACCTTCGTGCGGTAGATCACTCATTCGGGGTGACGGCGGAGGTGCTGCCGAGTTGCGTTCTTCGGCGGCTCTAGGAAGAAGGAGCTCGCCTTCGTGGCGTCCCACCGTCGACCCAAGCAGCCGACCCGCGCTCGCGTCACCGTCCTGACCGCCACCGCGGCCGCCGCCGTCGCGCTCTCCTCCCAGGGTGCCTCCGCCGCTCCGGCCAAGCCGGGCAAGGACGAGGTCAAGACCCAGGTCGACGCCCTCTACGAAGAGGCGGAGCAGGCCACCGAGAAGTTCAACGCGGCCAAGGAGCGCCAGGAGAAGCTGGAGAAGGAGATAGGCCAGCTCCAGGACCAGGTCGCGCGCGGCCAGGGCGACCTCAACGAGCTGCGCAGCACGCTGGGTTCGATGGCCAGCGCCCAGTACCGCAACGGCGGCATCGACCCGTCCCTCGCGCTGCTGCTCTCCGAGGACCCCGACAGCTACCTCGACAAGGCATCCTCCCTCGACCACCTGAGCGGCAAGCAGGTCGAGGCCGTCCAGAAGATCCAGGCCAAGCAGCGCAGCCTCGCCCAGCAGCGCCAGGAGGCCGCCGGCAAGCTCGCCGACCTCGACGCGACCCGCAAGGAGCTCGGCGAGAAGAAGAAGGCCTCGACGGACAAGCTCAACGAGGCGCAGGCCCTCCTCAACACGCTGACCGCGCAGGAGCGCGCGCAGATCAAGGACGAGGACGCCCGGGCCAGCCGCAGCGAGGGCGAGCGCGCCGAACTCGGCCCGCCGGTCAAGGCCTCGGGCCGGGCCGGAGCCGCCCTCGCCGCCGCGAAGACCAAGCTGGGCGGCGCCTACGTCTCCGGTGCCACGGGCCCCAGCGCCTTCGACTGCTCGGGGCTGACCCAGTGGGCCTACAAGCAGGCCAACGTCAGCATCAGCCGGGTCACCTACACCCAGGCCAACGACGGCACCCGGATCAGCCGCAGCCAGCTCCAGCCCGGTGACCTGGTCTTCTTCTACGGCGATCTGCACCACGTCGGCCTGTACGCGGGCAACAACATGACGCTGCACGCCTCCAACCCGCGCGGCGGCATCAAGTACGAGTCGATGGACAACATGCCGTTCCAGTTCGGCGTCCGCATCGGCTGACCGGGCCGCCCGGCCCCGCACGACCCGCTCCGCCCCCCGGGGACGCGCCGTACACCGCCCATCCGGGCGAATTACGGGCCCGCGCCCTGACCGCACGCCCCGCCGGTGACCTGCGTCTCCTGCGGGGCGTCGGCGTGCGTGCCCGCCCGGGGTCGTTGGCCGGTGGGTGGTCGCACGGCTACTGTCTGCCAGCGCGGAACCCGGCACACGGCCGCCCACGGAGGGCGGACCCGGGCACCGCGCAGCGGAAGGGAGCGGTCTCACGTGGCGTCCCATCGCCGGCCCGGCCCCACCGGCCTGGACCGGAACACGAAGGTCACCGTCCTCACCGCCGCCGCGGCGACGGCCGCGGTCGCCATGGCCGGAGCGCCCGCGAGCGCCGCGCCCGGGTTCCCGCAGGAGCCCCCGGCCGGCAGCCGCGCCCAGGTGGACCGGCTCTTCGAGGAGGCCGAGCAGGCCACCGAACGCTTCAACGAGGCAGGCGAGAAGGCCGAACGGCTCCGCGCCGAGGTCAACCGGGCCCAGGACCTCATCGCCCGCGGCCAGGACCGCATCAACACCATGCGGGGCCTCCTGGGCACCTTCGCCGGGGCCCAGTACCGCAGCGGCGGCATCGACCCCGCCGTCGGACTGATGCTCTCCGAGGACCCCGACGACTACCTGGAGCGCGCCGCCGTGCTGGACCGGCTGACCGGCCGCCAGGCCCGCCAGCTCGGCGACCTGCGCGAGGAGCAGCGCCGGCTCGGCCAGGAGCGCCGGGAGGCCTCGCGCAAGCTCGGCGAGCTGGAGTCCCTGCGGGCCGAGGTGGCCCGGCAGAAGCGCTCCGTCACCGCGAAGCTCGCCGACGCGCGCCGGCTGCTGAACGCCATGCCCTCCCAGGAGCGGGCCGACTTCGAACGGGCCTCGCGCTCCGGCGGCCGCCCCGACGCCCTGCCCGACCCCTCCTCCGCCGGGCCCGCCTCGGGCCGGGCCATGACCGCGGTGATGGCGGCCCGGGCGGCGGTCGGGCGCCCGTACGTGTGGGGCTCGACCGGCCCCTCCGGCTTCGACTGCTCGGGGCTGATGGTGTGGTCGTACCGGCAGGCGGGCGTCTCCCTGCCGCGCACCTCCCAGGCCCAGCGGTACGCGGGCCGGCAGGTGCCGCTGTCGCAGGCCCGGCCGGGGGACCTGGTGACGTACCGCTCCGACGCCAGCCACGTCGGCATGTACGTGGGCAACGGGCAGGTGGTGCACGCCCCCTACCCCGGGGCCCGGGTGCGCTACGACCCGGTCGGGATGATGCCGGTGTCCTCGGTGACCCGGCCCTGACCCGGGGCGCGCCCGTCCGGGACCCCCGGGGCGGGGGCGCCCCCGCCCCGGACACCGCCGCCGCCCGGCGCGGGCCCTGCGTACGATCGGCTGATGCTCCCGGGTCCCCGCGCCGTGCGCCTGCTGCCGCTCCTGCTGTGCCTGCTGCTGGCCGGGTGCGGCGGGCGGCCCCCTGCCGACACCGCCGAGCCCGGCATCCGGCGGGCGGTGGCCGACTGGGCGCGCACCGTTCCCGCGCCGCTCGCCGCGGTCCCGCTCGACGGCTGGGCGTACGAGGTCGCCTCGGTGCGGCGGGACGGCGCGCGGGCCGTCGTACGGGCGCAGCTGCGCTACCGGCTGACCGGCTACGACGCCGCCCCGGACGGCTCGGCCCGCGAACTCGGCCTGGCCGAGGACGGCGGCACCTGGCGGGTCCGGTCCGACCGGCCCGCCCCCGGGGCGCCCGCGCAGCTGTGGGACCAGGGCCCGGTGAGCGTGGTCCGCGGCCAGCACGCGCTGGTCCTCGGCGGCGCCGGGCAGGGCGAGGACACGCTGCGGGCCGTCGCCGCCGAGGCCGACCGGGCGGTGCCCGCCGCGAGCGCCGCCTGGCCCCGGCCGTGGGCCGGCCGCGTGGTGGTCCTGGTCCCCGGCAGCCTGGAGCGGATGGCACAGCTGCTGGGCCGCCCGGCCGACACCTACCGCGGGCTGGGCGCCGTCACCACCGGACGGGTCGGCTCCGGGCCCGCTCCCGCCGACCGGGTGGTGGTCAACCCCGAGGGGTACGCGGGGCTGGGCGCGGAGGGGCGGCGGATCGTGCTGACCCACGAGGTCACCCACGTCGCCACCCGGGCGGCGACCTCCGCCACGACCCCGCTGTGGCTCTCGGAGGGCTTCGCGGACTGGGCGGCGTACCGGGGGACCGCCACCACCCCCGCGCAGGCGGCGCCCGCGCTCGCCCGGGCCGTGCGCCGGGACGGCCCTCCGGGGGAGCTGCCGGACGCGGCGGACTTCGCCTTCGGCGGGGACCCGGAGGCGCTGGCCCGCGCGTACGAGGGCGCCTGGCTGGCCTGCCGCGCGATCGCGGACCGGTGGGGCGGGGCCGCGCTGGTCGACCTGTACGGGCGGGCCGGGCGCGAGCCGCTCGACGCGGCCCTGCGGGAGGGCCTGGGGACGGACCGGGCCGGGCTGACGGAGACCTGGCGCGAGGCGGTGCGCGTCGGGCTCCGCTGACCGCCCGGAAGGGTCCGGTAGGGTCGGCTGACGATGCACAAGACGCTGATCGTGACCAACGACTTCCCGCCGCGCCCGGGCGGCATCCAGGCCTTCCTGCACAACATGGCGCTGCGCCTGGACCCCGACCGGATCGTCGTCTACGCCTCCACCTGGAAGCACGGCGCGGAGGGCCGCGAGGCCACCGCGGCCTTCGACGCCGAGCAGCCCTTCCGGGTCGTCCGCGACCGGACGACGATGCTGCTGCCGACCCCGCGCGTGACGCGCACGGCGGTGGGGCTGCTGCGCGAACACGGCTGCGAGTCCGTCTGGTTCGGGGCGGCTGCGCCGCTCGGGCTGATGGGGCCGGCCCTGCGGCGGGCCGGGGCCCGGCGGCTGGTGGCGACCACCCACGGGCACGAGGCGGGCTGGGCCCAGCTGCCGGCGGCGCGGCAGCTGCTGCGGCGGATCGGCGAGGGCACGGACACGCTGACGTACCTGGGCGAGTACACCCGCTCGCGGATCGCGTCGGCGGTGACGGACCGGGCGGCGGCCCGGATGGTGCAACTCCCGCCGGGCGTCGACGAGAAGACCTTCCACCCGGGCTCGGGGGGCGCGGAGGTCCGGGCCCGGCTCGGGCTGACGGACCGGCCGGTGGTGGTGTGCGTGTCCCGGCTGGTGCCGCGCAAGGGCCAGGACACCCTGATCGAGGCCATGCCGCGGATCCTGGCGGCGGTGCCGGACGCGGTGCTGCTGATCGTGGGCGGCGGACCGTACGAGGCGGACCTGCGGGCCCTGGCCCGGTCCACCGGCGTCGCGGACTCGGTGGTCCTCACCGGTGCGGTCCCGTGGTCCGAGCTGCCCGCCCACTACGGCGCGGGCGACGTCTTCGCGATGCCGTGCCGGACCCGGCGCGGCGGGCTCGACGTGGAGGGGCTCGGCATCGTCTACCTGGAGGCCTCGGCCACGGGCCTGCCCGTGGTCGCGGGGGACTCCGGCGGGGCGCCCGACGCGGTCCTGGACGGCGAGACGGGCTGGGTCGTCCGGGGCGGCTCCGCCGAGGAGGCGGCGGAGCGGATCACCGCCCTCCTGCTGGACCCGGAGCTGCGCGGCCGCATGGGCGCCGCGGGCCGCGCCTGGGTCGAGGAGAAGTGGCGCTGGGACCTGCTGGCGGAGCGGCTGCGCGCACTGCTCTGAGCCGCGGCGAGGACCGCGGCCGCGGGCACGGCCGGGGGCCGCGGCGCCGCCACGGCCCACTGTCCCCCGGATGCCTGGCAGCACCGTCTCTGGCCGGTTCGGCCGACTCCGCCCATCATGCCGCCATGACACCACATCTGACGCGCCGTCACGTCCTGGGCCTCGGCGCCCTGCAGACCGCCGCCGCGCTCGGCTTCACCCGGATCGGGCCGGCCGCGGCCGCCGAGGTGGAGCCGGCCGCCGCGCACTACGCCCCCGCCATCGTCGTCGGCTCCGGCTACGGGGCCGCCGTGGCCGCCCTGCGGCTCGGGCGGGCCGGCGTGCGCACCGTCGTCCTGGAGATGGGCCGGCTCTGGGAAACCCCGGGATCCGACGGCAAGGTCTTCCCGTCCACCTCCGCGCCCGACCAACGCTCCATGTGGTTCCGCACCCGTACCGAGGCCCCGCTCGCGCAGTTCCTCTGGCTCGACGTCGTCAACCGCGACATCAGCCCCTACCCCGGCGTCCTGGACCGCGTGAACTACGGCGACATGTCCGTGTACGTGGGCCGCGGCGTGGGCGGCGGATCGCTCGTCAACGGCGGAATGGCGCCGACGCCCCGGCGCGCCTACTTCTCCGAGATGCTGCCCCGGGTCGACGCCGACGAGATGTACGGCACCTACTACCCGCTCGCCCGCGCCATGCTCGGCGTCAACGACATCGACCCGGCCTGGTTCGAGTCCACCGAGTGGTACCGCTTCGCCCGGACCTCCCGCAAGCACGCGCAGAACACCGGCCTGAAGACCGTCTTCGTCCCCAACGTCTACGACTTCGCCCACATGAAGGCCGAGGCCGCCGGCACCGCGCCCAGGTCCGCCCTGGCCGGCGAGGTCATCTACGGCAACAACCACGGCAAGAAGAGCGTCGACAAGACCTACCTCGCCGCGGCCCTCGGCACCGGCAACGTCACCATCGAGACCCTCCAGCGGGTCGTCGCCGTCCGCCCGGACCCGGCCGGCGGCTACGTCCTGACCGTCCGCTCCATCGACCTCGCCGGCCGCGTCACCGGTACCCGCGAACTGGGCTGCGCGCAGCTCTTCCTCGGCGCCGGCAGCCTGGGCACCACCGAGATCCTGCTGCGGGCCCGCGAGACCGGGGCGCTGCCCCTGCTCAGCGAGAAGGTCGGGCTGGGCTGGGGCCACAACGGCAACGTGATGACGGCGCGGGCCAACCACCTGTGGGACACGGTCGGGGCCGACCAGTCGACCATGCCCGCCCTGGGCATCGACGACTGGGACAACGCGGCCAACCCGGTCTTCGCCGAGATCGCCCCGCTCCCGATGGGCTTCGAGCACTGGATCTCGATGTACCTGGCCATCACCCGCAACCCGGAGCGCGGCAGCTTCACGTACGACGCGGCCACCGACTCGGCGCGGCTGAACTGGCGGCGCGACCAGAACACGCCCTCCGTCAACGCCGCCAAGAACCTCTTCGACCGCATCAACCGCCGCAACGTCACCGTCTACCGCCACGACCTGTTCGGCGGCAACAGGGCCTTCGCCGACAACTTCACCTACCACCCGCTGGGCGGCTGCGTCCTCGGCGACGCCACCGACGACTTCGGCCGCGCCAAGGGCCACCCCGGGCTGTACGTGGTCGACGGCTCCCTGGTCCCGGGATCGCTGGGCGTCAACCCGTTCGTGACCATCACCGCGCTCGCCGAGCGCAACATGGCCCGGATCCTCGCCCAGGACCCCCGCTAGGCCGTCCCCGCCGTCGGTCTCAGCCCCGGTACAGCGCCTCGATCTCGTCCGCGAAGTCCTTCGCCACGACATTGCGCTTCAGCTTCAGCGACGGCGTGATGTGGCCCGACTCCTCCGTGAACTGGGAGGGCAGAATGCGGAATTTCCGCACCGATTCCGCCTTGGAGACCGCCGCGTTGCCGTCGTCCACCGCGTCCTGGACGGCGGCGATCAGGTCCGCGTCCTCGCGCAGCTCCGCGGCCGTCACGCCCGCCGGCTTGCCGTGCTCCGCCGCCCACCGGCCGAGGAACTCCTCGTCGATGGTGACCAGCGCGGCCACGAACGGCCGCGCGTCGCCGACCACCATGCACTCCGCGACCAGCGCGTGCGCCCGGATGCGGTCCTCGATCACGGCGGGGGCGACGTTCTTGCCGCCCGCCGTCACGATCAGCTCCTTCTTGCGGCCGGTGATCGCGAGGTAGCCCTCCTCGTCGAGGGTGCCGACGTCACCGGTGTGGAACCAGCCGTCGGTGAGCGCCTCGGCGGTCGCCGTCTCGTTCTTCCAGTACCCGGAGAAGACGTGCTCGCCGTGCAGCAGCACCTCGCCGTCGTCCGCGATGCGCACCACGGAGCCCGGGAGCGGCTGGCCGACCGTGCCGATCTTCTGCTTGTCCCACGGGTTGAAGGTGGTCGCCGCGCAGGACTCGGTCAGGCCGTAGCCCTCCAGCACCGTGAAGCCGATGCCGCGGAAGAAGTGGCCGAGCCGCTCGCCCAGCGGGGCGCCGCCGGAGATCGCGTACTCGCCGCGCCCGCCGAGCACCGCGTGCAGCTTGGCGTAGACGAGCTTCGAGAAGAGCCTGTGCTTGAGCTTCAGCGCGAAGGACGGTCCGCGCGGGGTGTCCAGCGCCCGGCTGTACGCGATGGCCGTCTCGGCCGCCGCGTCGAAGATGCGGCCCTTGCCGTCGGCCTGGGCCTTGGCCCGCGCCGAGTTGTAGACCTTCTCGAAGACCCGCGGCACGCCGAGGATCAGCGTGGGGCGGAAGGACTGCAGCTCGTCGGTGAGGTTCTTGATGTCCGGTACGCAGCCCAGCCGGATCGGCGCCAGCACGGCCGCCACCTCCACCAGGCGCCCGAAGACGTGCGCGGCCGGGAGGAAGAGCAGCACCGAGCACTCGCCGGTCTTGAACAGCGGGCTCAGCCGCTCGACCGCGTTGCCGCACTCGGCGAAGAAGTTGCGGTGGGACAGCACGCAGCCCTTGGGGCGGCCGGTGGTGCCCGAGGTGTAGACGATGGTCGCCGGGTCGTCGGCGTTCGCCAGGGCGCTGCGCCCGTCGATCTCGGCGTCCGAGATCCCGGCGCCCGCGGCCTTCAGCGCGTCCAGGGCGCCCCGCTCGATCTCCCAGACCTCGCCCAGGTCCGGCAGCCGGTCGCGCAGCGCGGCCACGGTCTCGCCGTGTCCGGGGCTCTCGACGACCGCGGCGACGGCGCCGGAGTCGCCGAGGATCCACTGGATCTGCTCGGGGGAGCTGGTCTCGTACACGGGGACCGTGACGCCGCCCGCGGTCCAGATCGCGAAGTCGATGAGCACCCACTCGTAGCGGGTGCGGGAGATCAGGGCGACCCGGTCACCGGGGCGGATGCCCGCCGCCACCAGGCCCTTGGCCGCGGCCCGGACCTCGGCGAGGAACCGCGTCGCGGTCACGTCCTGCCACCGGCCGTCGACCTTGCGGCTCATGACGGCGGTGTCGGGATGCCGAGCGGCGTTGCGGCGGATGAGATCCGTCAGGTTCCCGTCCGACGGGACCTCGTACAGGGCCGGAAGACTGAACTCGCGCAAGACTGCTGCTCCTCTGGGCGCCATCGCCACCATGTGGACCGACCGGACGTTACCCACCGGTAGTGGGTTCCGGATAGAGGGAACCGGCCAGATGTTCTCTGCGTCACATGACGCGGCCGTGCCCTGCCGACAGTAGTCGACCCCCTTCGCGACTCGGAAGTAACCGCAGGTCCGGCAGGCTCCGCGGCCCCCTCCTACCCACCGCCGCCGGGCGCCCCTAGGGTGGTCGCCATGGCTGGCACCACGCGCGTCCACGTCGTGAGCGACGTCCACGGCAATTCCGAGGCCCTCGCCCGGGCGGGCGACGGCGCCGACGCGCTGATCTGCCTCGGTGACCTCGTCCTCTTCCTCGACTACGCCGACCACTCGCGCGGCATCTTCCCCGACCTCTTCGGCGTCGAGAACGCCGACCGGATCGTCGAACTGCGCACCGCCCGCCGCTTCGACGAGGCCCGCGCCCTCGGCCGTGAGCTGTGGGCCGGACTGGACCGCGAACAACTGATCGAGGGGGCGGTCCGCCGCCAGTACGCCGCGATGTTCGCCGCCTTCCCCTCCCCGACGTACGCCACCTACGGCAACGTCGACGTCCCGGCCCTGTGGCCGGAGTACGCCGACCGGCCGGGCGTCACCGTGCTCGACGGGCAGCGGACGGAGATCGGCGGCCGGGTCTTCGGCTTCGTCGGCGGCGGGCTGCCCTCGCCGATGCGGACGCCGTACGAGGTCGACGCGGAGGAGTACGCGGCCAAGGTGGAGGCCCTCGGCGAGGTGGACGTGCTGTGCTCGCACATCCCGCCCGAGGTGCCCGAGCTCTGCTACGACACGGTCGCCCGCCGCTTCGAGCGGGGCAGCGAGGCCCTGCTGTCCGCGATCCGCCGCACCCGCCCCCGGTACGCGCTCTTCGGACACGTGCACCAGCCGCTGGCCCGGCGGATGCGGATCGGCGCGACGGAGTGCGTGAACGTCGGGCACTTCGCGTCGACGGGGCGGCCGTGGGCCATGGAGTGGTGAGGGACCGGGCCGCGGGAGCGGGTGGCGGGGTACGGGAGGTGCTGGAGTGGCGGACCCCGCACGCGCGGTAGCCTTCGAGCGGCGGCCGGAGGCCGCACACATCCTCGAACACTCCCCGGAGGAGCGACCGCGATGGCGGAACACACCAGCTCAAGCATCACGATCGAGGCCGCGCCGGCCGACGTGATGGCCGTGATCGCCGACTTCGCCCGCTACCCCGAGTGGACCGGCGAGGTGAAGGAGGCCGAGGTGCTGGCCACCGACGCCGAGGGCCGCGCCGCCAAGGTGCGGCTGCTGCTCGACGCGGGCGCGATCAAGGACGACCACACGCTCGCCTACACCTGGAAGGGCGCGGACGAGGTCAGCTGGACCCTGGACAAGTCCCAGATGCTGCGCCAGCTCGACGGCTCCTACCGGCTGGCCCCCCTCGACGGCGGCCGTCGGACCGAGGTCACCTACCAGCTCACCGTGGACGTCAAGATCCCCATGCTCGGCATGATCAAGCGCAAGGCCGAGAAGGTCATCATCGACCGGGCGCTCGCGGGACTGAAGAAGCGCGTCGAATCCACCTGATCCCCACGGGCCCGCCCGCCGCGCCCCCGGGGCGCGGCCCGCGTGCCGCCCCCCGCCCCTCCGCGTCCCGGGGCGCGGGCGCGGAGCGCCTCCGGGGCACGGGGTCCGCGGCCCCGGACGGTCCGCGGTCCGCCGCCGGGCCCGGGCGGAACGATCACTGAACCGGAGCACCCGCACCATGCGCATCCTGCTGATCACCGGCCCCGGCGGCGCCGGCCGCACCACCGTGGCCGCCGCCACCGCCCTCGCCGCCGCGCGCGAGGGGCAGCGGGTGCTGCTGCTGTCCGGTGACCCCGGCGACCCGGCGGGTGCCCTCGTCGGCGACCCGGTGGCCGCGGCCGCCGACACCGTGCCCGGGCTGCGGACCGTACCGGTCGCGGGCGGCTTCCGGGTGGCCCGGGTGGACTCCGGCGAGGAGTTCCGCACCGAGCTCGTCGCCCTCCAGGAGCGCGGCTCCACCCTCCTCGGCATGGTCGGCGCCCGCCCCCTCGGCTCCGAGGAACTGACCGAACTCCCCGGCGCGGAACAGTTCGCCCTGCTCCGCGCCCTGCGCCGGGCCGCCGCCGCCCCCGCCACCGACCTCGTCGTCGTCGACCTGCCGCCGCTCCACCAGGCCCTCGCCACCCTCGCCCTCCCCGCCCAGCTGCGCCGCTACCTCGCCCGGCTGCTCCCGGCCGAGCGGCAGGCCGCCCGCGCCCTGCGCCCCGTACTGGCCCAGCTGGCCGGCGTCCCCATGCCCGCCCAGTGGCTCTACGAGGCCGCCGCCCGCTGGGACGAGGAGCTCGCCGCCGTCCAGGCCGTGGTCGAGGCCGAGAGCACCTCGGTCCGGCTGGTCGTCGAACCCGGCCCGGCCGCCCGCGCCGCCCTGCGCACCGGGCTCCTCGGCCTCGCCCTGCACCGCCTCGCCGTGGACTGCCTGGTCGCCAACCGCCTCGTGCCCCGCGACTGCGCCGACCCCTGGGCCGCGTCGCTCGCCGCCCAGCAGCGCGCCTTCCTCGACGGGACGGACGCCGGGCCCGGGCGGATCCCGGCCGTCCGCGGCCTCCCGCACCTCGGCCGAGACCCGCGCGGCCCCGAGGACCTCGCGGAGCTGGCCGGCGCCGCGACGGGCGGCCCGCTCACCCCGGACCGGCCCGGCGGGCGCCCGGCCTGGCCCGTCGAGGACCGGCTCGCCGCGGACGGGGTGCTCCTCTGGTCCGTACGGCTGCCCGGCGCCCGCAAGGACGACCTCGACCTGATCCGCCGCGGCGACGAGCTGCTGCTCACCGCCGGCCCGTACCGCAGGATCGTTCCGCTGCCCGCCGCGCTGCGCCGCTGCACCGTCTCCGGCGCCGCCCTCGCCGACGACGTGCTCCGCATCCGCTTCACCCCCGATCCCGGACAGTGGCCGCGCACGCCCTGAACGCCGTACCGCCGTTCGGGTACCGTCGGAGATAGCCAGTACCGCCACCGCAGCCGCCGCAGGAGAGTCCGCCATGAGCGAGGCCACCGACCGTCCCACCGATGACGACGCCTGGGCCAAGGCCTGCGCCGAGGACCTCGCCGCAGAGAAGGAACGCCTGCGCGCCGAGGGCGGCCCCGGCGCCGGGGGCACCGGGACCGCCGCGGAAGAGCTGTTCAAGCTGTTCGAAGCGGTCGCCGACAAGGTGTCCGGGCTGAACAACCCGCTGCTCGGAGCCGCCGCACAGGGAGCCGTGCGCCAGTTCGCCGCCCAGGCCAGGAGCGCCGCGCAGCCCGTCATCGAACGCAACCCCGAGGTCTTCGACCACCTCGCCGCCGCCGGCTCCGAACTGCTCGCCGCCTACCGCTCCGCGGTCGAGGGACACGAGCGCCGCTGGACCCGCGACGAGCCCGCCGCGCCCCGTCGCGCACCCGGCCCGGGCGAAGAGGGCCCCGACGCGGGTCCGGCCGAGCGGATCGATCTCGACTGAACTCCCTCTTCCCTCGGGTACCGTTGGCCATGGCGGGGTTTGACCGGAAACCGAGGGACTAATGGGACTCACCATCGGCGTCGACATCGGCGGCACGAAGATCGCGGCCGGCGTGGTCGACGAAGAGGGCACGATCCTTGAGACGTACAAGGTGCCCACCCCGCCGACCGCGGACGGAGTGACGGAAGCGATCTGCTCCGCCGTGTCCGAGGTCAGCAGCAACCACACCATCGACGCCGTCGGCATCGGCGCCGCCGGGTACGTCGACGACAAGCGCGCGACGGTGCTCTTCGCACCCAACATCGACTGGCGGCACGAGCCGCTCAAGGACAAGGTCGAGCAGCGCATCGGGCTGCCCGTCGTCGTCGAGAACGACGCGAACTGCGCGGCCTGGGGCGAGTACCGCTTCGGCGCCGGCCAGGGCCACGACGACGTCATCTGCATCACCCTCGGCACCGGCCTGGGCGGCGGCATCATCATCGGCAACAAGCTGCGCCGCGGCCGCTTCGGCGTCGCGGCCGAGTTCGGCCACATCCGGGTCGTCCCGGACGGCCTGCTGTGCGGCTGCGGCAGCCAGGGCTGCTGGGAGCAGTACGCCTCCGGCCGGGCGCTCGTGCGCTACGCCAAGCAGCGCGCCAACGCCACCCCGGAGAACGCGGCCGTGCTGCTCGCGCTCGGCGACGGCACCCCCGACGGCATCGAGGGCAAGCACATCAGCGAGGCCGCCCGCGCCGGCGACCTCGTCGCCGTCGACTCCTTCCGCGAACTGGCCCGCTGGGCCGGTGCGGGCCTCGCCGACCTGGCCTCCCTGTTCGACCCCTCGGCGTTCATCGTCGGCGGCGGCGTGTCGGACGAGGGCGACCTCGTCCTCGACCCGATCCGCAAGTCCTTCAAGCGCTGGCTGATCGGCGGCGCCTGGCGACCGCACGCGCAGGTCCTCGCCGCCCAACTGGGCGGCAAGGCCGGGCTCGTCGGCGCGGCCGACCTGGCCCGCCAGGGCTGAGCCGGGACCTTCGGCACGACCGCCCGCCGCGCCCCTTGGGGGAGCGGCGGGCGGCTGCGTATCTTGCGGGCATGGACACGATGCCGCTTTCGCTGCCGAAGTCTCTGACGGAGCCGGACGGCTCTGCCGTGATCCGGGTGCTCAGCTACAACGTCCGCTCCCTGCGCGACGACGAGGACGCGCTGGCCCGGGTCGTCACGGCGTGCGCGCCGGACCTGGTGTTCGTCCAGGAGGCGCCGCGGTTCTTCCGGTGGCGCAAGCACGCGGCGCGGCTGGCCGCCAAGTGCGACCTGGTCGTCCTGGGCGGCGGCGCGACGGCCGCCGGGCCGCTGCTGCTGTGCTCGCTCCGGGCCTTCGTCGAGCGGACCGAGGACGTGCTGCTGCCGCTGACGCCGGGCCTGCACCGCAGGGGCTTCGCCACGGCGGTGGTCCGCTTCGGGGCGGCGCGCGTCGGCGTGCTCTCGGCCCACCTGTCCCTGGACCGGGCCGAGCGGCTGGGCCAGGCGCAGCTGCTCCTGGAGCGGCTGGAGGCGCTCGACGTCCCGTACGGCATCGCCGCCGGCGACATGAACGAAATCCCCGCCGGACCGGCCTTCGGGCGGCTGGCCGGCGCGCTGCGGGACTGCCGGACGGTCGCGCCGTGGGGGGCGGAGCACACGTTCCCCGCCGCGGCGCCGGACCGGCGGATCGACGCCGTCTTCGCGACGGCGGGCGTGGAGGTGCTCGGCTGCGGTGTCCCCGCGGGACTGGAGGGGGTGCGGGCCGCGGACCTGGCCGCCGCGACGGACCACCTTCCGGTCCTCGCGGCCCTCCGCCTGCCGGCCCCGGCGTAGCCGCCCCGACGCCGGGCCGCGGGCGGAGCCGCCGGGGCTGCGCCCCGGGTGCCGGGCGGGGGCGGGGTCAGACCACCGCGCCGCGGCCCGGGTCGTCGTCCTCGTCGTCGTCGTGTGCCATGCGGCCCACCAGCGTCGCGAAGCCGCCGAGGAAGCCGCCGATGCCCAGGGTGGTGAGCCACCAGGTCATCTCCCACTGGAACAGCACCGCGAGCAGCAGCAGCACCGGTCCGCCCACCACCGCCAGCCACGCGAACTTCGTCGTGGTGTCGGCCTGCGGCAGCTCCGGCTCCGGCGGGACGAAGTGTCCCTCCTCCGCCGCGCTCAGGTCGTCGTCCTTCGGCTCCGCGAGCGCGTGGTCCCGCGGTCCCGCCGCGCCGACGCCCGGCGCGAACACCACCGAACCGCCCAGCACCGTCCCGGCCGCGGCCGGCGGTTCGGGCTTCGCCTCCGGTGCGTCCGTCTCCGGCTGCTTCTCCTGCTTCGCCCCGGACTTCGCGTCCGGCTTCGTCTCCGGTTCCGCCGCGGGACCGGCGGGCGCGGACGCCGGCAGCGGCTTGACGTCCTCCTCCGGCAGCAGCAGGTTCTCGATCGGCCTGAAGGGTCTCGCCCCCGGCGGGTCCGGCGGCTCCTGCCCGTACCCGGCGACGATCGCCGCCCAGGCCGCCTCCTCGTCCAGCGGCGGAACCCCGCCCGACTGCTCCTCGTGCTCAGCCACCCGCCTCCGCCCCCTCCCTGCCCACGCTCTCCGCCAGTCGGCCGACGAACGCATAACTGTCCGCGAAGATCCGCTCCGCGTCATGGTCCAACGTCGCGACGTGGTAGCTCTGTTCCAGCAGCGTCTCCGTGACGTCCGCCGACGAGATCCGGGCCAGGATCCGCGCCGAGTCGGCCGGCGGCACCACGTGGTCCTGCGGGCTGTGCAGCAGCAGCACCGGCTGAGTCACCTGAGGCAACTCGGCGTCCACGAGCCGCAGGAACGTGCGCAGCGAGTGCGCGGCCCGGGTCGGGACGCGGTCGTAACCGACCTCCTCCGAGCCCTCCTTCGCGATGTCGCTGGCGATGCCCGGCGTGGACCGTACGAAGTGCTTGGCGACCGGAAGGGCCACGGCCAGCGGATCGTGCACCTTGTTGGCCGGGTTGACCAGCACCAGGCCGCTGATCGCGTCCCCGTGCTTCGCCGCCAGCCGCAGGCTCAGCGCGCCGCCCATCGACAGCCCGAAGACGAACACCCGCGCGCAGCGGTGGCGCAGTTCGCGCAGGGCCCGGTCCACCTCGGCGTACCAGTCCTGCCAGCCCGTGAGCTGCATGTCCTGCCAGCGCGTGCCGTGTCCGGGCAGCAGCGGGAGCGACACCGTGAGCCCGCGCGCGGCGAGGTACTCGGCCCAGGGGCGCATCGACTGCGGGGAGCCGGTGAAGCCGTGGCAGAGGAGCACCCCGACGTCACCGCCCTCGTGGCGGAACGGCTCGGCTCCAGGGAGGACGGGCACCAGGGTCTCCTTGATCATGATGTACGCCGGGTGGGTGCGTTGCTCTGTGTGACTTCACCGTACGCGACGGGGGGTGCACCGACCAGGGTCGTCGGCCCCCTCCGGACGGAGCCACGGGATAAGGTCTGTTCGACAGACACAGGAAGGCTTTCGAGTTGATCTACGGCGCAATGAAGTTCTCGATCGGCGGTTCCCTGAAGCTCGCCTTCAGGCCGTGGGTGGAGGGCCTCGAGAACATTCCCGCGGAGGGGCCGGCGATCCTCGCGAGCAACCACCTGTCCTTCTCCGACTCCTTCTTCCTGCCGGCCGTGCTGGACCGGAAGGTCACCTTCATCGCGAAGGCGGAGTACTTCACCTCCCCGGGGGTCAAGGGCAAGCTGACGGCGGCCTTCTTCAAGGGCGTCGGCCAGCTCCCGGTGGACCGCTCCGGAGCGCGCGGGGCGGGCGAGGCCGCGATCAAGAGCGGCATCGACGTCATCGAACGCGGGGAGCTGTTCGGTATCTACCCCGAGGGGACGCGTTCACCCGACGGTCGGCTCTACCGCGGCAAGCCGGGCGGTCTGGCCCGGGTCGCGCTGGCCACCGGGGCGCCCGTCATCCCCGTCGCGATGATCGACACCGAGAAGATCCAGCCGCCCGGCAAGGTGGTGCCCAAGCTGATGCGCCCGGGCATCCGGATCGGCAAGCCGCTGGACTTCAGCCGCTACCACGGCATGGACGGCGACCGCTTCATCCTGCGCTCGGTGACCGACGAGGTCATGTACGAGATCATGAAGCTCTCCGGCCAGGAGTACGTCGACATCTACGCGACGGCCGCCAAGCGCCAGATCGCCGACGCGGAGAAGGCCGCCAAGGCCGAGAAGGGCGACAAGGCGGAGAAGGCGGAGAAGGCCGACACGGCGGAGTAGCGGCGGGCCGCGCCGCCCGCGGGGGAGTGGGGGAGATGGCGAAGCGCGAGCGCGTCGTGCGCATGTCGGTGGAGCAGCCGCTCTGGCGCGCCCTGACGGGCTACCGGGTGCTCACCCTGGTCTACGCGGTGCTCCTGTTCGCCGCCGCCTACCGGGAGTTCAGCCGGCCCTGGGTCGCCGCCGGCTACCTCGCCGTCCTCGCCGTCTGGACCCTGGCCACGACCCCGCGCGTGGCGAACGCCGCCAGCTGCACCAAGCGCTTCCTCGGCGCCGACCTCACGGTGGCCCTGGCCGGCATCCTGCTCACCCCGGTCGCCGACGCCCACGACCGGATCGCGGGCGGCGGCCCCACCCTCCCCAGCATCTGGACCGCCGGTTCGGTCCTCGCCTTCGCGATCAAGGGCGGCTGGCGGTGGGCCGGGTTCGCCTCCACCTTCGTGGCCGCCGCGAACGTCTTCATCCACGGCGGCGACCCGACCCGCGACACCCTGCACAACGTCCTGCTCGTCTGGGTCGCGTCCATCGCCATCGGCTACGTCGTCGAGGTCGCCCGGGCCAGCGAGGCCACCCTCGCCCGCGCCCTGGAGATCGAGGCCGCCACCCGCGAACGGGAGCGGCTCGCCCGCGACATCCACGACGGGGTCCTCCAGGTCCTCGCCATGGTCCAGCGGCGCGGCACCGACCTGGGCGGCGAGGCCGCCGAGCTCGGCCGGATGGCGGGCGAGCAGGAGGTGGCGCTGCGCACCCTGGTCTCCACCGGGCTCGTGCACCCCTCACGGGTCTCCCGGGACGGGGCGCTCGGCGCGCTGGTCGACACGTACGAGGTGGAGGAGCCGGGCGCGGACGAGGGCGAGCTGGACCTGCGCACCCTGCTGGCCCCGCACGCGGGCTCGCGGATCAGTTTCGCCGAACCGGGTACCCCGGTGCCGCTGCCGGTGCCCGCCGCGCGGGAGCTGGCGGCGGCGGTCGGCGCCGCCCTCGACAACGTGCGGCGGCACGCGGGGGAGGGGGCCCGGGCCTGGATCCTGGTCGAGGACTGGGGCGACGAGGTGATCGTGACCGTACGGGACGACGGGCCGGGCATCCCGGCCGGCCGGCTCGACCAGGCCGAGGGCGAGGGCCGGATGGGGGTGGCCCTGTCCATCCGGGGCCGGCTGCGCGACCTCGGCGGCAGCGCCGAGCTGGTGTCCGTCCCCGGGCAGGGCACCGAAGTGGAACTGAAAGTGCCCAGGGGCAGGACGGACGAGAGATGAGCGAGCGCACCGACGTGAACGCAGCGAACGAGCCGCACGAGATCAAGGTGATGGTCGTCGACGACCACCCGATGTGGCGGGACGCGGTCGCCCGCGACCTCGCCGCCGCCGGCTTCGACGTGGTGGCCACCGCCGGGGACGGCCCCGAGGCCGTGCGCCGCGCCCCCGCCGCCGGCCCCGACGTGCTGGTCCTCGACCTCAACCTGCCCGGCATGCCCGGCGTGCAGGTCTGCAAGGAGCTGGTCGGCGCCCACCCCGCCCTGCGGGTGCTGGTCCTGTCGGCCAGCGGCGAGCACGCCGACGTGCTGGAGGCGGTGAAGTCCGGCGCGACCGGCTACCTGCTGAAGTCCGCCGGTGCCCAGGAGCTGATCGACGCGGTCCGCCGCACCGCCGCCGGCGACGCCGTCTTCACCCCCGGCCTGGCCGGGCTGGTCCTCGGCGAGTACCGGCGCCTGGCCGCGGACCCGGCGCCGACCGCCTCCCACGAGACGGCGCCCCGGCTCACCGACCGGGAGACCGAGGTGCTGCGACTGGTCGCGAAGGGGCTCTCGTACAAGCAGATCGCCGAGCGGCTGGTCATCTCGCACCGCACGGTGCAGAACCACGTGCAGAACACCCTGGGCAAGCTCCAGCTGCACAACCGGGTGGAGCTCGTGCGCTACGCCATAGAGCGGGGCCTCGACGACGCGTGAGCGGCCCGCCGCGCCGGCGTCCCCCGAATTGCCCCGCCCGCATCCCTTGCTGTGACGCGCGTCACTACTAGCGTGGCCGTCATGGCGAAGGGAGACCCCATGAAGGTCGGAGTGCTGACCGGCGGCGGCGACTGCCCCGGGCTCAACGCGGTGATCAGGGCCGTCGTCCGCAAGGGCACGCAGGAGTACGGGTACGGGTTCATCGGCTTCAAGGACGGCTGGCGGGGAGTGATCCAGGGCAGGGCCGTCCCCCTGGACATCCCGGCCGTCCGCGGCATCCTGCCCCGCGGCGGCACCGTCCTCGGCGCCTCGCGCACCAACCCGTTCACCACGGAGAACGGCGTGCGGGGCATCCGGGAGAACCTCGCCAAGTACGAGGTGGACGCGCTCGTCGCGATCGGCGGCGAGGACACCCTCGGCGTCGCCGCCCGGCTGCACGCCGAACACGGCATCCCCTGCGTCGGCGTCCCGAAGACCATCGACAACGACCTCTCGGCCACCGACTACACCTTCGGCTTCGACACGGCCGTCGGCATCGCCACCGAGGCCATCGACCGCCTCCACACCACCGCCGAGTCCCACATGCGGGTCCTGGTCGTCGAGGTCATGGGCCGGCACGCCGGCTGGATCGCCCTGCACTCCGGCCTCGCGGGCGGCGCCAACGTCATCCTCATCCCGGAGCAGCGCTTCGACATCGACCAGGTCTGCGCCTGGGTGGCCTCCCGCTTCGAGGCCAGCTACGCGCCGATCGTGGTGGTCGCCGAAGGGGCCATGCCCACCGACGGCGACCTGGTCCTCAAGGACGCCACCACGGACTCCTTCGGACACGTCCGGCTGTCGGGCGTCGGCGAGTGGCTCGCCCGGGAGATCTCGGCGCGGACCGGCAACGAGGCCCGTACGACGGTCCTCGGCCACGTCCAGCGGGGCGGCACGCCGAGCGCCTTCGACCGGTGGCTCGCGACCCGCTTCGGGCTGCACGCCATCGACGCGGTGCGCGACGGCGCCTTCGGCACGATGGTCGCGCTCCGGGGCACGGACATCGTCCGGGTGCCGATCACCGAGGCCACGGCGAAGCTCAAGACGGTGGACCCGGCGCTGTACGCGGAGGCCGGGGTCTTCTTCGGCTGACGCCGGGCGGCGCCGGCGGGCCATGGGCCGTAGGGTGGCGAACGGCTCATGGTCCGACGTACACGGCGCAACGGGAGCAAGCGTGGAGATCCTGGCATTCGGTGTCACCGCCGACGAGCGGCCCCTCCTGGAGCGCGCCTTCGCGGGACAGCACGAGGTCCGCTGCCTCGACGTCTTCCTGAGCGAGGACACCGCGCCCATCGCCGCCGGCTACGAGGTCGTCTCCTCCAGCGTGAACGCCGACCTCGACGCCCGGGTGCTGCGCACCCTGGCCGCCGGCGGGACGAAGATGATCGCCCAGCGCTCCACCGGCTTCAACAACATCGACCTGGACGTGGCCCGGCAGCTGGGCATGACGGTCGGCCGGGTCTCGTACTACTCGCCCTATTCGGTCGCCGAGTTCGCCTGGGCCCTGGCCATGGCCGTGAACCGGCGCATCGTCCGCGCCTCCAACCGCACCCGGGACTTCGACTTCCGGCTGAACGGGCTGATGGGCCGCGACATGCGCGGCCGCACGGTCGGCGTGCTCGGCACCGGCAAGATCGGCGAGGCCTTCACCCGGATCGCCCACGGCTTCGGGATGAACCTGCTGGGCTGGGACCTCGCGCAGAACCCGGCGTGCGTGGAGCTCGGCATGAAGTACGTGGACAAGGACGAACTGCTCGCCTCCTCCGATCTGATCAGCCTGCACGTGCCGCTGCTGGAGTCCACCCACCACATCATCGACTCGGCGGCCCTGCGGCTGATGCGGGACGACGCGATCCTGGTGAACTCCAGCCGGGGCGGGCTCGTCGACACCGACGCGCTCGTCACCGAGCTGCGCGCGGGCCGCTTCGCCGGCGTGGGCCTGGACGTGTACGAGGCGGAGGCCGGGGTCTTCTTCCTGGACAAGTCCCTGGAGGCGGTCGAGGACGACACCCTGGCCCGGCTGGTCACCTTCCCGCACGTGGTGGTGACCTCGCACCAGGCCTATTACACGACGGACGCGGTGGGCCAGATCATCGACACCACCGTCGCCAACGTCGCCGACTACCTGGCCGGCCGCCGCTCCGAGAACACCCTCGTCGCCCCCTCCTGACCCCGGCCGGGACCGCCGCCCGGCCCCTCACGCCGGGGCGGTCACCCCCGTCAGCAGCTCCCGCAGCAGGTCCGCGCCCCGCAGCGTCAGCACCGACTCCGGGTGGAACTGGACCCCGGCGAAACCGCCGGCCGCCGACCGCAGGGCGTGCACCTCGCCCGTGGACCGGTCCCGCGCGACCTCCACCCCGCGCTCCGCGAGCCGCGCGGCCAGCGGTTCGCCGCACCGCGCCGTGTACGTGTTGTAGAACCCCACCACCTCCTCGGCCCCGAACAGGTCGATCCGGCTCTGCGCGCCCTGCGCCGGCTCCTCCTTGCGGACCAGCGGCAGGCCCAGCTCGGCCGCCAGCAGCTCGTGCCCCAGGCACACCCCGAGCAGCCCGTGCCGGTGCCCGGCCAGCAGCCCGGCCGTCAGCGACCGCAGCATCCGCATCTTCGGGTCGGCCGGGTCGGCCGGGTTCCCCGGCCCGGGACCCAGGACGACCGGTCCCTCCCAGGCCAGGGCCGCCGCCCGCAGCCCCGGCGCGTCGTAGCGCCGTACGGTCACCTCCAGCCCGGCCACCCGCAGGACGTGCGCCAGCATCGCCGTGAACGTGTCCTCCGCGTCCACCACCAGCGCGTGGCCGGCCGGCGGGGCGGCCCGCTCCCGCATGCGGAGCCAGAACGGCGCCAGGTCCGCCCGCCGCGCCTCCAGCGCCGCACGCACCCGGGGATCGTCCGCCAGCCGGGCCCCCGCGAAGCCGGGCCGGGGGGCCGCGGGCCGCACGCCGAGCGCCGCCAGCACCCCCGCCGCCTTCGCATGGGTCTCCGCCACCTCGCCCGCCGGGTCCGAGTGGCGCACCAGCGTGGCCCCCACCGGCACCCGCAGGGTCCCGTCGGCCGCGATGTCGGCGGTGCGGATCAGGATGGGGGAGTCCAGGCGCTGCGCGCCGCCCTCGTCCAGGCCGAGCAGGGCCAGCGCGCCGGCGTAGTAGCCGCGGCCCCCGCTCTCGTGGCGCTCGATCACCCGGCAGGCGTTCTGCACCGGCGAGCCGGTCACCGTCGCGGCGAACATCGTCTCGCGCAGCACCTCGCGCACGTCCAGCGAGGAGCGCCCGCGCAGCTCGTACTCGGTGTGCGCCAGGTGGGACATCTCCTTGAGCCGCGGCCCGACCACCACGCCGCCCCGGTCGCCGACCGTGCACATCATCTTCAGCTCCTCGTCGACCACCATCGACAGCTCCTCGGTCTCCTTGCGGTCCCCGAGGAACGCGAGGAGGGAGTCGGTGGTCGGGCCGCCGGCCGGGTAGCGGTAGGTTCCGCTGATCGGGTTCATCACCACCGTCCCGCCGGACATCCGCACGTGCACCTCCGGGCTGGCGCCGACCAGGGTCCGGGCGCCGGTGTGCACGACGTACGTCCAGTAAGCGCCCCGCTCGCCCTCCAGCAGCCGCCGGAACAGCGCGAGCGCGTCGGCCCGGCCGAAGCCGTCGATCCGGCCGCCGTAGGTGCGCCGGATCACGAAGTTGGCGCCCTCGCCGCGGCCGATCTCGTCCTCGACGACCCGCGCCACGGTGGCCGCGTACTCCTCGTCGGGCACGTCGAAGCCGCCGTCCTCGACCCGCACCCGGTGCGCGGGCAGCTCCTCCAGCACCCGGGCGAGGGGGAGCTCGTACGCCTCCTCGGCGACCAGCACGCTCAGCGGCGTGCCGTCGTCGCGCACGTCGAAGCCGCGCTCGCGGATCTGCCGGAAGGGCACCAGCGCGAGCGAGGGCAGCTCGCGCACGGGCAGGTCGGCGAGGCGCTCGACCTCGCGGACGGGCCCGAGCAGCACCTCCACGGTGTCGTGGTCGCGGCCGGGGGTCCGTCGGCGCAGCAGGGCGAACGGCGGGCAGGAGTCGTCGAGCAGTCGGCTGAGGTCCATGGGTCGGGCGTCCTTCCGGGGGGAGGGACGGCCCGCGCGCCGCAGAACGCGGAAGGCCGCCCCTCGGGGCGGCCTTCGCGTCATCGCGTGTGGTGTGTCCTAGGTACGCGCGAGGAGTGGGCCGCCGGGAGCGGGCCACCACCAGTTCATCTGCGACATCTGCGCGTGCGCGTACATGGCGAGCACTCTAACCCAGGGCCCGCCCGGTCGAGAGGCGCTCGACATCCCGTCTCACGTTGTGGGCGCGGGGCTGGACGGCCCCGGTGACGCCGTAATGTGTACGGGGTGACCGTGAACGCTGAAACCCAAGCCCCCGCCGCCAAGGCGACCTGGCGAGACCTTCCCGCGGCGCAGCAGCCTTCGTACCCCGATGCCGAGGCTCTGCGCGCTGTCGTCGCGGACCTCGAGTCGTATCCTCCCCTCGTCTTCGCGGGTGAGTGCGACCAGCTGCGCGCCCGTCTGGGAGCCGTCGCCAAGGGCGAGGCGTTCCTGCTGCAGGGCGGCGACTGCGCCGAGGCCTTCGACGCCGTGTCCGCCGAACACATCCGCGCCAAGCTGAAGACGCTGCTCCAGATGAGCGCCGTCCTGACCTACGCGGCCTCCGTGCCCGTGGTCAAGGTCGGCCGCATCGCGGGCCAGTACTCCAAGCCGCGCTCCAAGGACACCGAGACCCGCGACGGCATCACCCTGCCGACCTACCGGGGCGACTCCGTCAACGGCTTCGCCTTCACCGAAGAGGCCCGGATCCCGGACCCCGAGCGGCTCAAGCGCATGTACCACGCCTCGGCCTCGACGCTGAACCTGGTGCGCGCCTTCACCACCGGCGGCTACGCGGACCTGCGGCAGGTGCACGCCTGGAACCAGGACTTCGTGAAGTCCTCCCCGTCCGGGCAGCGCTACGAGCAGCTCGCGCGGGAGATCGACAACGCGCTGAACTTCATGAAGGCGTGCGGCACCGACCCGGCCGAGTTCAAGGCCGTCGAGTTCTACGCCTCCCACGAGGCGCTGCTGCTCGACTACGAGGGCGCGCTGACCCGCACCGACTCGCGCACCGGCAGGCTGTACGACACCTCCGGCCACATGGTCTGGGTCGGCGAGCGGACCCGGCAGCTGGACCACGCGCACATCGAGTTCTGCGCGCAGATCGCCAACCCGCTCGGCATCAAGCTCGGCCCCACGACCACCGTGGACGAGGCGCTGACGTACATCGACCGCCTCGACCCCGAGCGCGAGCCGGGCCGGCTGACCTTCGTCGTCCGCATGGGCGCCGACAAGGTCCGCGACAAGCTCCCCGAGCTGGTCGAGAAGGTCACCGCGTCCGGTGCGACCGTCGCCTGGGTCACCGACCCGATGCACGGCAACACCTTCGAGGCGGCCTCGGGCCACAAGACGCGCCGTTTCGACGACGTGCTCGACGAGGTCAAGGGCTTCTTCGAGGTCCACAAGGCGCTGGGCACCCACCCGGGCGGCATCCACGTCGAGCTCACCGGTGACGACGTCACCGAGTGCGTGGGCGGCGGCGACGAGATCTTCGTCGACGACCTGCACCAGCGCTACGAGACGGCCTGCGACCCGCGGCTCAACCGCAGCCAGTCCCTGGACCTCGCGTTCCTGGTGGCGGAGATGTACCGGGACCAGTAGCCGCGACCTCCGCGCGGTGGCTTCCCACGACGACGGGGCACGGATCCATGTGATCCGTGCCCCATCGTCGATTCCAGGGCTTTTAGGGTTGCCTAACTTTGGGTACGGTTAGGTAAGCCTCACCGAATCGGGGATGGCTCGCCGAACCATTCCGCCCAGGGAGGTGAACCGCGTGTACGTCTGCTCTTGCTTCGGGATCACCGACAGGCAGGTGAAGGACCACGCGGCAGCCGGGGCCTGCACCCCGCGCCAGATCGCCTCCGCCACCAAGGCCGGCACCGACTGCGGCTCCTGCGTGCGCACCATCCAGGGCATCCTCGGACGGGGCGCCTGCCCGCGCCGCGAGCTGATGGAGACCGGAGCCGGCACGGGCGTGCCCGCCGCCGACACGGCCCTCGCGGCGCCGCCGGCGCTGGCGGAAGCGGCCTAGCCGACGGTCCGCCGCGGCATCCGCGTACTAGCTCGGCTGTTCGATGAGCTGGGCGATGTAGAGCGGCTCGCCGAGGGACTCGATCAGCTCCAGCTGGGTGTCGAGGTAGTCGATGTGGTGCTCCTCGTCCTCCAGGATCTCCTCGAAGAGGCGGGCGGAGGTGATGTCGCCCTTGCCGCGCATGACCTCGATGCCGCGCTTGAGCCGGTCGATCGCCTCGACCTCGACCTGCCGGTCCGCCTGGAACATCTCCGTGACGGTCTGGCCGACGCGCACGTGGAAGAGCCGCTGGTAGTTCGGCAGGCCGTCGAGCATCAGGATGCGCTCGGTGATCTTGTCCGCGTGCTTCATCTCGTCGATGGATTCTTCACGCGTGTACTTGGCGAGCTTCGTCCAGCCCTTGTTGTCCTGGATGCGGTAGTGCAGCCAGTACTGGTTGATGGCCGTCAGCTCACCGGTCAGCTGCTCGTTCAGAAACTCAAGGACCTCGGGGTCGCCCTGCATCGCAGAGGCTCCTTCCAGGCAATGTCAGCCATGTGACGGGGGTGGGTGCGCGCATCCTTGCACCGCCGCCGGAGGCCGTCCAGTAAGTGCCTCCTTAGTGGGAGTTACCGCGACTTGCCCGAATCGGCTCAGACCTGGTCATGACCACCCTGCCCAATCTGTCACCATGGACGCATGGGTCAGCCGGAAAGCCGGGAATCTCCGGGAGCAGCGCAGTCCGAGCTCCCCCCGGGGCAGCGGTTGCAGCGGGGCTGGCCGGTCACCCACTACGGTCCCGTGCCCAAGTTCAAGCCGGACCGCTGGGAGTTCCGCGTCTTCGGCGCGACGGCCGACGGCGACAAGCACTGCTGGAACCACGAGGAGTTCGCGGGCCTGCCCTTCGACTCGGTCGTGGCGGACCTGCACTGCGTGACGAAATTCAGCATGACGGGCGCCGAATGGGGCGGGGTGCTCACGCGCACCGTCCTCGACCTGGCGCCGCCGGCGCCGCAGGCCACGCACGTGATGGTGTGGGCCGAGTACGGCTTCAGCTCCAACATGCGGCTGGCCGACTTCGCCTCCGAGCGGGCCGTCTTGGCCACCCACGAGGGCGGCGAGCTGCTCACCGCCGAACACGGCTTCCCGCTGCGGCTGGTGGTTCCGCACCTGTACGCCTGGAAGGGCCCGAAGTGGGTCCGCGGCATCGAGTACATGACGGCCGACCGCCGGGGCTTCTGGGAGGAGCGGGGCTACCACAACGTGGGCGACCCCTGGCGCGAACAGCGCTACTCGTACCAGGAGGAGCCGGGGGACGGGCCCGAGCTGTAGCGGCCCGTCCGCCGGGTGCGCGTCCACGGCGCCCGGGGCGGTCAGCCCGCGCCGCGCAGCTCCTTCAGCAGGGCCACGTCCGCCGCGTGCCCCTCCTTGCCGCCGGGGGTCTCGATGACCAGCGGTACGCCCGCCATGGCCGGATGGGTGAGCAGCTCCGCGAAGGCGTCCCGGCCGATGTGGCCGCTGCCGATGTTGGCGTGCCGGTCCTTGTGTGCGCCGACGCCCTCCTTGGAGTCGTTCGCGTGGACCAGCTTCAGCCGGCCCTCGCCCACGGTGTCCACGAGCAGGTCCAGCATCAGCTTGGTGCCGCCCGGTTCCGCCAGGTCGTGGCCGGCCGCGAAGGCGTGGCAGGTGTCCAGGCAGACCCCGAGCATCGGGTGCCGGTCGAGCGCCTCGAAGTACGGGCCGAAGTCCTCGGCCAGCGAGCACAGCGAAGACCCCTGCCCGGCCGTGGACTCCAGCAGCAGCAAGGGGTCGTCCTCGTGCGTCAGCTCGTCCAGCAGCGGGAGCAGGTGCTGCCGGAGCTGCGCGTACGCCGCCGCGCGGGGGCGGCCGCCGGTGGCCGAGCCGGTGTGCACGACCACCCCGAGCGCGCCGATCTCCCGGCCCCGTCGCAGCGAGTGCCGCAGGGACTCCACGGAGCGCTCCACGGTCGCTTCGGTGTGCGAACCGAAGTTGATCAGGTACGGGGCGTGCACGTAGGCCGGGACCGCGCGCCGGGCGCACTCGGCGCGGAACAGCTCGTCCTGCGCCGGGTTGCCGACCGGGGTGGCCCAGCCGCGCGGATTGGCGACGAAGACCTGCACGACCTCGGCGTCCAGCTCACGGGCGTACGCCAGCCCCACCTTGGCGAGCCCGCCCGCGACCGGGACGTGCCCGCCCACCGGGTTGCGCGGGGCGCTGCCCGGTCCATCCGCCTGCTCCACGTGCTCCACGTACCCCTACAGTCCCTTGGTCTTGACGGTGATGGTGCCGCCCTCGGGCGCGTTCTGCCCGCCGGGGACGGACTGGCTCTCCACGGTGTTGCCGAACGACAGGAACGGCCGCTCCACCTTCACCTTGAAGCCGGCGCCCTCCAGCGCCCTGCGGGCCGCTTCCACGTCCTGGCCGGTGACGTCCGGCACCGGGAGCTGGCGGGGGCCCTTGGACAGGGTCAGGGTGACCGTGTCCCCGGCCGCGGCCTGGGTGCCGGCGCCGATCGACTGGTTGGCGACCGTACCGGCCGGAGTGGGCGCGTTGACCTGCTCGGGGGCGGTCGCGACCTTCAGCCCGAGCCCCTCCAGCGTCGCCGTCGCCTGCTCGGAGGGGAGCCCGGCCACGCTCGGCACCGGGACCGGGCGGCCCTTGCTGACCACGAGCGAGACCGCGGTGTCCGGCGCCCGCTTCTGGCCGCCGGCCGGGTCGGAGGAGATCACCGAGCCCTGGGCGACGTCCTGGCTGAAGGCCTGGGAGACCACGCCCGGGGCCAGCCCGGCCTTGGTCAGCTCGGACTCGGCCTCCTCCAGCGGGCGGCCCTTGAGGTCCGGCACCGACACGACCTCCGGGCCGCGCGAGACGGTGAGGGCCACCGCGCCGTTGCCCCGGATGCGCCGGCCGGCCGCGGGGTCGGTGTTCATGACCGTCCCGCGCTCGAAGGCGTCGCTGAACTTGCGCTCGACGCGCTTGACACCGAGGCCGGAGGCGGACAGCTGGGCCTTCGCCTGCTCCTCGCTCTTGCCCAGGACGTTGGGGACCTTGGTGAACTGGCCGGAGTTGATGTACCAGACACCGGTGCCGAGCCCCAGCGCCAGCAGCACCCCCGCGACCACCAGCAGCGTGCCGCGGCGCGGGCGCGGCCGCTGCCGGGCGGACCGGTGCGGGGACGGCGGGGGCGGCAGGGGCGGGCTCTCCAGGCGGGAGGTGTGGTGCACCGGCCGGTGCGCGGTGACCGGGCGGGGCAGCACCCCGGTGCGGTCCTCGGCGGCCGACCGCTCCCCGGCGCGGGCCTGCGGGGGCAGGGCGTCCAGCTCGGCGTCGCTCAGCCCCGCCCGGGCCTCGCGGGCCAGACCGAGCAGGGAGGCCGCGTCGGCGGGGCGCAGGGCGGCGTCGCGGGCGGTGGCGTGCGCGACGAGCTCGTCGAGGCCCACCGGCAGCCCGGGCACGGTCGCCGAGGGCGGCGGCACGTCCTCGTGGAGGTGCCGGTAGAGGATCCGGGCGGCGCTGCCGCCGGTGTGCGGCTTGCCGCCGGTGAGCATCTCGTACAGCACGACGCCGCAGGCGTAGACGTCCACCCGGGTGTCGGTGGCGCTGTTCTCGATCTGCTCGGGGGCCAGGTAGGAGACGGTGCCGAGGACGGAGCCGGTGGTGTGGGTCACCGAGTCGACCGACCGGACCAGGCCGAAGTCGGCCACCTTGACCCGGCCGTCGTCGCCGATCAGGACGTTCTCGGGCTTCATGTCGCGGTGCACGAAGCCGGCCCGGTGGGCGGCGCCGAGCGCGGCGAGGACCGGCTCCAGGATGTCCAGGGCCGCCCGCGGCTGGAGCGCGCCGCGCTCGCGCAGCACGTCGCGCAGGGTGCAGCCGGAGACGTACTCCATGGCCAGGTAGACGTACGGGCCGTCCGTGCCCTGGTCGAAGACGGCGACGACGTTCGGGTGCGACAGCCGAGCCACGGACTTCGCCTCCCGGATGAACCGGTCGACGAAGCCCGCGTCGGCGGCGAGCGCCGGGTGCATCACCTTCAGCGCGAGGACGCGGTCGAGGCGGGTGTCGAGGGCCCGGTAGACCGTGGCCATGCCGCCGGCCGCGATGCGGGCGTCGACGCGGTAGCGGCCGTCGAGCACGCGCCCGACGAGGGGGTCATCCAGGGTCGTATCCACCTGCCGATTCTACGAGGGGCCCCCGCGCCCCCGGTCCCGCTCCCCCGGCTTGCAGCGCAGCTGTGACGTGCCCGGACACGGACCGTCGCCGGTCGCGGACCCCCGGCGGGACGGCGGGGCCGGGGTCAGAACGCCGGGCGCTCCGGGTCCAGGGCTGCGCGGCCCGTCACCGGGGAGGAGGCCTCGGCGAAGCGGCGCTGCGGGATGCGGCCCGCGCGGAAGGCCAGCCGGCCCGCGGACACGGCGTCGCGCATGGCGCCGGCCATCAGCACCGGCTCCCGGGCCCGCGTCACGGCGGACGCCAGCATCACCGCCGCGCAGCCCAGCTCCATGGCCAGCGCCGCGTCGGAGGCCGTGCCGGCCCCGGCGTCCAGGATGACCGGCACCCCGGCCCGCCCGGTGATCAGCTCGAAGTTGTGCGGGTTGCGGATGCCCATCCCGGAGCCGATCGGGGAGCCCAGCGGCATGATCGCCGCGCAGCCCGCGTCCTCCAGCCTCCGGGCCAGCACCGGGTCGTCGTTGGTGTACGGCAGGACGGTGAAGCCCTCGTCGACCAGGATCTCGGCGGCGTCCAGCAGCTCGACGCCGTCGGGCAGCAGGGTCCGCTCGTCCGCGACCACCTCCAGCTTGATCCAGTCCGTGCCCAGCGCCTCGCGGGCCAGCCGGGCGGTGAGCACGGCCTCGCCCGCGGTGTAGCAGCCGGCGGTGTTCGGCAGGACCGCGATGCCCAGCCGCTCCAGCACGGACAGGACGGAGCCCTGGACGGTGGGGTCCAGGCGGCGCATGGCCACCGTGGTGAGCTCGGTGCCCGAGGCGACCAGGGCGCGTTCGAGCACGTCCAGGCTGGGGGCGCCGCCGGTGCCCATGATCAGGCGGGAGGAGAAGGTCCGGCCGCCCAGGGCGAACAGGTCGTCGGCCACGGCCTCAGCCCCCCTGGACGGCGGTGAGGACCTCGACCCGGTCGCCGTCGCCCACGGCCGTGGCGGGCCACTGCCGGCGCGGGACCACGGTCTCGTTGAGCGCGGCGGCCACCCCGGAGGGGGCGGCGGTCAGGGTGGCGACGACCGCGTCGAGGGTGGTGCCCGCCGCGACCTCGCGCGGCTCGCCGTTGACGGAGATGGTCATGCGTACGACTCCTGACGTGCGGCGGAGAACCGGCGGGGGGTGAAGGGGCGGGCGATCCGCGGCAGTTCGCCGGTGGACAGCAGCTCCGCCATCACCTCGCCGGTGAGCGGGGTCAGCAGCACCCCGTTGCGGTAGTGCCCGGTGGCCAGGTGCAGGCCCGGCAGGTCGGTGGGGCCGAGCAGCGGCGCGTTGTCGGGGGAGCCGGGGCGCAGGCCGGCCCGGGTCTCGGTGAGCGGCAGCTCCGTGATGCCGGGGACCAGCTCGTGGGCGTCGCGCAGGAGCTCGTACACCCCGCCCGCGGTGACCGTGGTGTCCCAGCCGAGCTCCTCGCTGGTGGCGCCGACGACGAGCTCGCCGTTCTCGCGCGGCACCAGGTAGACGTGGCTGCCGCGGACCACCGCCCGTACGGTCCGGGACAGGAACGGCGCGTACGCCGGGGGCACCGCCAGTCGCAGCACCTGCCCCTTGACGGGCCGCACCGGGGCCGTGACCCGCGGCGGCACCCCCGCCAGCCGGCCGCTCAGCGAGCCCGCCGCCAGGACCACCTGGTCGGCGCGCAGCTCCGTACCGTCGTCGAGCCGTACGCCCGTCGCCCGGTCGGCGGTGACCAGCAGCCGCTCCACCGACGCCCGGTGGAGCTCCACGCCGGCCCGCTCGCAGGCGGCCAGCAGGGCGGCCGCGAGGCGGCGCGGGTCGACCTGGTGGTCGCCGTCCACGCGCAGCCCGCCCCGCACCCCGGGCGCGAGCATCGGCTCCAGGCGGCGGCACTCGCGGCCGGTGAGCCACTCGGAGTCCAGGCCGCAGCGCCGCTGCAGGGCGTGCAGCTCGCGCAGGTGCAGCCGGTCGTCGGAGTCGAGGGCGACGGCGAGGGTGCCGCAGGCCCGGTAGCCGATGTCCAGGCCGCCGCTCGCGTCGGCGAGTTCGGCCGCGAACTGCGGGTAGCGGGCGGCGGAGGCGAGGCCGAGCTCCAGCAGCGCCTCCTCGCCGTAGTGCAGTTCGGTGACCGGGGCGAGCATGCCCGCCGCGACCTGCGCGGCGCCGCCGCCGGGTGCCGGGTCGACGAGCGCGGTGCGCAGGCCGCGCCGGGCCGCCTGCCAGGCGGTGACGAGCCCGATGATGCCGCCCCCGATGACGAGGGCGTCCGCTCCGCGCGGAGCGCCGCGGCCCCGTGGAGACGTCCGAGATGCGTGCATGGGCGTCCAGCCCCTCCCTTCGCCGGCATGACCCGGATCAGGTTCGTACGGTCGGAGGCCGTCCAGCCTCCCTCTCAGCCCGGTGCGCCCGGACTCCCGCGATAGGTACGGTGGCCAGCGTAACCCCGGTGCGGACGGCCGGTAAGGCGACACCTATTCCTGACGGAGCGTCAGCTGATTAGGGTGGTCGCGTGAGCGAGCAGACGGAACAGACTCAGAGCGGCGTCGTCATCGCCGGCGCCGGAATGGCCGGGGTGCAGACCGCGGTCGCCCTCCGGGAGCAGGGCTTCACCGGCCCCGTCACCCTGCTGGGCGCCGAACCGCACCAGCCCTACGACCGCCCCCCGCTGTCCAAGGCGATCCTCCTCGGCAAGGCCGAGGACTCCGCCTTCGACGTGGACTTCGACGGGCTCGGCATCGAGCTCAGGCTCGGCACCGAGGTCACCGGCCTGCGGGGCGCCGACCGCGAACTGGACACCGAGGCCGGCCCCGTCCCGTACGGGCGGCTCGTCCTGGCCACCGGCGCCGTGCCGCTGACCCTGCCCGCCACCGCCGGGGTCCGCGGCGTGCACCTGCTGCGCACCCTCGACGACGCGGCGCGGCTGCGCCCGGTGCTGGCGGCGGCCGACCGGGTGGTGGTCGTCGGGGCCGGCTGGATCGGAGCCGAGTTCGCGACCGCGGCCCGCACGGCGGGCTGCGCGGTCACCGTCGTCGAGGCGGCCGACCGGGTCCTGTCGGGCGCGCTGCCCGCGGAGGTCGCCGCGCCCATGGCCCGCTGGTACGAGGAGGCCGGCGCCGAACTGATCACCGGGGCCCGGGTGGCCGGCGTCGAGGACGGCCGGGTACGGCTCGCGGACGGCCGTACCCTGCCGGCCGGCGCGGTCGTGGTGGGCATCGGCGCCCGCCCCGCCACCGGGTGGCTGGCCGGCAGCGGCGTGGAGCTGGGCCCGGACGGCTCGGTCACCGCCGACGCCCACCTGCGCACCTCCCTGCCCGGGGTGTACGCGGTCGGCGACTGCTCCTCCTTCCCCTCCGCCCGCTACGGCGAGCGGCTGCTCGTGCACCACTGGGACAACGCCCTCCAGGGCCCGCGGGTCGTCGCCGCGAACATCCTGGCGGCCGAGGGCGCCGCGACGGCCCTGGCGGAGGCGGTCGACGAGGTCTACGACCCGGTCCCGTACTTCTGGTCGGAGCAGTTCGGCCGCTTCGTGCAGTACGCGGGCCACCACGGCGGGGCCGACACCCTGGTCTGGCGCGGCGACCCGGCCGAGCCCTCCTGGTCGGTGTGCTGGCTGCGGGACGGCGCCCTGGCCGCAGTGCTGGCCGTGGGCCGCCCGCGCGACCTCGCGCAGGGACGCCGGCTCATCGAGTCCGCGGCCGCCCTCGACCCCGACCGTCTCGCCGACCCGGCCGTCGCCCTCAAGGCGGCCACGACCTAAGGAGAACGCCCGCGCGGGGCGCCGGCCGGGCCCCGCGCGGGCACCCCTGCGGCGCCCGGGGGCCACCCGTCCGGGGCCGCTCGGGTACCGGCCGCCAGTCCGAGATGGCAGGCTTGTGCCCGTGACCGAGATTGACGCAAAGATCGATGCCCTTGTCCCCGCCTGGCTGTACCTCCCCGACATCGCGGAGATGCTCGACGTCGAGGTGACCCGGGTCCGCCAGATGGTGAAGGAAGGGCAGCTCATCGCCGTGCGCCGCGGCGAGAACCGCGCCCTGCAGGTGCCCGCCCCCTTCATCGACGGCGACAAGGTGGTCAAGGGCCTCGTCGGCCTGCTGACGGTGCTGCGCGACGACCGCTTCTCCGAGGAGGAGATCCTGGAGTGGCTCTTCACCGAGGACCCGACCCTGCCCGGCACCCCCGTGCAGGCGCTGAGCGAGAATCGCGGCACGGAGGTGAAGCGCCGCGCTCAGGCGCTCGCCCTCTGACCTGATCCGCATCCGCTCCACCGCGGCGTACGGGCCCCCACGGTCCCGTACGCCGCTTCCATCACGGGGGGAACACCCATGCAGCTGTCCGACGCCCGGCTCTACCTGTGCACGGACGCCCGCAAGCGGCAGGGGGACCTCCCCGAGTTCCTCGACGCCGTCCTGGCCGGCGGAGTGGACGTCGTCCAGCTGCGCGACAAGGGCATGGAGGCCGGGGAGGAGCTCGACCACCTGCGGGTCTTCGCCGAGGCCGCCCGCCGCCACGGCCGGCTCCTCGCCGTCAACGACCGCGCCGACGTCGCGCACGCCATCGGCTCCGACGTGCTGCACCTCGGCCAGGGCGACATCCCCGTCCCCGCCGCCCGCGCCGTCCTCGGCGACCGGGTGCTGATCGGCCGCTCCTGCCACGCCGAGTCCGAGGTGGACGCCGCCGCGGCCGAACCCGGCGTGGACTACTTCTGCACCGGCCCCTGCTGGCCCACGCCCACCAAGCCCGGCCGCTCCGCACCCGGACTCGGCCTCGTCCGCTACGCGGCCTCCCTCCCGCAGGACCGGCCCTGGTTCGCCATCGGCGGCATCGACGGTACGAATCTGGACGAGGTGCTGGACGCCGGCGCCACCCGGATCGTGGTCGTCCGCGCCCTCACCGAGGCCTCCGACCCCGGCGCGGCCGCCGCCGACCTCGCCCGGCGGGTCCGGGCCCGGCTCGGCTGACACCGGCCGCACACCGCGCCGCGTGTCCAAAAACGTGTCCAAAAGGCGGACGTGGCTTCGAACTGCGCCGGAGCCCGTCTAACCTGCCGCTATGGCCTCTGGTACCGCTTCCACCTGGTCGGATCGCGCACACACGGTCCGCGACCTCATCGCCTCCGGGCGCTCGTACTCCTTCGAGTTCTGGGCCCCGAAGACGGAGAAGGGCGAGCGCAACCTCTGGAACGCGCTGCGCCGGGTCGAGGCGGTGTCCCCGAGCTTCGTCTCCGTGACCTACGGAGCCGGCGGCTCCACCCGCGGCGGCACCGTCCGCGCCACCCAGCAGATCGCCGCGGACACCACCCTGACCCCCGTCGCGCACCTCACCGCCGTCGACCACTCCGTCGCCGAGCTGCGCCACGTCATCGGCCAGTTCGCCGACGCGGGCATCCGCAACATGCTCGTCGTGCGCGGAGACCCGCCGGGCGACCCGATGGGCGAGTGGATCGCGCACCCCGAGGGCGTGCGCTACGCCGCCGACCTCGTCCGGCTGGTCAAGGAGTCCGGCGACTTCTGCGTGGGTGTCGCCGCCTTCCCCGAGATGCACCCCCGGTCGACCGACTGGGACACGGACATCCGGCACTTCGTGGACAAGTGCCGCGCGGGCGCCGACTATGCGATCACCCAGATGTTCTTCGATCCGGAGAACTACCTCCGGCTCCGCGACAGCGTCGAGAAGGCGGGCTGCGACACCCCGATCATCCCTGAAGTCATGCCCGTTGTGGGCATCAAGCAGCTCGACCGGCTGCCCCGGCTCAGCACCGCGCTCTTCCCCGTGACCGTGAAAGAGCGCATGCTCGCGGTCAAGGACGACCCGGCCGCTGTACGCTCCATTGGCATCGAGTTCGCCACGGAGTTCTGCGCGCGGCTGCTGTCCGAGGGTGTCCCGGGGCTGCACTTCATCACGCTGAACAATTCCACGGCGACCCTCGAAATCTACGAGAACCTGGGCCTGCACCAGCGGGCCTGAGCGGCCGTCCTCCGTTCCCGCGCCGGCGGCCGCACCGAGAGGGGCCACGCATGGGAATGACGGTCCTCTACATCGCGTTCGGCATCGTCGCGCTGTGGCTGCTTGCCGAGGTCCTGATGCAGTACAAGGCCCGGCTGCGCTGGCGCCTGCTCGCGTTCACCGGGTTCCTGGGCGTGGTCGCCGGCGTGGTGCTGCCGTCGGTGCTGGTCATCGCCGTCGGCGCCGCCGCGTTCGCCACCGGCCAGATCCTGGTGACGCTCTCCTTCCGCAAGGGCTTCGTCGCCGGCTGGGCGCTGCGCCGCCGCGGGGGACCCGCCCGGCAGCCGGCCGGCCGGGCCACCGGCCGCCGCCGCTCCGGCGGCCCGCGCCCCGAACCCGCCCTCCAGGTCACCGCGCTGGAGTACGGCCCCGAGGACCGGTCCGCCGCCGACGACCCCGACGCCCACGGGGCAGGACGCGGGTTCCAGGCCGGCCCCGACGAGGTCCACGGTCCCGGACCGGCGCCCGAGGACACCGGGTCGTACGGGGTCCGCGGCCACGCGCCCGCCGCCGACGCGGGCGAAACGGCCGCCTTCGCCTCGCCGTTCACCACCGGCGAGCAGGACGCCCACCAGTACGCCGCCCACCAGGGTCCGTACGGGCAGGACGGCGGCCACGGCTTCCCCGCCGACTACTCCGGCGGCTACGACGGCGGCTACCCCGCGGGCGGCCAACAGGCCTACCCCGCCTACTCGGACCCGTACATCGGCCCCGGCGGGGGCGCCGCCCCGGCGCCGTCCTACGACTACGGCTACGACCCCTACGCCGACCCCGGCCAGCAGTACTCGACGGACACGCCTCCCGGCGGGGTCTGGGTCCCGCAGCAGCGCTCCACCGGCCAGGAGGGCCCGGCGCCCTACCCGCCGCAGGACCCGGCCGCGCCGCAGGAGTACCCGTACCCGCAGCAGGGCACGGGCGAGTACGAGCAGTACCGCTACTGAGCCCCCGGCGCGGGGCTCCGCGGCACCCGTCAGCGGGAGCCGCGGAACTCCGCCCCCTCCACGATCAGCCCCGCCACCAGGGCCCCGGTCATCCCCGCGTGCGGCAGCCCGCCGCCCGGGTGCGCCCAGCCGCCCGCCCGGTACAGCCCGGGCAGCTCCGTGGCGTTCGCCGGGTACAGCAGCCGCCCCCCGGCCCCCGCCAGGGCCGGGGCCGGGACCGCGCCGCCCGGTGCGCCGGTGGCCGCCTCCACGTCGGCCGGGGTGCGCACCTCCTGCCACAGCAGTCGCTCCCGCAGCCCCGGAACGGCCCTCTCGGCCAGTTCCAGCAACTCCCCGGGCCCCGGAGCCCCGGGCGCGCCCCCGGCCGCTCCCGGGCCGCACACGGCGCTCACGGTGACGGCTTCGTGCTCCGCGTCCGGCCGGGTGGCCGGATCGTCCGGCCGCAGTACGGTGACCCGCAGCCCGGGCGAGTGCACCAGGGTGCGGTGGACGGCGTCGGCGGGCCGGGCGCCGCGCAGCGCCAGCAGCAGCGTGAGCCGGCTGGGCGCACCGGCGCCGCCCGCGGGCTCCTGCGCGCGCGGGCGTACGGGCGAGTGCGCCGGCAGCAGCCTCGGGTCGACGGCGCAGACCACGGCGTCGGCGTCCGCCTCGGTGCCGTCGGCCAGCAGCAGCCCCGCCGCCCGGCCCGCGCGCACCGACACCTCGCGGACCTCCGCCCCGAAGACGAACTCCACCTTCCGCTCGCGGCACCGCTCGTACACGGCGGTCGCCAGGGCCCGCATCCCGCCGCGCACGTACCAGGTGCCGAAGGTCTGCTCCATGTACGGCAGCACCGCCGCCGACCCGGGAGCCCGCTCCGGGTCGATCCCGTACGCCGCCACCACCCCGGTCAGCAGCTCCCCGAGCGGGCCGCCGAGCTCACGGCCGGCGACCTCGGCGAGCGTCGGCGGCCGGCGGCGCAGCAGGCCGCTGCGGCGCGGCGCCGGATAGGGGTCGCCGGCCAGCGCCGTCCGGTCCGCGCGCAGCGGCTCCTCCAGCAGCGGGCGCCGGGTGGCGTCCCAGGCGTCCCGGGCCCGGCCCAGCACCCCGTTCCACCGCTCGCCCGCACCGGCCCCGAAGGCCCCGTCGAGGGCGGCGGCGACACCGCCGTGCGAGGCGCCCGGGAGGGTGACGCCGATCGTGTGGTGGGGGAGCAGGTGCCGTACGCCCGGGTCGACCTGGACCAGGTCCACGCAGCTCTCCAGCGGCCGCTTGCCGGTCTTCACGAACAGGTCGCGGTAGACGGCCGGCAGGTGCAGCAGGCCGGGTCCGGTGTCGAAGGAGAAACCGTCGCGCTCGTGGCGCCCCAGGGCTCCGCCGTACCCGGCGGTCCGTTCGTACACCGTCACCCGGTGCCCCGCCACGGCCAGCCGGGCCGCCGTCGCCATCGCGCCCATCCCGGCGCCGATCACCGCAATTCGTGCCATGCGGCCGAGCCTACCGAGGCGGCCGGCGAGGTCAGCCGGGTGGTCCGGTGGTCCGCGCGGAGGTCTCGGCGGCGAGCCGGCGCTCCTCGCGGCGCTGGGCACGGCGGCGCAGGAAGCGGCGGATGCGGGTCCAGAGGTAGACCACCACCGCCAGCCCGGCCAGCAGCAGGACGGCCGCGATCACCGCGGCGGCCTGCGGGTTGAACATGGCGAAGGTGACGATGCCGGCGACCCCGAGGTCCTCGGCGGTGCTCAGCACGATGTTGCTGACGGGCTCGGGCGAGGTGTTGACCGCCATCCGGGTCCCCGCCTTGACGAAATGGCTGGCCAGGGCGGTGGAACCGCCGACCGCGGCCGCGGCGAGGTCGGACAGCGAGCCGCTCTGCCCGGCCAGCAGCGCCCCGACCACGGCTCCGGCCACCGGCCGGATCACGGTGTGGACCGCGTCCCAGACCGAGTCCACGTACGGGATCTTGTCGGCGACGGCCTCGCACAGGAAGAGCACCGCCGCGACGACGAGCACGTCGGTGCGCTGGAGGGAGGCCGGGACCTCGTCGGTCAGGCCGGTCGCGCCGAAGACGCCGAGCAGCAGGACCACGGCATAGGCGTTGATCCCGCTGGCCCAGCCGCTGGTGAAGACCAGAGGGAGCACACTCACCGGATCATCATGCCGCAGAACGGGTGATCCGGCGGGCAGAGCGCCGCACCGCGCGCGGACCAAGGAGGGGACGGTCGCCCGGCGGCGGCCATCCCCTCACCCACGCGTCCGGGGGCTACTGCCCCTGTTCGTCACGGCGGCGCTGCCACCGTTCCTCGATGCGGGTCATCATCGACCGACGCTGCCGGTTCTGGCCCTGGGCCGAACCGCCGATACTTCCGGAGACGGGCTGCTCGCCAGGCTTGGGTGCCTTGCGCCAACCGGTGACCACGAGGACCGTACAGGCCAGCATGACGAGGAATCCCACCACGCTGATCCAGAGCACGTCCTGCCAGATCACACCGGTCATGAGGAGCGCGATACCCACCACAATGCCCACGACTGCCTGGTAGACCCGTCGCCGGGTGTACGTACGCAGTCCGCTTCCCTCAAGCGCTGTCGCGAACTTGGGATCTTCGGCGTACAGCGCTCGCTCCATCTGCTCGAGCATTCGCTGCTCGTGCTCCGAGAGCGGCACGGGAGTCCTCCTCATCCGTCGGTCGCGGGGGGTAGCGACCAGGGGTCCCCTTCAGGATAGGCGGGGAATCGCCCCCGTGATACCCGCCCTCTACGCCACGTTCTGAAATACCGCAGCCACCGAACCACTGCGCAAAGCCGGACCGCCTGTGTGCGGTCATCGAGGCGCTTATTCCCCGATGGAACGTCCACCATGCCGGTCACTGTCCCGATCATACGGGGCCGACCGCCGGATCGGAGGGTGTGTGGCCCACTCCGCCCCGGGAAGATCGCAGATCAGGTGCGCTTCTCGCCCAAGACGTGCAGTTGCGTGGCGACCGCGTGGAAGGCGGGCAGCTCGGCGGCGGCCTCCTCCAGACGCAGCAGCGCCTCCACGGCGCCGGGCTCGGTGTCCACCAGGACGCCCGGGACCAGGTCCGCGAAGATCCGTACGCCGTGCACCGCGCCGACCGCGAGGCCGGCCCCGGAGACGAGCTCCGAGAGCTGCTCGGCGGTGAAGCGGCGCGGCACCGGGTCACCGGCGCCCCACCGGCCGGCCGGGTCGGTGAGGGCGGTGCGGGCCTCGGTGAAGTGGCCGGCCAGGGCGCGGGCCAGGACGGCCCCGCCGAGGCCGGCGGCCAGCAGGCTGAGCGTGCCGCCGGGGCGCAGGGCCGCGACGGCGTTGGCCACGCCCTCGGCCGCGTCGTCCACGTACTCCAGCACGCCGTGGCAGAGCACCACGTCGTACGCGTCCCGGTCGACGACGTCCAGCAGGCCCTGGGCGTCGCCCTGGACCCCGCGCACCAGATCGGCGACCCCGGCCTCGCCCACCCGGCGCTCCAGCCCGAACAGCGCGTTCGGGCTGGGGTCGACCACGGTGACGCGGTGGCCCAGCCGGGCCACCGGGACGGCGAACTTGCCGGTGCCGCCGCCGGTGTCCAGCACGTCCAGCACGTCCCGGCCGGTCGCCTTGACCCGGCGGTCGAGCGCCTCCTTGAGGACCTCCCACACCACGGCGGTGCGGAGGGAGGCACGGGGGCGGGAAGTGTCCGACACGGCTGATGGCTCCTCGGCGCGGTAAGGGTGAGAGCGGTGCGTGTCCCACCCTATGGCCTTCCGCAACCGGGCAGCTCATCCCGCGTCCGGACGCTCCGGGCGCGGCTGCGGGAGGGTCTGCGGGGGTGGCTGGACGGCGAGTATCCGCTCCACCAGCCGAAGGAACATCGAGGCCGCGCGCACCAGGTCGTCCGCGTCCCGGTCGCTCGCCGCACCCGCGATCCCCGCCTCGGCCCGGGCCCGGCGGGCCGCGCCCGAGGCGAAGAGGGCGCTCCACTCGGCCAGTTCCGGTGCCATCTCGGGAAGCACCTCCCACGCGCTGCGGATCCGGGGCCGCCGCCGCGGGTGCGCGGGCTCGGGCCGCACGCGCACCGCCAGCACGGCCGCGGCCGTGCGCAGGGCGGCGAGGTGGGCGGTGGCGTACCGCTCGTTGGCCCGGGGCAGGCGGGCGGCCTCGGCCAGGCCGCTGTGGGCCTTGGCGAGCAGGTCCAGGGCGGCGGGCGGAGCCGACGACCTGCGCAGGACGGGGTGGACAGGGGACGGGGACGGTGTGGCCATGACGAACCTCCTGTCGATGCGTTGCCCCCATCGTGACGGGCCCCACTGACAATCGCGTTGACCTGCGGACATGCCGTGACCTGTCCGACAACTGCCCCCCGCCGCGCCCTTGGTGCACCGGAGGGTGCTACTTTTTGAACTGACCGGTCAGTTCAAAAGAAGGGGGACGGTGTGGACAGCCCGCACGGCGCGGCCGTCAGGGCCGAGGGTTTCGGACTCAAGGGGCCGCGCGGCTGGGCCTTCCGGGGCATCGGCGTGGACGCGGAGCCCGGCTCGCTCATCGCGGTCGAAGGCCCCTCCGGCAGCGGACGGACCTGCCTGCTCCTCGCGCTCACCGGACGCATGAAGGCGACCGAGGGCCGCGCCGACGTCGGCCGCCACCGGCTGCCCGGCGCGATGGCCGCGGTCCGCCGGATCGCCGCCCTCGGCCCGGTCCCCGGGGTCAACGACCTCGACCAGGCCCTCACCGTCGCCGAGCAGTTGCGCGAGGGCGCCCTGCTCCAGCGCCGCTACGGCGTCCCGCTGCGCGGCCTGCTGCGCCCGCCGTCCGAGCGCCGGGCCGCCGCCCGGGCCCGCACCGACGCGGCCCTGGCCGCCGCCGGTCTGGACCCGGCCGCGCTGCCGAAGGGCCCGCGCACCTCCGTACGGGACCTGGACCGGCTGGAGGCCGTACGGCTGTCCGTGGCCCTCGCCCTGCTGGGCTCGCCGCGGCTGCTGGCCCTCGACGACCTCGACCTCAAGCTCTCCGACGGCGAACGCGCCGAGGCCTGGGACCTGCTCCGCTCGATCGCCGCCCGCGGCACCACCGTCCTCGCCGTGTGCAGCGAGGCCCCGCAGGACGCGCTGGTCCTGCGTACCGGAGTCCGGGAGCCCGCCGGACCCGCGGCGGACGGGCCCGCGAGGACGGCCGCGCCCGCGGCCGCCGCCCCGCCGAAGGCCCGGACCGCCGACGCCGCCAAGGTCACGTGGGGGGTGCCCGCCGCGAGCGGGCCGGCCCCCGGCGAAGACAGCGGCGCCGGACCCGCGGCGGACACCGCCACCGGCACCGAGGACGCGCGGGACGACGCGCACGAGGACGCCCCGGGCGACGGTCAGGGCGACCCGCACGACGACACGAAGGACCACACGAAGGGGGCGGACGATGCGATCGCCGAAGCTGGCCGCGCTTGAGCTGAAGAGGTTCGGCCGGGGCAGGCTGCCCCGCGCCGCCCTCGCCGCGCTGCTCCTGCTGCCGCTGCTGTACGGAGCGCTGTACCTCTGGTCCTTCTGGGACCCGTACAGCCGCCTCGACAAGGTCCCGGTCGCCGTCGTCAACGCCGACCGGGGCGCCACCGTCGACGGCAAGCGCCTCGACGCCGGCGCCGAGATCACCCGGAAGCTGCACGACAGCAACACCTTCGACTGGCGCGAGGTCAGCGCCGAGCAGGCGGCCTCGGGGCTGGAGGACGGGACCTACTACCTGTCCCTCACCATGCCCGCCGACTTCAGCGCGAAGATCGCCTCCAGCTCCGGTGACGACCCCACCACCGGGGCCCTCCAGGTGCGCACCAACGACGCCAACAACTACATCGTCGGCTCGATCTCCCGCACCGTCTTCGCCGAGGTCCGCTCGGCGGCGTCCACCAACGCCTCCCGCGGCTTCCTCGACAAGATCTTCGTCAGCTTCTCCGACCTCCACGACAAGACCGCCGAGGCGGCCGACGGGGCCGACAGGCTCAAGGACGGCGCCGGCAAGGCCCAGGAGGGCGCCAAGGAGCTCGCCGACGGCCTCGCCACGGCCAAGGAGAAGACCGGGGAGCTGACCGGGGGCCTGCAGAAGCTCGACGAGGCCTCGGCCAAGCTGCAGAAGGGCAGCAAGGACGTCGCCGACGGCACCCAGTCCCTCGCCGACAAGGTCAACGGCGCCGCCGACAAGGCCAGGCCGTTCCTGAAGGACCCCCGGCAGCTCGCCGCCAGCGCCGAACTGGTCGCCGACACGGCCAAGGTGGTGGGCGGCCACCTCGACAAGATCGTCGAGAAGGCCCCGGCCGCCGCCGCCCGGACCAAGGCGGTCTCCGACGACGCGAACGCCTACTACGCCGAGCGCTGCCTCACCCCCGGCGCCGACCCGCTGCTCGCCTCCTGCGCCGACCTGAAGAAGATCAAGGACGGCGCGGCCGAGGCCGCCGAGCTCACCGGCGACGTCAACAGCCTGGTCAAGGGCGCGGGCGGGGATCTCGGTACGCTGCGCACCCAGGTGACGGACCTGGAGAAGCAGGCCCGCGACGTCGTCGCGAAGGCCCCCGCGCTCTCCTCCGACCTCGACGCCGCCGTCGCCAAGGTCAACGCCCTCAACAGCGGCGCCCGCCAGGTCTCCGACGGCATGGCCCGGCTGCACACCGGCCTCGGCACCGCCCGGAGCGGCTCCGGCGCCCTCGGCGACGGCGTCGGGAAGCTCGGCGACGGCGCCCGCTCCCTCGACGGCGGCATGTTCAAGCTGGTCGACGGCAGCGGCGAGCTCGCCGGCGGCCTGCACGACGGCGTCGGCAGGATCCCGGACTACGACCAGGGCCAGCGCGACGCCCGCACCCAGGTGATGGCCGACCCGGTCCAACTCGCCAACCAGTCCCTGCACAAGGCCCCCAACTACGGCACCGGCTTCGCGCCCTACTTCATCCCGCTGTCCCTGTGGGTCGGCGCGATGGTCGCCTACATGCTCATCGCCCCGCTCAACAAGCGGGCCCTGTCCACGGGCGCCTCGCCCTGGCGGGTCGCCCTCGCCGGATGGCTGCCGGTGGCGGGCCTGGGCGCCGCGCAGGTGGGCCTGCTGATGTCCGTACTGCACTGGGGCCTCGGCCTGGAGATGGCGCGGCCGGCGCTCACCATCGGCTTCCTGTTCCTGGTCACCGCCTGCTTCGCGGCGATCGTCCAGTGGCTGAACGCCAAGTTCGGCGCCGCCGGGCGCATCCTGGTCCTCGCGGTCCTGATGCTCCAGCTGACCTCGGCCGGCGGTACCTACCCCGTCCAGACCAGCCCCGGCTTCTTCAACGCGATCCACCCGTACCTGCCGATGTCCTACGTGGTCGAGAGCCTGCGCCGGCTCATCACGGGCGGGGACCTCACCCCCGTCTGGCAGGGCTGCGCGGTCCTGACGGCCTTCACCCTGGGCGCCCTCGCCCTCACCGCGCTCGCCGCCCGCGGCAAGCAGGTGTGGACCATGGACCGGCTGCACCCGGAACTGACCCTGTAGAGAGCGGTTGACCTGTGAGAATCAGCGCCATGGAAAGCAGCAGCACCGGTACCGGCGGCGCACGGCGCCAGGCGACCCGCCAGAAGCTGTACGAGGCCGCGGTCACCCTCATCGCCGAAAAGGGCTTCTCCGCGACCACGGTCGAGGAGATCGCCGAGCGGGCGGGGGTGGCCAAGGGCACCGTCTACTACAACTTCGCCAGCAAGAACGACCTCTTCGAGGAGCTGCTGCGGCACGGCGTCGGACTCCTGACGGCCTCGCTGCGGACGGCGGCGGAGGAGACCGAGGCGCGCGGCGGCAGCCGGGTCGAGGCGCTCGACGCCATGATCCGGGCGGGGCTCGTCTTCATCGACCGGTACCCGGCCTTCACCCAGCTGTACGTCGCCGAGCTGTGGCGCACCAACCGGACCTGGCAGTCCACCCTCATGGTGGTCCGTCGCGAGGCGGTCGCCGTCGTGGAGACCGTGCTGCGCGAGGGAGTCGAGCGCGGTGAGCTGAGCACCGAGATCGACGTTCCGCTGACCGCGGCCGCGATGGTCGGCATGGTGCTGGTGGCCGCCCTGGACTGGCAGTCCTTCCAGAGCGAGCGCTCGCTGGACGACGTCCACTCGGCGCTGTCGCTGCTCCTGCGGGGCCGGGTCAGCGGCAACCGCTGACCCGCCCGCCGCCGACCCCCCGGTCGGCGGTGCCGCACGGCCGCCGCAGCCCGTAGAACTGGTGGGGCCCGCCGCGCCGGGCACCGGCTGGGTATCCGTACCCAGACGCCGGATGAGTACGTGCGCGGATGGGCCCCCGCCTGCGCGGACGCCAGACTGGGGGCAGCGGACAGGAGACCCGGCCCGCACCGCGGACACGGGGCCGCGGAGCGGACCGGGTACCTCCTCCGCGACCGGGCCGGGGGAGCCCGGTGACGCAGGACGCCGACGCGGCGGGGCCCGGGGGGATCGGGCCCCGCCGCGTCGGCGCGTCCGCACCGGCCCGCAGGCCCCCGGCCCGCCCAGCCCGCGGCCCGTGGGCCGCGCCGCCCGTCCGCGGGCCCGGGGATCAGCCGCGGTCCCGCAGCGTCAGCCGCGGCCGCAGCGCCGTCAGCCGGGCCCGGACCGCCGCCGTGCGGGCGGAGGCCGCCGAGGCCAGCGCCGCCCGCCGGGCCGAGACCGCCCGCCCCACCCGGGCCGCCGACCGGGGCAGCAGCAGCGCCCGCAGCCGCGTCCCGCGTCCCGCCGCCGCCAGCAGTCCGGCCCGCGCCAGCAGCACGTCGGCCGCGAGCTCCGGGTACGGGGCCCCCGCACCCGGCGGCGCGTACAGCTCCCGCTCCACCGCGCCCGCGATCCGGTGGACCGCCGCGGCGGCCTCCGCGCCCGGGCGGCCCCGCTCCACGATCCGCTCCGCCGCCCGGCGCGGGGACAGCGCCCCGTCCGGGAGCACGCCCACGTCCCAGGCCGCGTCGCCCAGTTCCCGCCAGGCGGCCCGGACCCGCCCGGACCGCAGCCGGCGCGACCGCAGCCGGGTCCGCCACAGCAGCGGCAGCAGCGGCAGCCCCACCGCCGCCGCCCCGGCCGCCGCCCAGCCGAGCACCGCCGGCGCAGAGGGGCCGCCGCCGCCCGCGGAGCCCTGTCCGGCCACCGGGCCGCCGCACTCGCCGAGCTTCTTCATCTCCGGCGGGCAGGCCTCGCTCTGCGACGGGGCCGCCGAGGGCTGCGCGGCGCTCTGCGAGGGCAGCGGCGCCGGCGCCGACGGCTGCGCGGCCGGGGCCTGCGGCCGGGAGTAGTCCGGCACCGAGATGCCCGACCGGGGCGTCGGCTCGAAGCGGGTCCAGCCGACGCCCTCGAAGTACAGCTCCGGCCAGGCGTGGGCGTCGCGCATCGACACGTTGACGCTGCCGTCCGACTGCCGCTCGCCCGGGGTGAAGCCGACCGCGACCCGCGCCGGGATGCCCAGCGCGCGGGACATCGCGGCCATCGAGAACGCGAAGTGGACGCAGAAGCCCTCCTTGTCGGCGAGGAACCGGGCGACCGCCTGAGGACCCGTGCCCGAGGCGATCTTCGTGTTGTAGCGGAACCCGCCGCTGACGGCGAAGTAGTCCTGCAGCCGCACGGCCCGCGTGTAGTCGTCCGGCGCCCCCTGCGTGACCCGGCGGGCCGTGTCGACGACCACCGGCGGCAGGTTGTCCGGCAGCTTCGTGTACTCGGCCAGCACGTCCGGGCGGGGGGCGGGGGCCGACTGGAGCTGCTGGGCCGTCGGCCTCAGCAGCAGGCTCCGCACGGTGTACTGCGCCCCCTGGACGTTCTGGAACCGGTCCTTGCCCAGCTGGTCGCCGACCAGGGTCCGGCCGGCCGGCTCGAAGCGCCACTTCCCGCCGATGTCCACCCCGGTCGCCGGGTACGGCATGGGCAGGTAGCGCTGGCTGTAGCCCTCGGCCGCCGAGACGCTGGTGCGCACCTCCACGGCGCCCCGGCGCACCGGCTCGGCGAGGCCGGGGGGATCGGGCAGCGTCGCGGGCACGTCGGTGAGCGTGCGGCCCGAGGCCTCCCACTTGACGCCGTTGAACTCGTCCAGCGCCAGGATGCGCAGGTACTGCTCGGACTGCTGCGGACTGTCCGTCCGGTACTTCAGCACCACCCGGTTGTCCGGCGCGTTCAGGCTGTTCTGCAGCGAGACCAGCGGGTTGACCGCCGAGATCGTCCCGCCCGCCCCGCCGCCCTCGCCGCTCCCCGAGCCCTGCCCGCCCAGCAGCCCGCCGTCCAGGGAGGGCAGCACCGCGGGCACCAGCAGGGCCACGCCGAGCGCCACCGCGCCGATCCGCCGACCGGTGCGCACCGGGGCCGTCGCGCGGCCGCCCGGGCCCAGCCCCGACGCCGTACGGGCCTGGCCGCGCGGGGCGCCGCCGAAGACCCGGCCCCACTGGGCGAGCCGGTCGCGGCCCTCGGACAGCAGCATCATCAGGTAGCCGCAGCCGGCCAGCAGGAACGAGGGCCACGCGGCGCCGGCGCCGCCCGACAGCCCCGCGGCGACCGAGTACAGCGCCAGCAGCGGCAGCCCCGCGGCCGCGGCCGCCCGCACGGTCACCGCCAGCAGGTCCACGAGCAGCCCGATCAGCAGCACCCCGGAGACCAGCAGCAGCCGGATGCCGTCCGTCATCGGGGCCGGTATCGCGTACAGGCCGACGTCCCGCACGCCCTGCTCGAACAGGGCGCCGAAGTCCGTCACCAGGTACGCCACCGGGCCGGTCCCGCCCGACCCGGCCCTGCCGCCGAAGAGCAGGGCCAGCAGCACCAGCGACACCAGCAGCTGGCCGGCCGCGGTCAGCGACCGCGCCACCGGCACCCGCCGGGCCCCGGCCCCCACCGCGCTCTGCACCGCCAGCAGCGCCGCCGCCTGGAACAGCCAGCCGAACGAGTCCACCAGCGGGGTCAGCGACCAGGAGGTGAGCAGCGTCGCCAGTGCCGCGAACAGCGTCAGTCTCGCGCGCCCGCTCATCCCCGACCTCCGGTGGTGCCGATGCCGGACCGCGCGGTCCCGGCCTGTTTCCACAGCTCGCCGAAGGCCGTGCCGGGCGGGGCGGCCAGCGCGGTCCAGCCCGCGTCGCGCAGCCGTCCCAGCCGCTCCTCCACGGAGGGAAGGGCGTGCGGCCGGGCCGCCTGGCCGGCCCAGGCGGCGGAGTCCAGGACGAAGGCCACCGCGCCGCCGGAGCGCTGGCGCAGCTTGGCGGCCAGCTCCGTCTGGGCGTCGTCCAGGTCGCCGAGGAAGGCGATGAGCAGCCCGTCCCCGGGACCCCCGCCGAAGCCGCCGCCGCGCAGCGCGTCGTAGGCCCGGGAGAGCCCGGCGCCGTCGGAGTGCCCGACCACCGCGAGGGTGTCCATCATCAGTCCGGCGGCCTCGGCGGAGTCCTGCCCGCCGGAGGCGGAGAACCCGCTGCCGCCCTCGCCCGGCACCGCGTCCCCGGTGTCCGTGAGCAGCCGTACGGAGAAGCCCTGCTCCAACAGGTGCACCAGGGCGGACGCGGCCCCCGAGACGGCCCATTCGAACGCCGAATCGGGCCCGGCGCCCTCGTAGGCCAGGCGCCGGGTGTCCAGCAGGACGGTCGCCCGGCTGCGCTGCGGCTGCTCCTCGCGGCGCACCATCAGCTCCCCGTAGCGGGCGGTGGAGCGCCAGTGGACCCGGCGCAGGTCGTCGCCGCGCCGGTAGCCGCGCGGGATCACGTCGTCCTCGCCGGCCAGGGCCAGCGAGCGCCGGCTGCCGTCGCCGTAGCCCGAGGCCTCCCCGGCGATGCGGACGGGCGGCAGCGGTTCGGTGCGCGGGACGACGGTCAGCGTGTCGTGGGCGGAGAACGAGCGGGTCAGCTCGACCAGCCCGAACGGGTCGGTCAGCCGCAGCTGGAGCGGGCCCAGCGGATAGCGGCCGCGCAGGTCGGAGCGGACCCGGTAGGAGACCTCGCGGCGGCCGCCCGGTTCGACCCGGTCCAGCACGAAGCGGGGGCGCGGGCCCAGCACGTAGGGCACCCGGTCCTGGAGCATGAGCAGGCCCGTGGGCAGCCGGGAGACGTTGTCCATGCGCAGCTGCACGCGGGCCTCGGCGCCCGCGGAGACCCGGCCGGGGGTCAGCCGGCGGCTGCCGGAGACCCGGTAACGGGTGCGGTGCAGGGCCAGGACGCAGATCAGCGGGAGGGCGGCGAGCAGCAGCCCGACCCGCAGCAGCTCGCCCTGGCCCAGGACGTACGCGCAGGCGGCGGCGGCGATCCCGGCGGCCAGGAAGGAGCGGCCGCGCGTGGTCAGCCCGGACAGCGACGCGCGCAGCCCGCCGTGGCCGTGCTCGCCCGGGCCGCCGGCGCCGTCCGGGGCACCGGCGCTCATCAGAAGCCCCGGATGCCCGAGCCGGGCGGCATCTCGCCGCGGGCGTGCGCGGCCGGGACGGGCGTGCGCTGGAGGATGTCCTGGACGACCTGCTCGGCGGTGCGGCGGGCCAGCTGGGCCTGCGCGGTGGGCAGCAGCCGGTGCGCGAGGACCGGCGCGGCCAGCTCCTGGACGTCGTCGGGCAGCACGTAGTCGCGGCCGGAGAGCGCGGCGGAGGCCTTCACGGCGCGCAGCAGGTGCAGGGTGGCGCGGGGTGAGGCGCCGAGCCGCAGGTCGGGGTGGCCGCGGGTGGCGGAGACCAGGTCGACGACGTAGCGCCGCACGGCCTCGGCGACGTACACCTCGCGGACGGCCTCGACGAGCTTGACGATGTCGTGGGCGTGCGCCACGGCCGCCAGGTCGTCGAGCGGGGAGAGGCCGCCGTGCACGTCGAGCATCTGGAGCTCGGCCTCGGGGCTGGGGTAGCCGACGGAGACGCGGGCCATGAAGCGGTCGCGCTGCGCCTCGGGGAGCGGGTAGGTGCCCTCCATCTCCACCGGGTTCTGGGTGGCGACGACCATGAAGGGGCTGGGCAGCGTGTAGGTGGTGCCGTCGATGGTGACCTGGCGTTCCTCCATCGACTCCAGCAGCGCGGACTGGGTCTTGGGGGAGGCGCGGTTGATCTCGTCGCCGATGACGATCTGGGCGAAGATCGCGCCCGGCTTGAACTCGAACTCGCGGCGCTGCTGGTCGTAGATGCTGACGCCGGTGATGTCGGAGGGCAGCAGGTCCGGGGTGAACTGGATGCGCTGGACCGAGCAGTCGATGGACTTGGCCAGGGCCTTGGCGAGCATCGTCTTGCCGACGCCGGGGACGTCCTCGATCAGCAGGTGCCCCTCGGCGAGCAGGACCGTGAGCGCGAGGCGGACGACCTCGGGCTTGCCTTCGATCACGCTTTCGACGGAGTGGCGCACGCGCTCCGCCGTGCTGGTCAGATCCGCGAGGCTCGCTCTGTCGTCATACGTCGTCACCTGGTTCTCCTCGGCCCTTTCCCAGGGCCGACGCCCTTGGCGCATGACCGGCCCACCCCGAAACACGGACGCCGGCCCGGGGGTTCCCGGGAGGCGCCTCCCCGCATTCTTGACGGCGTCACGGCCTGGTGTCACTCAAGAGCTCGGATCGATCTCCCGCAGGAGCCCGGTGTGCACGTCGAAGACGAAGCCTCGCACATCGTCCTTGTGCGGCAGGAAGGGGTTGGTCCGGACCCGCTGCATGGACTGGCGCACGTCCTGGTCGACGTCCCGGAAGGCCTCGACGGCCCAGGCCGGGCGCTGGCCGACCTCGTCCTCCAGCTCGTGCCGGAAGTCCTCGGTCAGGCTTTCGAGGCCGCATCCGGTGTGGTGGATGAGTATCACCGTGCGCGTGCCCAGGGCCCGCTGGCTGATGGTGAGGGAGCGGATGGTGTCGTCGGTGACCACGCCGCCGGCGTTGCGGATCGTGTGGCAGTCGCCGAGCTCCAGGCCCAGGGCGGCGTGCAGGTCGAGGCGGGCGTCCATACAGGCCACGACGGCGACCCGGAGGACGGGCCGGGCGTCCATGCCCGGATCGGTGAACTGGGCGGCGTACTGACGGTTCGCGCCGACCAGACGGTCCGTGACGGAGGGGTCGCCGGAGGCCTCGGGCGCGGAGTCGGCGGGCAGGGATGCGGATGTCGTCATGAGTACGACGTTAAGGGGCGCCGCAGGTAAAGGCAGTGGGCGAGGGGGGACAAAGAAGGTCAACGAACCTTGTTGTGAGCTAACCCACAGGGGTGAGACGGAGGCGGCCGTTCGGGTGATTCACGGGCATCCGAGGGTGGTGCGCGCTCCCGGCCCACGGCGCGCGGGGCGGTTCGTTGACCGTGGCGACCGTTGCACTAAAGTGACGCGAACCGGCCGGAGCCCGGCCCTCACCGGCCGCCCGGCCCCCGTTGAACACTCCGCGTGCGCGGGCGCGTACGTACGGCCCGGCCCTCCTCCGCTCACCGGCCGGCCCGGCGCCGGCCTCCCCGGCGCCGCCGGCCGGGCCCCCTTCCCGAGCGGCTGGGGACCCGGTGGTGCGTGCGCGCCGCGCGCCGTTATCTGAGAGGGCGCTTTGACTAGCGAGTCCCGACACGTCCCGGTGATGCTCCAGCGGTGCCTGGACCTGTTGGCCCCGGCGCTGGAGAGGCCCGGGGCCGTCGTCGTCGACTGCACCCTCGGCCTCGGCGGCCACAGCGAGGCCCTGCTCACCCGGTTCCCCGAGGCGCACCTGATCGGCCTCGACCGCGACAAGGAGGCCCTGCGGCTGTCCGGCGAGCGCCTCGCGCCCTTCGGCGACCGGGCCATCCTCGTCCACGCGATCTACGCCGACCTCGCCGAGGTGCTGGACGGGCTGCGCATCCCCGCCGTCCAGGGCATCCTCTTCGACCTCGGCGTCTCCTCCATGCAGCTCGACGAGGCCGACCGCGGGTTCGCGTACGCCCAGGACGCGCCGCTGGACATGCGCATGGACCAGTCCACGGGCATCAGCGCGGCCGAGGTCCTCAACACGTACGCGCCCGGCGAGCTCGTGCGCATCCTGCGCCAGTACGGCGAGGAGAAGCAGGCCAAGCGGATCGTGTCCGCGATCGTCCGGGAGCGGGAGAAGGAGCCCTTCACCGACAGCGCCCGGCTGGTCGAGCTGATCCGCGACTCCCTGCCGCAGGCGGCCAAGCGCACCGGCGGCAACCCGGCCAAGCGGACCTTCCAGGCCCTGCGCATCGAGGTCAACGGCGAGCTGTCGGGCCTGGAGCGGGCCGTCCCGGCGGCGGTGGACCGGATCGCGGTCGGCGGCCGGATCGCGGTGCTCTCCTACCACTCGCTGGAGGACCGGCTGGTCAAGCAGGTCTTCGCGGCGGGCGCCACGTCCACCGCGCCGCCCGGCCTCCCCGTCGTCCCGGAGAAGTACCAGCCGAAGCTGAAGCTGCTGACCCGCGGCGCGGAACTGCCCACCGAGGAGGAGATCGCCGAGAACCGGCGGGCCGCCCCGGCGCGCTTCCGCGGCGTCGAACGGATCCGGGCGGCGCGGCTGTGACGGCCGGGGGCGGCAGGGCCGGGAGGTTCGCCACGCTGACGCGCGGGCAGGCGGCCCGCGTGGGCCGCGCACTCGGCGGCCGCCCCGGCCGTCCCACCGGCGGGGCGGGTTCCACCGGGCAGGCGGCGCGGATGCCGTTCGTGCTGCTGGTCGTGGCCCTGCTCGGCGGCGGCCTGATCAGCCTGCTGCTGCTGAACTCGGCGCTGAACGAGGGCTCCTTCCAGCTGAGCAGGCTCAAGAAGGAGACCACCGCCCTCACCGACGAGGAGCAGGCCCTCCAGCGCGACGTGGACGGCTACTCGGCCCCCGACGCCCTCCAGCGCCGGGCGCAGGAACTCGGCCTGGTGCCCGGCGGCAGCCCGGTCTTCATCGGCCCCGACGGCAAGGTCACCGGCACCGCCGCGGCGGCCGAGGCCCCGCCGCCCCCGTCCCCCGCACCCACCCCCTCCGGCCCCGCCGCGCCGCCCGCGACCGCGGCCGGCACCCCGGGAGCGCCCTCCGGCACCCCGGCCGCTCCGGCGCCCGGGCAGGCCCCGGCCCCGGCGGCCGGCGCGACGAACCCGCCGGGCCAGGCCCCGACCGGCCCGGCCGCCCCGGGCGCGAGCCCCCAGCCCAACCAGCCACCCGGAAGGTGACGTCGTGACGCGGATTCCCGCGGGGCCGTCCCCCGCCCCGCCCTCCCTCCGGTCCGCGGGCGCCGCCCGGACCCCCGCCCGGCCCGACACGGACCCGCGGTGCGGGGCGGTGGGCGCGTGAGTCCGCAGGAACCGCCGCGCAAGCGGGTGCCCGGACCGGCCGGACCGGGCGGCCCGCGGCCCGGCGCACGCGACCGGGCGCGGGCCGGAGCCCGCCCCGCCTCCCGGCCCGCGCCCCGCCCCGCGACCCGGCGCCCCGCCGGCCGCCGGCCGCACACCATCCGGCTGGGCAGCCCCCGGCCGCGGCTGCGGCTGGTCGGCGTCGGCCTGACCCTCGTGATGCTCGTCTTCGTCGTCCGCCTGCTCCAGGTGCAGGCCGTCGACGCGCGGGCGTTCTCCGCCGAGGCCTCCAAGAACCGGTACACCAGCGTCCGGCTCGCCGCCGAGCGCGGCGAGATCACCGACCGCAAGGGCGTGGCCCTGGCCACCAGCGTGGACGCGTACGACATCACCGCCGACCCGAAGATGTTCACCCCGCAGGAGAGCAAGGCCCCGGACGCACCCGAACAGGCCGCCGCCCTCCTCGCGCCCATCCTCGGCAAGGACGCCAAGGAGATCGCGGCCCGGCTCGCCACCAAGAACAGCCGCTACGTCGTCCTCGCGAACCGCCAGACCCCCCAGGTCTGGAACCAGATCAAGGACCTCAAGCGGGTCTTCGCGGACCGGGCCGCGGCCGACAAGCGGGGCAACGGCCCCGGCGCCAACGTCCTGGCGGGGGTCTTCAACGCGGACAGCAGCAAGCGGGTGTACCCGGGCGGCGACCTGGCCGCCGGGATACTGGGCTACGTCAACGCCGAGGGCAAGGGCGCCGGCGGCCTGGAGTCCTCCCTCGACAAGAAGCTGTCCGGCAAGGACGGCGAGGTCACCTACGCCCAGTCCGGCGGCCGCCGCGTCCCCACCGCCGGCTCCAGCGAGAAGCCCGCCGTGCCCGGCGAGGACATCGAGCTGACCATCGACCGCGACATCCAGTGGGCGGCCCAGAGCGCCATCGCCGAACAGGTCCAGAAGTCCGAGGCCGACCGCGGCTACGTCGTCGTCCAGGACACCCGCACCGGCGAGATCCTCGCCATGGCCAACGCCCCCGGCTTCGACCCCAACGACCTCACCCGGGCCCGCTCCGCCGCCATGGGCAACGCCGCCCTCCAGGACGTCTACGAGCCCGGCTCCACCGCCAAGGTCATGTCGATGGCCGCCGTACTGGAGGAGAAGAAGGCCACCCCCGCCACGCACGTGGAGGTCCCCAACCGGCTCCACCGGGGCGACCGGCTCTTCAAGGACGACGTCGACCACCCGACCTGGTACCTGACCCTCAACGGGGTCCTCGCCAAGTCCTCCAACATCGGCACCATCCTGGCCACCGGCCAGCTCGGCCCCACCCAGCCCGAGGCCAACAAGGTGCTGTACTCCTACCTCACCAAGTTCGGCATGGGCCGGCCCACCGGCCTGAACTACCCCGGCGAGTCCCGCGGCCTCCTCGCCAAGCCCGAGGACTGGTCGACCTCCCAGCAGTACACGATCCCCTTCGGCCAGGGCATGTCCCTCAACGCCGTGCAGGCCGCCTCCGTCTACTCGACCATCGCCAACGGCGGGGTCCGCACCACCCCCACCCTGGTCCGCGGCACCAAGGGCCCCGACGGCCGCTTCACCCCGGCCCCGGCCCCCGAACAGACCACCGTGGTCAGCCCGGAGACCGCCAGGACCCTCGCCGAGATGCTCGAATCCGTGGTCGACGACCAGGAGGGCACCGGCACCAAGGCCCGCATCCCCGGCTACCGGGTCGGCGGCAAGACCGGCACCTCCAACCGCGTGGATCCGGCCACCGGCCGCTACAAGGGCTACACCGCCTCCTTCGCCGGTTTCGCCCCCGCCGACAAGCCGCGCATCACCGTCTACTGCGCCATCCAGAACCCGACGAAGGGCAGTTACTTCGGCGGTCAGATCTGCGGACCCATCTACAAGAAGGTCATGGAGTTCGCCCTCAAGACCCTCCAGGTCGCCCCCACCGGAACCGCTCCCGCCGGACTTCCGGTCACCTTCGAGCCCGGCCCTCAGCCCAGCCCGCAGCCCGGTCAGTGACGCACCGACCGGCCGGCCCGCCAGAAAAGCGTGAGGCACCATCAGTGACAACGATCACCCCGAAACCAGGGAACCAGTCGACCGGCGGCGCCGAGCCCGCGCCCTCGCTTCGCGAGCGGCCCGCCGAGCCCGGTACGCTCACCGCCGTGTCCCACGCTGATCAGCCCAGAACCACCCGGAAGGACGCCCCGGCAGTGCCGCCGGGAGCGCCCCGGCCCCTGTCCGCCCGCCCGGTCCCGCTGGACGAGCTGGCCGCGCTGCTGGGCCTGCCCGCACCGGCGGCCACCCGGATCACCGGCATCACGCACGACTCCCGTGCGGTGCGCCCCGGAGACCTGTACGCGGCCCTGCCCGGAGCCCGCACCCACGGAGCCGACTTCGCGGCCCAGGCGGCCGGCCTCGGCGCCGCCGCCGTGCTGACCGACCCCGCCGGGTCGCAGCGCGCCGCCGCGACCGGACTGCCCGTCCTCGTGCTGGAGGACCCGCGCGGCCGGATGGGTGAGCTCGCCGCCGCGATCTACGGACGGCCCGGCGAGGGCCTGCTCCAGATCGGCATCACCGGAACCTCCGGCAAGACCACCACGGCGTACCTGGTGGAAGGCGGCCTGCGCGCCGCCTGCCGCAGCACCGGGCTCGTCGGCACGGTCGAGATGCGCATCGGCGACGAGCGCATCAAGTCCGAGCGGACCACCCCCGAGGCCACCGACCTCCAGGCCCTCTTCGCCGTCATGCGCGAACGCGGCGTCCAGGCCGTGGCCATGGAGGTCTCCAGCCACGCCCTGGTGCTCGGCCGGGTGGACGGCTGCGTCTTCGACGTCGCCGTCTTCAACAACCTGAGCCCGGAGCACATGGAGTTCCACTCCGACATGGAGGACTACTTCCAGGCCAAGGCCTCCCTCTTCACCGCGCGCCGCGCCCGCCTGGGGGTGGTCAACCTGGACGACGAGTACGGCCGCCGCCTGGCCAAGGAGGCGGAGATCCCGGTGGTCACCTTCTCCGCCGCCGGCGACCCGGCCGCCGACTGGCGCGCCGAGGACGTGGTGTCCGGACCGGCGAGCTCCACCCTGACCCTGACCGGCCCGGCCGGCCGGCGCGTCCGGGCCGTCGCCCCGCTGCCCGGCCCCTTCAACGTCGCCAACACCGTCGCCGCCGTCGTGACCCTCGCCGCCGCCGGGCTCGACCCGCAGACCGCCGCCGACGGCATCGCCGCGGTCCCCGGGGTGCCGGGCCGGCTGGAACGGGTCGACGCGGGACAGCCGTACCTCGCCGTCGTCGACTACGCGCACAAGACGGACGCCGTCGAATCGGTCCTGCGCGCCCTGCGCGAGGTCACCACCGGCAGGCTCCACATCGTGCTCGGCTGCGGCGGCGACCGCGACACCACCAAGCGCGCCCCGATGGGCGCCGCGGCCGCGCGCCACGCCGACGTGGCCGTCCTGACCTCCGACAACCCGCGCTCCGAGGACCCCCTCGCGATCCTCGCCGCGATGCTCGAAGGCGCCGTGTCCGTACCGCCCGCCGAGCGCGGCACCGTCCTCGTCGACGCCGACCGGGCCGCGGCCATCGCCGCCGCCGTCGCCCGCGCCGAGCCGGGGGACACCGTCCTGGTGGCCGGAAAGGGCCACGAGCAGGGCCAGGACACCGGGGGAGTCGTCCGGCCCTTCGACGACCGCACCGTGCTCCGCGCCGCGATCGAGAACCAGGCTGCGCACAGCAGAGAAACCGCCGTCCGACAGGCCGAGGTGAACCAGTGATCGCCCTCTCCCTCGCCGAGATCGCCGACATCACCGGCGGCCGGCCCCACGACATACCGGATCACTCGGTACGGATCGTCGGGCCCGTCGTCATCGACTCCCGCCAGGTGGAGGCCGGCAGCCTCTTCGCCGCCTTCGACGGCGAGCACGTCGACGGCCACGACTACGCCGGGCGCGCGGTGGCCGCCGGCGCCGCGGCCGTCCTCGCGGCCCGGCCCGTCGGCGTGCCCGCGATCGTCGTGCCCGACGTGGAGAGGGCGCTCGGCGCCCTCGCACGGGCCGTCGTCGAGCGGCTCGGCACCGACGTGGTGGCCCTCACCGGCTCCGCCGGGAAGACCTCCACCAAGGACCTCATCGCGCAGGTGCTCCAGGCCCACGCGCCCACGGTGTGGACGCCCGGATCCCTCAACAACGAGATCGGCCTGCCGCTCACCGCGCTCAAGGCCACCGAGGAGACCCGCCACCTCGTCCTGGAGATGGGCGCCCGCGGGATCGGCCACATCCGCTACCTCACCGGCCTGACCCCGCCGCGCATCGGACTCGTCCTGAACGTCGGCACCGCCCACATCGGGGAGTTCGGCGGCCGCGAGCAGATCGCCCAGGCCAAGGGGGAACTGGTCGAGGCCCTGCCGTCCGAGGCCGAGGGCGGGATCGCCGTCCTCAACGCCGACGACCCGCTCGTGCGCGCCATGTCCGCCCGTACGAAGGCCCGTACGGTCCTGTTCGGAGAGGCCGGGGACGCCGACGTCCGGGCCACCGGCGTACGGATGGGCCCCGGGGGGCAGCCCGCCTTCACACTCCACACCCCTACCGGGTGCGGCGAAGTGACCTTGCGGCTGTACGGTGAGCACCACGTGTCGAACGCGCTCGCCGCGGCCGCCGTCGCCCATGTACTGGGCATGTCCGTCGAGGAGATCGCCACCGCGCTCTCCGGGGCGGGCACCTTGTCCCGGTGGCGGATGGAGGTCACCGAGCGGGCGGACGGCGTGACGATCGTCAACGACGCCTACAACGCGAACCCGGAGTCCATGCGGGCCGCCCTGCGCGCGCTTGCCGCGATGGGCGGCGCCGCCAGGGCGAACGGGGGACGCACGTGGGCGGTGCTCGGCCCCATGGCCGAACTCGGTGACGCATCGCTGGCGGAGCACGACGCGGTGGGACGGCTTGCCGTCCGGCTCAACGTGAGCAAGCTCGTCGCAGTCGGGGGCAGGGAAGCGTCCTGGCTGCAACTGGGCGCATATAACGAGGGTTCGTGGGGTGAGGAGTCGGTGGTCGTGTCCGACGCGCAAGCGGCGGTCGACCTGTTGCGCAGTGAACTGCGCCCGGGTGACGTCGTGCTGGTGAAGGCTTCGAGGTCGATCGGTCTGGAGCGGGTCGCGCTGGCGTTGCTGGAGCGCGAGGGCGAGGTCGCCGAGCGATGAGGCAGATCCTGTTCGCCGGAGTCATCGGACTCTTCCTCACGCTGGTCGGCACCCCGCTGCTGATCAAGGGTCTGGCCCGCAAGGGCTACGGCCAGTTCATCCGCGACGACGGCCCCCGCGGCCACGCCGGGAAGAAGGGCACGCCCACCATGGGTGGCATCTCCTTCATCCTGGCCACGCTCGTCGCGTACGCCCTCACCAAGGTGATCACGTCCAGCCAGCCCACCTTCTCGGGCCTGCTCGTGCTCTTCCTGATGGCGGGCATGGGCCTGGTCGGCTTCCTCGACGACTACATCAAGATCGTCAAGCAGCGCTCGCTCGGTCTGCGCGCCAAGGCCAAGATGGCCGGCCAGCTGATCGTCGGCATCGCCTTCGCGGTCCTCGCGCTCCAGTTCTCCGACAAGCGCGGGCTGACCCCGGCCTCCACCCGGCTCTCGTTCGTCACCGACTTCGGCTGGTCCATCGGCCCGGTGCTGTTCGTCGTCTGGGCGCTGTTCATGATCCTGGCCATGTCCAACGGCGTGAACCTGACGGACGGTCTGGACGGCCTGGCCACCGGCGCGGCCGTGATGGTCTTCGGCGCCTACACCTTCATCGGCGTCTGGCAGTACCAGGAGTCGTGCGCCAACGCGCAGACCCTGACCAACCCCAACGCCTGTTTCGAGGTCCGAGATCCGCTGGACCTCGCGGTCGTCGCCTCCGCCCTGATGGGCGCCTGCTTCGGCTTCCTGTGGTGGAACACCTCGCCCGCCAAGATCTTCATGGGCGACACCGGCTCGCTCGCCCTGGGCGGCGCCCTCGCCGGCCTCGCGATCTGCTCCCGCACGGAGTTCCTGATCGCCCTGCTCGGCGGCCTCTTCGTCCTCATCACCATGTCGGTCGTCATCCAGGTCGGTTCCTTCAAGCTGACCGGGAAGCGCGTCTTCCGGATGGCCCCGCTCCAACACCACTTCGAACTCAAGGGGTGGTCCGAAGTCCTTGTGGTGGTCCGCTTCTGGATCATCCAGGGCATGTGCGTGATCGTGGGCCTCGGACTCTTCTACGCGGGATGGGCAGCCGACAAGTGACCTCCTGGCACGGCAGGAACATCACCGTCGCCGGCCTCGGCGTGAGCGGCGTCAGCGCCGCCCGCGCCCTGGCCGGCCTCGGCGCGTCGGTGACCGTCGTCGACGGCGGCGACGGCGAGGGCCACCGGGCCCGCGCGGCCGAGCTGCGGGACGCGGGCATCGACGTGCGCCTCGGCGACGCCGAGCACCTCCCGGAGGGGACCGACCTGGTCGTCACCTCGCCCGGCTGGAAGCCCGACAGCCCCCTCTTCGCGGCCGCCGCGAAGGCCGGCGTCGAGGTCGTCGGGGACGTGGAGATCGCCTGGCGGCTGCGCGGCGAGAACGCCGCCCCCTGGCTGGCCGTCACCGGCACCAACGGCAAGACCACCACCACCCAGATGCTGGCCTCGATCCTGCGGGCCGCGGGGCTGCGCACCGCCGCCGTGGGCAACATCGGCACCCCCATCGTCGACGTGGTGCTCGACGAGGGCGCGTACGACGTCCTCGCCGTCGAACTCTCCAGCTACCAGCTGCACTGGGCGCCCTCACTGCGCGTCCACTCCGCGGCCGTGCTCAACCTGGCCCCGGACCACCTCGACTGGCACGGCTCCATGGAGGCGTACGCCGCCGACAAGGGCCGCATCTACGAGGGCAACACGGTCGCCTGCGTCTACAACGCCGCCGACGCGGCCACCGAGGCCCTGGTGGTCGAGGCGGACGTGGAGGAGGGCTGCCGGGCGATCGGCTTCACCCTCGGCGCCCCCGGCCCCTCCATGCTCGGCGTGGTCGACGGCATCCTCGTCGACCGGGCCTTCGTGGAGAACCGGCAGAAGAACGCCCAGGAGCTGGCGCACGTCGAGGACGTCAACCCGCCCGCCCCGCACAACATCGCCAACGCGCTCGCCGCCGCGGCCCTGGCCCGCGCCTTCGGCGTGGAGCCCCGCGCGGTCCGCGACGGCCTGCGCGACTTCCGGCCGGACGCCCACCGGGTCGCCCACGTGGCCGAGGTGGCCGGGATCGCGTACGTCGACGACTCCAAGGCCACCAACACGCACGCCGCCGAGGCCTCCCTGGCAGCCTTCGAGCCGGTGGTCTGGATCGCCGGCGGCCTCGCCAAGGGCGCGACCTTCGACGAGCTCGTGCGGAAGTCGGCGAAGCGGCTGCGCGCCGTGGTGCTGATCGGCGCCGACCGGGCGCTGATCGCCGAGGCGCTGGCGCGACACGCCCCCGAGGTCCCGGTCACCGACCTCGACCGGACCGACACTGGGGCGATGTCCGCGGCGGTGCGGGAAGCGGCCCGGCTCGCCGAGCCCGGCGACACGGTCCTGCTGGCGCCGGCCTGCGCATCGATGGACATGTTCGCGAACTACAACAAGCGTGGGGACGCGTTCGCCGACGCGGTGCGCGAACTGGCCGAAGAGACGGCCTAGGTCGAAGGCTCCGGGACAGGTTCCCTCCGGCCGGCTGCTCGCCTCGTACGAGTGGAGGGGAAGATCACAGATGCCGGCCAAGCAGATGCTGCCGGGGCGGCGGCCGTCCGCCCTCAGGGCGCAGGGCCGCAAGCGTCCGGCGGCGGGCCCGAAGCGGCCCGCCGGACGCGGGCCGCTGGGCCGGTTCCGGGGCGCGCAGCAGCAGGTGCGCAGGGCCTGGGACCGTCCGCTCACGGCGTACTACCTGATTTTCGGCAGTTCGCTGCTGATCACCGTGCTGGGCCTGGTGATGGTCTACTCGGCCTCCATGATCAAGGCCCTGCAGCTCGGCCTCGGTGACGCCTACTTCTTCAAGAAGCAGTTCCTGGCCGCGCTGATCGGCACCGTGCTGATGCTCGTCGCCTCCCGGATGCCGGTCTCGCTGCACCGGGCGCTGTCCTACCCGGTGCTCGCGGGAACCCTCTTCCTGATGGCCCTGGTCCAGGTCCCCGGGATAGGGGTGTCGATCAACGGCAACCAGAATTGGATCTCCCTTGGCGGTCCGTTCATGCTCCAGCCCAGTGAGTTCGGCAAGCTGGCCCTGATCCTGTGGGGCGCCGACCTGCTGGCGCGCAAGGGCGACAAGGGGCTGCTCAGCCAGTGGAAGCACCTGCTGGTGCCGCTGGTCCCGGTGGCCTTCCTGCTGCTCGGACTGATCATGCTGGGCGGGGACATGGGCACCGCGATGATCCTCGGTGCCATCCTGTTCGGCCTGCTCTGGCTCGCGGGCGCGCCCACCCGGCTGTTCGTGGGCGTACTGGCCTTCGCGGGTGTGATCGTCGCACTATTGATCAAGACCAGTCCGCACCGCATGGACCGGCTGGAGTGCATCGGCGCGACGGATCCGGGCAGGAACGACCTGTGCTGGCAGGCCGTGCACGGGATCTACGCCCTGGCCTCCGGCGGATGGTTCGGTTCCGGCCTGGGCGCCAGTGTGGAAAAATGGGGACAACTACCCGAAGCCCACACCGACTTCATCTTCGCCATCACCGGGGAGGAACTGGGTCTGGCGGGGACGCTGTCGGTCCTCGCCCTGTTCGCGGCTCTAGGCTATGCGGGTATCCGCGTGGCCGGACGCACGGAGGACTCCTTCGTACGGTTTGCCGCGGGAGGCGTGACCACCTGGATCACGGCGCAGGCCGTGATCAACATCGGTGCGGTGCTCGGCCTGCTGCCGATCGCCGGAGTCCCGCTCCCGCTGTTCTCCTACGGGGGGTCGGCCCTGCTGCCGACGATGTTCGCGGTCGGACTGCTCATCGCGTTCGCGCGGGAGGAGCCGGCGGCACGCGCGGCCCTCGCGATGCGGCAGCCGAAGAGCGGCTGGCGGCGGAGCGGGGTGAGATGGAAATCGATGAGACGGCGCGTCAAGAAGCGTCCGTCCGGAGAGCGGTGAATTTCGGTGCATGTCGTACTCGCCGGTGGGGGGACCGCCGGCCACATCGAGCCGGCGCTCGCCCTCGCGGACGCCCTGCGCAGGCAGGACCCTTCAGTGGGCATCACCGCCCTCGGCACGGAGCGCGGACTGGAGACCCGCCTGGTGCCGGAACGCGGTTACGAGCTGGGCCTGATCCCCGCCGTACCGCTGCCCCGCAAGCCCACCCCGGAGCTGATCACCGTCCCCGGGCGGCTGCGAGGCACGATCAAGGCCGCCGAGCAGATCCTCGAACGCACCAAGGCCGACTGCGTCGTCGGCTTCGGCGGCTACGTGGCGCTGCCCGGCTACCTCGCGGCCAAGCGGCTCGGGGTGCCGATCATCGTCCACGAGGCCAACGCCCGGCCGGGACTGGCCAACAAGATCGGCTCGCGCTACGCCCACGCCGTCGCGGTCTCCACCCCCGACAGCAAGCTGCGCGGCGCCCGCTACGTGGGCATCCCGCTGCGCCGCACGATCTCCACCCTCGACCGGGCCGCCGTCCGACCCGAGGCGCGCGCCGCGTTCGGCCTGGATCCCAACCTGCCGACCCTGCTGGTCTCCGGCGGCTCGCAGGGCGCCCGCCGCCTCAACGAGGTCATCCAGCAGGTCGCTCCGACCCTCCAGCGCTCCGGGATCCAGATCCTGCACGCGGTCGGGCCGAAGAACGAACTGCCGCGTGTCGACAACATGCCCGGGATGCCGCCTTATGTGCCGGTACCGTACGTGGACCGGATGGACCTCGCGTACGCCGCCGCGGACATGATGCTGTGCCGCGCGGGGGCGATGACCGTCGCCGAACTGTCCGCCGTCGGGCTGCCCGCCGCCTACGTACCGTTGCCGATCGGCAACGGCGAACAGCGGCTCAACGCCCAGCCGGTGGTCAAGGCCGGCGGCGGCCTGCTCGTGGACGACGCGGAGCTGACCCCCGAGTGGGTGCTCAGCCAGGTCCTCCCGGTGCTGTCCGACCCGCACCGCCTGTACGAGATGTCCCGCGCCGCCGGAGAGTTCGGCCGCCGGGACGCCGACGAGCTGCTGGTCGGCATGGTGTACGAGGCGATCGCAGCGCACAGGAACCGCTAACGCAGGAGGCACAGGAGTGGCCGGAGCGACGACCGCACCACGCGGCACCCCGGGTTCCGGCGGCTCGCCCCGCAAGGGCCCGGACTCGCCCGGGCGCCCCGGCGCCCCCAAGCCGCCCGCGCCGTCACGGCGCTCCGGCCCGCGGGGCCCCGGCGGACGCGTCCGCCGGGGCCCCGTCCTGGCCGCACTCGTGGCCGCGGCACTGCTCGCCGGGGGCGGCACCTGGGTGCTCTACGGCTCCTCGTGGCTCCGCGTCGAGAAGGTCACGGCCGCCGGGACCGAGGTGCTCACTGCCGAACAGGTGCTCGCCGCGGCGGCCGTACCGGTCGGCGCGCCCCTGGTGAGCGTGGACACCGACGAGATCGAAAGCCGCGTCAGGGGCCGGCTGCCCCGCATCGATTCGGTCGATGTGGTGCGGGCCTGGCCGCACGGAATCGGGCTGAAAGTGACGGAACGCAAACCCGTCCTGCTCATCAAAAAGGGCAGCGACTTCGTGGAAGTGGACGCATCCGGTGTGCGATTCGACACGGTGGTGAAAGCACCCGCGGGCGTGCCCGTGCTCGAATTGAACGCGGGACGGTCCCCGAGCGCCCGCCGCTTCGACGAGGAGCGGCTGCTGCACGAGGCCGTGCTCGTCGCGGGCTCGCTCCAGCCGGCCGTCGCCAAGGAGACCGTGCAGGTCAAGGTGGGTTCCTACGACTCGGTCGTGCTGGAGCTGACGCGCGGCCGCACGGTGGCGTGGGGGAGCGGCGAACAGAGTGACGCGAAGGGGCGGGCACTGACCGCTTTGCTGAAAGCCGCGCCCAAGGCCGGTCACTTCGACGTGAGCGTCCCCACCGCCCCTGCGGTGTCCGGGAGTTGACGTCGGGTCGAACAGCGGCGCACCCTGGTTGGCCAGCGATACGGGTGATCACATAGGGTGAAAAGAAAAACGGGAGGTTCGGCGTGTTCGTTGAACACGCGCTACTTGTCGACTTAGTGTCCTGTTCGGAAGAGTCCAAGGAACAGACACACCCCTCACCCTAAACTTCAGGGTGAGGGTTCGGGTCGGCGCGTTGGAACCGTCCCTATTTCGGCATCAGTCGTCGCAACGCAGGCCCGCGAGGCGGCGACACGTAACTCGAGGCGAGAGGCCTTCGACGTGGCAGCACCGCAGAACTACCTCGCAGTCATCAAGGTCATCGGTGTCGGCGGCGGTGGTGTCAATGCCATCAACCGAATGATCGAGGTCGGTCTCAAGGGCGTCGAGTTCATCGCCATCAACACGGACGCCCAGGCGCTGTTGATGAGCGACGCCGACGTCAAGCTCGACGTCGGCCGCGAACTCACCCGGGGCCTCGGCGCCGGCGCGAACCCGGCCGTCGGCCGCAAGGCGGCAGAGGACCACCGCGAGGAGATCGAGGAGGTCCTCAAGGGGGCCGACATGGTCTTCGTGACCGCCGGTGAGGGCGGTGGCACCGGTACCGGCGGCGCACCCGTCGTCGCCAACATCGCACGCTCGCTGGGCGCCCTGACGATCGGTGTGGTCACCCGGCCGTTCACCTTCGAGGGCCGGCGCCGCGCGAACCAGGCGGAGGACGGCATCGCCGAGCTCCGCGAAGAGGTCGACACCCTCATCGTCATCCCCAACGACCGCCTGCTGTCCATCTCCGACCGCCAGGTCAGCGTGCTGGACGCCTTCAAGTCGGCCGACCAGGTCCTGCTGTCCGGCGTCCAGGGCATCACCGATCTGATCACCACACCGGGTCTGATCAACCTCGACTTCGCGGACGTCAAGTCCGTGATGTCCGAGGCGGGCTCGGCCCTCATGGGCATCGGCTCGGCCCGCGGCGACGACCGCGCGGTGGCCGCGGCCGAGATGGCGATCTCCTCGCCGCTGCTGGAGGCGTCCATCGACGGCGCCCGCGGCGTGCTGCTCTCCATCTCGGGCGGCTCGGACCTCGGTCTCTTCGAGATCAACGAGGCCGCGCAGCTCGTGAGCGAGGCGGCGCACCCCGAGGCGAACATCATCTTCGGCGCCGTCATCGACGACGCGCTCGGCGACGAGGTACGGGTCACCGTCATCGCGGCCGGGTTCGACGGCGGACAGCCCCCGGCCCGCCGGGACAACGTCATCGGCGCCGTGTCCACGAAGCGCGAGGAGCCGGCCCCCGCGCCGGTCCGCGCGGCCGAGCCGGTCCGGCCGGCCTTCGGCGGACTCGGTTCGGTCACCCCGCGCGAGGAGCCGCCGGCCCCGGTCGAGTCGGCGCCGGTCGAGACCCAGGCCCCCGCGCCGCAGGTCCCGACGGCCCGTCCGTACCAGGACAGCCCGGCCGAGGAACTGGATGTCCCGGACTTCTTGAAGTGACACCGGAGCAGCACCACGTGGGCGGCGCCCACTTCGCCTTCACCGACCGGTGGGGCGGAGTGAGCGCCGTTCCGTACTCGGAGCTCAACCTCGGCGGCGCGGTCGGAGACGACCCGGCCGCCGTTCTCGCGAACCGGGCCGGGGCGGCGCGGTCGCTGGGCCTCGGTCCGGACCGGGTGGTCTGGATGAACCAGGTGCACGGGCGGGACGTCGCGGTGGTCGACGGGCCGTGGGACTCCGAGGCCGAGATCCCCGCCGTGGACGCGGTGGTGACCGCGCGTCGGGGCCTCGCCCTCGCCGTGCTGACCGCCGACTGCACCCCGGTCCTGCTGGCCGACCCCGTCGCCGGGGTGGTGGGCGCCGCCCACGCCGGACGGCCCGGGCTGGTCGCGGGGGTGGTGCCCGCGGCCGTGGCGGCGATGGTCTCCCTCGGGGCGGAGCCCGGCCGGATCGTGGCCCACACCGGGCCCGCGGTCTGCGGACGCTGTTACGAGGTGCCGGCCGCGATGCGCGACGAGGTCGCCGAAGTGGTCCCGGCCGCACGGGCCGAGACGAGCTGGGGCACCCCGGCCGTCGACGTGGTCGCGGGAGTGCACGCGCAGCTCGCCGGGGCGGGGGTGGTGGACGGCGGCCGTTCCGCGGTCTGCACACTGGAGTCGCGGGACCACTTCTCGTACCGCCGCGACCGGGTGACCGGGCGGCTTGCCGGATATGTCTGGTTGGACCAATAGATGACGGACCGTAAGTCGGAGCTCGCGGAGAACCTCGCGCGAGTGGAGGGGCGCATAGCGTCGGCCTGCGCGGCGGCGGGGCGCGAGCGGGGGGAGGTGACCCTCATCGTGGTCACCAAGACCTACCCGGCGAGTGACGTACGACTGCTGGCGGACCTGGGGGTCCGTCATGTGGCGGAGAATCGGGACCAGGACGCCGCCCCCAAGGCCGCGGCCTGTGCGGACCTGCCGCTCACCTGGCACTTCGTCGGTCAGTTGCAGACGAACAAGGCCCGTTCCGTGGCGGGATACGCGCACCTGGTGCAATCGGTCGACCGGCCCCGGCTGGTGACCGCCCTCTCGGCGGCCGCGGTGGCCGGCGGCCGCGAGCTCGGCTGCCTCGTGCAGATCGCGCTCGACGCGGAGTCGGGGGAGCGCGGGGCCCGCGGTGGCGCGGCGCCCGAGCAGTTGGCCGGACTCGCGGACCTCGTGGCGGATTCGCCCGGACTGCGGATCGACGGCCTGATGACCGTCGCACCTCTGTCCGGTCCGTACGCGGGCCGCGAACAGGCCGCTTTCGAGCGGCTGGTGGAATTGTCATCCCGGCTGCGCGCGGACCATCCGGCTGCCACGATGGTCTCGGCCGGAATGAGCTCGGACCTCGAACAGGCCGTGGCGGCCGGTGCGACACATGTACGCGTCGGCACTGCGGTACTCGGCGCGAGACCCAGGCTCGGGTAACGTCGCGAAGAAAGTCGGACCACAGCAGAAAATATGGTCATTCCCGCTGATGGGCGGGCAGACCACGTGGATCGCGGGCAGTTGGTGACATTCGTGACACGGCGGCACCTGCGACAGGGCGATCCACCACAGAGCGGAGGACTCAGAGAATGGCCGGCGCGATGCGCAAGATGGCGGTCTACCTCGGCCTCGTGGAGGACGACCGGTACGACAACCCGGGGTACGACCCCGACGACGAGTTCGAGCCCGAGCCGGAACCCGAACGGGCCCGCGACCGGGACCGTCGGCAGCAGCCCGTCCACCAACCGCCCGTAACGGACGAACCGGTACGAGTCGTTCAGCCTCCGGCGCAGCGGGAGCCCATCCCAATTCCGGTTGAAAACGGACGTCCTGCACGAATCGCCCCCGTGGCATCCATCACACCTGACCGCTCGAACCTGGAGAAGAACGCCCCCGTGATCATGCCCAAGGTCGTCTCCGAGCGGGAGCCGTACCGCATCACGACGCTGCACCCCCGGACCTACAACGAGGCCCGTACCATCGGGGAACACTTCCGTGAGGGCACTCCGGTGATCATGAATCTCACGGAGATGGACGACACCGATGCGAAGCGCCTCGTGGACTTCGCGGCCGGTCTCGTCTTCGGCCTGCACGGCAGCATTGAACGGGTGACACAGAAGGTGTTCCTGCTGTCGCCTGCTAACGTCGATGTCACGGCGGAGGACAAGGCCCGCATCGCGGAGGGCGGGTTCTTCAACCAAAGCTAGACCGATCCGTCAGATACGGGACCGGGAACAGAGCGGGAGCAGGGGAGAGGGAAGCGCGGGATGGGTGTCGCACTACAGGTGGTCTACATCGCGCTGATGTGCTTCCTCATCGTGCTGATCTTCCGACTGGTCATGGACTACGTGTTCCAGTTCGCACGTTCATGGACGCCCGGCAAGGCGATGGTGGTCGTTCTGGAGGCCACCTACACTGTCACCGATCCACCGCTCAAGCTTCTTCGGCGTTTCATCCCGCCGTTGCGTCTCGGGGGCGTGGCACTCGACCTGTCCTTCTTCGTTCTGATGATCATCGTTTACATCCTCATCAGTTTCGTGAGCACCGCTGCGAGAAGCGTGTGAACGATGTGCTTCCCCGCGGGCGCGGGGACAGTCCCGATACGGTCTTGCCGACTGCCGACGACTACGTAGAGGTGAAGAAGACATGCCGCTGACCCCTGAGGACGTGCGGAACAAGCAGTTCACGACCGTCCGCCTCCGAGAAGGCTATGACGAGGACGAGGTCGATGCCTTCCTCGACGAGGTCGAGTCCGAACTGACGCGCCTGCTGCGCGAGAACGAGGACCTGCGCGCCAAGCTGGCGGCCGCGACGCGCGCCGCCGCGCAGAACCAGCAGCAGCAGGGGATGCGCAAGCCGGAACCCCAGGACCAGCGAGGCCCCGGCGCCCCCGTGCCCGCGGCCATATCCGGCCCGCCGCAGCAGCAGCAGCCCCAGATGGGCCCGCCCCAACTGCCGGGCGGACAGCCGCAGCTCCCGGCCGGCCCCGGCGGACACGGTCCCCAGGGTCCGGGTCCGATGGGCGGCCCCATGCAGCAGCACCCCATGGGCGGCCCCCAGGGCATGAACCCGCAACAGCAGCAGCAGATGCAGCAGCAGCAGCAGTCGATGGGCGGCCAGAACCCGCTCGGCCAGCCGATGGGCCAGCAGATGCAGCCGATGGGGCAGCAGATGCAGCCCATGGGCCAGCAGATGCACCAGCACCAGCAGCAGCAGCCGCAGCAGCTCCCGCAGCAGGGCCCCGGTGGCGACAGCGCCGCCCGCGTCCTGTCGCTGGCACAGCAGACAGCGGACCAGGCGATCGCCGAGGCCCGCTCCGAAGCCAACAAGATCGTCGGCGAGGCCCGTTCGCGCGCCGAGGGCCTGGAGCGGGACGCCCGCGCCAAGGCCGACGCGCTGGAGCGGGACGCGCAGGAGAAGCACCGCGTCGCGATGGGCTCCCTGGAGTCCGCCCGCGCCACGCTGGAGCGCAAGGTCGAGGACCTGCGGGGCTTCGAGCGCGAGTACCGCACGCGTCTGAAGTCCTACCTGGAGTCCCAGCTGCGTCAGCTGGAGACCCAGGCCGACGACTCCCTGGCCCCGCCGCGCAACCCGGGCGCCCCCTCGCTGCCGCCGTCGCCGTCGCCCTCGATGGCCCCGGCCGGTGCGATGGGCCACTCCATGGGCGGTCCCTCGATGGGTGGCCCGTCGATGGGCGGCCCGTCCCCCATGGGCGGTCCCTCCCCGATGGGAGCCCCGTCCTACGGCGGCGGCCAGCAGCAGATGTCCCCGGCGATGACCCAGCCGATGGCTCCGGTGCGGCCGGCCGCGCCGCAGCCGATGCAGGCGCCGTCGCCGATGCGGGGCTTCCTGATCGACGAGGACGACAACTAGGCGCCGCCGTCGCCTCTGTCGGCAGTCCGTGCGGGCCGGGCCCGGTTCCCCTTCGGGGGCACCGGGCCCGGCCCGTTTCCGTGGGCGGGTCCCGTTCGTGGGAGGGGGGCGGGTGCGGCGCCGGTCCCGTGGGCGGGGGCCGCGGTCGCCGGGGAACGGGAGCGGCCCGCGACCCCCGGTGGGGGCGCGGGCCGCGGGGCGGGGAGGGTCAGGCCTTGCGGAGGCGGAAGGTCAGGGACAGGGACTCGTCCGTGAACGGCTCGCCGTACCCGGCGTCGGCCTCGCCGGGGGCGAAGTCCGTCGCCAGGACCTCGTCGGCGATGAGGGCCGCGTGGTCGGTCAGCGCCGTCACGACCTCGGTGTCCGCCGAGGACCACCGCAGGGCGATCCGGTCCGCGACGTCCAGGCCGGAGTTCTTCCGGGCCTCCTGGATCAGCCGGATCGCGTCACGGGCCAGGCCCGCCAGCCGCAGCTCCGGGGTGATCTCCAGGTCCAGGGCGACCGTCGCGCCGGAGTCCGAGGCGACCGACCAGCCCTCGCGCGGGGTCTCGGTGATGATGACCTCCTCCGGGGAGAGGGTCACCTGCTCGCCGTCGACGACGACCGTGGCCCCGCCGGAGCGCAGGGCCAGGGAGAGCGCCGCCGCGTCGGCCGCGGCCACCGCCTTCGCCACGTCCTGCACGCCCTTGCCGAACCGCTTGCCCAGCGCCCGGAAGTTGGCCTTCGCGGTGGTGTCGACCAGGGAACCGCCGACCTCCGACAGGGAGGCCAGGGAGGCGACGTTCAGCTCCTCCGTGATCTGCGAGTGCAGCTCGGGGGAGAGGGACTCGAAGCCCGAGACCGCGACCAGCGCGCGCGACAGCGGCTGGCGGGTCTTGACGCCCGACTCCGCGCGGGTCGCACGGCCCAGCTCCACGAGCCGGCGCACCAGCAGCATCTGCCGGGACAGCTCAGGGTCGATCGCCGCCCGGTCCGCCTCCGGCCAGGACGACAGGTGCACCGACTCGGGGGCGTCCGGCGCCACCGGGACGACCATGTCCTGCCAGACCCGCTCCGTGATGAACGGGGTGAGCGGGGCCAGCAGCCGGGTCACCGTCTCCACGACCTCGTGCAGGGTGCGCAGCGCGGCCGCGTCGCCCTGCCAGAAGCGGCGGCGCGAGCGGCGGACGTACCAGTTGGAGAGGTCGTCGACGAACGCGGACAGGAGCTTGCCGGCGCGCTGGGTGTCGTAGGCCTCCATCGCGTCCGTGACCTCGGCGGTCAGGGCGTGCAGCTCGGAGAGCAGCCAGCGGTCCAGGACCGGGCGGTCGGCCGGCGCCGGGTCGGACGCCGAGGGGGCCCAGTTCGACGTACGGGCGTACAGGGCCTGGAAGGCCACCGTGTTCCAGTACGTGAGGAGGGTCTTGCGGACGACCTCCTGGATGGTGCCGTGGCCCACGCGCCGCGCCGCCCACGGGGAGCCGCCCGCCGCCATGAACCAGCGCACCGCGTCCGCGCCGTGCTGGTCCATCAGCGGGATCGGCTGGAGGATGTTGCCCAGGTGCTTGGACATCTTGCGGCCGTCCTCGGCGAGGATGTGGCCGAGGCAGACCACGTTCTCGTAGGCCGACTTGTCGAAGACCAGGGTGCCGACCGCCATCAGGGTGTAGAACCACCCGCGCGTCTGGTCGATGGCCTCCGAGATGAACTGCGCCGGGTAGCGCTTCTCGAAGAGGTCCTTGTTCTTGTACGGGTAGCCCCACTGCGCGAACGGCATCGAACCCGAGTCGTACCAGGCGTCGATGACCTCCGGCACGCGCACGGCGGTCAGCGGGCAGCCCTCGGCCGTGCAGGGGAAGGTGACCGCGTCGATGTACGGGCGGTGCGGGTCCAGGTCGGACTGGTCCGTGCCGGACAGCTCGCTCAGCTCGGCGCGCGAGCCGACGCAGGTGAGGTGGTCCTCCTCGCAGCGCCAGATCGGCAGCGGGGTGCCCCAGTAGCGGTTGCGCGAGAGCGCCCAGTCGATGTTGTTGTTCAGCCAGTCGCCGAAGCGGCCCTGCTTGACCGAGTCCGGGAACCAGTTGGTCTTCTCGTTCTCCCGCAGCATCGCGTCCTTGACGGCGGTGGTGCGGACGTACCAGGACGGCTGGGCGTAGTAGAGCAGCGCCGTGTGGCAGCGCCAGCAGTGCGGGTAGCTGTGCTCGTACGCGATGTGCTTGAAGAGCAGGCCGCGCGCGTCGAGGTCGGCGGTCAGCTTCTCGTCCGCCTTCTTGAAGAAGACGCCGCCCACCAGCGGGACCTCCTCCTCGAAGGTGCCGTCGGGGCGGACCGGGTTCACGACGGGCAGGCCGTACGCGCGGCAGACCGCGAGGTCGTCGGCGCCGAAGGCCGGGGACTGGTGGACCAGACCCGTACCGTCCTCGGTCGTGACGTACTCGGCGTTCACCACGTAGTGGGCGGGGGCCGGGAACTCGATCAGCGAGAAGGGGCGCTCGTACGCCCAGCGCTCCATCTCCTTGCCGGTGAAGGACTCGCCGGTGGCCTCCCAGCCCTCGCCGAGGGCCTTCTCCAGCAGCGGCGCGGCGACGACGAGCTTCTCCTCGCCGTTCGTCGCGACCACGTACGCCACCTCGGGGTGGACGGCGACGGCGGTGTTGGACACCAGGGTCCACGGGGTCGTCGTCCAGACCAGCAGCGCGGCCTCGCCCGCGAGGGGGCCGGAGGTCAGCGGGAAGCGGACGTAGACCGAGGGGTCGACGACCGTCTCGTAGCCCTGGGCCAGCTCGTGGTCGGAGAGGCCGGTGCCGCAGCGCGGACACCAGGGGGCGACGCGGTGGTCCTGGGTGAGCAGCCCCTTGTTGAAGATCTCCTTCAGCGACCACCACACGGACTCGACGTACTCGGGGTCCATGGTGCGGTAGGCGTCGTCCAGGTCGACCCAGTAGCCCATCCGGCTCGTGAGCTCGGCGAACGCGTCGGTGTGGCGCGTCACGGACTCGCGGCACCTGGCGTTGAACTCGGCGATGCCGTACGCCTCGATGTCCTGCTTGCCGTTGAAGCCCAGCTCCTTCTCGACGGCGAGCTCGACGGGCAGGCCGTGGCAGTCCCAGCCGGCCTTGCGGGCCACGTGGTAGCCGCGCATGGTGCGGAAGCGGGGGAAGACGTCCTTGAAGACGCGGGCCTCGATGTGGTGCGCGCCGGGCATGCCGTTCGCGGTGGGCGGGCCCTCGTAGAAGACCCACTCGGGGCGGCCCTCGGACTGCTCCAGGGTCTTGGCGAAGGTCTTGCTCTCGCGCCAGAAGTCGAGAACGGCGTGTTCGAGGGCGGGCAGGTCGACCTGGGCGGGTACCGGGCGGTACTGCGGCGGTGTGGTCATGAGGCTGAACTCTTCCTCCGGCGGGATGTCACGTCCGTCCGGAGGGACGAGAGCCGCACTGCTGCTCCCGCGGTACCACCCTCCTTGGCCTCCGGACGGGTCCGGCGGCCCCCTCATTGGGGTGCGAAGCCGGTTCTACTCGCCTCCGGGACCCCTGCGGGCCCCGTACGGCTTTCCTCCGGCGGCTCCGGGGTGATCCTTCACGTCGCGCTCGCCCCCGGGCTCTCACCGTCCCCGGGTCGCTCCTGGCTGCGTCCGACGCTACTCGTCCCCATCCATGCCTTTCGCTGGGCCCAGTGTACGGGGCCGGAGGGCACCCGGCCTACCGGTTTGCGGGGGGCCCGGCGGGGGCCGGGGAGGGGCGTCGGCGTGACCCGTACGGGCCGACGGGCCCCCACGGGATCCGGTGGGGGCCGCAGGGCGGATATTCGGGCTTCCGGATGGGCACAACGGATGCAGGTTGGCCGCGCGGGGCGCGTGCCCCGTTGCCGCGGGGCCGGAGCCGATTTATCGTTCCGGCACGATTCGCGAGCAATGATCACAGTATGTGAAGGGGCCGCGGCCATGGTGGCGAAGAAGACCGCCGGGAGTACTGCCAAGAAGGCCGTCGCGAAGCCCGCGGCCGCCGAGGACGAGGCTCCGGCCGAGCAGGTGACCGCGGCCCGCAAGACCGCGGCCCGCAAGACCGCGGCCCGCAAGACCGCCGCCGCGAAGAAGGCGGACGGCGGTACGGGCTCCGCCGGGAAGCGCAAGGCCGCGGCCGGGAAGACCGCGGCAGGGAAGGCACCGGCCGAGAAGGCCGCGGCCGAGGGGGCGGCGCACGCCGCGAAGACGACGGGAGCGCGCACAGTGGTTGCCAAGAAGAGCACCGGTACGGCGAGGAAGACGGCCACGGCCGCCACCAGCGGGCTGCCCAAGGCGAAGGCGGCCGCGGTCAGCGTCCCCGGCGAGCTCGCCGTACGGCCCGGGGAGGAGCCGTGGACGCGGGAGGAGGTCGAGGAGGCCCGCAGCGGGCTGATGGCCGAGGCGCTGCGGCTGCGCGCCGAGCTCGACGCGTCCGAGGCGGCCATCTCCGGCCTGATGCGCGACTCCGGGGACGGCGCGGGCGACGACCAGGCCGACACCGGCACCAAGAACATCACCCGGGAGTCCGAGCTGGCGCTCGCGGCGAACGCCAGCTCCATGCTGGAGCAGACCGAGCGGGCCCTGGAACGGCTGGAGGCGGGCACGTACGGCCTCTGCGAGAACTGCGGCAAGCCCATCGGCAAGGCCAGGATGCAGGCCTTCCCGCGGGCCACGCTGTGCGTGGACTGCAAGCAGAAGCAGGAGCGGCGGCACTAGCCGCCGGTACCGGCTTCCCGTGCGGGCGCGTCGGGTGCGGGCGGTTCGGGTGCGGGCGGGCGGTCCGGGGGCGCCCTGACGTACTCTCGTGTTCCGTCAGGGTCCAGGAACCTGGCGGGGCTGTGCCGGCAACCTGGTTCGAGCTAGTTCGAGGGACTCACGTGGCAGAGGCGGAGCGCATCATCGGTACGCCGGAGGTCGGGGACGACGCCCAGCCGGAGTCCGCCGAGCCCAAGGGGCGCCGGCGGATCACGGCCCTGCTCGTCGTGGCGCTGCTCGCCTACCTGCTGGACCTCGGCAGCAAGATGCTGGTCGTGGCGAAGCTGGAGCACCAGCCGCCGATCGACGTCATCGGGGACCTGCTGAAGTTCACGGCCATCCGCAACCCGGGCGCCGCCTTCGGCTTCGGCGAGGCCTTCACCGTGATCTTCACCTGCATCGCGGCCGGTGTGATCGTGGTGATCGTCCGGCTGGCCCGCAAGCTGTACAGCCTGCCCTGGGCCATCGCGCTGGGCCTGCTGCTCGGCGGTGCGCTGGGGAACCTGACCGACCGGCTCTTCCGCTCGCCGGGCGTCTTCCGGGGCGCGGTCGTCGACTTCATCGCCCCGGCCCACTTCGCGGTCTTCAACCTCGCGGACTCGGCGATCGTCTGCGGCGGCATCCTGATCGTGCTGCTGTCCTTCAAGGGCCTGGACCCGGACGGCACCGTCCACAAGGACTGACCGACCGGTGCCCGCCGGCCGCCCCGCGCGGGCCGGCCGGGGGCCCGCGCGGGGCGGCCGGCGGGTCTCCGGCGGGAATGCCCGTCTGCCGAGTCCTGCATACTCGACAGGTGAGTACGATTCCCGAGGTCCGCACCCTGCCCGTTCCCGATGGCCTGGAGGGCGAGCGCGTCGACGCCGCCATCGCCCGTATGTTCGGATTTTCCCGGACGAAGGCGGCCGAACTCGCGGCCGCGGGGAAGGTGTCGGTCGACGGCAGTGTCGTCGGGAAGTCCGAGCGCGTGCACGGTGGCGCCTGGCTCGAAGTCGAGATGCCCGCCCCGGCCCGCCCGGTCGAGCTCGTCGCCGAGCCCGTTCCGGGCATGGAGATCGTCCATGACGACGACGACATCGTCGTCATCATGAAGCCGGTGGGCGTCGCCGCCCACCCGAGCCCCGGCTGGACCGGCACCACCGTCATCGGCGGCCTCGCCGCGGCCGGGTACCGCATCTCCACCTCCGGCGCCGCCGAGCGCCAGGGCATCGTGCACCGCCTCGACGTCGGCACCTCCGGCCTGATGGCGGTCGCCAAGTCGGAGCGCGCCTACACCTCGCTGAAGAACCAGTTCCGCGAGCGGGTCGTGGACAAGCGCTACCACGCGCTGGTCCAGGGCCACCCGGACCCGATGAGCGGCACGATCGACGCGCCGATCGGCCGCCACCCCAACGCCGACTACAAGTGGGCGGTGACGCAGGAGGGCAAGCCCTCCGTCACCCACTACGACCTGATCGAGGCCTTCCGGGCCGCGTCGCTGCTGGACATCAAGCTGGAGACCGGCCGGACGCACCAGATCCGCGTGCACATGTCCGCCCACCGCCACCCCTGCGTCGGCGACCTCACCTACGGCGCCGACCCGACCGTCGCGAAGCGGCTCGGCCTGACCCGGCAGTGGCTGCACGCGGTGCGGCTGGGCTTCGAGCACCCGTCGGACGGCCAGTGGGTCGAGTTCGAGAGCACCTACCCGGCCGACCTCCAGCACGCGCTGGACGTGATCCGGGCCGAGAGCGAGTGACGGCCCCGGCGGGCTCCGCTCCCGCGGCCTTCGCCGTCCGGGTGGCGGTCTCCGAGGCGGACCTGAAGGCCTGCTTCGCGGTCCGGACCGAGGTGTTCGTGGTCGAGCAGTCGGTTCCGGAATCCATCGAGTACGACGCGTACGACGCCGTGGCGCTGCACGTCCTGGCCGAGAGCGCGGACGGGGCGCCGCTGGGCACCGGCCGGCTGCTCCACGGGCCCGCCGCGCTGGCCAAGACCGGCTCCCCCGAGGGCGGCTCCCTGGGCCGCCTCGCGGTGACCGCCGGGGCGCGGGGGCTGGGCGTGGGGGTGGCGCTGGTCCGGGCGATCGAGGCGCAGGCGGCGGCCCTGGGGCTGTCGTACGTCGACCTCGGTGCGCAGACGCATGCGCTGGGCTTCTACGAGCGGCTCGGGTACGTGGCGTACGGGGCGGAGTTCCTGGACGCGGGGATCGCGCACCGCTCCATGCGGCGTCCCCTCGCGGGGGGCTGAGCGGGGGTCCGGGGCTGCGCCCCGGGCCCGGGGCCGGTGGCCGGCCGGTGCCGGCGATCGGGGCTCCGCCCCGGGCCCCCGCGTCTCGCGCGTCGGACGGGGCCGGATGTGTGCGGCGCCCGCGTTTCGCGGGTCGGTGGTGCTGGGTTCGCGCGCTGCCGGTGGGGTGTGGTCGTCGACACGCTTCGGCGGGCGGCGTCGGGCGGGGTGGCCTGGCAGGGTGGGGGAGTGGATCAGCTTGCCCTGCTCTTCGTGCTGCTGCTCGGAGCCGTCGTCACCGTCCCGCTCGGGGACCGGCTCGGTCTGCCCGCGCCCGTCCTCATGACCATCGGCGGGGTGGTGCTCGCGCTGGTTCCGGCCGTGCCGAACGTCGACATCCCGCCCGACTACATCCTGCCGCTGGTGCTGCCGCCGCTGCTGTACGCCTCCGTGCAGCGCACCTCGTGGCGCCAGTTCGCCGCCAACGTACGGCCCATCCTGCTGCTCGCCGTGGCCCTGGTGTTCGTCACCACCGCGGCCGTGGCCGCGGTCGCGCACTCCGTGGTGCCCGGGCTGCCGATCGCCGCCGCCGTCGCCCTCGGCGCGCTCGTCGCCCCGCCCGACCCGGTGGCCGCGACCGCCGTGGCCGGTTCGCTCGGGCTGCCCCGCCGCATGGTGTCGATCCTGGAGGGCGAGGGGCTCTTCAACGACGTCACCGCCATCGTGCTCTATCACGTGGCGATCGCCGCCGCCGTCAGCGGGAGCTTCTCGTGGCCGGACGCGCTGGGCGAGTTCTTCCTGTCGGCCGTCGTCGCCGTCGCCGTCGGGCTCGCCCTCGGCTGGGCCGCCAACCGGCTGATGGGCCGCCTCGGGGACGCCACCCTGCAGATCGGGCTGACGCTGCTGGTGCCGTTCGTCGCGTACGTGCTGGCGGAGGAGTTCAAGGGGTCGGGGGTGCTGGCCGTGCTGACGACGGCCCTGTTCCTCGCCGAGTACGCCACCGACGCCGACGACGTGCTCGGGCGGCTCGCCGGGCACACCTTCTGGGAAGTCGTCGACATGCTGGTCACCGGTGTCGCGTTCGGGCTGATCGGGTTGGAGCTGCACAACGTCTTCGGCACGGCCAAGGGCCGCGAGTGGGAGATGGCCGGATGGGCGGCGGTCGTGATCGCGGTGGTCGTCGGGGTCCGGCTGATGTGGCTGCTGCCGGCCGGCTGGCTGGCCCAGAAACTGCACGACCGGCGCGACTACGACGAGGAGATCCCGGTCAGCTGGCGCGAGAGCGTGGTCATGTGGTGGGCCGGGATGCGCGGGGTGGCCTCGGTGGCGCTGGCCCTCGCCATCCCGCTGCACACGGACGCCGGTGAACCCTTCCCGGGCCGCGACGAGATCGTCTTCATCGCCTTCGCCGTGATCATGGCGACGCTGGTGCTCCAGGGGCTGACCCTGCCGTGGCTGGTGCGGCGGCTGGGCGTGGAGGCCGACACGGACGCCGACCGCGAGACCGAACGGCAGCTGGCGATCCGCGCGGCGAAGGCCGCGAAGCGGCGGCTGAAGGAGATCCAGGAGGTCGAGGACCTGCCGGAGGACCTGATCGAGACGCTGCACCGGCGGGCGTACGACGTGGGGGCCCGCATCAGCCCCGACATGGTCGACGAGGAGCGGCGCGAGGCCTACGCGCAGCGGGTGGAGCGCATCCGGGACGTCCAGCGCATCCAGCGGGAGATGATGTCGGCCGCCCGCCACGAGGTGCTGTCCGCGCGCAGCGAGCCCGGCTCCGACCCGGAGATCGTGGACCGGGTGCTGCGGCACCTGGACGTACGGAGCCTGCGCAGCTGAGGCCCCCGGTCCCCGGTCCCCGGTCCCCGGTCGGGGGTCGGGGACCGGGGTGCGTCAGACGGTGTAGCGGTCCGGGGCGAAGAGGCCCGGGTGCGCCTCGATCCAGGCCGAGGTGCGGCGCAGCCCCTCTTCCAGGGAGACCCGCGGGCGCCAGCCGGCCCACTCGCGGGCCCGGGAGTTGTCCGACAGCAGCCGCTGGACCTCGCTGCCCGACGGGCGCAGCCGGGACGGGTCCACGACCACCTTCGCGTCCCGCCCCGACGCCGCGATCAGGGCCCCGGCCAGGTCGCCGACGGAGATCTCCCGGCCGGTGCCCAGGTTCACCACCTGGCCCAGGGCCCGGTCGCACTCGGCCACCGCGAGGAATCCCTCGGCGGTGTCCGTCACGTACGTGAAGTCGCGGGTCGGGGTGAGCGAGCCCAGCCGGACCTCCCGGGAGCCCGCGTGCAGCTGCGCCAGGATCGTCGGGATGACGGCGCGCGCCGACTGGCGGGGGCCGTAGGTGTTGAACGGCCGCACCACGGCGACCGGCAGCTCGAAGGCGTGGTGGAAGGAGAGCGCCATCATGTCCGAGCCGATCTTCGACGCCGAGTACGGGGACTGCGGCTGGAGCGGGTGCTCCTCGGAGATCGGAGCGGTCAGGGCGGTCCCGTAGACCTCGCTGGTGGAGGTGTGCACGAGGCGGCGCACGCCGTGCCGGCGGCAGGCCTCGGCCACGTTCTGCGTCCCGGTCACGTTGGTCTGCACGTAGGCGCCCGGCGAGGCGTAGCTGTACGGGATGCCGATGAGCGCCGCCAGGTGGAAGACCGTGTCGCAGCCGGCCACCGCGTCGCTGACCCGGCCCGCGTCGCGGACGTCGCCCGCCCACATCTCCACCCGGCCGTCCGGGTCGGCGAGGTGGTGGGCCAGGTGGCCCTTCTCCGCGTACGGCTTGTAGTGCACGAAGGCCCGCACCCGGGCGCCGCGCGCCACCAGCAGGTCCACCAGCGTCGAGCCGATGAACCCTTCGGCGCCGGTGACCAGGACGGTGCGGTCGGCCCAGGGGGTGGACTGGTTCGGGGTCATGCGTACTCCAGGGTGGTGGTGGGGTGGCCGGCCGCGCGCAGGACCTCCGCGGCCAGCAGTTCGGCGGCCCGCGCGTGCGGGCCGGGGTCGGCGGCGCCGGCCATCGCGGCCAGCCGGGCCGGGTCGGCGAGCAGCGGGCCGAGCAGCGCGGCGAGCCGCTCGGCGGTGGTCTCGGCGTCCGGCAGCAGCAGTCCGGCGCCCGCGTCGGACAGCACCCGGGCGTTGTGGGTCTGGTGGTCGCCGGGGGCGTACGGGTAGGGCACGAGGACCGCGGGCACCCCGGTCGCGGCGAGTTCCGCCACCGTCGCCGAACCGGCCCGGCACACCACCAGGTCGGCGGCCGCGTACGCCAGGTCCATCCGGTCCAGGTACGGCAGCGCCCGCGCGACGCGCTGCCCGCCCGAGGCCGCGAGGTCGGCGACGGTGTCCGGCAGCGCCGCCGGGCCCGTCTTCACCAGCAGCTGCACGTCCTCGCGCCCCTGCCAGAGCCCGGCCAGCCCGGCCGCCGCCCGGGTGAGCCGGACGGCGCCCAGGCTGCCGCCGTTGAAGACCACGAGCCGGCGTCCGGCGGGGACCCGCAGCGCCCGCCGGGCCTCGGCGCGCAGGGCCGCCCGGTCCGGTCCGGGCAGCCGGGCGAGCCCGGAGAGGGCCGCGGAGATCGGCATCCCGGTGGTCACCGCCCGCGCCCCGCCCGACAGGTGCGGGCGGCTGCGGTCGAAGGCCACCGCGACGTGCGGGGTGAGCCGGGCGGCGAACTGGTTGGCGCGGCCGGGCACCGCGTTGGACTCGTGGATGACGGCGGGCACCCCCGCGAGGCGCGCCCCGAGCACGGCGGGCGCGCTCGGGTAGCCGCCCATGCCGACGACGGCGTGCGCGCCCTGCGCCCGGATCACCGCGCGGGCCTGGTGCGCGGAGCGCAGCAGCGCCGCCGGCAGCAGGTACCGCCTGGCGCCCAGCGCCGGGTCGAAGGGGATCATGTCGACGGTGTGCAGGCGGTGGCCGGCCGCCGGGATCAGCTCGGTCTCCAGGCCCCGCTCGGTCCCGATGAACGAGACCACGGCGTCGGGGACGGCCGCGCGCAGCGCCTCGGCGAGGGCGAGGCCGGGATAGATGTGCCCGCCGGTGCCGCCCGCACCGATCACGACGGAAAGGGCCGCGGAGGTGTGTGGTGTGGTCATGGCCGCACACTCCCGGTGCGCCCTAAGAGGGTTCTAAGAGGTTCTCTCAGACGGCTTTGGCAGGCTTTGCCCCATGAGCTCCATGGGCAGCGCGCGCAGGCAGCGGATTCTGGTGGTGGACGACGAGCCCGAGGTGCGGGCAGCCGTCCAGGACGGGCTGGCCGTCGAGGGGTACGAGGTGAGGGGCGCGGCGGACGGGCTGGGCGCCCTGTCCGAGGTGGCGCTCTGGGAGCCCGACGCCCTCGTCCTGGACGTGATGATGCCGGTGCTCGACGGGCTGGGCGTGTGCCGGCGGCTGCGCGCGATGGGCGACCGCACCCCCGTCCTGGTGCTGACGGCGCTGGACTCGGTGAGCGAGCGGGTGGACGGGCTGGACGCGGGGGCCGACGACTACCTCGGCAAGCCGTTCGCGCTGGACGAGCTGGTCGCGCGGGTACGGGCGCTGCTCCGGCGGGCGGCGCCCGTACCCGCCGACGGCGCTGCCCTGGCCTTCGCCGACCTGTCGCTGGACCTCGCCACGCGCACCGGGCGGCGCGGCGGACGGCCGCTGGAGTTCAGCCGCACCGAGGCCGCCCTGCTCGAACTGCTGCTGCGCCACCCCGGCCAGGTCCTCCCGCGCGAGCTGGTCCTGGAGCTGGTGTGGGGGCGGGACTTCGGGCCGGACTCCAACTCCCTCGCGGTGTACGTCGGCTACCTGCGCCGGAAGCTGGAGGCCGGGGGCGAGCCGCGGCTGGTCCACACCGTGCACGGGGTCGGCTACCGGCTGGACACCGCGTGAGCGCCGGGGGCCGGGGGCCGGGGCGGCGCCGGCCGGGGGCGCGCTGGCGCCGCCGGCGGCCGCTGCGGACCCGGCTGGCCCTGGCGGTCACGGCCGCCGTGGCCTTCGTGGCCGTGGTGGTGTGCGCGGCCGCGTTCCTCGTCGTACGGTCGGCCCTGTACGAGCAGCTCGACCTCACCCTGACCCAGTCGGCCCGGCTGGCGGCCCAGCGCGAACCGGGGGCGGGGCCGGGCACGCTGGCCGGCGAGTGCCGGTTCCTGGCGGCCCCCGCCTGCGCGCAGGTGGTGCCCGCGGACCGGGCCGAAGACCCCCGGACGCCGGGACTGCTGCCGGTGGACCCGGCGGCCCGGGAGGTCGCGGCCGGCCGGCGGGCCCCGTACTACACGGACATCACCCTGGCCGGGCACCCGGCCCGGATGCTCACCACCGACTACGCGAAGGGGCGCGCGCTCCAGGTCGCCCTGCGGGCGGACACCGTGCAGGACGGCATCGCGGAGGCCGCGGGGTGGCTGCTGCTGACGGCGGCGGCCGGGGTGCTGCTCGCGGCCGTGCTCGGCCACTGGGTCTCGCGGACCGGCCTGGCCCCGGTCACCCGGCTCACCGCGACCGCCGAGCGGATCGCCGCCACCCGCGACCCGCGGCACCGGATCGAACTGCCGCCGCCCGGACGGGAGGACGAGATCACCCGGCTGGCCGGGAGTTTCAACACCATGCTCGGGGAGCTTGAGCAGTCCGTCACGGCGCAGCGGCGGCTGGTCGCGGACGCCTCGCACGAGCTGCGGACCCCGCTGACGGCCCTGCGCACCAACGCGGAGCTGCTGGCCCGGGCCGACCGGCTGACCGTGCCGCAGCGGGAGCGGGCGTCGGCCGCGCTGGGGCGGCAGCTGCGCGAGGTCACGGGCCTGGTGAACGACCTGATCGAACTGGCCCGCGACGAGGAGCCGCAGCCGCTGGTGGAGCAGGTCCGGCTGGGGCCGCTGGTGGAGCACTGCGTTCAGGCGGCGCGGGAGCACTGGCCGCAGGTGCCGTTCCGGGTGCGCGTGCCGGACGCGGCCGGCGGCGCCGGGGCGGTGGTCCCGGGGGTGCCGGCGCGGCTGACCCGGCTGCTGGGGAACCTGCTGGACAACGCGGCGAAGTTCAGCCCGGCCGGGCTGCCGGTGGAGGTGGAGCTGGCCGTGCTCGCCGGGGGGCCGGAACTGACGGTGCGCGACCACGGGCCGGGGATCGCGGCGCAGGACCTGCGCTTTGTCTTCGACCGGTTCTACCGCGCGGACTCGGCCCGGGCGCTGCCGGGGTCGGGGCTGGGCCTGGCCATGGCGCGGCAGATCGCGCGCGCGCACGGCGCGGAGCTGGCGGCGCAGCAGGCGCCGGGCGGCGGCGCGCTGTTCCGCCTGACGTTCTGACGGGCGGGCGCGCTACCCCGCGGACCCGTGCCGGTCCCCCGCCCCGCAGGGGCCCCCGGGGGCCGTGGGCGGGGGGTCCGCCGGGGTGGTCGCGACGCGGGGCAGGGCGTACGGGTGGTGGGCCACCAGCCAGGTGATCATGCGCTCGCGCACGGCGCAGCGGACCGTCCACACGTCGTCCGCGTCCTTCGCCGTGACCACCGCGCGGACCTGGATCGTGGTCGGGGTGGTGTCCGTCACGGCCAGGCCGCCGCCGCGCCCGTCCCACTCGGGGATCTCTTCGAGGAGGTGCCGCAGCCGCTCCCGCATCAGGTCCACCGGCGCCGCGTGGTCCAGGTGCCAGAAGACGCTCCCGGTCATCTCCGCGCCGCCGCGCGACCAGTTCTCGTACGGCTTGCCCGTGAAGTAGGAGACCGGCATGGTGATGCGCCGCTCGTCCCAGGTGCGGACGGTCAGGAAGGTCAGGGTGATCTCCTCCACCGTGCCCCACTCCTTGTCGACGACCACGGTGTCGCCGATGCGGACGGTGTCGCCGAAGGCGATCTGCAGGCCGGCGAAGAGGTTGCCCAGCGCGGACTGGGCGGCGATGCCCGCCACGATGCCGAGCACGCCCGCCGAAGCCAGCACCGAGGCGCCGACCGCGCGCATCGGCGGGAACGTCAGCAGCATCGCGGCCACGGCCACCACGACCACCACGGCCGTGACCACCCGCTGGATCAGCGTGACCTGGGTGCGGACCCGGCGGACCCGGGCGTCGTCCCGCGCCACCGAGGCGTAGCGCGCGTACGTCGAGTCGACGACGGCCGTCGCCATCCGCACCGCCAGCCAGGCCGTGGAGGCGATCAGCACCAGGGTGAGGACCCGGCCGAGGGCGAAGGCGTGGTCGGGCAGCAGGCCCGCCTGCCGGTAGGACCCCCGGAGCAGCGCGGTGCACAGGGCCACCCGGAAGGGCGGGCGGCACCGGCGCAGCAGGTCCCACAGGGGGGTCTCGGGGTGCCGGGCGTCGGCGCGGCGCAGCAGCAGGTCCAGCAGCCACCCCGCGATCAGGGTGACGACCAGCGAGCCGCCGATGACGATCAGCGGGCGCAGCACGGGCTCCATCTCCATGACGTGCAACCTAACCGGAAGCGGAACGGGGAAACTGGCACGATGGAGCCATGAACATCATGCTCTTCCACTCGACGTACGGGCTGCGGCCCGCGGTGCACGCGGCGGCCGACCGGCTGCGCGCGGCCGGGCACCGGGTCCAGGTGCCGGACCTCTTCGAGGGCCGTACGTTCGACACCGTCGAGGCGGGCATGGCGCACCGGGACGAGATCGGCCGTGACGAGCTGCTCAGGCGCGCGGTGCTGGCCTCGGCCCCCCACTCCGACCAGGGCCTGGTCTACGCGGGCCTCTCCTTCGGCGGTTCCCTCGCACAGCACCTGGCGCTGGCCGACGACAAGGCGCGCGGGCTGCTGCTCCTGCACGGGACGGCGGATCTGGAGGACGACGCGGCGGTGGACGAGCTGCCCGTCCAGCTGCACATCGCCGACCCGGACCCCTTCGAGCCGCACGACTGGCTGACGGCCTGGTACCTGCGGATGCGGCGGGCCGGGGCCGACGTGGAGGTCCACACCTACCCGGGGGCCGGGCACCTGTTCACCGATCCGGACCTGGACGACTTCGACGCAGAGGCGGCCGAGCAGGCCTGGAAGGTCGCGGTCGGCTTCCTCGACGGCCTGTAGGACGGGGACGGCCCCCGGCGAGGGGCGCCGGGGGCCGCGGGGCCGGGGGGAGGCCCCGGGGTGGGGGTCAGCCCGCCCGGTAGGCGGTCCAGCTGCTCGACATGCGGGCGACCTGGCCGGCCGTGAACTGGTACATGCAGGAGTCGTACGTGTAGTCCATGAAGTTGTGGATCGGGTCGGCGCCGGCCTTCGCGGTGCAGCTGTCGCGGCCGGTCGGGCACTCGTACGCGGCGGTCTTCTCGGCCGGGGTGTCGGCGACGGAGTCGCCGGTTCCGTTGCAGCCGCCCTGGAAGGTGTGGTAGAGGCCCAGCCAGTGGCCGACCTCGTGCGTGGCGGTGTCGCCCTCGTTGTAGTCGGCCGAGGAGCCGCCGGGCAGGGAGCCGTTCAGGACGACCACGCCGTCCATCGTGGGGCTGGAGGCGTAGGAGGTCGGGAAGGTGGCCCAGCCGAGCAGCCCGCCGGAGAGGTTGGCGGTGTAGAGGTTGAGCGCGCCCGGGCCGCCCTTGCGCAGGGCCTTCTTCATGTTCTTCTCGGCCTGGGAGTCGGAGGCCAGGTTGTACCAGGCCGTGTTGTCCGTGTAGTCGGTCGAGGCGAGGGTGAACCGGAAGTTGGTGTTCACGTTGCCGGCGCCCTGGCCGCCGTAGGCCGCGTTGAGGACCGCCAGCTGCTTGGAGATGTCGGTGGCGGTCAGCTTCCCGGTGGCGCCGGAGTGCACGACGTGGACGTACACCGGGATGTTCACGGCCGCCTCGGCCGCCCGCAGGCTGCGCTGCGGCTGGTTCTTGAGGGCCTTGTCCAGCCTGCTCCGGAGGTCGGCGTCCATGGCCGCGGCCTGGGCGTCGCCGACCTCGTTGGGCTCGGCGGCCTGCTGGCCTTCCGGCCGTCCGACGCGGGCGTTGGCGGCCGCTGCGGCCGGTGCCTCCTGTGCGCACGCCCCGGTGGGGGTGGAGGCGGCGGCGAGCGTGGTGGCGGGGGCGGCGAGCGGAGTGAGGGCCAGGGTTCCGGCCAGGACCGCCGTGCCCATCAGGCGGCGGCGGAGAAGGGGGGATATGCGGGCGGACGCGCGCACGGGTGCTCCTCGCGGTGGGGGGATTTCGGCCGGATGATCATCCGGCTGGCGCGAAGCTTATGTGTGCATGACATATGCGGGTCAAGATCCGTACGTAAAAGATTTGTTGCTTCTGATGACCGAGGGGCACCTGGTCTGAACCAAGTGCCCCGTGTGGCCGCAAGATTGACGGTCTGTCCTTGCCTCCGCGACGCTGGGTCAGCGCGGCCGGCCGGGTCAGCGGGCGGGCTGGTGGGCCCGTTCCACCGTCTGCGTGCCGTTCGCGGTCCGGTACGAACGCGCCCAGGCGGCCGTGGCGTCCTGCCGCCGCTTGTCGGAGACCACGTAGTAGTCCATCTGCGCGCGCTCGGCCGTCACGTCCAGCACGCCGTAGCCGTGCGCGTCCATGTCGAGCCACTTCACGTGCCAGTTGGCGGCGCGGACGGCGGCCTCGGCGGCCAGGGAGGCGGTGTCGGCCGGGACGTGCAGGATGTCGTCGAGGTTGTCGGAGGTCACCGAGGTGACCACGAACTCGGTGGCCGCCGTCCCCGACCCCGGATAGGTCGCCATGTTCACCGGGACCTCGTTCGCCCAGGCCATGTGGATGTCGCCGGTGAGGAACACGGTGTTGCGGACGGACCGGTCGCGCAGGTGGCCCAGCAGCTCCTTGCGGTCGTCGGTGTAGCCGTCCCACTGGTCCACGTTGACCGCGATGCCGCCCTCGGGCAGGCCGAGCAGCTTGGCCAGCGGCCTGAGCAGGTGGGCCGGGAGCGAGCCGAAGGCCACCGGCGAGATCATCACCGAGGTGCCGACCAGCTTCCAGGTCGCGTCCGAGGCGGCGAGCCCCGATTTCAGCCAGTCCAGCTGGGCCCGCCCGGTGATGGTGCGCTCCGGGTCGTCCACCCGGCCGCTGCCGACCTCGGCCTGCTCGGAGCGGAACGAGCGCAGGTCGAGCAGGTGCAGGTCGGCCAGGGTGCCGAAGCGCAGCCGCCGGTAGACGGTGCCGGCGACGGAGGCGCGGACCGGCATCCACTCGAAGTAGGCCTGCTTGGCGGCGGCCGCGCGGGCCGACCACGCGCCCTCGGCGCCCGGGGTGTGGTTCTCCGCGCCGCCCGCCCAGGCGTCGTTGGCGAACTCGTGGTCGTCCCAGATGGCGACGACGGGGTGCGCGAGGTGCAGTGCCTGGAGGTCCGGGTCCGTCTTGTACCGGCCGTGCCGGGTGCGGTAGTCGGCCAGCGAGACGATCTCGTGCCGCGGCTCGTGCGGGCGGACCACGTACTTCGCCTCCGGGTAGCCGCCGGAGGCGTACTCGTAGACGTAGTCGCCCAGGTGCAGGACCGCGTCCAGGTCGCCGCGGGCGGCCAGGTGGCGGTAGGCGGAGAAGTAGCCCGACTCCCAGTTGGCGCAGGAGACCACGCCGAAGCGGACCCCGGCGGCGGCCTCGTCGTGGCCCGGGGTGGTCAGGGTGCGCCCGGTGGGGGAGGTGGCGGCGCCGGCGGTGAACCGGTACCAGTACGGGGTGCGCGGCCGCAGCCCGCGCACGTCCACCTTGACCGTGTGGTCGCGGGCCGCGTCCGCGGTGACCGTGCCCGAGGCGACGACCCGGGAGAAGGCCCGGTCCGAGGCCACCTGCCAGCCCACCGCGACGGCCGGGCCGAGTCCCGAGCCGGGCACCGCCTCGGCGGACGGGGTGACGCGGGTCCACAGCAGGACCCCGTCGGGCAGCGGGTCGCCGGAGGCGACGCCGTGCAGGAACGCGGGCTCGGCGGCCCGGTCCGCGGCGCGGGCGGCGGAGGCGCCGGGACCGGCGACGGGCGCGAGCGCGGCCGTGGCGGCCGCGGCCAGCACGACCGTGCGCCGGCGCGGCGCCGGGGGCCCCTCTAACGGGGGCGCGGAGGAAGGGAGATGACTGGTCACGACCGAGGATGTTACTGAGTGGTATCGCCGTGCGTACATCCCCGGGAAGACGAAGGGCGGGCGAACTCCCGGAGTCCGCCCGCCCCGTGCGGCCCGGATCAGCCGGCGATGGCCTTGTCGAGCGCCGCGGTGAACGCCTCGGGCGTCGCCGGGGTCTCGATCTTCTTGCCGTCCATCTTCAGCGTCGGGGTGCCCGTCACGCCCGACGTGCCGAACGCCTTGGACATCTCCATCGCCCACCGGTCGTAGGTGCCGTCCTCGACGGCCTTCTTGAACTCGGCGTTGCCCTTCAGGGCCGGCACCGTGTCCGCGACCTTCAGCAGGTAGTCGTCCTTGGCGAAGCTGTCGGCCGTCTCCTCGGGGTGCAGCTCCTTGGAGTACAGGGCGCCCTTGTACTCCAGGAAGGCCTCCGGGCTGACGTTGAGGGCCGCACCCAGCGCGCTCAGCGCGTTCTTCGAGCCCTCGCCCTTCATGGCGTTGTCGATGAAGGTGGCACCGAAGTACTGGAGCTTGTACTTGCCGTCCGCGACGTCCTTCTTCACCTGCTCGCCGACCGACTGCTCGAAGGAGGCGCAGGCCGGGCAGCGGGAGTCCTCGTAGAGCTCCAGCGTCTTCTTCGCGTCGGCCTTGCCGACGACGACCGTGGTGCCGTTCTCGCCCGAGGTGTTCTTGGGCTTGACCAGCTCGGCCTTGGCGGCCTTCTCCCAGTACCCGGGCTGGTTGGCCTGGACGACGCCGTAGCCGATGAGGCCGGCCACGGCGAGGATGCCGACGACCCCGGCGCCGACGAACACCTGGCGGCGTGCCCTGGCCTTCTTCGCCTGGGCCTCGCGCTCGGCGCGCAGCCGCTCGCGGGCCGCCGCCTTGTTGGCCTGGCTGTTGCGTGAACTCATCGTGATCTCCGTGGGGTGTGACGTGTCAGGGGTGCCGTACGTGCGTCAGGCGCGCGCGAACGCGCCGACCGCCACGGGAGGCCCCCGCCGACCCACGGAGTGCGCGGGGAAGCGCGTACGGGGCCGCGCGCCCCGCAGGACCGACCGCAGCACCCGCCGCGCCGGACCGGCGGCCACCGCCGCCGACGCCACCGCCAGCAGCAGCGGCCGGAACGCGCAGGCGGCCACCGCCCGCAGCAGCTGGGCCAGCGCCCGCTCGCCGCAGTGCAGCCACCCGGCGGCGACCAGACCGACCGCCACGTGCGCCCCGAGCAGCAGCCAGGGCGTCCACGGGCCGGGCGCGGCCAGCAGCGCGGCCGGATCGCCGGCCGGCCCGGCCACCTCGGTCAGCGGCCCCCCGACCGGGGCGCCGCCGCAGAGGGCGTCCAGGCCCATGGCGCGCAGCGGGCCGGCCACCGGGCCCCCCGCCGGGCCGTAGCAGAGGTGCTGTCCGGCGGTGAAGACGGTGTCGGCGGCCAGCTCCAGCGGTACGAGCAGCCCGGCGATCGGGCCGAAGGCCCGCTCCCGCCCGGCCAGCGCGTACGCGATCACGAAGACGGCGCCGAAGGCCCCGGCCGCGAGCGCGGGAGGCAGCGGCACCCGGGACATCAGGACGTGCGAGCCGGCCGAGAGCAGCACGACGAGCGCGCTGAACAGCGCCGCCCGCAGCCCTCTGAGTCCTGCCCCTGATATGTCCATCGCCGCGAGTGTGCCACGCGACCCTGTGAGAGCGGGCCGGGGGGTGCCGGGCCCGGACCGGAACCGGCCGCGGCGGCGCCCCCCGGGGCCGCGGGCGGCCGCGGCCCCGGGGAACGGGCCGTTCACGCCGTGAGGCGGCCGTTGCGGAAGAGGTCCACGAAGATCTGGTGGTCGGCGCGGGCCCGGGCGCCGTACGCGTGGGCGAACTCCACCAGCAGCTCCGCGAAGCCCTCCTCGTCCGCCGCGATGGCCGCGTCGATGGCCCGTTCCGTGGAGAACGGCACCAGGGAGTGGCCGCTCTGCGCCTCGTCGGCCGCGCCGTGCATGGTCGCGGTGGCCCGGCCCAGGTCCGCGACGACCGCGGCGATCTCCTCCGGGTCGTCCAGGTCCGACCAGTCCAGGTCCACCGCGTACGGCGAGACCTCCGCCACCAGCTGCCCGGAGCCGTCCAGCTCCGTCCAGCCCAGCCACGGGTCGGCATGGGCCTGGAGGGCCCGCTGCGAGATCACCGTGCGGTGGCCCTCGTGCCGGAAGTAGTCCCGCACGGCCCGGTCGGTCACGTGCCGGGAGACGGCCGGGGTCTGGGCCTGCTTGAGGTAGATCACGACGTCGTTCTCCAAGGCGTCGCTGTGCCCCTCCAGCAGGATGTTGTACGAGGGCAGCCCGGCCGAGCCGATGCCCACGCCGCGCCGCCCGACCACGTCCTTGACCCGGTAGGAGTCGGGCCGCACCAGCGATTCGTCGGGCAGGGTCTCCAGGTAGCCGTCGAAGGCGGCCAGCACCTTGTAGCGGGTGGCCGCGTCCAGCTCGATGGTGCCCGGGCCCGGAGCGAACCGGCGTTCGAACTCGCGGATCTCGGTCATCGAGTCCAGCAGCGAGAAGCGGGTGCGCGCGCGGGCCGAGCGCAGCGCGCCCAGCAGCGGGCCCTCGGCGGTGTCCAGGCTGAACGAGGGCACCTCCTCGTGCCCGGCCCCGGCGGCCAGCCGGTGGATGCGCTCCCGGTAGGCGGCCGCGTAGGTCCGCACCAGGCCGGTGATCTGCTCGTCGCTGAGGGCCTTGGTGTAGCCGATCAGGGCGACGGAGGCGGCGAACCGCTTCAGGTCCCAGGTGAACGGGCCCACGTAGGCCTCGTCGAAGTCGTTCACGTTGAAGATCAGCCGGCCGTTGGAGTCCATGTACGTGCCGAAGTTCTCCGCGTGCAGGTCGCCGTGGATCCACACCCGGCCCGTCCGCTCGTCCAGGTACGGGCCGCCGTGGCGCTCCCGCTCCAGGTCCGCGTAGAAGAGGCAGGCGGTGCCCCGGTAGAAGGCGAAGGCCGAGGCGGCCATCTTCCGGAATTTGACCTGGAAGGCGGCGGGATCGGCGGCGAGGAGCTCGCCGAACGCGGTGTCGAACACATCGAGTATCTGCTCGGCGCGCTGCTCGTCGGTCGTCTCGGGAACCGCCATGGCGGATGCCTCCTGGTGGTGCTGGGTCCATCACGTTTCGGACAGGTGTCCTTGGCTCTGCAACGGATGACCGTACCCGTCGGTGCCCGTGATCTGTCACCCGGCCGACGTAGACTTCGAGGCTGCCCCCCTCTCTCCACGCCGGAGGTCTGCCACCGTGACCAAGCAGCCGTTCACGCACCTGCACGTCCACACCCAGTACTCGCTGCTGGACGGTGCCGCGCGGCTGAAGGACATGTTCAACGCGTGCAACGAGATGGGCATGAGCCACATCGCCATGTCCGACCACGGCAACCTGCACGGGGCGTACGACTTCTTCCACACCGCGAAGAAGGCCGGGATCACGCCGATCATCGGCATCGAGGCGTACGTCGCCCCCGAGTCCCGGCGCAACAAGCGACGCATCCAGTGGGGCCAGCCCCACCAGAAGCGCGACGACGTCTCCGGCTCCGGCGGCTACACGCACAAGACGATCTGGGCGGCGAACGCCAAAGGCCTGAACAACCTCTTCCGGCTGTCCTCCGACGCCTACGCCGAGGGCTGGCTCACCAAGTGGCCCCGCATGGACAAGGAGACCATCAGCCAGTGGTCCGAGGGGCTCATCGCCTCCACCGGCTGCCCCTCCGGCGAGCTCCAGACCCGACTGCGCCTCGGCCAGTTCGACGAGGCCCTCAAGGCCGCCTCCGAGTACCAGGACATCTTCGGCAAGGAGCGGTACTTCCTGGAGCTGATGGACCACGGCATCGAGATCGAGCGCCGGGTCCGCGACGGACTCCTGGAGATCGGCAGGAAGCTCGGCATCCCGCCGCTGGTGACGAACGACTCGCACTACACGTACGCCAGCGAGGCCACCGCCCACGACGCCCTGCTCTGCATCCAGACGGGCAAGAACCTCTCCGACCCGGACCGCTTCCGCTTCGACGGCACCGGCTACTACCTGAAGTCCGCGGAGGAGATGTACGCCATCGACTCCTCGGACGCCTGGCAGGAGGGCTGCGCCAACACCCGGCTCGTCGCCGAGCAGGTCGACACCGAGGGCATGTTCCAGTTCCGGAACCTGATGCCCAAGTTCGACATCCCGGCCGGCTACACCGAGGTCACCTGGTTCCGCGAGGAGACCATGCGCGGCATGGACCGCCGCTACCCCGGGGGCATCCCCGAGGACCGGATGAAGCAGGCCGAGTACGAGATGGACACGATCATCTCGATGGGCTTCCCCGGCTACTTCCTCGTCGTCGCCGACTTCATCATGTGGGCCAAGAACCAGGGCATCGCGGTGGGCCCGGGCCGAGGCTCCGCGGCCGGCTCGATCGTCGCGTACGCCATGGGCATCACCGACCTCGACCCGCTCACCCACGGCCTGATCTTCGAGCGCTTCCTCAACCCCGAGCGCGTCTCCATGCCCGACGTCGACATCGACTTCGACGAGCGCAGGCGCGTCGAGGTGATCCGGTACGTGACCGAGAAGTACGGCGCCGACAAGGTCGCCATGATCGGCACCTACGGCACCATCAAGGCCAAGAACGCGATCAAGGACTCCGCGCGCGTCCTGGGCTACCCCTACGCCATGGGCGACCGGCTCACCAAGGCCATGCCCGCCGACGTCCTGGGCAAGGGCATCCCGCTCTCCGGCATCCTCGACCCCACCCACCCCCGCTACGGCGAGGCCGGCGAGATCCGCGGGATGTACGAGAACGAGCCGGACGTCAAGAAGGTCATCGACACCGCCCGCGGCGTCGAGGGGCTCGTCCGGCAGATGGGCGTGCACGCCGCCGGCGTCATCATGTCCAGCGAGACGATCACCGACCACGTGCCCGTCTGGGTCCGGCACACCGACGGCGTCACCATCACGCAGTGGGACTACCCGAGCTGCGAGTCGCTCGGCCTGCTGAAGATGGACTTCCTCGGCCTGCGCAACCTCACGATCATGGACGACGCCGTCAAGATGGTGAAGGCCAACAAGGGGATCGACATCGACCTCCTGGCCCTCCCGCTCGACGACCCCAAGACCTTCGAACTGCTCGGGCGCGGCGACACCCTCGGCGTCTTCCAGTTCGACGGCGGCCCCATGCGCTCCCTGCTGCGCCTGATGAAGCCCGACAACTTCGAGGACATCTCCGCCGTCTCGGCCCTGTACCGGCCGGGCCCGATGGGCATGAACTCGCACACGAACTACGCGCTGCGCAAGAACAAGCAGCAGGAGATCACCCCGATCCACCCGGAGCTGGAGGGGCCCCTCGAAGAGGTGCTCGCGGTCACCTACGGCCTGATCGTCTACCAGGAGCAGGTCCAGAAGGCCGCCCAGATCATCGCCGGGTACTCGCTCGGCGAAGCCGACATCCTGCGCCGCGTGATGGGCAAGAAGAAGCCCGAGGAGCTGGCGAAGAACTTCGTCATCTTCGAGGGCGGCGCCAAGAAGAAGGGGTTCAGCGACCAGGCGATCAAGGCGCTCTGGGACGTCCTGGTCCCCTTCGCCGGCTACGCCTTCAACAAGGCCCACTCGGCCGCGTACGGGCTGGTGTCCTACTGGACCGCCTACCTCAAGGCGAACTTCCCGGCCGAGTACATGGCCGGCCTGCTCACCTCGGTCAAGGACGACAAGGACAAGTCCGCGATCTACCTGAACGAGTGCCGGCGCATGGGCATCAAGGTGCTGCCCCCGAACGTGAACGAGTCGGAGCCGAACTTCGCCGCCCAGGGCGACGACGTGATCCTCTTCGGCCTCACCGCCGTCCGCAACGTCGGCCAGAACGTCGTGGAATCGATCATCAAGAGCCGGAAGGCGAAGGGCAAGTACGCCTCCTTCCCCGACTTCCTGGACAAGGTCGAGGCCGTCGTCTGCAACAAGCGGACCGTCGAATCGCTGATCAAGGCCGGGGCCTTCGACGAGATGGGCCACACCCGCAAGGGCCTGGTCGCCCACCACGAACCGATGATCGACAACGTGGTCGCGGTCAAGCGCAAGGAGGCCGAGGGACAGTTCGACCTCTTCGGCGCCATGGGCGACGAGAGCGCGAGCGACGAGCCGGGCTTCGGCCTCGACGTCGTCTTCTCCGACGTCGAGTGGGAGAAGTCCTACCTGCTCGCCCAGGAGCGCGAGATGCTCGGCCTCTACGTCTCCGACCACCCGCTCTTCGGGCTGGAACACGTCCTGTCCGACAAGACCGACGCCGGCATCTCCCAGCTGACCGGCGGCGAGCACTCCGACGGCGCCGTCGTCACCATCGGCGGCATCATCTCCGGCCTCCAGCGCAAGATGACCAAGCAGGGCAACGCCTGGGCCATCGCCACCGTCGAGGACCTCGCCGGCTCCATCGAGTGCATGTTCTTCCCCGCGACCTACCAGCTCGTCTCCACCCAGCTGGTCGAGGACACCGTCGTCTTCGTCAAGGGCCGCCTCGACAAGCGCGAGGACGTCCCGCGGCTGGTCGCCATGGAGATGATGGTCCCCGACCTCTCCTCGGCCGGCACCAACGCACCCGTCGTCCTGACCATCCCCACCGTCAAGGTCACCCCGCCCATGGTCACCCGGCTCGGCGAGATCCTCCGCCACCACCAGGGCAACAGCGAGGTCCGGATCAAGCTCCAGGGCCCGCGCACCACCACGGTCCTGCGGCTCGACAAGCACCGGGTCAAGCCCGACCCCGCCCTCTTCGGCGACCTGAAGGTGCTGCTCGGACCGTCCTGTCTGGCCGGATAACGCCGGTCCCGTCCCCTGCGCGAGGGCCCGCCCGGCTGTGCCGGGCGGGCCCTCGCGTCATCACACCGGAGCGTCAGTTGTGGCCGAAGCGCTTCTCCCGGCCCTTGCGGGCCATGTCGGAGGGCGAGGCCTGCGCCATCCGCTGCTCGGCCTGGTCCGTCGCGGACGAGCTCTTGGCCTGCTCGGCGCCGCGCTCGGGGGCCGAGGACTTCTGCTGGTCGCGGTTCTGCTTCTTGTTCTTGGCCATGGTGGAGCCTCCGTGAGGGTCTAGGGGCCAGGACCGCCTTCACACTCACACAACGCCGTAAACGACGCATTTTGGATCATTACTACGCGTAGCCGACCGTCCTCGCGGGCGCCCCGTGAGATCCGCCACGCCGATGATCGAGTTCCGGCCGTCAACACCCTTGCGGTCGGGCAGACTCGGGGAATATCCAGAGGACCCCCACGGAAGAGGGTGGAACGCGTGGACCGCTGCGTCGTCCTGGTGGACGCCGGCTACCTGCTGGGCGCCGCCGCGAGCCTTCTCGCAGGGGAGCCCTCGCGCTCCCGCATCACCGTCGACCATGCCGCCCTCATCCAGAACCTGCGCGAGCGGGCCGAGGCGGACACCCAGCAGCCCCTGCTGCGCATCTACTGGTTCGACGGCGCCCCCGACCGGGTGCCCCAGCCCGAACACCGGCGGCTGCGCGTGATGCCCCGCGTCACCGTCCGCCTGGGCGCCCTGACCCGCAGCGACGGCCGCTGGGCACAGAAGGGCGTGGACGCCGCCATGCACGCCGAGCTCACCGAACTCGCCCGCAACCGCGCCTGCTCCGACGTGGTGCTGGTGACCGGCGACGGCGACCTGCTGCCCGGCCTGATGTCCGCCAAGGAACACGGCGTCGCCGTCCACCTGTGGGCCGTGCAGGCCGCCGACGGCGACTACAACCAGTCCGAGGACCTCGTCGCCGAAGCCGACGAACGCCGCGTCCTCGACCGCGCCTGGATCACCCGAGCCGTCCGCGCCAAGGACCTCGCCGGACTCTGCGCCCCGCCGCCCGTCCCCCGCCCCGACATCGCCGCCATCCTCTCCGCCCCGCTGCCCGAGGCCGCCCTCGCCGAGGCCGCCCGCAACGGCTCCGCCCCCGCGGGCCCGCAGGCGCAGGACGGCCCGCCGCTGCCGGCGCCCGCCGCCTCCGCCGGCAAGGCCGTCCCCACCCCGAAGGACCTCGCCGGCTCCCTGCGCGCCCCCGGCCCGCAGAACGGGCCCGGCGGCCAGGGCGGTCAGCCCCCCGCCGGCAGCGCCCTGCGCTGGTCCTCCGACAAGGGCTGGATCGACCGCGCCGGACCCCTCGGCGAACCCGCCGAGACCGCCTCCCTGCCCACCCTCGCCCAGCTCACCTCCGCCGAGCAGCGCTGGGCGGACCGCGAGGAGGACATCACCACCGTCGGCGGCGACCCGTTCGAGGTGGGACAGGTGTTCGCCCGCCGCTGGATGGAACGGCTCCCCGAGACCGTCCACCTCCAGAAGCTGGCCACCATGTACCCGCGCGTGCCGCACCGGATCGACGGCGAGCTGCTGCGCTACGCCGCCCGCTTCGGACTGCTCGCGCACAAGGACGACCAGATCGACGAGCACGACCGGTACGCCATCCGGGCCGGCTTCTGGCGCGAGATCGACGTCCGCGCCGCCGCCGAACACGTCGTCGCCGTACCGGCCTCACCGCCCGGAGCCGGCCCCTCCGACGGCGGCGCCCCGGCGACCCCGGCGGCCGGGTAGGGCCGGGAACCCCGTAGGCTGCTCCCTCGTGAGTACGGGCACAGCACAGGCGGAACCCCGCGGGAAGCGCGGCGCGGCAGCGGCCGCGGAAGGCGCGTCCGACGTGGTCTGCGCGGTGCGTGACCTGGTCAAGACCTATCCCGCGGTCCGCGGCCGGCGCGGGGCCCCCGCCCTGCCCGAGACCCGCGCCACCGACGGGATCACCCTCGACGTGCGGCGCGGCGAGATCTTCGGGCTGCTCGGCCCCAACGGCGCCGGCAAGTCCACCCTCGTGCGCCAGCTCACCGGGCTGATGCGGCCCGACGCGGGCTCCGTCACCCTGCTGGGCCACGACCTGGTCCGCCACCCCGAACGGGCCGCCCGGCTCCTCGCCTACCTCGGCCAGGAGTCCACCGCCCTGGACGAGCTCACCGTCTCCCTCGCCGCCGAGACCACCGGACGGCTGCGCGGCCTCGACCTCCGCGCGGCCCGGACCGCGCGCGACGCCGTACTGGACGAACTCGGGCTGACCGAGATCGCCGGCCGGCCGCTGAAGAAGCTCTCCGGCGGACAGCGCCGCCTCGCCTGCTTCGCCGCCGCCCTGGTGGGGGAGCGGCCCGTACTGGTCCTCGACGAACCCACCACCGGCATGGACCCGATCGCCCGGCGGGCGGTCTGGTCGGCCGTGGACCGGCGGCGCGCCCGGCACGGCGCCACCGTCCTGCTCGTCACCCACAACGTCATCGAGGCCGAGACCGTCCTCGACCGGGTCGCCGTCATCGACCAGGGCCGGGTCATCGCCTGCGACACGCCGTCCGGGCTGAAGGCCAGGGTCTCCGGAGAGGTCCGCCTGGAACTGGTGTGGCGCTCCGCGCCCCCGCTGGACGTGCCCGAGGTCGCCGCCCTCGCCCCGCGGGCCGCCGAGTCCGGGCGCCGCTGGGTGCTGCGGCTGGCGCCCGACGAGGCACGGGCCGCGGTGGCCGCGGTCACCGGAGGGCCGGCCTTCGCCGCCCTCGACGATTTCACGTTGGCGACGCCGAGCCTGGAGGACGTCTACCTGGCGCTGGGCGGGCGGATGAAGGGTCTGGTCAAGTCGTGACTACCGCTGCCGAGGGCGCCGTGCGCGCCGTCGCCGCCACCCCCGCCGCGCCGCCCGCGGCCGGCGCCCCCGCCGAGCTGGCCCCCCGGGCCCGGTTCCTCCCCGCGCTGGCCGCCGTCTACCGGGCGCAGCTCTCCCGGGCCCGGGTGGCCCGCATCCCGCTGCTGTTCGTGGCCACCTTCCAGTCCGTCGGCATCATGGTCCTCATGCGGGGCGTCGTGGACGGGGGCTCGGAGGCCCGGGCCGTCGTCGCCGGCTCGTCGGTGCTCGTCGTCGCCTTCGTCGCGCTGAACCTCCTCGCCCAGTACTTCGGCCAGCTGCGGGCCGGCGGCGGCCTCGACCACTACGCCACCCTGCCGGTCCCGCCGGCCTCCGTCGTGCTGGGCGCGGCCGCCGCCTACGCCTCCTTCACCCTGCCCGGCACCCTGGTCACCGCCGTCTTCGGCTGCGTGCTCTTCGGGCTGCCGCTCAGCGGGCTGTGGATCCTGGCCGCCGTGGTCCCGCTGGCCGGGGCCGCGCTGGCCGGGCTCGGCGCCGCGCTCGGGCTGCTCGCACCGCGGCAGGAGCTGGCCACCCTCGCCGGACAGCTCGGCATGTCCGCCGCGCTGCTGCTCGGCGTGCTGCCGCCGGAGCGGATGCCCGGACCGATCGTGTGGGCGCGCGACCTGCTGCCGTCCACGTACGGGGTCGAGGCCTTCGCCCGCACCTTCGAGGCCGAGCCCGACTGGGCCGCGGTCCTCCTCGACCTCGGCGTCTGCGCCGCGGTGGGAGTCCTCTCGCTGGCCGTCGCCACCTGGGCGTACCGGCGCGCGGCGGTCCGCTGACGCCGGTGCCGGGTGCACCTGGCACGATGTGGGGGTGACCGAAGCCGTGACCCCGCCGTCTCCTTTCGACCCGCCGCCGCTCCCGCCCGCCGAGCCGGGTGACGGGCCCGGGGCCGTCACCCCGGCGGACGTCCGGGACGGGGCCGCCGTCGCCCTCGCGGTCGGCGTCGCCGGTGTCCTCCTGGGCCTGCTGTGGGCCTGGCTGGCCCCCAGGGTGCAGTACGTCTCCAACGGCCAGGCCGTCTTCCTGCGCGACTCGGAGAGCGAGGCGCGGATCGGCTCCGACGGCACGTTCTTCCTGCTGGCGGCCGGTTTCGGCGTGCTCAGCGCCGTCGCCGCGTTCCTGTGGCGCCGGGCCGGCGGGGTGGCGCTGGTGATCGGGCTCGCGGTCGGCTCGGTGTTCGCCTCGCTGGTCGGCTGGCGGCTCGGGCTGTGGCTCGGCCCGTCCTCGGACCTGCGGGCCGCCGCGCTCAGGGCGGGCAAGGGGGTCCCCTTCGACGCGCCGCTACAGCTGCTGGCGCACGGGGTGCTGCTCGCGTGGCCGATGGCTGCCGTCCTCGTCCACCTGGGGCTGACGGCCCTGTGGTCCCCGCGGGAGCCGGTCGCGCACGACGAGTGGCCGGGCGTCTACCCGCCGCCGCACGTCCACGCCGAGCAGGCCGGACCCGCGTCGGAGGGCCGCCCGGCGGACGGCGCTCCGGCGGCCGGCCCCGCCACGGCCGGCCCGGACGCGGACGGCGGCCCGGCCGCGCCGGAGCCCCCGCGCGGCTGACCCGCGGCCTCGCACCCGCCCGTGCCCCGCGCCCCCGCCGGACGGGGGCCGCGGGCGTCAGGCGCGGCCGATGGGGGCCAGGACCGCCCCGGTCAGGCCGGCCAGGTCGGCCGGGGACAGTTCGACCTCCAGGCCCCGGCGGCCCGCCGACACGCAGATCGTGGCGTGGCCGGACGCCGAGGCGTCGAGGACCGTGCGCAGCCGCTTGCGCTGCCCGAGGGGCGAGATGCCGCCCCGGACGTAGCCCGTCGCGCGCTCGGCCAGCGCCGGGTCGGCCAGCGCCGCCCGCTTGCCGCCGACCGCCGTCGCCAGCGCCTTCAGGTCCAGCGAGCCCGAGACCGGGACCACCGCCACCGTCAGGACCCCGTCGACGTCCGCCACGAGCGTCTTGAAGACCCGCTCGGGCGGGACGCCGAGGGCCTGCGCCGCCTCCTCGCCGTACGAGGGGTGCGCCGGGTCGTGCTCGTAGGCGCGGGTGGTGAACCCCACCCCCGCGGCCGTCAGCGCCACGACCGCCGGCGTGCCCGCCGTCTGCTGCCTCCGCTTCGCCATCCGCCCCTCCCTCCGTCCCGCGCCGTCAGTTCGGGCTGGTGGGGCTGCGGGTCAGCTCCACCGCCGGCAGCGACGGGAGGTGGCGGATCACCGCGGTCTCCGCGCGCAGCAGCTTCAGCTCCTCCGCCAGCCGCGTCGCGGTGTCCGGGGCCTGGAGCAGCCGCTGCTTGGCCGGGATGTCCAGCACCGCCGCCGCGGCCACCAGGTACGACACCACCGAGGGCTCGTCGGGCAGCTCCGCGCCGGTCAGGGACCGCTCGCGGGCGCCGGCCAACCGCTTCTGGTAGGCGCGGAAGGCCCGCAGCACCCCTTCGGCCAGCGTGCCCGCGCCGTCGCCCGCGTCCTCCGGGAGCTCCTCCAGCTCCGCCGTCAGGTACGGGCCCGAGGAGTCCACCGACACCAGCCGGACCCGCGAGGTGCCGGTCGCCAGGACCTCGAAGCTGCCGTCCTCCCGCTCCCGGATCGTCGCCGCGTCCGCGATGCAGCCCACCCGGTGGAAGGCCTGGATCGGGTCCGCGCCGAAGCCGGCGGCCGGGCCGCGCTCGGGCAGCGCCGTCAGGTCCGGGAGGCCGGGCGCGGTGGGCGCCACCTCCCGGCCGTCGCGGATCGCGACGACCGCGAAACGGCGCGGCTCGTCGTCGCCCGTCTTCAGCAGCTCGCGCATCATGGCGCGATAGCGCTCCTCGAAGATGTTCAGCGGGAGGACGAGTCCCGGGAACAGCACCGAGTTCAAGGGGAAGAGGGGCAGGCGAACGGTGGTCACGAGGCACAGGGTAATGGCCGCGGGGCCGGGAGGGGTCCCGGAGCCGGTGGCCGGCGACGGCCCGCCCCGGCCCGCCGCGGCCCGCGCGCGCCGTCCCGCACGCGCCACCCCGGCGCCCCGTCCGCCGGGCGGGCACGCCGTGCGACGCCCGTGACGCACGGGACATGTATCAGCCAGTGATACGGGCGAACGGTGGCGGGAAGCGGTCTGAGAGAATTGCGGTGTGATCTCTCGTATCGACCTGCGCGGTGACACCCTCCCCGAGGGTGGCGCCCTGCGCGACCTGCTGCCCCGTGCCGAGTTCGACGTGGAAGCCGCCCTGGAGAAGGTGCGGCCCATCTGCGAGGACGTCCACCATCGCGGTACGGCGGCGCTGATCGAGTACGCGCGCACGTTCGACGGCGTCGAACTCGCGCAGGTCCGGGTACCCGCACAGGCCCTCGCGGACGCCCTGGAACAGCTCGACCCCGCCGTCCGCGCCGCCCTGGAGGAGTCGATCCGGCGCGCCCGGATCGTGCACCGCGCGCAGCGCCGCACCGAGCACACCACCCAGGTGGTCCCCGGCGGCACCGTCACCGAGAAGTGGATCCCGGTCGAGCGCGTGGGCCTCTACGCCCCGGGCGGCCGCTCGGTCTACCCGTCCTCCGTCGTGATGAACGTCGTACCGGCCCAGGAGGCGGGCGTCGAGTCGATCGCGCTCGCGTCCCCGCCGCAGAAGGAGTTCGGCGGACTGCCGCACCCGACGATCCTCGCCGCCTGCGCGCTGCTCGGCGTGGACGAGGTGTACGCGGCCGGCGGCGCCGTCGCCGTCGCGATGTTCGCGTACGGGACCACCGGCCCCGACGGCTGCCCGCCCGTGAACATGGTGACCGGCCCCGGCAACATCTGGGTCGCCGCCGCCAAGCGCTACTTCACCGGCCGCATCGGCATCGACACCGAGGCCGGCCCCACCGAGATCGCCGTCCTCGCCGACGCCACGGCCGACCCCGTGCACGTCGCCGCCGACCTCATCAGCCAGGCCGAGCACGACCCGCTCGCCGCGGCCGTCCTCGTCACCGATTCCGCCGAGCTCGCCGCCGCCGTCGAGAAGGAACTGGAGCCGCAGGTCGCGGCCTCCAAGCACGTCGAGGACCGGATCAGGCCCGCGCTCGCCGGCCGCCAGTCCGCGATCGTCCTCGTCGACAGCCTGGAGGACGGCCTCAAGGTCGTCGACGCCTACGGCGCCGAGCACCTGGAGGTGCAGACCGCCGACGCCGCCGCCTGGGCCGCCCGCGTGCGCAACGCCGGCGCGATCTTCGTCGGCGCCTGGTCCCCGGTCTCCCTCGGCGACTACTGCGCCGGCTCCAACCACGTGCTGCCCACCGCCGGCTGCGCCTGCCACTCCTCCGGCCTGTCCGTGCAGTCCTTCCTGCGCGGCGTGCACATCGTCGACTACACCCGCGACGCCCTCGCCGAGGTCACCCACCACGTGGTGGCGCTCGCCGAGGCCGAGGACCTGCCCGCACACGGCGCCGCCCTGAAGGCGCGCTTCGGCTGGAAGGTGCCCGGCCAGTGACCCGCGACCTCGGCATCGACGACCTCCCCATCCGGGACGAACTGCGCGGCAAGAGCCCGTACGGCGCCCCGCAGCTCGACGTGCCCGTCCAGCTCAACACCAACGAGAACCCCTACGAGCTCCCCCCGGAGCTCGTCGCCCGCATCGCCGAACGCGTGGCCGCAGCCGCCCGCACCCTCAACCGCTACCCCGACCGGGACGCCGTCGAGCTGCGCACCGAGCTCGCCGCCTACCTCACCCGGACCGGCAGGCACCCCGTCGCCCGGGAGAACGTCTGGGCCGCCAACGGCTCAAACGAGGTCATCCAGCAGCTGCTGCAGACCTTCGGCGGACCCGGCCGCACCGCGATCGGCTTCGAGCCCTCCTACTCGATGCACGCGCTGATCGCCCGCGGCACCGGCACCGGCTGGATCTCCGGCCCCCGCCGCGCGGACTTCACCATCGACACCGCCGCCGCCGAACGGGCCGTCGCCGAGCACCGGCCGGACGTCGTCTTCATCACCTCGCCCAACAACCCCACGGGCACCGCGGTCGCGGCCGAGACGGTCCTCGCGCTGTACGAGGCCGCCCAGGCGGCCAAGCCGTCCCTCGTCGTCGTCGACGAGGCCTACGTGGAGTTCAGCCACCGCGACTCCCTGCTGCCCCTCATCGAGGGCCGGCCGAACCTCGTGGTCTCCCGGACCATGTCCAAGGCCTTCGGCGCCGCCGGACTGCGCCTGGGCTACCTCGCGGCGCACCCCGCCGTGGTCGACGCCGTCCAGCTGGTGCGCCTGCCGTACCACCTGTCCGCCGTCACCCAGGCCACCGCGCTGGCCGCCCTGGAGCACACCGACACCCTCCTGGGCTACGTGGAGCAGCTCAAGGCCGAGCGCGACCGCCTCGTCACCGAACTGCGGGCCGCCGGGTTCGACGTCACCGAATCCGACGCGAACTTCATCCAGTTCGGGACGTTCGACGACTCCCACACCGCATGGCAGAAGATCCTCGACCGGGGCGTCCTGGTCCGGGACAACGGCGTGCCGGGATGGCTGCGGGTCACCGCCGGCACCCCGGCCGAGAACGACGCGTTCCTGGAAGCGGTTCGCGCACTGAAGAAGGAGCAGCACGCATGAGCCGCATCGGACGGGTCGAACGGACCACGAAGGAGACCTCCGTCGTCGTCGAGATAAACCTCGACGGCACCGGCAAGGTCGACGTCTCGACGGGCGTGGGCTTCTACGACCACATGCTCGACCAGCTCGGCCGCCACGGCCTCTTCGACCTCACCGTCAAGACCGAGGGCGACCTGCACATCGACAGCCACCACACCATCGAGGACAGCGCCCTCGCGCTGGGCGCCGCCTTCAGGCAGGCCCTCGGCGACAAGGTCGGCATCTACCGCTTCGGCAACTGCACCGTGCCGCTCGACGAGTCCCTCGCCCAGGTGACCGTCGACCTCTCCGGCCGCCCCTACCTCGTGCACACCGAGCCCGAGAACATGGCGCCGATGATCGGCGCGTACGACACCACGATGACCCGGCACATCTTCGAGTCCTTCGTCGCCCAGGCCCAGATCGCCCTGCACATCCACGTCCCCTACGGCCGCAACGCGCACCACATCGTGGAGTGCCAGTTCAAGGCCCTGGCCCGGGCCCTGCGCTACGCCGCCGAGTTCGACCCGCGCGCCGCGGGCATCCTTCCCTCCACGAAGGGCGCCCTCTAACCGTGACCGGCCTCAACACCATCCTCATCGTCGTCGGCCTCTTCCTGGCCGGCGGCGTGTACTCCTTCCAGAAGCAGAAGATGCCCCTCTCGGTCGTCATCCTGCTCGCCTTCGGCTCCGTGATGTGCCTCGCCGCCGGAGTCCTGCGCATCCAAGGAATCTGGGAATGAGCACCACCCGACCCACCAAGAAGGTCGTCGTCTTCGACTACGGCTTCGGCAACGTCCGCTCCGCCGAACGCGCCCTCGCGCGCGTCGGCGCGGACGTCGAGATCACCCGCGACTACGACCGGGCCATGGACGCCGACGGACTCCTCGTCCCCGGCGTCGGCGCCTTCTCCGCCTGCATGCGGGGGCTCAAGGACGCCCGCGGCGACTGGATCATCGGCCGCAGGCTCTCCGGCGGCCGCCCCGTCATGGGCATCTGCGTCGGCATGCAGATCCTCTTCGAGCGGGGCATCGAGCACGGCGTCGAGACCGAGGGCCTCGACGAGTGGCCCGGCACCGTCGGCCCGCTGAAGGCCCCGATCGTCCCCCACATGGGCTGGAACACCGTCGAGGCCCCCGCCGACAGCCAGGCCTTCGCCGGCCTCGACGCCGACGCCCGGTTCTACTTCGTGCACTCGTACGCGGCCCGCGACTGGAGCCTGGAGGTCACCAACCCGGCCATCCGCGCCCCCCGCGTCACCTGGGCCACCCACGGCGAACCCTTTGTCGCGGCGGTGGAGAACGGCGCCCTGTGGGCCACCCAGTTCCACCCCGAGAAGTCCGGCGACGCCGGGGCCCAGCTCCTCACCAACTGGATCGAGACCCTCTGATGCCGAAGACCCTTGAGCTGCTGCCCGCGGTCGACGTCCGCGACGGACAGGCCGTCCGCCTCGTCCACGGGGTGTCCGGCAGCGAGACCTCCTACGGCTCCCCGCTCGACGCGGCCCTCGCCTGGCAGGCCTCCGGCGCCGAATGGCTCCACCTCGTCGACCTCGACGCCGCCTTCGGCACCGGCGACAACCGGGCCCTGGTCGCCGAGATCACCGGCGCCATGGACATCAAGGTCGAACTCTCCGGAGGCATCCGCGACGACGCCTCGCTCGCCGCGGCCCTCGCCACCGGCTGCACCCGCGTCAACCTCGGCACCGCCGCCCTGGAGACCCCCGAGTGGGCCGCCCGGGCCATCGCCGAGCACGGCGACCGCATCGCGGTCGGCCTCGACGTCCGCGGCACCACCCTCAAGGGCCGCGGCTGGACCAGCGAGGGCGGCGACCTCTACGAGACCCTCGCCCGCCTCGACGCCGAGGGCTGCGCCCGCTACGTCGTCACCGACATCGGCAAGGACGGCACACTCACCGGCCCCAACCTGGAGCTGCTGAAGAACGTCTGCGCCGCCACCGACCGCCCCGTCGTCGCCTCCGGCGGCATCTCCTCCCTCGACGACCTGCGCGCCCTGTCCGCGCTCGTCCCGCAGGGCGTGGAGGGCGCCATCGTCGGCAAGGCCCTGTACGCCAAGGCCTTCACCCTGGAAGAAGCCCTGAAGGTGGTCTCCGCATGAGTTCGGACGCCGTACGCCGCATCTCCTCCGGCGGCCCCTACGAGGACGCCATCGGCTACTCCCGGGCCGTCCGCCTCCCCAACGGCCTGGTCCTCGTCTCCGGCTGCACCGCGGCCGACGGAGGCGGCCCGTACGACCAGGCCGTCGCCGCCTTCGGCGTGGCCTTCGACGCGCTCGCCCAGGCCGGACTCGGCCCCGAGCACGTGGTGCGCACCCGGATGTACATCACCCACGCCCGCGACGTGGACGACGTCGGCCGCGCCCACAAGGAGCTCTTCGACGCCGTCCGCCCCGCCGCCTCCATGATCATCGTCTCCGGCTTCGTCGACCCGGGCATGGTCGTCGAGGTGGAGGTCGAGGCCTTCGGCCCGGTGGGGGAGGAGTCCGCATGACCCTCGCGGTACGCGTGATCCCCTGCCTGGACGTGGACAACGGCCGGGTCGTCAAGGGCGTCAACTTCCAGAACCTGCGCGATGCCGGAGACCCGGTGGAGATGGCCAAGCTGTACGACGCCGAGGGCGCCGACGAGCTGACCTTCCTCGACATCACCGCCTCCTCCGGCAACCGCGAGACCACCTACGACGTGGTGCGCCGCACCGCCGAGCAGGTCTTCATCCCGCTCACCGTGGGCGGCGGGGTCCGCACCGCGGACGACGTGGACAGGCTGCTGCGCGCCGGAGCGGACAAGGTCGGTGTGAACACCGCCGCCATCGCCCGCCCCGAACTCATCCAGGAGATCGCGGAACGCTTCGGCCGCCAGGTGCTCGTCCTGTCCGTGGACGCGCGGCGCACCGCCGCCGGCACCTTCGAGGTCACCACGCACGGCGGCCGCCGGGGCACGGGCCTCGACGCGGTCGAGTGGGCCCACCGGGCGGCCGAGCTGGGCGCCGGGGAGATCCTGCTGAACTCGATGGACGCGGACGGCACGAAGGACGGCTACGACACCGAGATGATCGCGGCCGTCCGCAAGCACGTCACCGTCCCGGTGATCGCCTCGGGCGGCGCCGGCGAGCTGGCCCACTTCCCGCCGGCCATCGCGGCGGGTGCCGACGCGGTGCTGGCGGCGTCCGTGTTCCACTTCGGCGACCTCCGCATCTCCCAGGTCAAGGCCGCCCTCCAGGAGGCCGGCCACCCGATCCGCTGACCGGGTGACTCCGTCGGGGGCGGGGCCGGCGGCCTACCCGTACCGTCCCCGTCAGAGCCCCGCCCCACGGCCCCCGGACGGACCCGGGCTGGTGGGGGTGCGGGGACGGTGGCGGGTGTCCCCGCAGGCGAAGCGGACGAAGCGCCGAGGCGCGTACCGGTACCGCCCGGGCCCGAGCCGAGGCCGCCCGGGCCCGGGCCCCGCCCAGGCCCGCGCCCGCGCACCCGGCGCCCCGGCGTCAGAGGCCCAGTTCCGCCGTCGCCAGTTTCGCCACCGCCTCCGGCTCGCCGTCCAGCGACACCGCCGCCGCGGCCTGCCGCCCGAAGCAGAACAGCGTCAGTTCACCGGGCTCGCCCGTGACCGTCACCACCGGCACCCCCTTGCGCGCCACCGCCGTCCGGCCGTCCGGCCGCCGCAGGACCAGGCCCACCGGCGAGCGCCGCCCCGTCAGCCGGGCCAGCTTCTCCAGCCGGGACCACAGGGAGTCCGCGAACACCGGGTCCACGTCCCGCGGCGACCAGTCCGGCTGCGCCCGCCGGACGTCCTCCGCGTGCACGTAGAACTCCACCGCGTTCGCCGCCTCGTCGACCTGCTTCAGCGCGTACACCGACAGCTTCGGCGGGCCCGTCCGGATCAGCTGGACGAGCTCCTCGTACGGCTTGGCCGTGTACTCCGCCATCGTCCGTTCCAGCCGCGCCTTCAGCGCGCCCAGCAACAGGCCGCCCGCGGCGTCCGGCCGCCGCTCGCGGATCACGACGTGTGCCGCGAGGTCCCGGCAGGTCCAGCCGGCGCACAGCGTCGGCGCCTCCGGTCCGGCCGACTCCAACAGGTCCGCCAGCAGCAGGCGTTCACGCTTCGCATGGGTAGACATGCGGGCCAGCCTACGGCCGGAACCGGCCCGGTGCCCGTTCATCAGGCGGACGGCGATCCTCGGCGGAGCCGCCCGCCCGGCACAATGGCCGCATGAGTACGTCCTCCCGCCCCGGCAACCTCGACCCCGCCATCGCCGCGCGCCTCAAGCGTTCCGCCGACGGCCTGGTACCGGCCATCGCCCAGCAGTACGACACCGGTGAGGTGCTCATGCTCGGGTGGATGGACGACGAGGCCCTGCACCGCACGCTGACCACCGGCCGCTGCACCTACTGGTCCCGCAGCCGGCGGGAGTACTGGGTGAAGGGGGATACTTCCGGCCACTTCCAGCACGTGAAGTCCGTCGCCCTCGACTGCGACGCGGACACCGTACTCGTCAAGGTCGACCAGGTCGGAGCCGCCTGCCACACCGGCACCCGGACCTGTTTCGACACCGACGTCCTCCCGATCGCCGCTGCCGAGAACAGGTAGGTTTCGCACGCCATGGATCTTGAGACGTTCCGCAAGCTCGCGGCCGACCGCCGCGTCATCCCCGTGAGCCGCAAGCTGCTGGCCGACGGGGACACGCCCGTCGGGCTCTACCGCAAGCTCGCCGCCGAACGCCCGGGGACCTTCCTGCTGGAGTCGGCCGAGAACGGCCGCTCCTGGTCCCGCTACTCCTTCGTCGGCGTGCGCAGCGACGCGACCCTCACGGTGCGCGACGGCCAGGCGCACTGGATCGGCACCCCGCCCGTGGGCGTCCCCACCGGCGGCGATCCGCTGGACGCGCTGCGGGCGACCGTGGAGGCCCTGCACACCCCCCGCGACGCCGCGGGCGGGGCGCCGCCGTTCACCGGCGGCATGGTGGGCTACCTCGGCTACGACATCGTCCGCCGCCTGGAGCGGATCGGCGAGCACACCACGGACGACCTCGAACTGCCCGAGCTGACCATGCTGCTCACCTCGGACCTGGCGGTCCTGGACCACTGGGACGGCACCGTCCGGCTCATCGCGAACGCGATCAACCACAACGACCTGGAATCAGGGGTCGACGAGGCGTACGCGGACGCCGTCGCGCGCCTCGACACCATGGAGGCCGACCTGGCGCGGCCCGCCCCCTACACCCCGACCCCGCTGCCCGTCTCCGAGCTGCCGGAGTTCTCCGCGCTGTGGGGCGGTGAGAAGTACCGGGCGGCGGTCGAGGACGTCAAGGAGCGGATCCGGGCCGGCGAGGCCTTCCAGGTGGTGCCCTCGCAGCGGTTCGAGACCCCGTGCCGGGCCTCGGCGCTGGACGTCTACCGGGTGCTGCGGGCCACCAACCCGTCCCCGTACATGTACCTGTTCCGCTTCGAGAACGGCTTCGACGTCGTCGGCTCCAGCCCCGAGGCGCTGGTGAAGGTCGAGGACGGCCGGGCCATGGTCCACCCCATCGCCGGCACCCGGCACCGCGGGGCGACCCCGCAGGAGGACCACGAGCTGGCCGAGGAACTGCTGGCCGACCCCAAGGAGCGCGCCGAGCACCTCATGCTCGTCGACCTCGGCCGCAACGACCTCGGCCGGGTCTGCGAGCCGGGCTCCGTCGAGGTCGTCGACTTCATGTCCGTGGAGCGGTACTCGCACGTCATGCACATCGTGTCCACGGTCACCGGCCGGGTCGCGCAGGGCCGCACCGCCTTCGACGTGCTCACCGCGTGCTTCCCGGCCGGCACCCTCTCCGGCGCGCCGAAGCCCCGGGCCATGCAGATCATCGAGGAGCTGGAGCCCTCCCGCCGCGGCCTGTACGGCGGCTGCGTCGGCTACCTGGACTTCGCCGGGGACTCCGACACGGCCATCGCCATCCGCACCGCGCTGCTGCGCGACGGAACGGCGTACGTCCAGGCGGGGGCCGGGGTGGTGGCCGACTCGGTGCCGGAGCTGGAGGACCAGGAGTGCCGCAACAAGGCGGCGGCCGTGCTCCGCGCGGTCGGAGCGGCCAACCGCCTCCACGGCGCCTGAGGGCGTAGGGGATAGTGGGGTACGTGAGTGCCGTACCCCCGCCCCGAACCGATGCCGCCGCCGACGCCGCGCACGACCCCGACGCCGCGCACACCGCAGGCGCCGCACCGAACGCCGACGCCGCGCCGGACGCCGCACCGGACGCGGGCCGCCGCGGCGGCCGCCGCAGCGTGGCCGCCGCCCTGCTGCTCGGCGCGCTCGGCGCCACCGTCGTCCTGCTGGCCTCCGGCCGGACCTGGGCCCGCGGCACCGCGGCCCTGGGCTCCGACGCGCTGCCGCTGACCGCCGACGGGCGGGCCGTCACCGGGCTGCCCGCCTCCCTGGCCATCGTGGGCCTCGCCGCGCTGGTCGCGGTGTTCGCGGTACGGGGCAGGAGCCGGCTCCTGGTGTCCGGGCTGCTGGCGCTCAGCGGGCTCGGCGCCGTGCTGGCCGCGCTCTTCGCCGCCGACGGCCGGCAGGCCCTGGACGCCGAGGCGGCCCGGACGACGGCGGACGCGGCCGCGCACGTGGCCGGGCTGACGCAGACCGCGTGGCCGCACGTCACGGCGGCCGGCGGCGCCCTGATCCTGCTCGCCGGGCTGCTGGCGCTGCGGTTCGGGAAGGCGTGGCCCTCGATGGGCGGACGCTACGAGCGCGACGGCAGTCCTCGTACCCGTACGGTCGCGCCGGTCGACCCCGACCGGCCGGAGGATCTGTGGAAGGCTCTGGACCGCGGCGAGGACCCGACCCGCTGACCGACCCCCCTGCCCGGTGCGGGACAATGACACCGAGCGTTCGACACAGCACGTGCGACAGATCAACGAGGAGAGCAACTCATGGCGGGCACTAGCCACGGACACACCCCGGCCGCCTGGACCGGTGTAATGATCGCCTTCATCGGTTTCTGCATCTCCGGCGCCTTCATGGTGCTGGCGAACCCGCTCGGTTTCTGGGCCGGCCTCGTCGTCGTCGTCCTCGGCGGTGTCGTCGGCATGGCGATGAAGGCGGCGGGCATGGGCGCGCCGAAGACCACGCACCGCGACCTGGCCGAGGTCATCGCCGCCTCCAAGACCACGGTCAAGGTCTGAGCGGGCGGTCCTGAGGAAGGCGCGGCCCCGCCGGGCTGCGCCTTTCGGCACGACCGGGGAGAATCGCCGGGTGGACGCCTCCCGCACTCCCGAAGCCGTACCGCCGCCCCCGCCTCCCGGGGCCCCGGGACCCCCCGTACGGCCCTCCCGGGCGCGCCGGCTGGCCGCTCCGGCGCTGACCCTGGCGGGGGCCGTCGCGGCCTTCGCGTACGTCGGCGCCGTGGACCCGAACGAACCGGGCCACTACCCGGTCTGCCCGCTCTTCCGGCTGACGGGCGTGCTCTGTCCCGGCTGCGGGGGCCTGCGCAGCGCGCACGCGTTCGCCCACGGCGATCTGGCCACCGCTGTGGGGGCGAACGCCCTCGCGGTCGCCGGTTATCTCGTCTTCGCCGCGTTCACCGCCCTGTGGCTGGTCCGCGCCGTCCGCGGCGGTCCGGTTCCGCGGCTCGCCGTGAAGCCGCCGTACTGGTGGGTCCTGGGCGCCGCGGCCCTGGTCTTCGCGGTCGTCCGGAACTTTCCCTTCGGCTCCGCGCTGGCGCCCTGAGGTCCGCGCGCAGCGGCTGTGAAGCCCCGATTCCGAATGTCCAATTGCTGGGACGCGGTCAACCGGGTGCGGAGGGCGGCGCGGGCTGCGGATACCATTTGAGTGCCGACCTTGCGGTGGAACGTGTCTGCAAGGCGGCCGACCGTCATCGACCCGGAAGGGGGCCGCTCGCGTGAGTGTGCTCGACGAGATCATCGAAGGGGTCCGCGAAGACCTTGCCGAACGGCAGTCCCGCGTCAGCCTCGACGAGCTCAAGGAGCGTGCCGCCAAGGCGCCCCAGGCCAAGGACGGCGTCGCCGCACTGCGCGGTGACAGCGTCAAGGTGATCTGCGAGGTCAAGCGCTCCAGCCCGTCCAAGGGCGCGCTGGCCGCCATCGCCGATCCGGCCGGGCTCGCCGCCGACTACGAGGCGGGCGGTGCGGCGGTCATCTCCGTCCTCACCGAGCAGCGCCGTTTCGGCGGCTCCCTGGCCGACCTGGAGGCCGTCCGCGCCCGCGTGGACATCCCGATCCTGCGCAAGGACTTCATCGTCACGGCGTACCAGCTGTGGGAGGCGCGCGCCTACGGCGCCGACCTCGCGCTGCTGATCGTCGCGGCCCTGGAGCAGGAGGCCCTCGTCTCCCTCATCGAGCGGGCCGAGTCCATCGGCCTGACCCCGCTCGTCGAGGTCCACGACGAGGAGGAAGTGGAGCGCGCGGTCGCCGCCGGAGCGAAGATCATCGGCGTCAACGCCCGCAACCTCAAGGACCTGAAGGTCGACCGCTCCACCTTCGAGCGCGTCGTCCAGGAGATCCCGGCCCACATCGTCAAGATCGCCGAATCCGGCATCCGCGGGCCGCACGACCTGATCGCCTACGCCAACGAGGGCGCCGACGCCGTCCTCGTCGGGGAGTCCCTGGTGACCGGACGCGACCCGAAGGCGGCCGTGGCCGACCTCGTCGCCGCCGGCGCCCACCCCGCCCTGCGCCACGGGCGGAGCTGACCCGTCCCGTGAACCACGACCGCCCCTCCGTCCGCACCCGACCCGGCCGCCGCGGCCCGGTCGGCGTGCCGACGGCGCACGCGCCGCTGGCGCGCGGCTGCCGCCCCCGCGGCTGCCGCGCCCCGGCCCGGCGGGTGCACGGGCGGCGGGTCCGGTACGTGATCGGCTCCGAGCCCGGTCAGGTCAACGGCATGCGATGGCGGCGCGGCAGCGCGCCGTAACGAGGAGCGCCGCGCGGTGGACGCCGCACGGCCCCCGTACGGCCCGTCGACCCCGAGCCGCCGGCTCCGGGCACGGGCCGCTCCGCACCGTATTCAGGCACGCCGAAAGGTGTGTGGGCCACGGGCGGGCGGCGCACTACGGTGAAGACCACTTCCGCCGCACCACGCACCCGTAGGAGCACTGGACATGTCCAGCGAGTTCTTCATCCCGGACCCGGAGGGTCACACTCCCGACACCGAGGGTTACTTCGGTGACTTCGGCGGCAAGTTCATCCCGGAGGCGCTCGTCGCCGCCGTGGACGAGGTCGCCGTCGAGTACGAGAAGGCCAAGGGCGACCCGACCTTCACGGCCGAGCTCAACGAGCTGATGGTCAACTACACCGGCCGCCCCAGCGCCCTCACCGAGGTGCCCCGGTTCGCCGAGCACGCGGGCAACGCGCGGATCTTCCTCAAGCGCGAGGACCTGAACCACACCGGCTCGCACAAGATCAACAACGTGCTGGGCCAGGCCCTGCTCACCCGGCGCATGGGCAAGACCCGGGTCATCGCCGAGACCGGCGCCGGCCAGCACGGCGTGGCCACCGCCACCGCCTGCGCGCTCTTCGGCCTCGACTGCACCATCTACATGGGCGAGATCGACACCGAGCGCCAGGCCCTGAACGTGGCCCGCATGCGCATGCTGGGCGCCGAGGTCATCGCGGTGAAGTCCGGCTCCCGGACCCTGAAGGACGCCATCAACGAGGCGTTCCGCGACTGGGTCGCCAACGTGGACCGGACCCACTACCTCTTCGGCACGGTCGCCGGACCCCACCCCTTCCCCGCCATGGTCCGCGACTTCCACCGGGTGATCGGCGTCGAGGCCCGCCGCCAGATCCTGGAGCGCGCCGGCCGGCTCCCCGACGCCGTCGCGGCCTGCGTCGGCGGCGGTTCCAACGCCATCGGCCTCTTCCACGCCTTCATCCCCGACGCGGACGTCCGCCTCGTCGGCTTCGAGCCCGCCGGGCACGGCGTCGAGACCGGCGAGCACGCGGCCACGCTGACCGCGGGCGAGCCCGGCATCCTGCACGGCTCCCGGTCGTACGTCCTCCAGGACGAGGAGGGCCAGATCACCGAGCCCTACTCCATCTCGGCCGGCCTGGACTACCCGGGCATCGGCCCGGAGCACTCCTACCTCAAGGACTCCGGCCGCGCCGAGTACCGCGCGGTCACCGACGACGCCGCGATGCAGGCCCTGCGCCTGCTCTCCCGCACGGAGGGCATCATCCCGGCCATCGAGTCGGCGCACGCCCTCGCCGGCGCGCTCGACCTGGGCAAGGAGCTGGGCAGGGACGGCCTCGTCGTCGTCAACCTGTCCGGCCGCGGCGACAAGGACATGGACACGGCCGCCCGCTACTTCGGGCTGTACGACGTCGACGGGGAGACGAAGTGAGCACCGGCACCATCCAGCTGCTGAGCGACACGCTCGCCCGCGCCAAGGCCGAGGACCGGGCCGCCCTCGTCGCCTACCTCCCGGCCGGCTTCCCGACCGTCGACGGCGCCGTCGAGGCGGCCAAGGCCGTCATCGCGGGCGGCGCGGACGTGGTCGAGATCGGCCTCCCGCACAGCGACCCGGTCCTGGACGGCGCGATCATCCAGACCGCCGACGACATCGCCCTGCGCGGCGGCGTCAAGATCGCCGACGTGCTGCGCACCGTGCGCGAGGTGCACGAGGCGACCGGCGCGCCGATCCTGGTCATGACGTACTGGAACCCCATCGACCGCTACGGCGTCGAGCGGTTCACCGCGGAGCTCGCCGAGGCGGGCGGCGCCGGCTGCATCCTGCCCGACCTGCCGGTCCAGGAGTCCGGGCTGTGGCGCGAGCACGCGGAGAAGCACGGTCTGGCGACCGTCTTCGTGGTGGCTCCCAGCAGCAAGGACGCCCGTCTGGCCACCATCACCGCGGCCGGCTCCGGCTTCGTCTACGCGGCCTCCCTGATGGGCGTCACCGGCACCCGCGCCTCGGTCGGCGACCAGGCCCAGGAGCTGGTCCGGCGCACCCGCGCCACGACCGACCTGCCCGTCTGCGTCGGCCTGGGCGTCTCCAACGCCGTCCAGGCGAAGGAGGTCGCCGGGTTCGCCGACGGGGTGATCGTCGGCTCGGCCTTCGTGAAGCTGCTGCTGGACGCGCCGGACCTGCCGGCCGGGCTGGCCGCGGTGCGGGCGCTTGCGGGCGAGCTTGCGGAAGGCGTACGCAGGAGCTGACGGGGAGCGGTTCCCGGGCGGGTTCCGTAGCCCGATCGGGTGGAAGTGGGAGCGGGGAGGCACGCGAGTGCCTCCCCGCTTCGTTTGGCGGAACGTGAGCGAGAAGAACGACGGTGCGAACCGCGATGCGACGAAACGATCGGCCCGGGAGCGGCTCCAAGCGGAGCGCGAGCGGGAGAAGACCCGGGACAAGCGGCGGCGGACCCTCGTCGTGTCGGCGGCGGTGGTCGGCGTACTGGGCCTGGCCGCCGTCGTCGGCCTGATCGCGGCCAACACGGGCAAGAGCGGCGGCGGCGAGAAGGCGGGCCCGGTGGTCGCCCCCTCCGGCGCGAGCGGCAAGGACGCGCTCGCCATCCGCACGGGCAAGGACGGCGCCCCGTCCACGCTCACCGTCTGGGAGGACTTCCGCTGCCCGGCCTGCAAGTCCTTCGAGGACAACTACCGCGCCACCGTCCACGACCTGGAGGCCCGGGGCCTGCTCAACGTGGACTACCACATCGTCACCCTCATCGACGGGAACATGACGGGCAGCGGCTCCCTCAAGGCGGCCAACGCGGCGGCCTGCGCCCAGGACGCCGGCAAGTTCCCCGCGTACCACGACGTGCTCTTCCAGAACCAGCCGGAAGAGGTGAACGACGCCTACGGCAAGAACGCCCGGCTGCTGGAGCTCGCGAAGAAGGTGGACGGGCTCGACACCCCGGCCTTCCGCAGCTGCGTGGAGGACGGCACCCACAACAGCTGGGTGGCCAAGTCGCACGAGGCGTTCCGGACCGGCAAATTCCGCGGCACCCCCACCGTGCTCCTCGACGGCAAGGACATCTTCTCCGACCAGGCCAACCCGCTGACCCCGCAGAAGCTCAAGGAGCAGGTGGAGGCCGCGGCCAAGGGCGCGGGCCAAGCCCCGCCGTCGGCGGGCACCCCGTCGGCGACGGCCTCCGCCCCGGGCTCCGGCTCCGGATCCCGGAACCGGGCCACCCCGTCGGCGACGGCCTCCGGCAGCGCCGCGCGGACGGCACCGAAGGGCTCCGCGACCGCGAGCCCGGCCGACGCGCCGCAGGACTGACCGGCCCGCGGGCCATGTGTGGATTTGGTTGCGGCTTGCCGGGCGGTTGCCGTACGCACCGCCCGGCAGGGTAGCGTCAGCTCTGCCATGGACATTGCTTACATCCCCAGCCCGTCGACCGGCGTGATCCATCTCGGACCGATCCCGCTGCGCGGCTACGCGTTCTGCATCATCATCGGCGTCTTCGTCGCCGTCTGGCTCGGCAACCGGCGGTGGGTCGCGCGAGGCGGCAGGCCGGGCACGGTGGCGGACATCGCCGTGTGGGCGGTGCCGTTCGGCCTGGTCGGCGGCCGCCTCTACCACGTGATCACCGACTACCAGCTCTACTTCGGCGAGGGCCGCAACTGGGTCGACGCCTTCAAGATCTGGGAGGGCGGCCTCGGCATCTGGGGTGCCATCGCGCTCGGCGCGGTGGGTGCCTGGATCGGCTGCCGGCTGCGCGGCATCCCGCTGCCGGCCTGGGCCGACGCCCTGGCCCCCGGCATCGCCCTGGCCCAGGCCTGCGGCCGCTGGGGCAACTGGTTCAACCAGGAGCTGTACGGCAGGGCCACCGACCTGCCGTGGGCGGTGGAGATCAGCGCTGGCCCGAACCGCGACGCCGGCACCTACCACCCGACGTTCCTGTACGAGTCGCTGTGGTGCATCGGCGTCGCCCTGCTGGTGATCTGGGCCGACCGCCGCTTCAGGCTCGGCCACGGGCGGGCCTTCGCCCTGTACGTCGCCGCCTACTGCGTGGGCCGCGGCTGGATCGAGTACATGCGCGTCGACGAGGCCCACCACATCCTGGGCCTGCGCCTGAACGTGTGGACCTCGATCGTGGTCTTCGTCCTGGCCGTGGTCTACCTGGTGCTGTCGGCCAGGCTGCGCCCGGGCCGCGAGGAGGTCGTGGAACCGAACGCCGAGCCGGACCCGTCCGCGAAGGACGCCGAGCCCGTCGCCGCCACGGAGGGTGCCGCGGCCGGGGACGGCGCCGCGAAGGACACGGGGTCCGGGAAGGCCGAGCCGAAGGACGCCGCGTCCGAGGACGCCGGCTCCCGGGGCGCCGAGCCGGAGGACGCGCCCGAGGGCGGCGCCGGGTCCGGGGACGCCGGTCCGCAGGACGCCCCCGCGAAGGCCGACGGCGCCGCCGCCGAGCCGAAGTCGACGGTCCTGACCAAGAACGGCTCCGCCGCCGACCCGGCCGCACCGGCCGGGGACCAGGCCCCGGGTACCGGGAAGCACTGACCGCAGGAGCCGCAGGGGGCGCCGCGCACACCGCGCGGCGCCCCCTGCGGCGTACGCGGCCGGGGCCGGCCCGCGGCTACGGCCTGCGGGCCGCGGCCCGGCGGGAGAGCGCCAGCGTGCGGTGGGCGGCGGCCACCACGGCCGGGTCCACGAAGCGGCCGTCCGGCAGGGCCAGCGCGCCCGGCGTGGCCCGGGCCGCGCTCAGCACCTGTGCGGCCGCGGCGACCTCCTCGGGCGCCGGGAGGTAGGCCCGTTCGATCACCGGGAGCTGGCGGGGGTGGATCGCGGCCCGGCCCAGGAAGCCGAGGGCCCGGCCTCGGGCGCAGGAGACGGCCAGGGCCTCCAGGTCCCGGATGTCGGGGAACACCGACTGGGCGGGCGGGGCCAGCCCGGCGGCCCGCGCCGCGACCACCACCCGCGAGCGGCACCAGTCCAGGCCCGTCTCCGCGCACACGGCGAGATCGGCGCACAGGTCCGCTTCACCGAGGGAGAGCCCGTGCAGGGCGGGGTGCGCGCGGGCGATGTCGTAGGCGCGCTCCACGGCCACCGCGGATTCCAGCAGGGCGTGCAGGGCGACCCCGCCGGTGCGGTGCGCGGCGGCGGCGACCTGCTCCGGGGCGCTGATCTTGGGCAGCCGGAGCCCCGCGAGGCCGTGCAGGCCGGCCAGGGCGGTGAGGTCGGCGCCGCCCCAGGGGGAGTCGAGGGCGTTGACCCGGACGTGGACGGGGAGCGGTGGCCGGTCGGCGAGCAGCTCGGCGGTGGCGGCGCGCGCGTACTCCTTGCGGGAGACGGGGACGGCGTCCTCCAGGTCGACGATGACGGCGTCCGCCCCGCAGGCCAGGGCCTTGGCGACCACCTCCGGGCGGTCGCCCGGGGCGTAGAGCCAGGTGAGGATCACAGCGCCCCCTCGGTGCGCAGGGCGGAGATCTCGGCCCCGGTCAGGCCGAGTTCGGTGAGGACGGCGTCGGTGTCCGCGCCGTGCGGGCGGCCCGCCCAGCGGATGCCGCCGGGGGTTTCGGACAGCCGGAAGAGGATGTTCTGCATGCGGATCGGGCCGAGTTCGGGGTCCTCGACCTCGGTGACCGTGTCGAGGGCCGCGTACTGCGGGTCCTCCATCACGTCCCGTACGTCGTGGACCGGCGCCACCGCCGCCTGGGCGTCCTCGAAGGCGGCCACGACCTCGTCCGCCTTGTGCCGTGCGATCCAGCCGCCGACCGCCTCGTCCAGCAGGTGGGCGTGGGCGGCCCGGCCGGAACCGGTCGCGAACCACGGCTCGGCGACCAGTTCGGGCCGTCCGACCAGGCGCACGACCCGTTCGGCGACGGACTGGGCGGAGGTGGAGACGGCGAGCCAGCGTCCGTCGAGGCTGCGGTAGGTGTTGCGCGGGGCGTTGTTCGTGGAGCGGTTGCCGGTGCGGGGCTGGACGTAGCCGAGCTGGTCGTACCAGAGGGGGTGCGGGCCCAGCACGGTGAGGATCGGCTCGATGATGGCCAGGTCCACCACCTGGCCGCGTCCGGTGCGGTCGCGTCCGGCGAGCGCGGTCATCACGGCGTACGCGGTGGTCAGCGCGGCGATCGAGTCCGCGAGGCCGAAGGGGGGCAGGGTCGGCGGCCCGTCCGGCTCCCCGGTGATCGCGGCGAAGCCGCTCATCGCCTCGGCGAGGGTGCCGAACCCGGGGCGGTGGGCGTACGGGCCCTGCTGGCCGAAGGCGGTGACCCGGGTCAGGACCAGCCGCGGGTTGGCGGCTGAGAGCTCGGGCCAGCCCAGGCCCCAGCGCTCCAGGGTGCCGGGACGGAAGTTCTCGATGATCACGTCGGCGGTGGCGGCGAGGCGCAGCAGGGTGTCGCGGCCACCGGGGGCGGACAGGTCGAGGGTCATCGTCCGCTTGTTCCGGCCCAGCAGCTTCCACCACAGGCCGACGCCGTCCTTGGCGGGGCCGTGGCCGCGGGAGGGGTCGGGCCGGGTCGGGTGCTCGACCTTGACGACCTCGGCGCCGAAGTCGCCGAGGAGGGTGGCGGCGAGGGGCCCGGCGAAGAGGGTGGCCAGGTCCAGGACGCGCAGCCCCCCGAGCGGGCCGCCGCCCGCGGGGTGCGGGGCGGGGGTGTCGGCGGAGGTCACGAGGCGGCTCCGGACGCGGCGAAGGCGTCGGTCTCGGCGCGGGTGGGCATCGAGTCCTGGGCGCCGGGCCGCTGCACGGACAGCGCGGCCGCGGCCGACGCCCAGCGCAGCGCGTCCGGCACGGGCCGTCCCTGCCCGAGCGCCACGGCCAGGGCGCCCACGAAGGTGTCGCCGGCGGCCGTGGTGTCCACGGCCCGCACCCGGGGCGCGGGCACGCTCAGCGGATCGCGGCCGCGGGCCGCGTACAGCACCCCGGCCGCGCCGAGGGTGATCACCACCTCGGGCACGTCCCGCAGCAGGGCCGAGGCCGCCCGGTGCGGTTCGGTGAGGCCGGTGAGGGCGGCGGCCTCGTGCTCGTTGGGGACCAGCAGGTCGGTGGCGGCGAGCAGTCCGGCGGGCAGCGGCTGGGCGGGGGCCGGGGTGAGGATCGTGCGCACGCGGTGCGCGCGGGCCGCGCGGGCCCCCGCGAGGACGGCCTCCAGGGGGAGTTCGAGCTGGAGGAGCAGGGCGCCCGCGGCGGCGATCCGGCGGTCGTCGCCCGGTTCCAGACCGGTGACGCGGGCATTGGCGCCGGGGACGACGATGATGCTGTTGCCGCCCTCGTCGTCCACCGTGATGTGGGCGGTGCCGCTGGGGCCCTCGACGGTGCGCAGGGCGGCCGTCTCCACCCCGGCCGCGGCGAGCGCGGAGCGCAGCCGTACGCCGAACCCGTCGGCCCCGACCGCCCCGATCATCACCACCTCCCCGCCGAGACGGGCCGCGGCGACCGCCTGGTTGGCGCCCTTGCCGCCGGGGACCGTGCGGAAGGCGCGGCCGGTGACGGTCTCCCCGAGCCGGGGGGCCTTGGGGACGTAGGCGACGAGGTCCATGTTCGTACTGCCGAGCACGGCGATGGCCGTCATGAGCGTGCTGCCTCCTGTGCGGTGAGGTGGGCGAGGGCGTCGAAGCCGGTGCCGTCGAAGCCGGGGACGGTGGTCGAGAGGCGGTTGCCCAGCGGGGCGGTCCAGCGGTCCGGGAGGGCCCGCGGCGAACCGGCGAGCAGGCCGGCGAGCGCGCCGGCGGTGGCCCCGTTGGAGTCGGTGTCCCAGCCGCCCGACACGGCGCGGCAGACGGAGCCGGTGAAGTCGCCGTCGGCGTGGGTGAGGGCGGCGGCCAGCAGGGCCGTGTTCGGGACCGCGTGGACCCAGTGGTAGTGCCCGTAGCGGGCGTGCAGGGCGTCGACGACGGGTTCGAAGCCGGCGGCGGTCGGGGCGGCGGCCCGGGCCGCGGCGACGGCGAACCGGACGGCCTCGGCGAGGCGGGAGCCGGGCGGTACGGCGGCCAGCCCGGCCCGCAGCGCCCCGTGCACGTCGGCCCGGCCGGTGGCGGCCTCGGCGGTGGCGGCGGCGACGAGGAGGGCGGCGTAGACCCCGTTGCCGGTGTGGGTGAGGGTGGCGTCCCGGTGGGCCTGGGCCGCGGCGGCGGCCGGGTCGCCGGGGTTGGTCCAGCCGTGCACGTCGGCACGGATGAGGGCGCCGATCCACTCCCGGAAGGGGTTGTGGTGGGTGGCCGTGGCGGGGGGCTCCAACCCGAGGAGGAGGTTGCGGTAGGCGATGCGCTCGGCGGTGAAGGTACGGCCGGCGGGCAGTTCGTCGAGCCAGAGCGAGGCCACGTCGGCGGTGGTGAAGGACCTGCCGTGGCGCTGGAGCAGGAGCAGGTTGAGCAGGGGGTAGTTGAGGTCGTCGTCCTCGGGCATGCCGTCGATGTTCTCGGCGAGGGAGGTGGGGGCGGAGCGGCGGTTCCAGGGGTGGGCTGCGAGCAGGTCGGGCGGGACCCCGCGGGCGGTGAACCAGTCGTCCAGCGGCCAGTTCCCGGCGGCGCGGGCCAGGGCCCGGACGGCGGCCAGCGGCAGCTTCTCCACCGGCTTCCCGAGCAGGCACCCGACGGCGCGCCCCAGCCAGGCGGCCTCCAGCCGGGTCCGCAGGCCGGGGTCGACCGCCGGCGGGGCGGCCTCGGGCGGTCCGGGTGGCGGGCGCAGGGAGGCGGTGACGGCCTCCCAGGCCGTGGGTTCGGCCCGGGCCGAGGGGTTCGGCAGGGCCGCCAGGTCGTCCAGGAGCCGGGCGGCCAGGGCGCGCAGCTCCGGGGGCGCCGGGGCGTCGGAGGCCCCGGCCCGTTCGGGGGCCGGCCGCCCGCCGGCCGCCAGCCAGGCCCGCCGGATCGCCGCGGCGTCCCGGCCGTCCTCGGCGGCCTGCCGCAGCTCGTGCCCGACGAGGTCCTCGGGCTGGGCCCAGGTGAGCCGCACGAGCCGCCGGCCGGCCGGTCCCGTGGCGGCGCCGGGGGGCCGGGTGGCCGTGGGCGGGGCGGGGGTCACCGGGACGGGGTGAGTGCGCCGAAGGCCGTCTCGTGGGCGCGGCGGCGGTCGCGGTCCCGTGCGAAGACCTCCCGGCTCACGGCCGCCAGCGCCGCCGCCGGGGCGTGCAGGTCGAGCCGACTGGCCTCGGCGACCTGCTTGGCCCACGCCTCCGGGACCACCGCCGCGCCGCCCAGGGCGCCCGCGACCGCGCCCGCCATGGTGGCGATGGAGTCGCAGTCGCGGCCGTAGTTGACCGCGCCGAGCACGGACGGCCCGTACGCCCCGTCCGCGACCAGCAGCATGCCCAGGGCGATGGGGAGTTCCTCGATGGAGTGCAGCCGGGACGGGCGCCGGGCGCCCAGGGACGGGTTGCGGTAGTCGGGGCCGACCGAGTCGTACGGGGCGACCGCCGCGCGCAGCGGCGCCAGCGCCGACTCGAAGTCCCGGTGCCCGAGGGCCGCTTCGCGGACCGCCGCGATGGCGTCGCGGGTGCCGTCCTTGGCGAGCGACAGGGCGGTGTCCACCACCGACGCGGCCGTCGCCCCCGGCAGGCAGGCGGCCGCGACCGCCGCCGCGAAGACGCCCGCCGCCTCCCGCCCGTACGAGGACTGGTGCGCGCCCGCGACGTCCAGGGCCTCCGCGTACGCGCCCGCCGGGTTGCCCGCGTTGACGATGCCGACCGGCGCCATGTACATCGCCGCACCGCAGTTGACGATGTTGCCGCTGCCGGCCTCGCGCGGGTCCACGTGCCCGTAGTGCAGCCGGGCCACGATCCACTTCTCCGCGAGGAAGATCCGTTGCAGGGGCAGGGCCTGCGCTTCGAGTTCGGGGATCCAGCGCGGGGTGCCCATCAGGTCGGGGACGAGGTGGTCGGCGACCGCGTACGCGTCGAGGTGGTCCCGTACGGTCTCGTAGACCCGGACCAGCGCGTGCGTCATCAGGGTGTCGTCCGTGACGTGGCCGTCGCCCTTGTGGTACGGGGCGATGGGGCGGGCCGTGCGCCACTGCTCGTGCCAGGGGCCGACGATGCCGTGCACGCGGCCGCCGTGCCGCTCCACGATCCGGTCCGGGGTCCAGCCCTCCACCGGGCCGCCGAGCGCGTCGCCCACGGCGGCTCCGACGAGGGCGCCGTGGGCCCGGTCCTCCAACGTGAGAGTCATGTCCGAATCATCCCTTGGGTGAGGTGAGTTCCGTGCCCGCGAGGAGCGCGGCGAGTTCGACGAGGTCGGTCCCGGCCAGCCGCGGGAGGGCGCAGCCGGACAGGGTCCGGCAGGCCCCGCGCCAGGCGGCGGGGATCGAACCGCCGCCGCCGAGCGCGCCGGTGAGGGCGCCGGCGAGGGCGGGTGCGGAGTCCGCGACGCGGGACAGGCAGGCGGCGGCGGGGACGGCCTCGGACACCGCGCCGCGCGACGCGGTGGCGAGGGCGAGGGCCACGGGGACGGTCTCGGCGGCGGCGATCCCGTAGCTGTAGACGTGGTCCACGATCTCGTGTTCGAGGGTGGGGACGATGGCGAAGGCGCCCCCGCCGCCGGTGTGGGTGCGGGCGAGGCGGACGGCGTGGCGGGCGTTGCGGCCGATCTCGGTGGACGCGGGGAGCTGGGCGAGGGCGGCCTCGACGGCCGCGTCGACGTCCGCGCCGGCCAGGGCGGTGGCGATGGCGGCGGCCATCGCGCGGGCGCCGTGGACGCCGTCGCCGTCCTGGGTGTAGCGGGCGTCGAACTCGGCGAGGTCCGCCGCCGGGCCGGGGTCGCCCGGGTGCACGACGGCGAGGACGCAGGCGCGGACGCAGGCGGCGTCGTCGAAGTAGTGCGGGTTGTCGTGCCCGGTGGCGGGCGGGCGCAGGCCGGCGGCGAGGTTGCCCAGGCCGGCCCGGACGGAGATCCGGGCCCGCAGCGGGAGGACGGCGGACTCGACCTCGGGGGCGCGTTCGGCGGCGGCGGCGACCTCGGAGGCGAGGGCGTTCCAGGCGAGGTCGATGGCGGCGCGCATGCGGCGGGACCGGGAGAGGTCGCTGAGCAGCACGCCGGCCGCGGTGAGCACGGACTCGGCGGCGAACGCGGCCCATTCGGCGTCGTCGCTCGGGCCCAGGCGCAGGGGCTCGGGGGGCTGGTTCAGGGCGATGGGGACGGGGAGGGTGGTGGTGGCGTTCCGCTCGGCGAAGGTGTCGAGCTCGCGGGTGAGGCGGCGGGTCCACTCGGGCATGCGGCTGGCGCGGTGGCGGGCCGCGGGCCAGCCGGCCGCGTCGCCCGCGGCGAGCCCGAGCAGCAGTCCCTCGATGCGGCGGGCGCCGCCGGCGGCCGGGTCCCCCGCGGGGAGCACGGCGGTACGGACCGCGCCGGCCCGGGCCCGGTCCCCCGCGCAGCGGGATGCTCCGCCCCCGCCGTCGGCCGCGGCGGGGGCGGGCGGCGCGGGCCGCTCCCGTACGTCGGGCGGCCGGCCCCCGGACGACGCCCCCGCGGGGCCCGGACCGGTGACCACCCCGGCGCGCGGAGCTGCCGGGAGGGCGGGGGCGGCGGGGGCGGGTGTCAGGGAGGCCGGGGCCGGGTCCCGTGGGGTGGGCGGGGGGTCGGGGGCGTAGGGGGGCGGGGTCATCGGGGGCCCTCGTATTCGGGGGTCAGGAGGTCCGCGATGTCCAGCACGTGGTAGCCCCGCATCGAGGGCAGGCAGCTGCCGCGGACCGGGCCGATGGCCGCGGCCCAGTCGGCCGGGATCGCCCCGGCGCCCGACAGCGCGCCGGCCAGGGCGCCGGCGACCGCCGCGGTGGTGTCCGCGTCGCGGCCCATGTTCACGGCGGTCAGGACGGACGGGGCGAAGTCGCCCCGGCAGGCCGCGAACGCGCCGAAGGCCAGTCCGACCGCCTCCGGGGCCAGGTCCGTCCACGGGTAGCCGCCGATCACCACCGCGGAGCGCACGGCCCGTTCGCCGCGCGGGGCCGCGGTCACCGCGCGGCGCAGGGAGCGGGCCGTCCAGGAGTCGGAGGGGATGACCGAGAGGGCCGCCGAGACCACCGAGGCCGGGGAGCCGCCCGCCATGGCGGCCGCGACGCCCGCCGCCACCGCCTGGCCGCCGTAGATGCCCTCGCCGTCGTGGCTCACGCAGCCGTCGATGGCGACGAGCCGGGCCGCCTCCGCCGGCCGCCCGGCCGCGAAGACCCCGAAGGGGGCCGCGCGCATGGCGAGCCCGTCCGACCAGGCGTGCCGGTGCTGGGCCGAGATCGGTGCGGCGAGACCGCGGCGGAGGTTCTCCAGGGTGCCGCGCTCGGAGAAGCCCGCCCCGCGGAACGGCCCCTCGTCCAGGTCCGCGATCCAGTGGTGCCAGGCCCGTTCCACGTGGGAGACGGCGAGCGCCGAGCCGTGGCGGGCCAGCAGCAGCCCGGAGAAGATCGCGTACTCGGTGTCGTCCGTGCCCGCCGGGTCGTCCGACACGAAGCCCTCGATGCGGCCCCACTTCGCCCGGATCTCCGACGGCTTCATGTTCTCCGCGGGGGCGCCCAGCGCGTCGCCGACCGCGAGCCCCAGAAGAGCGCCCCGCGCCCGTTCGAGGAGGACCTGCGGATCGCATGCAGTCAGCTCCATGGCGCGCCTCTCCACTTGGTGGGACCCATGATGAGCCCTTGGGGGATTTGTGCCATGGCATGTGGTTTGTCGCTCGTCGCGAAACGCCCCGCGTCTGCTCCCGTCACCCGGTCGCCGATCCGTAAAACCGCAGGTAAGTACGGCCTTCCTTGCTGGCGGGCGGCAAAAATCGTGCGTAGTTTCGAGGTGTTCAGGCGGAGTGGGTGCCCGCGCGTCGACCGCGTGACGGCTTCGCGTACCCACTCGTACAAAAGGGGAGATACCGCCGTGTCCATCATCGATGTCGAAGCACCGCTGCACACCGCCCACCGCGACAACCACACCCACCGCGACGTCAACGGCGGATGGCTGCGCCCGGCGGTCTTCGGCGCGATGGACGGGCTCGTCTCCAACCTCGCCCTGATGACGGGCGTGGCCGGCGGCGCCGTCGCCCCGCACGTCGTGGTCGTCACCGGCCTGGCGGGCCTGGCGGCCGGCGCCTTCTCGATGGCGGCCGGCGAGTACACCTCCGTCGCCTCGCAGCGCGAGCTGGTCCTCGCCGAGCTCGACGTGGAGCGCCAGCAGCTGCGCAAGCACCCCGTCGACGAGATGGAGGAGCTGGCCGAGCTGTACGTCTCGCGCGGCGTCGAGCCCCCGCTGGCCCGCGAGGTCGCCATGCAGCTGTCGCGCGACCCGGAGCAGGCGCTGGAGATACACGCCCGCGAGGAGCTCGGGATCGACCCCGACGACCTGCCCTCGCCGCTCGTCGCCGCGGTCTCCTCGTTCGGCTCCTTCGCGCTGGGCGCGCTGCTCCCGCTGCTGCCGTACCTGCTCGGCGCCGTCTCGCTGTGGCCGGCCGTGCTGCTCGCGCTGGCGGGGCTCTTCGCCTGCGGCGCCGTCGTCTCGCGGATCACCGCCCGGTCGTGGTGGTACGGCGGTCTGCGGCAGCTCGCGCTGGGTGGCGCGGCCGCGGGTGTGACGTACATCCTGGGCACCTGGATCGGTGGGGCCGTAGGCTGACCGCGCAGGGAGTGGGACACTATGCAGTACGCAACATAAGTAGTCAGTTACTCGGCGGTTTCGATTCTGTGTCCGCCGGGCATCACACCAGGGCGCCGGGCAACGATGCCCCCTCGCGTCGGGACCTTCGACCCGCCGTTGCGTCGTCCAAGATCTGCGAAGGTCCCCTCTTTTCCGCCTCGTGACATGTCCGCATGTTGGAACGGCGTATCCGCTTCTCGGGATCGCCGTCATCATGTAACCTGCACGAAATTTCGCAGAGGGCCAACGTCGTCCCTCGGCTATGCACATATGCCACGACGACGACGGGAGAGCCGATGCGTTCCGCATCCACGCACTCCGCGACCGGCCCCAGCACCACAGCCTGGTCGCCCATGGACGGTCGCCCCGCCCAGCAGGGCATGTACGACCCGCGCAACGAGCACGACGCCTGCGGCGTCGGCTTTGTGGCCAACCTCAGCGGCGAGGCCAGCCACACGCTGGTCGAACAGGCGCTGACCGTATTGCGGAACCTCGAACACCGCGGCGCGACCGGGTCCGAGCCGGACTCGGGCGACGGCGCCGGAATCCTGTCCCAGGTGCCGGACGCGTTCCTGCGCGAGGTGGCCGGATTCGAGCTCCCCGAGGCCGGCGCGTACGCCGTCGGCATCGCCTTCCTCCCCGCCGACGGCCCCGCACAGGCCGCCGCCGCGGAGCAGATCGAGGCCATCGCCGCCGAGGAGGACCTCACGGTCCTCGGCTGGCGCGAGGTGCCCGTCACCCCCGACCTGCTCGGCAACGGCGCCCGCGCCACCATGCCGGCCTTCTCGCAGCTCTTCGTGAGCGGCGCCTCCCCGACGCGGTCCGGCGCGGGCCCCCGCGGCATCGAGCTCGACCGCAGGGCCTTCGTGCTGCGCAAGCGCGCCGAGCGCGAGGCCGGGGTGTACTTCCCCTCGCTCTCCGCGCGCACCCTCGTCTACAAGGGCATGCTGACCACCGGCCAGCTGGAGCCGTTCTTCCCGGACCTCTCCGACCGCCGCTTCGCCTCCACGCTCGCCCTGGTCCACTCCCGGTTCTCGACGAACACCTTCCCGTCGTGGCCGCTGGCCCACCCGTACCGCTTCGTCGCGCACAACGGCGAGATCAACACGGTCAAGGGCAACCGCAACTGGATGAAGGCCCGCGAGTCCCAGCTCGCCTCCGAGGCCTTCGGCGAGGGCGCGCTCGACCGCATCTTCCCGATCTGCACCCCGGACGCCTCCGACTCGGCCTCCTTCGACGAGGTCCTGGAGCTGCTCCACCTCGGCGGGCGCTCCCTCCCGCACAGCGTGCTGATGATGATCCCGGAGGCGTGGGAGAACCACACCTCGATGGACCCGGCCCGCCGCGCGTTCTACAAGTACCACTCGACCCAGATGGAGCCGTGGGACGGCCCCGCCTGCGTCACCTTCACCGACGGCACCCAGGTCGGCGCGGTCCTCGACCGCAACGGCCTGCGCCCCGGCCGCTACTGGGTCACCGACGACGGCCTCGTCGTCCTCGGCTCCGAGGTCGGCGTGCTCGACATCGACCCGGCCAAGGTCGTCCGCAAGGGCCGCCTGCAGCCCGGCCGGATGTTCCTCGTCGACACCGCCCAGAAGCGGATCATCGAGGACGACGAGATCAAGGCCGAGCTCGCCGGCGCCGCCCCGTACGCCGAATGGCTGGAAACCGGCGAGATCGAGCTGACGGACCTGCCCGAGCGCGAGCACATCGTGCACACCCACGCCTCGGTCACCCGCCGCCAGCAGACCTTCGGCTACACCGAGGAAGAGCTGCGGATCATCCTCGCGCCGATGGCCCGCACCGCCGGCGAGCCGCTCGGCTCCATGGGCACGGACTCCCCGATCGCGGCCCTGTCCGAGCGCCCCCGGCTGCTCTTCGACTACTTCACCCAGCTCTTCGCGCAGGTCACCAACCCGCCGCTGGACGCCATCCGCGAGGAGCTCGTCACCTCGCTGCTGTCCTCGCTCGGCCCGCAGGGCAACCTGCTGGAGCCGACCGCCGCGTCCTGTCGCAGCGTCACCCTGCCCTTCCCGGTGATCGACAACGACGAGCTGGCCAAGCTGATACACGTCAACGCCGACGGCGACATGCCGGGGATGAAGGCCGCCACCCTGTCGGGCCTCTACCGGGTCTCCGGCGGCGGCGACGCCCTCGCCGCACGCCTGGAGGAGATCCGCGGCGAGGTCGACGCGGCCATCGCACACGGCGCCCACCTGATCGTCCTGTCGGACCGCCACTCGGACGCCGAGCACGCGCCGATCCCGTCGCTGCTGCTCACCTCGGCCGTGCACCACCACCTCATCGCCACCAAGCAGCGCACCCAGGTCGGGCTGCTGGTCGAGGCCGGTGACGTCCGCGAGGTCCACCACGTCGCGCTGCTCATCGGCTACGGCGCGGCCGCGGTCAACCCGTACCTCGCCATGGAGTCCGTCGAGGACCTGCTGCGCGCCGGCACCTTCCTGTCCGGCCTGGAGCCGGAGCAGGCCATCCGCAACCTGATCTACGCGCTCGGCAAGGGCGTCCTGAAGGTCATGTCCAAGATGGGCATCTCCACCGTCGCCTCCTACCGCGGCGCCCAGGTCTTCGAGGCCGTCGGCCTCGACCAGGCCTTCGTCGACACGTACTTCAACGGCACCGCCACCAAGATCGGCGGCGCCGGCCTGGAGGTCGTCGCCAAGGAGGTGGCCGCGCGCCACGCCAAGGCCTACCCGGCCTCCGGCATCGCGGCCACGCACCGCGCGCTGGAGATCGGCGGCGAGTACCAGTGGCGCCGCGAGGGCGAGCCGCACCTGTTCGACCCGGAGACGGTCTTCCGCCTCCAGCACGCCACCCGCAACCGCCGCTACGACATCTTCAAGCAGTACACGGACCGGGTGAACGAGCAGTCCGAGCGGCTGATGACGCTCCGCGGCCTCTTCGGCTTCAAGACCCAGGACCGGCCGTCGATCCCCCTCGACGAGGTCGAGTCGGTCGCCGACATCGTCACGCGCTTCTCCACCGGCGCCATGTCGTACGGCTCCATCTCGCGCGAGGCCCACGAGACCCTCGCCATCGCCATGAACCAGCTGGGCGGCAAGTCCAACACCGGCGAGGGCGGCGAGGACCCGGACCGCCTGTACGACCCGGCGCGCCGCTCCTCCATCAAGCAGGTCGCCTCCGGCCGCTTCGGCGTCACCTCCGAGTACCTGGTCAACGCGGACGACATCCAGATCAAGATGGCGCAGGGCGCCAAGCCCGGCGAGGGCGGCCAGCTGCCCGGCCACAAGGTCTACCCGTGGGTCGCCAAGACCCGGCACTCCACCCCGGGCGTCGGCCTGATCTCCCCGCCGCCGCACCACGACATCTACTCCATCGAAGACCTCGCCCAGCTGATCCACGACCTGAAGAACGCCAACCCCGCGGCCCGCATCCACGTGAAGCTGGTCTCCGAGGTCGGCGTCGGCACGGTCGCCGCGGGCGTCTCCAAGGCCCACGCGGACGTCGTCCTCATCTCCGGCCACGACGGCGGTACGGGCGCCTCCCCGCTCACCTCGCTGAAGCACGCGGGCGGCCCCTGGGAGCTCGGCCTCGCCGAGACCCAGCAGACCCTGCTGCTCAACGGGTTGCGCGACCGCATCGTGGTCCAGACGGACGGCCAGCTCAAGACCGGCCGCGACGTGGTCATCGCCGCGCTGCTCGGCGCCGAGGAGTTCGGTTTCGCGACCGCGCCGCTCGTCGTCTCCGGCTGCGTCATGATGCGCGTCTGCCACCTCGACACCTGCCCGGTCGGCATCGCCACGCAGAACCCGGTGCTCCGCGAGCGCTTCTCCGGCAAGCCCGAGTTCGTCGTCAACTTCTTCGAGTTCATCGCCGAGGAGGTCCGCGAGCTCCTCGCCGAGCTGGGCTTCCGCACGATCGAAGAGGCCGTCGGCCACGCCGAGCTGCTGGACACCACCCAGGCCGTCACGCACTGGAAGGCCCAGGGCCTCGACCTGGAGCCCCTCTTCTACGTGCCCGAGCTGCCCGAGGGCGCGGTCCGCCACGCCCTGATCGAGCAGGACCACGGCCTGGCGAAGGCCCTCGACAACGAGCTGATCAAGCTCGCGGCCGACGCGCTGAACGCGGCCACCGCCGAGCAGGCCCAGCCGGTCCGCGCGCAGGTCGCGATCCGCAACATCAACCGGACCGTCGGCACCATGCTCGGCCACGAGGTCACCAAGCGGTTCGGCGGCGCGGGCCTGCCCGACGACACCATCGACCTGACCTTCACCGGTTCGGCCGGCCAGTCCTTCGGCGCCTTCGTCCCCAAGGGCGTCACCCTGCGCCTGGAGGGCGACGCCAACGACTACGTCGGCAAGGGCCTCTCCGGCGGCCGGATCGTGGTCCGCCCGGACCGCGGCGCCGACCACCTCGCCGAGTACTCGACCATCGCCGGCAACACCATCGGCTACGGCGCGACCGGCGGCGAGATGTTCCTGCGCGGCCGCACCGGCGAGCGCTTCTGCGTCCGCAACTCCGGCGCCCTGGTGGTCTCGGAGGGCGTGGGCGACCACGGCTGCGAGTACATGACCGGCGGCCAGGCCGTCGTCCTGGGCGAGACCGGCCGCAACTTCGCGGCGGGCATGTCGGGCGGCGTCGCGTACGTCGTCGACCTCGACCCGGACAACGTCAACGCCGGCAACACGGGCGCCGTCGAGACGGTCCTGTCCGAGCAGGACAGGCAGTGGCTGCACGACGTGGTGCGCCGCCACGAGGAGGAGACCGGCTCGACCGTCGCCGCGAAGCTCCTCGCCGACTGGTCCGCCGCCGCGGACCGGTTCAGCAAGATCATCCCCACCACCTACAAGGCAGTGCTCGCCGCCAAGGACGCCGCCGAGCTGGCCGGACTCTCCGAGTCCGAGACCACGGAGAAGATGATGGAGGCGGCGACCCATGGCTGACCCGAAGGGCTTCCTCACCACCCCGCGCGAGACCGCCCGCACCCGCCCCGTGGCCGACCGGGTGAAGGACTGGAACGAGGTCTACGTCCCGGGCTCGCTCCTCCCGATCATCAGCAAGCAGGCCGGCCGCTGCATGGACTGCGGCATCCCGTTCTGCCACAACGGCTGTCCGCTCGGGAACCTGATCCCGGAGTGGAACGACTTCGCCTACCGCGAGGACTGGACCGCGGCCTCCGAGCGGCTGCACGCGACGAACAACTTCCCGGAGTTCACCGGCCGCCTGTGCCCGGCACCGTGCGAGTCGGCCTGCGTGCTCGGCATCAACCAGCCCGCCGTCACCATCAAGAACGTCGAAGTCTCGATCATCGACAAGGCCTGGGACAACGGCGGCGTCACCCCGCAGCCCCCGGAGCGCCTCTCCGGCAAGACCGTCGCCGTCATCGGCTCCGGCCCGGCCGGCCTGGCCGCCGCCCAGCAGCTGACCCGGGCCGGCCACACCGTGGCCGTGTACGAGCGCGCGGACCGCATCGGCGGCCTGCTGCGCTACGGCATCCCCGAGTTCAAGATGGAGAAGGTGCACATCAACCGCCGCATCGAGCAGATGCGCGCGGAGGGCACCAAGTTCCGCACGGGCGTGGAGATCGGCCGCGACCTGGACGCCGCGCAGCTGCGCAAGCGGTACGACGCGGTGGTCATCGCGGCCGGCGCCACGGTCTCCCGCGACCTGCCGGCCCCGGGCCGCGAGCTCAAGGGCATCCACTTCGCGATGGAGTACCTGCCGCTCGCCAACAAGGTGCAGGAGGGCGACTTCGTCGCCCCTCCGATCACCGCCGCGGGCAAGCACGTGGTCGTCATCGGCGGCGGCGACACGGGCGCGGACTGCGTGGGCACCGCCCACCGCCAGGGCGCGGCCTCGGTCACCCAGCTGGAGATCATGCCGCGGCCCTCGGAGGAGCGGGCGGCCGGCCAGCCGTGGCCGACCTTCCCCATGCTGTACAAGGTCACCTCGGCCCACGAGGAGGGCGGCGAGCGGATCTACTCCGTCTCCACCACCCACTTCGAGGGCGACGAGGACGGCAACGTCCGGTCCCTGCACCTGATCGAGGTCGCCTTCGAGGACGGCAAGCTGGTCCAGAAGCCCGGCAGCGAGCGCGTCCTCCCCGCGCAGCTGGTCACCCTGGCGATGGGCTTCACCGGCACCGACCAGGCGAACGGCCTGGTCCAGCAGTTCGGCCTGGCCCTGGACGCGCGCGGCAACATCGAGCGCGACGCCTCCTACGCGACCAACGTCGACGGCGTCTTCGTGGCCGGCGACGCGGGCCGCGGCCAGTCGCTCATCGTCTGGGCCATCGCGGAGGGCCGTTCGGCCGCCCGCGGCGTGGACCGCTTCCTGACCGGCGCGAGCGCGCTGCCGTACCCGGTCAAGCCGACGGACCGCTCCATCACCGTCTGACCCCGGCGCCGGGCCCGCACCCCTTCGGGTGCGGGCCCGCACCACCCGCAAGGCCCCCGCCCGCGAGGGCGGGACCCCTCATACGGCCCGTACAACGGAGTACGGAACCCCGACACCGCGCCCGCCATGTCCCCGACCAGGGATGGCGGGCGCGGTGGCGTCCGGGGCCGCCCGCGGGCGCTACCCGGAGCGCGGGGCGCGGTCCTCCCGGGCGGGGCCGACGCGGGCCGTCAGGGCCGCCAGGGCCGCCCGGGTCGTGACGCCCGTCTTGCGGTAGATGTGGGACAGGTGGGTGTCGACCGTGCGCGGGCTCAGGTACAGGCGGCCCGCGATGGCCGGGGTCGTCAGGCCCTCGGCGACCAGGGCCGCGATCTGCCGCTCGCGCGGGGTCAGGCCGGGCAGCGCGGACCGCGGGGGCGCGGGCGGCGGGCCGGCGGGCGGCGGGGCCGGGGGGAGGAGGTCGGCCAGGCCCGTCAGCAGGCCCGCCCCGCCCGCCCGGGCCAGGCGCCGGCCGCGGTGCCACATCCGCGGGCCCGTGCCGTCCGTCGCCAGCGCGGCGCCCAGCAGCAGCGACTGGGCCTCCCACAGGGTGGCTCCGCACAGCGCCGCCTCCTCGGCCGCCCGTGCGCAGAGCCGGGCGGCGGCTCCGGGGTCGCCGTCCGCTGCCAGCAGGTGGGCGGCGCTGCGCAGGGCCGAGGCCCGCTGGGTGGGCAGCCCGAGCCGGCCGGCCTCCTCCCGCGCCCGCCGGGCCCACTCACGGGCCGGGTCCAGGTCGCCGGTGGCGACGGCCGAGGCCACCAGGGCCTCCAGGAACAGCGGCCGCATCGACGGCTGCAGCCCGGCCAGGTCGTCGCGGCCCGCGTGCAGCATCGCCGCCCGGGCCCGGTCCGCGTCCCCGCCGTACAGGGCCGCGTACCCGAGCACGCACCAGGCGAGCGAGGCCCACCAGCTGCGCCGGCCGCCCGCCACCGCCACCGCCTCCTCGGCGACCGCGAGCGCGGTCCGGTCCCCGGGCGGCAGCGCCGCGAGGAGCACCTGGGCCCGGTTGGCGAGGACCACGGTGAGCAGTTCGCCGCTGCCGGTCGCGCGGGCGATCCCCTCGGCCTCGTCGGCCAGCTCCCGCGCCGAGTCCAGCCGGCAGGTGTTCATCCGCACCGCGGCCTTGCACAGCAGCAGGTGGGTCAGGATGTACAGCTCCCCGCCGCGCCGGGCGGCGGCCAGGCCCCGGTCGGCGTACCGCTCCGCCGCCTCGAAGCGCTCCAGGTGGAACTCCGCCCAGCCCAGCCGGGCCAGCGCCTCGCACCGGCCCGCGAGGTCCCGGTCGGTCAGCGTCTCCAGCCGGGCTCCGGCGCGGGCGGAGAACTCCCGGGCCGCGTCGAGGTTCCCCTCGTACGTCTCCCCGAGCGCGCACAGCGCGAGCGCCTCGGCGGCGGCCGGCCCGTCGCCGAGGCGCTCGGCCAGCTCGAAGGCGGCCAGGACGTCGGCGCGCACCCGCGGGAACGGGGTGGAGTGCGGGGCGGACGCGCCCAGTTCGAGGCCGAGGGCGAGGGCGTCGCAGGGGCGCGGGGCGGGCCGGCGGGCCAGTTCGCGACGGAGCAGGGAGAGGGCGGCGTCGTAGTCGCCGAGGTGGCGTTCCATCGAAGCGCACAGGGTGACGGCCGCGGCCCGCAGCCCGGTGGCGTCGTCCGGGGCGACCGCGTCGGCCACCGCGTACGACAGGTCCCGGCTCTCGCGCAGTTCGCCGCAGACGCTCAGGGCGCGGGCCCGCGCCAGCATCAGCTCCAGCCGGCGCCGTCCGTGCGCCGGGTCGTGGGGCAGGACGCGCAGGACGGCCCCCAGCCAGTGCGCGCAGCTCGCGGGGGCGGTCGCCGCGGCCTTGTCGGCGGCCTCCAGCAGTACGGCGACCCGCTCCGGCTCCCAGGAGGTCAGCGAGCGCTCGACGTGGTGCGCCCGGACGGTGGCTCCCGCCCCGGCGCGGGCCAGGGCGCGGGCCGCGGCCCGGTGCATGCGGATGCGGCGCTGCGGGTCGGTGTCCTCGTGGACGGCCGTGCGCAGCACCGGGTGGCGCAGCGCCCAGCTCCCGCCGGGGCCCGGCCGCACCAGGTCGCGGGCGGCCAGGGCGCGCAGATCGGCGTCGAGGCCGTCGGAATCGTGGCCGTCGGAGTCGAGGCCGTCGGCGCCGGGGCCGTCCCGTCCGGCTCCGGTGACGGCGGCCAGCAGGGCGGGGGTGGCGTGGTCGCCGAGCAGGGCGACGGCCTGGGCGGTACGGCGCTGCGCCCCGGTCAGCGGGGTCAGTTCGTCGAGCAGCAGCGCGGCCAGGCCGGGGCCGCCGGCCGGGCCCGGGGCGGCGCCCCGGCCCCGGCCCTGTCCCTGGAGGAGGGCGAGGAAGTAGAGGGGGTTGCCGCCGCTGGCGGCGTACAGGCGGGCGGCGCGGGCGGGCGGCAGTCCCGGTGCGAGGTGTTCGACGCAGGCCCGTTCGGCCAGCGGGCCGAGGTCCAGGCGCAGCACGGCGCCGGTGTCGATGCCCCGGGTCAGCGCGGCGCCCAACGGGGCCGCCGTCTGGCGCTCGCGCCGGGCCACGGCGAGGAGGACGGGGGCGTGCGGGGGGTGGCGCAGGAGGTGGTCGAGGAGCTCCAGCGAGGCCGGGTCGGCCCAGTGGAGGTCGTCGAGGGCGATGAGCAGGCCGGGCCCGGTGCGGCGGGCCAGCGCGGTGAACAGCCGGGCGGCGGCCCGGTGCACCGCGAACCGCCCCTCGGACCGGCGGGACGGATCAGGGGCCCCGGGCGGCAGGGGTTCGGCGGCTGCCGGGACTCCGGTTGGCGCGGTGCCGGGGGCGGTGCCGGGCGCGGTGCCGGGGGGTGCGCCGGTTCGGGCGGCCGCGGGCTCCGGCGGCGGGGGCGGGGGTGGTTCCACGCCGTACAGGACCGGGGCCGCCGCCGGCTCGGGGGCGCCCAGGGCGTGCAGCAGGTCCGGGTCCAGGTCGGCGAGGGCGTCGGTGAACAGGCCGAACGGGACGTGCCGTTCGTACTCGGTGGCCCGGCCGCGCAGCACCGTCAGCCCGCGCGCCGCGGCCCGGGCGCACAGCTCGGCCAGCAGCCGGCTCTTGCCGATGCCCGCGGCGCCGGTGAGGTCGACGACCCCCGGCCCGCCGCCCGGGCCGCCGCGCGCGCCGCGTCCGGCGAGCCCTTCGACCACCGCGTCCAGCCGGTCCAGCTCGGCCGCCCGGCCCACCGGCGGAGTCCTGCGTTCCATCACGCCTCCCCGGGGGTCCGGTATACCCGCGAACGGGGCCCGGGATACGTAGGCGGTTCTACGGATGCCGCCGCCGCGGCCGGACTGCGAGCATCGGGGGAGAGTTCGCGCCGTGCCCGAGGGAAGGCCGCATGCACCGATTACGTCTGTTCGCCGCACCCCTGCTCGTCCTCCCCGTGCTCGCGCTCCAGGGCTGTTCCGGCACGGGCCCGGCCGGCTCCGCGCGGCCGGGGGGCTCCGCGTCCGCCGCGTCCTCCTCCACCGGCGCGCCCGGCTCGTCGGCCACCCCGAGCGCCACGGCCACGTACGCCTGCGTCCCGATCGCCGGCATGGGCAACGGGGACCGGCTGGCCTACCTGCTGAACCTCAGGACCAGCAAGCCCGATTCGGGGAGCGGCTTCTTCCTGTCGGAGAGCGGGCCCTTCCTCGACGCGCACCCGTCGCGCCGCCCCTGCGAGGCCGTCCCCGTGCGGGTGACGCACTTCCGGGTCGACCTGGTCGGCGTCCCGCGGGGCGGGCCGGCCCCGACGGCCGCACCGACCCTGCCGACCCGGCGCGCCACGCCGCGGGGGCTCGACTTCAGCTACACGTACGTACCGCTCGCCGCCGTCACCGTGAACGTCGGGCCGGACAACGGCACGGCCGCGGGCGGGGCGTCGCCGAAGCCCACCGGGTGCTCGGGGACGCTGTCGGTCGCCTCCATCGGGGAGGAGATCACCGTGCAGGACCTGCCGGACGAGCTGGACTTCACCACCGGCGGGCGCCTCTCCGGCTACGCCAAGGTGCACCTCGCCGCCGCCCGCGCCCTGGACGCGATCTTCATACCGCCGCCCGACGTGGCCACCTGCTGACCCGGCGTACCGGGCGGCGGGGGAAGGGGAGAGCGGGGGACGGGGAGGGCGGGCCGGCGCACCGTGGGGGAGCGCGCCGTCCCGCCCGCGCGCCCGTTCACCCGGGACCGCCCGCGCGCCCACCGCCCGGCGCCCCCGGAGCAGCACCCCGGTGGCCGGTGCGGACACGGCGAAGAGCGCGACCGCCGCGTCGAACGCGACGGCGGGCCCTGGCCGAGGAGCCGACGGCCCGCGCCGCGGTCGAGGCGATGCTGCGCGACAACGCCACGGCGTACGCGGACCCCGCCACCCCCACCGGCTGCATGATCGTGCTCGCCGCGCCCGTCTGCGTACCGGAGGCCTCCCCGGTCGCCGAGGCCCTCGCCCGGATGCGGGCCGGGGTGCGCGAGACGATCCGCGCCCGCGTGGTGCGGGGCTTCGAGGAGGGCGGCGTACGGGCCGACGCCGACGCCGCGGCCATCGCCGCCTTCTACGGCACCGTCCTCAACGGCCTGTCCGTCCAGTCCCGGGACGGTGCTCCGGCCGCGGAGCTGCACAGCGCCGTCGACGGCGCACTGGCCTCCTGGGGCACACTCGCCACACCCCGCACACCCGTCCCGACCCCGCCCGCATGACGCGGCCGGGGCCGGATCGCTCGTGCGGGTGACGCCCGGAGCGCGGCGCCCGGCCCGGCGCGGGCGGGCCGCGGGGCGGGAGGGGAGGAGCCGTACGGGCCATCCGGACGGCCGTCGGGCGCGGGCACCGGACCGATCTCTGGTAACTATCCGCAGCATGGCCCCCACCCGAACGCTGCTGAGCGGCCTCCTCGGCGCCGCCCTGCTGCTGCCCCTGCCGCTCACGACCGCCGCCTCCGCCACACCCCCCGCCCCGCTCCCCGCCCCCGCTCCCGCCGTGGTCCCGGCCGCCGTCCCGGCCGCCGTCCCGGCCGGCACCGGGGAGCGGACCGTCGACTACCGCGGGCTGCGGCTCACCGTCCCCGCCGACTGGCGGGTCGTCGACCTCGACCGCAACCCCGCCGCCTGCCTGCGCCTCGACCTGGCCACCCTCTACCTCGGACCCGCCGGCACCCAGGAGGAGTGCGCCGGACGGGCCGCCGTGCAGCGCGCCGACACCCTGCACCTCGAACCGCTCGACGGGGCGCCGCCGCGCGCCGACGTGCCCACCGTCGCCGTGGACTCCGGCGCGGCCCTGCCCGCCACCCCGCCCCGCTCCGACAGCAACGAACTGCGCTACGCCCTGCGCGGCCCCGGCGTCATGGCCACCGTCTCCTACGGCGCCGCCCCCGACGCCGTCCGCGCGGTGCTCGCCCGCGCCCGCGCGCTCGGGGCCGGCGACCCCGCGCCCGTCCGCCGCCCCGCCCCCGTCCTCGTACCCGCCGCCCTGGCCGCGGCCCCCGCCGCGCTCCGCGGCGCCCAGGACGCCTTCAGCGGCCAGGGGTTCGACGCCTGCACCGCCCCGACCCCGCGGACCATGGAGGCCTGGCGGACCGGCTCGCCCTTCGGCGCGGTCGGCATCTACATCGGCGGCCGTGCCCGGGCCTGCGCCCAGCCGCAGCTCACCGCCGCCTGGGTGCGCGGGCAGGCCGGGGCGGGCTGGCACCTGATGCCGATCTGGGTGGGCCCGCAGCCCTGGCACAGCTCCAGCACCGGCCTGTCCACCGACCCCGCAACGGCCGACGGCCAGGGCCGCGCCGCCGCCGACGGCGCGGTGGACGCGGCCCGCTCCCTCGGCCTGCCCGAGGGCACCATCCTCTACAACGACCTGGAGAACTACACCGACCGCGCCACCTGGGACGCCCCCGTCGTCGCCTACCTGACCGCCTGGACGGACCGGCTGCACGCCCTGGGCTACCGCTCCGCCGCCTACGTGTCGGCCTCCTCCGGCGCCCAGGCGCTGAGCGCCCACTACCGCCAGGAGCCCCGCTCGATGCCCGACGTGCTCTGGGTCGCCCGCTGGAACGGCTCGGCCACCGTCACCGACGCCGACATGGGCCTGCCCGCCGGCACCTCGCAGTGGTCCGGCCGGCGCCGCGCGCACCAGTTCCAGGGCGACCACGACGCCGCGTACGGCGGGGTCACCCTCAACATCGACCGGAACCGGGTGGACGTCGACCCCGCCGCCCTCGCCACCGCCGGGCTCCTCCCGCTCCGGCTCAGCTAGCCGGCCCCGCGGGCTCCTCCCGGGCCGGCTCGTCGTCGTTGCCCCGGCGCAGGGTGCGCAGTCCCCGCTCCGGGGTCCACGACCGCACCACCAGCTCCTCGCCGTCCACGCCGACGTGCACGACCTCCGCCAGGTCGGCGTGGAAGAGGTGGAAGGGGTGCGGGGACAGCCTCTCCTCCGCGTACCGGTGCAGCTCCGGCGGGTCCACGACCTCCACCGCCCGGCCGGAGATCCACGCGTCCCCGTCCGGCATCGTCTCGTCCGGGCCGGGATTGGCGTGCAGGGCGAAGCGCGGGTCGCGCCGCAGGTCCCCGGCCTTCATCGAGCCGGCCATCATCCCCAGCCACAGCTCGCCGCCCCGCATGCCGACGTTCAGCCCGGCGACCCGCGGGGACCCGTCCTTGCGGAGGGTGGCGAGGACGTGGTGCGGGTACCGCGCGAAGCGCTCCGCGACCGTCCGCGCGAACTCCGGCTCCGCCGTCTCGAAAGCTGCCCAGTTGTTCGTCGTCATACGGACATGAAACCGCCCGGCCCCGGCCCGGCCCAGCCGCCGGGCCGTGGACCGGGGCGCCGGGCTACGCGCGGTCGGACGTCCGCCCGGCCGCCGCCTCGACGTCCGCCAGCATCGCGGCCGTCAGGTCGCGCTCGGAGGCGTAGTACCGCTCGGCCCACTTGAGGGTCAGCGCCGGGTACGCCCACGCGGGCTCGTCGCGCGCGAGTTCCGCGTCGGCGACGGCCCGGTCGTGCATGTCCTGGGCGAACTCCCGGTGCCGCAGCAGCACTTCGCGCATCTGCTCCGGCTCCAGCAGGTGCCCCAGCCACAGGCGCAGCATCGGCCCGTGCTTGAGGACGGGCGGGTCGACCGGTGCCTCGCGGGCCCAGGCCCGTACGGCCTCCAGGCCCTCGGCGGTGATCCGGTAGACCCGCTTGTCGCGGGTGCCGGTCTCCTGGGCGACGGTCCGCGAGGACGCGTAGCCCGCCCGCTCCAGCCGCTTCAGCTCGCTGTAGATCTGGCTGAAGGACGGGCTCCAGTAGAAGAAGCGCAGGGACCGGTCCGACCACTTCTTCAGGTCGTAGCCGGAGAGCTCCTCACCGAAGGAGAGCAGCCCGAGCACCGCCCAGCCGGTCGCGGGGAGCGGGCGCCTGTCCGTGTCGTCTGCCACGCCGGGCAGTCTACGACCGGGCGGCGCGCGGGCCCTTCCGAGGTGGCGGCGCGACTGCTAGAAGTGGTCCGGTCGGAAGGGGCGGGCCGTGATCACGCTGGACGGGAAGGTCGTCGTCGTCACCGGGGCCGGGCGCGGCCAGGGGGCGGCGGAGGCACGGCTGTGCGCGGAGGCGGGGGCGCGGGTCGTCGTCACCGACGTACGGGAGGACGAGGGCCGGGAGGTCGCCGCCGCACTGGGCGACCGGGCCCTGTTCGTCCGCCACGACGTGGCCGACGCCGCGTCCTGGGCCGAGGTGGTGCGGGCCGCGCTGGCCGCCTTCGGCACGGTGTCGGCGCTGGTCAACAACGCGGCCCTGTGGCGCACCGCCCACGTGGAACGGCAGACGGCCGAGGATTTCGAGGCGCTGCTGCGGGTCAACCTGCTGGGCCCGTTCCTCGGCATCCAGGCCGTGGCCCCGGTGCTGCGGGCGGCCGGCGGCGGCTCCGTCGTCAACATCTCCTCCACGGCCGGACTGGTCGGCATCCCGGGCCACGCGGCCTACGGATCGACCAAGTTCGCACTGCGCGGCCTGACCCGCTCGGCCGCCCTGGACCTGGCCGGGGACCACATCCGGGTCAACTCCGTGCACCCGGGCGCGATCGACACCCCGATGGTCGCCCACGCCGTCGAGGGCCGCGACTGGTCGCACGTCCCCCTGGGGCGGATGGGGCGGCCGGAGGAGGTCGCGGAACTCGTCGTCTTCCTCTGCTCCGACGCCTCCTCCTACGTGACCGGCACCGAGTTCGCCGTCGACGGCGGCACGACCACCCGCTGACCCCCGCGGGCCCGTCGGCGCGCCCGCCCTGGCCCTCGGACGGGAGATCGAAAACAATGGGCGGATGACGACACGCGCCCGGTCCTTCGACGCCGCAGCCGCCCTCTACAACGCCCACCGGCCCGGCTACCCGGCCGAGCTGTTCGACGCCGTCGAGGAACTCGCCGGCCGGCCCCTCGCCGGGGCGCTGGTGGCCGACGCCGGCGCCGGGACCGGGATCGCCAGCGCCCTGCTGCACGCCCGCGGGGCCCGGGTCGTCGCCGTCGAGCCCGGCGACGGAATGGCCGCCGAGCTGCGCCGGGCCAACCCCGGCATCCCGCTCGTGCGCGGCGACGGGGACCGGCTGCCCCTCGCGAGCGGCCGCTTCGACCTCCTCACCTACGCCCAGGCCTGGCACTGGACCGACCCGGCCCGTTCCGTGCCCGAGGCCCGCCGCGTGCTGCGCCCCGGCGGCGCGCTCGCGCTGTGGTGGAACGACATGGACGCCGCCGTGCCCTGGATCGCCGCCCAGGACGCCCGCGTCCGCGCCCTGTTCGGCGCCGACGGGGTCAGCTTCCGCGGGCTGCCTCCCGGCCCGTCCTTCACCACCCGCGAGATCCGCTGGTCGCGCCGGGTCCCGTTGGAGGCCCACCTGGCCAACCACGCCAGCCACTCCGCCTTCCTGCTCCTCGGCGAACCGGGCACCCGCGCCTTCCTGGACGCCGAGCGGGACCGCCTGCTGCGGCTGTTCCCCGACGGGACCGTCGAGGAGCGCTACGTGGTCACCCTCGGCGTCGCCGTCCTGTGACCCGCCCCCGGCGCGGCCCGCGCGCACGGCCCGCCCCCGGCGCGGCCCGCGCGCGCGGCCCGCCCTCAGCGCGACCGGGCGGCCCGCGCCCGCACCGCCGCCGCGACGACCTCCTCCCGGCAGGCCGACGGGGTCCCCCAGGCGTCCCGCAGCGGGCGGGCCTTGCGCAGCCACAGCGACAGGTCCAGCTCCTCCGTGTAGCCGACCGCGCCGTGCACCTGGAGCGCCGTCAGCGCCGCCGCGTACGCCGCCTCGCCGGCCGTGAGCTTCGCCGCCGCCACCTCGCCCGGTCCCGGCGACAGCGCCGCCGCCCACACCAGCGGCCGGGCGAACTCCAGGCCCAGCAGCGTGTCCGCCAGCCGGTGCTTGACCGCCTGGAAGGCGCCGATCGGCCCGCCGAACTGGGTGCGCTGCTTCGCGTACTGCACCGCCCGGGCCAGCAGCGCCTCGCCCACCCCCAGGCACTGCGCCGCCGTCAGCAGTCGCGCCCACCGCCCGGCCACCGCGGCCGCCCGCTCCACCCCCGGCCCCGCCGCCAGCAGCTCGCCCCCGGCCGCCGGGACCGACAGGCGCCGGGCCGGGTCCGTCGAGGCCAGCGGGCGGCCGGCCCCGGCCAGCCGCAGCTCGCCCGCCGGGGACACCGCGAAGCAGTGCGCGGCCGCCTCCGCGTCCAGCGCGTACGGACTCCCGCCGGGCAGCGTCAGCGTCGCCGCCGCGCCCGCCGCCAGCTCCGGCAGGAACCGCCCGGCCAGGGCCGCGTCGCCCAGCTCCGCCAGCAGCACGGCTGCCGCCGCCGTCTCCACCACCGGGCCGGGGACGCCAGCCCGGCCCAGCTCCACGAAGCCCAGCGCCAGCTCCACCGGCAGCGGGCCCAGGCCCTCGTACGCCTCCGGCACGGCCAGGGCGAACAGCCCGGTGTCCGAGAGCCGGGACCACAGCGCCCGCCCCGGCCCGTACCCGCCGCCCGCCCAGGCCCGTACCGCGGCCGGGACGTCGGACGCGGCCAGCAGGGCGCGCAGCGTACGGGCGAAGTCCGCCTGCTCGTCGGTCGGCAGGAAGCGCATCAGCGGCGGCCCTTCGGCAGGCCGAGCAGCCGCTCGGCGATGATGTCGCGCTGGATCTCGTTGGTCCCCGCGTAGATCGGTCCGGCCAGCGAGAAGAGCCACGGCTCGGCCCACTCGCCCGCGGCCAGCTCCCCGTCCGCACCCAGCAGGTCGAGCGCCGTCTCGTGCAGGGCGATGTCGTAGCGCGACCAGAACACCTTGTTCAGGCTGGACTCGGCGCCGGCCGCCGCGCCCGCCGCGAACCGGGCTGCGCCCGCCCAGGTGAACAGCTCGTACGCGCGCGCCCCGACCACCGCGTCCGCCACCCGGTCGCGCAGCGCGGTGCCGTCCGGAGCGCCGGCCGCCTCCCACAGCCCGACGAGCCGGTCCGCCGCGGCCAGGAAGCGGCCCGGGGCGCGCAGGGTCAGGCCCCGCTCGTTGCCCGTCGTCGACATCGCGATCCGCCAGCCCTGCCCCGGCTCCCCGATCACGTCCCGGTCCGGCACGAAGACGCCGTCCAGGAAGAGCTCCGCGAAGGCCGGCTTCCCGTCCAGGCGGCCGACGGGCCGGACGGTCACCCCCGGCGCCCGCAGGTCGAACATCAGGTACGTCAGCCCCTGGTGGCGCTTCGGCGCGTCCGGATCGGTACGGAAGATGCCGAAGGCCCGGTCGGCGAAGGCGGCCCGCGAGGACCAGGTCTTCTGCCCGTGCAGCAGCCAGCCGCCGTCGGTGCGCACCGCCCGCGAGGTCAGCGACGCCAGGTCCGAGCCCGCCTCCGGCTCCGACCAGGCCTGCGCCCAGATCTCGCGGCCGGCGGCCATGGCCGGCAGCACCCGCGCCCGCTGTTCCGCGGTCGCGTGTTCGAAGAGGGTGGGCGCGAGCAGGCTGACGCCGTTCTGCGCGACCCGGCCCGGCGCCCCCGCCGCCCAGTACTCCTCCTCGAACACCAGCCACCGCACGAGGTCCGCGCCCCGGCCCCCGTACTCCTCGGGCCAGGACACCACCGACCAGCGGTCCGCGTGCAGCTCCGCCTCCCACGCGCGGTGGGCGGCGAAGCCCCCGGCCGTCTCCAGGGAGGGGAGCGGGGTCCGGGGGACGTGGGCGGCGAGCCAGCTCCGGGCCTCCGCCCGGAAGGCCTCGACCTCCGCCGTCTGGGTCAGGTCCATCGGGTCTCCGCCCTCCTGAGCGCCTTCCCTAACAAGTGTTTGGTAGGTTAACGTACGGCCATGAGCAGCGTCGAGGAGTTCGCATGAACGAGCCCCGGTACATCCCCGGCCACCACCTGCTGGAGGACCGGACCGCCGTGGTGACCGCCGCCGCCGGCGCCGGCATCGGCGGGGCCACCGCCCGGCGCTTCCTGGAAGAGGGCGCCCGCGTCGTCCTCGGCGACGCCCACGCCCGGCGGCTGGAGGAGACCGAGCGGGCGCTCGCCGCCGAGTTCGGCGCGGACCGCGTCGCCGCCCTGCCCTGCGACGTCACCGACGAAGACCAGGTGCGGGCCCTCTTCGCGCTCGCCGAACGGCTCCACGGCGGCCTCGACGTCGTCGTCAACAACGCCGGCCTCGGCGGCACCGCCGCCCTCGTCGACATGACCGACGACCAGTGGTCCCGCGTCCTCGACGTCACCCTGAACGGCACCTTCCGCTGCACCCGCGCCGCCCTGCGCTCCATGAAGGCCGCCGGCACCGGGGGCGGGGTCGTCGTCAACAACGCCTCCGTCGTCGGCTGGCGCGCCCAGACCGGCCAGGCCCACTACGCCGCCGCCAAGGCCGGCGTGATGGCCCTGACCCGCTGCGCGGCGCTGGAGGCGGCCGAGTTCGGCGTGCGGGTCAACGCGGTCGCCCCGAGCCTGGCCATGCACCCCCACCTGGTGAAGGTCACCAGCGCGGAACTCCTCACGGAGCTGACCGCCCGCGAGGCCTTCGGCCGCCACGCCGAGCCCTGGGAGGTCGCGAACGTCATCGTCTTCCTGGCCAGCGGCTACTCCGCGTACATGACGGGCGAGACCGTCTCCGTCAGCAGCCGGCACCCCTAGCCCCACAATGGGCGCGTGCCAACGAACAAGAAGCAGCAGGTGACCGCGTCGGCCGAGCGGCGCCGCGAACTCCTCGACACCGCCGCCGAGGTCTTCGCCGCGCAGGGCTACAACGCCACCACCGTCCGGAAGATCGCCGACGCCGCCGGAATGCTCGCCGGCAGCCTCTACTACCACTTCGATTCCAAGGAATCGATGCTCGACGAGATCCTCTCGGACTTCCTGACCGAGCTGTGGCAGGGCTACGACGGCGTCCTCGCCGCGGGCCTCGGCCCCAGGGAGACCATCGAGGCCCTCGTCACCGAGTCCTTCCGGGAGATCGACCGGCACCGCGCCGCCGTCGCGATCTACCAGAAGGAGGCGCGCACCCTCTCCGCGCAACCCCGCTTCCACTACCTCTCCGACTCGCAGCAGAAGTTCGAGAAGGCCTGGCTGGGGACGCTGGAGCGGGGCGTCGCCGCCCGGGTCTTCCGGGCCGACCTCGACATCCGCCTCACCTACCGCTTCGTGCGCGACACGGTGTGGGTGGCGGCCTCCTGGTACCGGCCCGGCGGCCTGCACAGCCCCGAGGAGATCGCCCGGCAGTACCTGTCGATGGTGCTGGACGGGATCGCCCTGCGCACCTGACGGCGCAGCCGACCAGAGGAGTCCCGATGCCCGAGGCCTACATAGTCGACGCGGTCCGCACGCCCGTGGGGCGGCGCGGGGGCGGCCTGTCGGCGGTCCACCCGGCCGACCTGGGCGCGCACGTGCTGAAGGCGCTGGTCGCGCGCTCGGGCGTGGACCCGGCGGCGGTGGAGGACGTGGTGTTCGGCTGCCTCGACACGGTCGGACCGCAGGCGGGCGACATCGCGCGGACCGCGTGGCTGGCGGCCGGCCTGCCCGAGGAGGTCCCCGGCGTCACCGTGGACCGCCAGTGCGGCTCGTCCCAGCAGGCCGTGCACTTCGCGGCGCAGGGCGTCCTGTCCGGCACCCAGGACCTGGTGGTCGCGGGCGGCACCCAGAACATGTCCATGATCCCGATCGCCTTCGCCTCGCGGCAGGCGGCCGAACCGCTCGGCCTCACCGAGGGCCCGTACGCCGGATCGGAGGGCTGGCGGGCCCGGTACGGCGACGCCCCGGTGAACCAGTTCCACGGCGCCGAGCTCATCGCGCGCAAGTGGGGCATCACGCGCCGGGACATGGAGGAGTTCGCGCTCCGCTCCCACCAACGGGCGGTGCGCGCCGCCGACGAGGGCCGCTTCGCGCGCGAGACCGTCCCGTACGGCGAGGTCGCGGCCGACGAGGGCCCCCGCCGGGACACCACCCCGGAGAAGATGGCGGCCCTGAAGCCGGTGGTCCCGGGCGGCACCATCACCGCCGCCGTCTCCTCCCAGGTCTCGGACGGCGCGGCGGCGATGCTGATCGCCTCCGAACGGGCGGTACGGGAGCACGGCCTGCGGCCGCGGGCCCGCGTCCACCACCTGTCGGTCCGGGGCGAGGACCCCATCCGGATGCTGTCGGCGCCGATCCCGGCGACCGCGTACGCGCTGAAGAAGACCGGCCTGACACTGGCGGACATCGACCTGGTGGAGATCAACGAGGCCTTCGCGCCGGTGGTGCTGGCCTGGCTGAAGGAGACGGGCGCCGACCCGGAGCGGGTCAACGCCAACGGCGGCGCCATCGCGCTGGGCCACCCGCTGGGCGCCACCGGGGTCCGGCTGATGACCACGCTCCTGCACGAGCTGGAGCGGACGGGGGGCCGGTACGGCCTCCAGACGATGTGCGAGGGCGGCGGCCAGGCCAACGTGACGATCATCGAGCGGCTGTAGGGCCCCGCCCGGCCGGAGGGACGGCGGCCCCGCCGCCCCTCCGGATGCCGGAAAGGACGCAGGTCACACGCCTGCGGCGGCGGCACCCGGTGGAGGTGTGGTAGCTTAGAGCTCGTTGCAGTTGTGGTACCCATGAACTTTATGTGCGCCTGACGGGAATGATCCTCAGGCGCTTTTATTGTTTTGCCGGACTCTCCGGATGGGGCCCTTTGCCGCCTATTCAGGAGATTCAAAATGGCACTTGGCACCGTGAAGTGGTTCAACTCGGAAAAGGGCTTCGGCTTCATCGAGCAGGACGGTGGCGGCCCGGACGTCTTCGCCCACTACTCGAACATCGCCACCCAGGGCTTCCGTGAGCTCCAGGAGGGCCAGCGCGTGTCCTTCGACGTGACCCAGGGCCAGAAGGGCCCCCAGGCGGAGAACATCCTCCCCGCCTGATTTCACCAGCATGCCGGGGTCCGCACCGTGAGGTGCGGACCCCGGCTTGTCTGCTGTTTCGACTGTTTGTTGTACCTGCCGGTTTCAGGAGGGCGTTTTCCGCATGACCAGCTCCAGCTCCGCACGACCCAGCCGCCGCCCCACTCGGGGCCGAGGTGCGGCCCAGGGACGTCCGAAGGCTGGCGCGGGACGGCAGAAGTCCGCCCCCGTGGCCAGGCCCCAGGAATTCACCATGCCCGAACCGATCGCACCGGCCCTCCCGCCGGTCGAGGCGTTCGAGGACATGGACATGCCCGAGGCGCTGCTGAAGACCCTCGCAGCCCAGGGCGTCACCTCGCCGTTCCCGATCCAGGCCGCCACGCTGCCCAACTCGCTCGTCGGCCGCGACCTGCTCGGCCGCGGCCGCACCGGCTCCGGCAAGACGCTGGCCTTCGGCCTGGCGCTGCTGGCCCGTACCGCGGGCCGCCGGGCCGAGCCCAAGGCGCCGCTCGCCCTGGTCCTCGTCCCCACCCGCGAGCTCGCGCAGCAGGTGACCGACGCCCTGACCCCGTACGCCACGGCCGTCAACCTGCGCATCGCCACCGTCGTCGGCGGCATGTCGATCAACCGGCAGTCGGGCGCCCTGCGCCGCGGCTCCGAGGTGCTCGTCGCCACCCCCGGCCGGCTGAAGGACCTCATCGACCGCGGTGACGCCGACCTCTCGCAGGTCGCCATCACGGTCCTCGACGAGGCCGACCAGATGACCGACATGGGCTTCATGCCGCAGGTCACCGCGCTGCTCAAGCAGGTCCAGGCCGGCGGCCAGCGGATGCTGTTCTCGGCGACGCTGGACAAGAACATCGACAAGCTCGTCAAGATGTTCCTCACCGACCCGGTCGGCCACTCCGTCGACCCCTCGGCCGGCGCGGTCACCACCATGGAGCACCACGTCCTGTACGTCATGGACGAGACCGACAAGAAGGCCGTGGCGACGCGCATAGCCGCTCGCGAAGGCCGGGTGATCATGTTCGTGGACACCAAGCGCGGGGTCGACCGCATGGTCAAGAAGCTCCTCGCGGACGGCGTCCGCGCCTCCGGCCTGCACGGCGGCCGCTCGCAGCCGCAGCGCAACCGGACCCTGGACTGGTTCAAGACGGGCGAGGTCACCGCGCTGGTGGCCACCAACGTCGCCGCGCGCGGCATCCACATCGACGACCTCGACCTCGTCGTCAACGTGGACCCGCCCACCGACCACAAGGACTACCTGCACCGCGGCGGACGCACCGCCCGCGCCGGCGAGTCCGGCAGCGTCGTCACCCTGGTCCTGCCCGACCAGAAGCGGGACATGACGCGGCTCATGTCGGACGCCGGGATCTCCCCGCGCACCGCGCAGATCAAGTCCTCCGACGAGGAACTGGCCCGGCTGACCGGCGCCCGGGAGCCCTCGGGCATCCCGGTGGTGCTGGACGTGCCGCAGCCGACCCCGCCGCGCCAGCGCTCCGCGTCGAAGCCCGCCGCGGGCAACGGCGCCGGTGGCGGACGCCGCCGTTCGGGCGGGCCGCGCACCGGCTCCGCGACCGGCGCGGCTCCGGCCGCCGGCGGGCGCGGACGCCGTTCCGGCGGTGCCGCCGCCGGCCAGGCCCCGGCCTCCGCGTCGGGCCAGGCCCGACGCGGTCAGGGCGGCGGTCAGGGCGCCGCGGCCGGTGGCTCCGGCGAGCGCGGCCGGCGTACCGGGGGCGCGCCCTCCGGTGGCGCGGCGGCCGCTTCCGCCCGCAGCCGGGTGGGTGGCGCGGGCCAGGGCCGGCGCCGGTCCGCCTGACGGCACCGGGACACGACGGGGTACCACACGGGTTCGACACGGAACGCCGGGCAGCGCACGCGCCGCCCGGCGTTCCGTCGTCGCGGCGCGGTCGCCGCACCCGGCAGGCGAGGCGGGCTCAGCGGACCATCCTGGCCTGGAGCCTGGCCAGGGTCCGCAGGTCGAGGCCGAGGCCCTCGGTCAGATACCCGTAGAAGCCGCCGTAGTCGGCCTCCATCCGGTCGGTCGCGGCGGCCAGGTAGTCCGTGCGGACCTCCTGGAGGGGGATCAGCAGGTCCGGGTTCTGCATCCGGCCCGACTGCTTGAGGCCCGCCCGCAGCGCGGCGTCGTAGGCGGCCCGGTAGGTGTTCGACGCCAGGTAGTCGCGTGCGGCACGGTCCTCGGGGACGGCCAGCGCCCGCAGCAGCACGTAGGCCAGCCACCCCGTCCGGTCCTTGCCCGAGGTGCAGTGGACCAGCAGCGGACCCCGGCCGTCGGCCACCTCCCGCAGCGTCGCCGCGAACTGCGCCCGGTTCTCCGGGCTGGTGACGAAGGTGCGGTAGATGTCGCGCATGTAGGCCTCGGCACGGCCGCCGCCGAGCATCCGCTCCTGCGTGGCCGGATCTCCGCTGCCGATCGCGGTGACGAGGGTCGCGTACAGCCCGAGATCGCTGACCGGGCGCGCGGTGGGGGAGAGCCCGGCGGGCAGCCGGTCCGCGCCGTCGTACTGGACCTCCATCGGGATGCGGAAGTCGACGACGCCGGTGAGATGCAGGCCGGCGAGGGTGGCGACGTCGGCGTCGGTCAGCCGGCCCAGCGCGTCGGAGCGGTAGACCAGCCCCTGACGGACCAGGCCGCCGGTGTACGTGCGGTGGCCGCCCACGTCGCGGACGTTGACGGCGCCCTGCAGCGGGACCGGGCGGCCCGGGTCCGCCACCCGGTCGCGCGGGACGGCGGCGGGGGAAGGGGAGGGGGAGGCCGGCGCCGCGTACGCGGAGGCGGGCAGGGCGCCGAGGGCGAGGGCGGAGGCGAGCACGGCGGCCGCCAGGCGGGTTCGGTCACGGCTCATCTGATGCGACTCCTGCAACGGAGAAGGGAGGGTCACCCTGCGGGGGGCAGGGCGCGGAGCGAGTGCAGGCGTTCCAGTCCTTCCAGTACGGTCTGTGCCTCGGCCATGACCCGGGCGACGAGCTCCGCGCACGACGGAAGGTCGTCGATCACGCCCGCGACCTGGCCGGACGCCATGACGCCGAGGTCCGTACGGCCCTCGACCATGGACGCCCGAAGGAGCATGGGGGTGTTGGCGGCCATCAGGACCTGGCTCCAGGACAGGTCCTTGCCGTGGCGCATCGCCAGGCCGTCGCGCACCATCCGCGCCCACGACAGCCCCGAGAGCCGTCGGAAGCCCGCCGCGTGCCGGACCGCCCGCACCAGCGTCCGCGCGCGGCCCGCCCGCTCCAGCGAGTCGACCAGCTCGGTGCGGAGCATCCGGTGCGGCAGCCCGTCGACGGCGGTGGTCACGGTGACGTCCCGGACCGCGGCCCGCAGGTACTGCGCCTTCACGGCGTCCGGGACGGTCGAGTCGGAGGTCAGCAGGAACCGGGTGCCCATGGCGATGCCCGCGGCCCCGTACGCGAGCGCGGCGACCAGGCCGCGGCCGTCCGCGAAACCGCCCGCCGCGACCACCGGCACGTCCACGGCGTCGACCACCTGCGGCAGCAGCACGGAGGTGGCCACCTCCCCGGTGTGGCCGCCGCCCTCACCGCCCTGCACGATCACCGCGTCCGCACCCCAGGCGGCCACCTTCTCCGCGTGCCGCCGGGCCCCGACCGAGGGGACGACGACCACGCCCGCGTCCTTGAGCCGGGCGATCAGCTCCCGGGAGGGGGCCAGGGCGAAGGAGGCCACGCGGACGCCCTCGTCGATGATCAGCTGGGCGCGCTCGGCGGCGTCGGCCGCGTCCGCCCGCAGATTGACCCCGAACGGGGTCGCCTCGTCCGTACGGGAGCGGACCTCGTGGATCGCGGACCGCAGCTGCTCCACGGACATCGTCGCGGAGGCCAGGATGCCCAGCGCCCCCGCGTTCGCGGCCGCCGACACCAGCCGCGGGCCGGCCACCCAGCCCATGCCCGTCTGCACGATCGGGTGCGTGACCCCGACCAGTCGGGTGAATGCCGTCTCCATCGGATCAGCCCCGCACTTCCCGGTCGCGCAGCCCCTTCGGGTCGATCACCTCGCGGATCAGCCGCAGCTCCTCCCCGGTGGGCTCCCGCGTGTACGGCACCTCGCCGTCGGTGGCGAGGACGAAGCCGGTGGCCTCCCGGACCTGCTCCACGGTGACCCCCGGATGGACGGAGGCCAGCCGCATCGAGCGGCCGGGGCCGGCGAAGTCGAAGACGCCCAGATCGCTGACGACCCGGGGCAGCCGGTGGTAGCGGGTGGCGGCCGGGCCGGCCGCCGCGGCGCGGTCGTGGCCGACCCCGCTCACCATGTCCACGCGCTCGACGAACACCCGGCGGGAGTGCCGCGGCACCCAGTAGCTCACCGGATTGTTCAACGTGTTGACGGGCGCCCCGCGCACGCCCAGGAGCTGGCGGGACGGCTGCTCCCACGGGCCGATGCAGGAGATGTTCTGGTTGCCGAAGCGGTCGATCTGGCTGGCGCCCATCATCACGTGCCGCCGGCCGCCGGTGACCATGGCGAGGTGGCGGCGGTACGGGAGCCACCCCTCGACCGTGCCGTCCAGCCCCACGAGCAGGGCCTCGCCGTCCGTCAGCAGCAGGTCGGGGGAGAAGGTCCGCTTGGCGAGCCGGGCGCCGAGGGAGGGGACGAGGCCCATCGGGCTGGCGAGCACCTCGCCGTCGCCCCGCCAGGCCTCGGCGCAGGCGATCACGCAGTACTCGGCGCGGGTGGCGGTCGCGGTGGTCACTGCTGCTCCTCGTGCCAGGTGCGGACGGCGGACTGGTAGGCGTGCTCGCTGCCGCCGGAGAGGAAGCGGGCGCGGAACTCGGGCCAGGGCGTGGTCGCGTACAGCTTCTGGAAGGCCTCGTCGCGCTCGTAGTCGGGTGCGCAGGAGGTGAAGTGCGCGCCGTTCGGCGTCTCGACGACCCCGGTGACCGAGTGCCGGCTGACCAGGAGGGACTGCGGGGGGCCCGCCTTGGCGAACTCGGCGCTCTCCACCAGCTGCTCGCAGGAGACGTAGGCGGTGTCGGCGGCCTCGCAGAAGAGGTCGTCGAAGTACGGGTCGGGGCCCAGGTACTGGCCGTTGCCGAGGCGGTCGGCGCGGTTGAGGTGGACCAGGGCGGCGTCCATCCGCAGGGCCGGCACGGCCACGAACTCCTCGCCGTCGGCGTACGGGGAGGTGACGGTCCGCAGCTCCGGGTTGACCCGCATCACGTCGGAGCCGAGGCCGGCGCGGACGGGCAGGAACGGCAGCCGGTTCGCGGCGGCGTGCAGGCCCCACATGAACATGGCCTCGTCGAGCTCGGTCAGGGCGAAGGCGGCGCGTTCGCGGGCGGCGCGGAAGTGCGGCTCCAGCGGGATCGAGTCGAGGGTGGCGAAGGGGGCGACGAGCCGGCGGATGCGGCCGGCCGCGGCCAGCAGTCCGACGTCGGGGCCGCCGTACGCGACCACGGTGAGATCGGTGATCTCGGAGCGGAGCAGTGCGCGGACCAGGGCCATCGGCTTGCGCCTCGATCCCCAGCCGCCGATCCCCAGCGTCATCCCGCTGCGCAGCCGCCCGACCACCTCGTCGGGGGTCATCGTCTTGTCGGTCACGAGCTGCCGCCCTTTCCGAAGCCGTCGCGGACCCGGTCGGCCACGCCGCTGAGGTTGGCCTCGAAGGTGAAGCCCTGTTCGAAGCGGTAGCTGCGCCGTACGTCCACCGGGTCGATGCCGTTGATGGCGGCCTTGGCCAGCCGGATCAGGGAGCCGTCCTTCCGCGCGATCTCGGCGGCCAGCTCCAGCGCGGCGCCGCGCAGTCCCTCGCGCGGGACCACCCGCCAGACCGAGCCGTGCGCGTGCAGTTCGGCGGCGGTGGCGGTGCGCGAGGTGTAGTACAGCGTGCGCATCAGGTGCTGGGGGACCAGGCGGGCGAGGTGGGTGGCGGCGCCGAGCGCGCCACGGTCCAGCTCGGGCAGGCCGAAGACGGCGTCGTCGGAGGCGACGATCGCGTCGGCGTTGCCGACGAGGCCGATGCCGCCGCCCAGGCAGAAGCCGTGCACGGCCGCGACGACCGGCACCTCGCAGTCGTACACGGCGGCGAAGGCGTCGGCGCAGCCGTGGTTGGCGCCGATCAGGGCGCCGTGCCCGGGGTCGCGCTGCATCTCCTTGATGTCGACGCCGGCGTTGAAGCCGCGGCCCTCGGCGGCCAGCACCACGCAGCGGACCTCGGGGTCGCGGCCGGCGGCGCGCAGGGCGTCGGCGAGTGCGTACCAGCCCTGTACGGGCAGCGCGTTGACGGGTGGGAAGTCGACGGTGACCAGTGCGATGCCCTTGCCGGGGCTTGCGGTGGAGACACCCATGACAGGATCAGCTACCTTTCCACCAAACATTTGTTAGGTGAGGAAGGTAGCAGCCCATGGAGCTCGACGGGAGGGTCGCCGTCGTCACCGGCGGAACCCGGGGGGTGGGGGCCGGCATCGCCCGGTCGTTCCTCGCGGCCGGCGCCCGGGTCGTCGTCTGCGCGCGGCGCCCGCCGGACGCGCCGGTGTCGCGGGGCGGCCGCACGGCCGAATTCAGCCCGGTCGACCTGCGCGATCCGGTCGCCGTACAGGACTTCTTCGACGCGGTCGGCCGGCGGTACGGACGGCTCGACTGCCTGGTCAACAACGCGGGCGGGACCCCGTACCGGCCCCTGGACGAGGGCGGCGCCGAGCGGCACGCGCGGGTGCTGGAACTGAACCTGGTGGCGCCGCTGACGGCCTCGCTCGCGGCCCGCCCGTGGCTGCGCCAGAGCCGGGGCTCGGTGGTGATGATCGGCAGCGTCAGCGGGACCCGCCCCTCCCCGGGCACGGCCGCGTACGGGGCGGCGAAGGCCGGGCTGGAGCAGCTGGCCCGGTCCATGGCGGTGGAGTGGGCCCCCGAGGTCCGGGTCAACTCGCTGGTCCTGGGCATGGTGCGGACCGAGCTGGCCCACCTGCACTACGGGGACGGGGCGGGGATCGCGGCGGTGGGGGCGACCGTGCCGCTGGGCCGGCTGGCGGAGCCCTCGGACGTGGGGGAGGCGGCGGTGTTCCTGGCCTCCGAACGGGCCGGGTACGTGAGCGGGGCGAGCCTGCTGGTGCACGGGGGCGGCGAGCGCCCGGCGTTCTTGGATGCGGCGACTGTCAACAAGGAGAGCTGAGATGACCGGTGGCGCGGGACTGTGCACGGGGCGGGTCGTGATCGTGACGGGTGCGGGGCGGGGGCTGGGCCGGGCCCACGCCCTGGCCTTCGCGGCGGAGGGCGCGAAGGTCGTCGTGAACGACCTGGGGGTCGGGCTCGACGGGGCGCCGGGCCCGGACGGGCCGGCCGCCCGGGTGGTCGCCGAGATCGAGGCGCTGGGCGGCGAGGCGGTGGCGCACGGCGGCGACATCGCGACCGGCGGGGGAGCGGACTCGCTGGTGGAGTGCGCCCTCGCCCGCTTCGGGCGGATGGACACCCTGGTCAACAACGCCGGGTTCCTGCGCGACCGGATGCTCGTCAACCTGGACGAGGGCGACTGGGACGCGGTCGTCCGGGTCCATCTGAAGGGGCACTTCCTGCCGCTGCGGGCGGCCGCCGCGTGGTGGCGGGCCGAGGCGAAGGCGGGGCGGCGGGTGGCCGCCCGGGTGGTCAACACCTCGTCCGGAGCGGGGCTGCTGGGCTCGGTCGGCCAGGGCAACTACAGCGCGGCCAAGGCCGGCATCCTCGGCCTGACCCTGGTCGCGGCCGCCGAGCTGGAGCGGTACGGGGTCCAGGTCAACGCCATCGCCCCGGCGGCCCGGACCCGGATGACGGAGCAGGCCTTCGCGGGGACCATGGCCGCCCCGGAGGGGGGCGGCTTCGACGCGATGGCCCCGGAGAACGTGTCCCCGCTGGTGGTGTGGCTCGGGTCGGACGCCTCGGCGGGGGTCACCGGCCGGGTCTTCGAGGCGGAGGGCGGCCGGATCACCGTGATGGAGGGCTGGCGGCCGGGCCCCACCGCCGACCGAGGCGCCCGCTGGAGCCCGGCGGAGGCGGGAGAGGCGGCGGCGAAGCTGCTGTCGTCCGCGCGGCCGCCGCTCCCGGTGTACGGGACCCGGTAGGCCGCGGGCGGGCGGGCCGGCGGGCCCGGACGGGTCGCAGGGCGGGGCCGCACGGAGAAGGAGCCGGGTCCGGCCCCCTGGCGAGGGGTCGGGTCCGGCTCCTTGGCTCCTGCGATGGGGTATCCCTACCCGCTCGGGCCGCGCGCCGAACCGGGACCGGGCCACGGGTTGTCCCCGGTTCGCGCCCCTGGTTCGCGCCCCCGGTCTTCGCCGGCGCCCTACGCTCCCGGTGGGCGCGGGACGGGGGCGGAGGGTGGTGTTCCGGCTCGGGGGACGGGGCACACCCGTCCACATGAGCACAGGCTGGATCGTCGTCCTGGCCTTCTTCGGGGGCTTCGTCCTGCTGGTCCTGGTGGAGGTGGTGCGCAGCGGCCCGGGCGGCGGCGCGGACCGCGAGGACGGGACCGGTGACGGCGGCGGCTGCGGCGGGGCGGACGGCTGCGGTTGCGGAGAAGCCTGACGGAGCCGGGTGTTCCTCTGCCCGGGGTCGGGCACACCGCCCGGTATGGGCAGAAACGCGGTGGTGGTCTGGATCGCTGGTGGGGTGTGCCTCGGCACGTGGGGGGTGCTCGCCTGGATCGCGTTCGACCCCGGTCTGCGGGGAGTGCGGGACGGCCTCGGCGGCTGGATGGTGGCCCTCGCCGTCGCCCCGGCCGTCGTCACCGTCGGCCTGGCCGCCCTCCTGCTGGGGGGCGGAGGGGGCGGGGGCGGGGGGAGCAGGTGGTCCGGGGGCGACGGGGGCGTCGGCATCGGGGGCGGCTGCGGCAGCGGCTGTGGCGGGTGCGGGGGGTGCGGCGGCGGCGTGTGACCACCGCCGCCGCCACCCCCGCCCGCCGCGCCCTATCGCGCCGCATCGCGCCGCGTCAGGAGAGCTTGCCGCCGTAGTCCGGGAGCTTGACGGTGCGTTCGGCGTGGCCGCCGACGAGGTCGCTCTGGTTGTTGCCGATGTTGGCGATGATCGTGTAGCCGCGCGCCTCGATCTCGGCCCGCTTGCCCGTCTTGTACGCGCTGACCTCGTCGAACAGGTCGGGCAGGTCGCGGACGTAGAGGCCCGAGACGGGATAGCCGACGGCCTTGAGGTTGTGCTCGGTCAGCGAGTACACGATGCCCGGGCGGGCCGTGACGAAGAAGATCGCCACCCCGCGCTCGCTCGCGTACCGGGTCAGGTCGCGGACCTTGGCGATGGCGGGCGTCGGGAAGGTCCAGAACCAGTGGAAGTCCGTCTCCAGCGAGGAGTTGTCGATGTCGAGGACGATCGCCGGCTTCTCGCCGGCCGGTGAGGCGGCGATGCGCTGCTCGATGCCGGGCCGGGCCGCGTCGATGACCGAGGCGACGTCGCGCTGCCAGGTGCCGTAGTCGATGCCGAGGATCGCCGCGTTGCCGCCGGGGGCGGAACCGGACGCGACCGGGGCCGGGCCCGTGGCGGCGGGCGGGGTCGCGGCGACGGCGGCCGGGGCCGCCTGCGCGGCTCCGGCCGGCAGCAGCGTCAGGACGGCCGCCGCGGCGGAGAGGGCGGCGGCGGTCGTACGGGTCACTCGGGTACGGCGGGTGCTGCGCATGGGGGACGCTCCTCGGTCGTATTGGCATGTACGCGACCAGGTTCGGGGCTCCCCGCCGACATGTCTACCGGCTGGTAAGTAACTTTTCGCGGACGGGCGGTGAACGCCCGTCACGTGGCGCATTCCAGGACCGTGCCGCACAGCGCGCACCGCGCCCGCAGCGGCCCGCGCACCGGCAGCCGCAGCCGCTGGGCGCACACCGGACAGGGGAAGCTCACCCGCCGCTCCGCCCCGTGCCCCTCGAAGCGGTAGCCCGCCCCGCGCTCCGCGGCCGCCCCCGAGCGCCGGGCGCGGGCGTAGCGGAGCCGTTCGGCGGGGCCGGCGGCGGCGAGCGGGGCCCGGCGGTGGTCCCGGGCGTCGAGGGCGCCGCCGCGCACGTACGCCTCGTACGCCCGCGGGCTGGTGAACCGGGCGGAGAGGTCCTCGCCGATCAGCCGGCCGCGCTTGGCCAGGACGTAGCCGAACTCCTCCGGGGTGAGGTAGCCGAACTTCTGGTGGGTGAGCGCGTCCTGGCGGTAGGCGTCGAGCAGCAGCCAGCCCGCCCCGAGGTAGGCGGCGGCGGTGTCGGTGAGGATCTCGTTGTCGGCGGTGGTGGCGAAGCGCAGGTCCAGGCGGTGCAGCAGGACGTGGGCCACCTCGTGGGAGAGGGCCGCCGCCAGGTCGCCGCGGTGGGTGCGGAAGCGGTCGGCGACCTCGACGAAGTACTCGGGCCCGTCGGTCAGTTCCACGGTGGCCGCCTGCTCCATGGGCCGGAAGGAGACCAGCACGCGGGCGTCGGGCAGCCGTAGTGCGCGGACCATCGCCGAGGCCACCCGGTGCGCCCCCAGGTGCAGGTCCTCGTCCGGGCCGAACGCCGCGTCGCCGGGGGCGAAGGCGGTGTCGTAGGCGCGGATCCCGTCGGTCGTCAGGCGGCGGTGGAGCGCGGTGATCGCGGCGCGCACCGTGTCCAGATGTGGAAATCCGTGCTCGATCGGGCCGTTCGGCGTGCCGTTGCGCTTCATCGGGTCTCCTCCACCGCAATCCCTGCCGTGCTGGCCGGGGATTGGCCAAAAATGCGTCCTTGATGCCGCGCCTCCGCTTGTTGTGTCATGGACCCGTCATTCACCCGGTGACACGCACGGCCCAACCCCCCACGAAAGGCAGTGTGTTGACCATGAGCACTCTTGTGCGGTTCATGAAGCGCACCCTCGCCGTCGGCGCGGTCGCCCTCGCGGCCGTCAGCCTCCAGCCCGCCAACGCCGGCGCCTCCCCGGCCCCCGTCGTCGGCGGCACGCGCGCCGCCCAGGGCGAGTTCCCCTTCATGGTGCGCCTCTCCATGGGCTGCGGCGGCGCCCTCTACACCCAGCAGATCGTCCTCACCGCCGCGCACTGCGTGAACGGCTCCGGCAACAACACCTCCATCACCGCCACCGCCGGAAACGTCGACCTCAACAGCTCCAGCACCATCAAGGTCAAGTCCACCAAGGTCCTCCAGGCCCCCGGCTACAACGGCACCGGCAAGGACTGGGCCCTCATCAAGCTCGCCCAGCCCATCAACCTGCCCACCCTCAAGATCGCCGAGACCAAGGCCTACGACAGCGGCACCTTCACCGTCGCCGGCTGGGGCGCCACCCGCGAAGGCGGCGCACAGCAGCGCTACCTCATGAAGGCCACCGTCCCCTTCGTCTCCGACGCCAGCTGCCAGAGCTCCTACGGCGGCTCGCTGGTCCCGGGCGAGGAGATCTGTGCCGGATTCAGCCAGGGCGGCGTCGACACCTGCCAGGGCGACTCCGGCGGCCCGATGTTCCGCCGCGACAACGCCAACGCCTGGATCCAGGTCGGCATCGTCAGCTGGGGCGAGGGATGCGCCCGCCCCGGCTACCCCGGCGTCTACACCGAGGTCTCGACCTTCGCCGCCGCGATCAAGAGCGCCGCGGCCGGCCTGTAGCCCCACCGCCTCGTCCTTCCGGCCGGACGGGAACCGGCCGGAAGGACGAGGCGCCCCGCCCCGGACGCACGTACCGTCGACCGGGGCGACCACGCCCCGGCGCGGCCCGGACACGGCCGCCCCCCTCCCGCGACCCCCGCTCCGCGGCCCGCCGTGCGGTTGCGGGCCGCGGCACGCACCGGTCCCATGGGAGGAAACCGACGACGGCAGCGGGCGACAGTGGGGCAGGCGGCGCATGGCGATCAGAGTGGTCATCGCGGACGACCAGGACATGGTCAGGACGGGCTTCCGGATGATCCTCGAAAGCCAGCCGGACATCGAGGTCGTCGCCGACGTCGTCGACGGCGAGGCCGCCCTCGCGGCCGTGGCCCTGCACCGGCCCGACGTGCTGCTCCTCGACATCCGCATGCCCAGGCTGGACGGCCTGGAGGTCACCCGCCGCCTCGCCGGCCGGGACGGCCCGCGCATCGTCATCGTCACCACCTTCGACCTCGACGAATACGTCCACGCGGCGCTCCGCGGCGGAGCGTCCGGCTTCCTCCTGAAGGACGCCAGCCCGGCCATGCTGGTTGAAGCCGTACGGGCCGCGTCCGTCGGCGACTCGCTCGTCTCACCCGCCATCACGGTGCGGCTGCTGCGCGAGATGGCCGTACGCGCCCCGGCCGCCGCGGCCGCCCGCCGCCCCGCCGAACCGCTGACCGAACGGGAACGCGAGGTCGTGCGCTGCCTGGCCCGCGGCCTGACCAACGCGGAGATCGCGGCGGAGCTCTTCGTCTCCCTCTCCACCGTCAAGACCCACCTGGCCAACGTCCAGGCCAAGCTGGACGCCCGCAACCGGGTGGAGATCGCCGCCTGGGCCTGGGAGAGCGGCCTGGCCACCGGCCCCGCATGACCCGCACGCCGCCGGCGGCGGCCCGTACGGCGACGCGCCGGCCCCGCACGGCCACCGCCCCCGCGCCCGCCGGCCCCGTCCGCGGGGGGCGGGGATGAGTCCGCCGGCCGGGTGGGCGCGGCGGCACCCGCGCGCCGCCGACCGGACCCGGCTCGCTCTCTCCCTCCTCCTGCTCGCCCTCGTCACCTTCGAAGGCGTGCTCCTGGCCCGCCAGCCCAGCCTCCCGCACGCCACCGTGTGGATCTCCGGCATCCTCGTCTGCCTCAGCGCCGCGCCCTGGCCCGCCGTCCCGCTCCTGGCCCGGGCCTGGTTCGCCGCCGCCGTGACCTGGGCCGCCACCCTCCTGCTGATCTTCGGCAACCACCCCCTCGCCGTCTGGGGCGGCGGAGAGGCCATCGCCCTGCTCGTCCTGCTCTCCCAGGTCCTCCAGCGCGCCCCCGCCCGGACCGCCGCCGTCCTCGGCCCGCTCCTCGGCCTCGGCTGCATGGCCGTGCCCGTCCGCGACGCCGACCCGGGCCGCTTCACCCTGCTCTTCTCCGTGCTCGCCGTGGTCGTGGGCGCGTACTCCCTCGTCCTGCGCCTGCAGTCCGTCCAGCGCGTCCGCGACCTGAACGCCGTCCGCACCGCGGAACGCCTCGAACTCGCCCGCGAGCTCCACGACCTCGTCGCGCACCACGTCACCGGCATCGTCGTCGAGGCCCGGGCCGCCCGCTTCACCGGCGTCTCCGCCGAACGCGCCGCCGAGATCTTCGGCCGGATCGAGACCGCCGGTGACGAGGCCCTCGGCTCCATGCGCCGCCTCGTCAAGGTCCTCCGCGAGAACGCACCCCACGAAGCACCCCACGACGCCCCCGCCGGAACCAGCCCCGTCGCCGGCCTGGCCGACATCCGCAGCCTCACCGAACGGTTCTCCGTCACCGGACCGCCCGTCGCCCTCCACGTGGAGGAAGGACTCGAAGACCGGCTCCCCGACGACGTCGCCGCCACCGCCCACCGCATCGTCCTCGAAGCGCTCACCAACACCGGCAAGCACGCCGCCACCGCCACCGCCGTCCGCGTCGGCCTGCGCACCGTCCCCGCCGGCCTGGAGGTCCGCGTCGCCGACGACGGCGGCCGTCCCGCCCGGCTCTCCGAGAACGCCCGGGGCGGCGGCTACGGCCTCGCCGGCATGACCGAACGCGCCGAGGCCCTGGGCGGCTCCCTCACCGCGGGCCCCACCCCCGAGGGCGGCTGGCTCGTCACCGCCACCCTGCCGTTCTAGGGAGTGCCCTCGACGTCGCGTCGTCCGCCCGGCACGCCCCGACGTCTCACAGGCCGACCGGCCGAGGAGGAACCCGCCGCCGCCCCGTATTCTCGGGGACCATGAACAACAGCGCCACCGACAACGGCACCGGCACGGACGCGGGCACCGGACCCGGCGGGATCGACGAGAGCGTCGCCGCAGAACTGGGCCGCCTGCGCGACAGCATCGACAACATCGACGCGGCCGTGGTCCACATGCTCGCCGAACGCTTCAAGTGCACCCAGCAGGTCGGCCACCTCAAGGCCCGCCACCAGCTGCCCCCGGCCGACCCGGGCCGCGAGGCCAGCCAGATCGCCCGGCTGCGCCAGCTCGCCGAGAACGCCAAGCTCGACCCCGCCTTCGCCGAGAAGCTCCTCACCTTCATCATCGCCGAGGTCATCCGCCACCACGAGACGATCGCCGCGGGCGAAGAGTAGAAGACTGGGGTCCGGCCGCCCTCTGGGGCAGCATGGCCCCATGTCCGCACTGACGCGCACCGAAGCGCAGCTCCGAGCCCAGCTCCTCGACGTCCAGCACTACGACGTCGCCCTCGACCTCACCGACGGCGACGAGACCTTCCACTCGGCCGCGGTCATCCGCTTCACCGCGCGCACCGCGGGCGACACCTTCGTCGAACTCAAGCCCCACCGGCTGGACTCCGTCCTCCTCGACGGCGCCCCCCTCCCCCCGGACGCCCTCCACGACGGCCGCCTCCCCCTCACCGGCCTCACCGAAGGCCCCCACGAACTGCGCATCGACAGCCTCATGCGCTACTCCCGCACCGGCGAGGGCCTGCACCGCTTCACCGACCCCGCCGACGGCGAGACGTACGTCTACAGCCAGATGTTCCTCGACGACGTCCAGCGGGTCTTCCCCGCCTTCGACCAGCCCGACCTCAAGGCCGTCTTCGCGTTCACCGTCACCGCCCCCGCCCACTGGACCGTCCTCGCCAACGGCGTCACCACCCGCACCGGCACCCGCGACACCGACGGCGCCGGCATCTGGCGCTCCGCCCCCACCCCCCTCGTCTCCACCTACCTCGCCGCCGTCGCCGCCGGCCCCTGGCACAGCGTGACCACCGAGCACGCCGGACTGCCCTTCGGCATCCACTGCCGCCGCTCCCTCGCCCCCCACCTGGACGCCGACGCCGAGGAGATCCTCTCCGTCACGACGGCCTGCTTCGACCGCTACCAGGAGAAGTTCACCGAGCCCTACCCCTTCGACTCCTACGACCAGGCCTTCGTCCCCGAGTTCAACGCCGGCGCCATGGAGAACCCCGGCCTCGTCACCTTCCGCGACGAGTTCATCTACCGCTCCGCCGTCACCGACACCGAACGCCAGACCCGCGCCATGGTCATCGCCCACGAGATGGCCCACATGTGGTTCGGCGACCTCGTCACCCTCGCCTGGTTCGACGACATCTGGCTCAACGAGTCCTTCGCCGAGTACATGGGCTACCAGACCCTCACCGAAGCCACCCGCTTCACCGACACCTGGACCGACTTCGCCGTCACCCGCAAGCCCTGGGGCTACGACGCCGACCAGCGCCCCTCCACCCACCCCGTCGCCCCCGCCCCGGAGGACGTCCCCGACACCGCCTCCGCCCTCCTCAACTTCGACGGCATCTCCTACGCCAAGGGCGCCTCCGCCCTGCGCCAGCTCGTCGCCTGGCTCGGCGAGAAGGACTTCCTGGCCGGCATCAACACCCACTTCGCCCGCCACCGCTTCGCCAACGCCTCCCTCGCCGACTTCGTCGACTCCCTCGCCGCCCACACCGACCGCGACGTCCACGCCTGGGCCGACGCCTGGCTGCGCACCACCGGCGCCGACACCCTCGCCCCGCGCATCGAGGAGACCCCAGAAGGCCCCGCCGACCCCGGCGGCTGGACCCTCGCCGTCGACCGCCGCGGCAGCCGCCCGCACCACGTCGCCGTCGGCGTCTACCACCGCGCACCCGGCGACGCCGGCCGGGCCCTGGAGCGCACCGCGCTGCTCCACCTCGACGTGCCCTCCGGCGACGTGGTCTCCGCGAGCGGCCCGCGGCCCGCCCTCCTCGTCCTCAACGACGGCGACCTCACCTACGCCAAGGTCCGCCTCGACGAGACCTCCGTCGAAACCGCCCTGCGCGGCCTCTCCGGCATCCCCGACCCGCTCACCCGCGCCGTCGTCTGGAACGCCCTGCGCGACATGGTCCGCGACGGCGAACTCGACCCGCACGACTACCTGGCCACCGCCTCCGCCCACCTGCCCGGCGAGACCGACCTGGCCGTCGTCCAGGGCGTCCTCGCCTTCGCCCGCACCCAGATCGCCGACCGCTACGTCACCCCCGACCGCCGCCCCGAGGCCCTCGCCACCCTCACCGCCATCGCCCGCGACCTGCTCCGGCGCACCGAGGACGGCGCCGACCCCGGCCTGCGGCTGGCCGCCGTACGCGTCCTCGTCGACAGCGCCACCCAGCCCGACACCCTCGCCACCTGGCTCGACGAGGGCACCGTCCCCGGCGGCCCCGAACTCGACCCCGAACTCGGCTGGCGCGTCCTGGGCCGGCTCGCCGTCCTCGGCGCCGTCCAGGAGGCCGACATCGACGCCGCCCTCGCCGCCGACCCCAGCGCCACCGGCGAGGAAGGCGCGGCCCGCTGCCGCGCCGCACTGCCCACCCCCGAGGCCAAGGCCGCCGCCTGGGACCGGCTCTTCCACGACGACAGCCTCTCCAACTACCTGTTCAGCGCCACCGCCCAGGGCTTCTGGCAGCCCGAACAGACCGACCTCGTACGGGAGTACGTGACCCGCTTCTACCCCGAGGCCGTCGCCCTCGGCGCCCGCCGCGGCCCGGCCATCGCGGAAGCCGCCGGACGCTGGGCCTTCCCCGCCCACGCCGTCGACGAGGCCAACCTCCGCGCCGGACACGACTGCCTCGCCGACCCGGACGTCCTGCCGCTGCTGCGCCGCAAGCTCGTCGACCAGCTCGACGACCTCGCCCGCGCCCACAAGGTCCGCACCGGCTGACCCCCACCGGCCCCCGCGGCCCCGAGCCCCCGTCGGGCCGCCCGGGCTGACGGCGACCCGACGGGCCCTGAGCCGTTGGCCGCGGGCGGAGCCCCGGGCCCCGGCGCCGGGCCGCTCCCCGGGCCGGGCTCGGTTCGGGGAGCCCGGCTCGGCCCGGGGCCCTCGGCCGCGGCCCGGCGCCTCGGCCCCGGCCCGCGCCGCCCGGCCTCCCCGCCGACCCCGGCCCGCCCCTGAGCCCTGGGGGCCCGCCCCGGCCCGCTTTCTGCCCCCGACCCCGGGCCGCCCCTGAGCCCTGGGGCCCCGCCCCGGCCCGCCTTCTGCCCCCGGCCCGCGCCGCCCCTGAGCCCTGGGGCCCCGCCCCGGCCCGCGCCGCCCGGCCTCCCCGCCGATCCCGGCCCGCCCCTGAGCTCTGGGGCCCCGCCCCGGCCCGCCTTCTGCCCCCGGCCCGCGCCGCCGCCGCCGCCCGCCGCCGGCCCCGGCCCCGGTACGGGCGGCCGTGACACGCCGGGGTGGTTACCCCATTCGGGTCGGATCGTTGTACCGGCCGGGTACTCCGACCCGCCGAACCGGTCCCCACCCGGCGCGGCGCCGCGGAGGCCCGTCCGACCAGCCTCCGGAGGTCCGATGACAGCGCCGCCCGGCACACCGCCCCCGCTCGCCGGGGGCCGCGACGGCGCCGACGCCCTGCGCCCCCTGCTCGGCACCGTCCTCGAAGCCCTGCGCACCGGAGCCCGGCAACGCGGCGGCCCCCTCCCCGCCGGCGGCCCCGAAGCCGTCACCGCCCGGGTCCGGGCCGCGCTGGGCGACGTACTGCCCGACCGCGGAACCGGTGACCACGAGGCACTGCGGACCCTCGTGCACACCCTCGCCGCCGGCGCCGCCGACCCCGCCGACCCCCTCTGCGCGGCCCACCTGCACTGCCCGCCGCTCGCCGTCGCGGCCGCCGCCGACCTCGCCGCCGCCGCCCTCAACCCCTCCCTCGACTCCTGGGACCAGGCCCCCGCCGCCTCCGCCGTCGAAGCCCTCCTCACCCGCGCCCTCGCCGCCGAGTTCCACCCCGCCGCCGCCCGCCCCGACGCCCTCGTCACCACCGGCGGCACCGAAGCCAACCAGCTCGCCCTGCTCCTCGCCCGCGAACGCCACGGACCGGCCCTCACCGTCCTGCACGGCGCCAACGCCCACCACTCCGTGCCCCGCGCCGCCTGGCTCCTCGGCCTCCCCCCGGCCCGCAGCATCCCCACCCCCACCGGCACCCTCCACCCCGCCGACCTCGCCGACGCCCTCGCCACCACCACCGGGCCCGTCCTCGTCACCGCCACCGCCGGCACCACCGACGCCGGACTCGTCGACCCCCTCCCCGAGATCGCCCGCCTCTGCGACCGGCACGGCCGCGCCGAACTGCACGTCGACGCCGCCTACGGCGGCCTCCTCGCCCTCAGCCCCCGCCACCGTCACCGCGTCGCCGGACTCGACCGCGCCCGCTCCGTCACCGTCGACCTGCACAAACTCGGCTGGCAACCCGTCGCCGCCGGCCTCCTCACCGTCCCCGACACCGCCCTGCTGGCCCCCCTCGCCCACCAGGCCGACTACCTCAACGCCACCGACGACACCGACGCCGGCCTCCCCGACCTCCTCGGCCGCTCCCTGCGCACCACCCGACGCCCCGACGCCCTCAAGATCGCCGTCACCCTCCGCTCCCTCGGCCGCGACGGACTCGTCCGCCTCATCGACCACACCTGCGCCCTCGCCCACGCCCTCGCCCGGCGCCTCGACGCCCACCCCGGCTTCGAGGTCCACGCACCCCCCACCATCAGCACCGTCCTCTTCCGCCCCGCCCACGCCGACGACGAGCAGCTCGCCGCCCTGCGCCGCACCCTCCTGCACCAGGGCCGCGCCGTCCTCGGCCGCGCCCGCGCCGACGGCCGCCTCTGGCTCAAGGCCACCCTGCTCAACCCGCGCACCACGCCCGGAGACCTGGACACCCTCGTCGCCCTCCTGGAAGGCAGCACCCACCGATGACCGCCCAGCTCGATGCACCCCACGACCTCGTCGGAATCGGCATCGGCCCGTTCAACCTGTCCCTCGCGGCCCTCGCCCACGGCCTGCCGCAGCAAGGGGCCGGCGAACTCGCCACCGCCTTCTACGACCAGCGCCGCGACTTCCGCTGGCACCCCGGCCTCCTCATCGACGGCGCCGCCCTCCAGGTCCCCTTCCTCGCCGACCTGGTCACCCTCGCCGACCCCGCCAGCCCCTGGAGCTTCCTCAGCTACCTCAAGCACAAGGAACGGCTCTTCCCCTTCTACTTCGCCGAGCAGTTCCACATCCAGCGCGCCGAATACGACGCCTACTGCCGCTGGGTCGCCGACCGCCTCCCCGGACTCCACTTCGGCCACCAGGTCGACGCCGTCCGCTGGAACCCCGAACGCGACCTCTTCGAAGTCGACTTCACCCAGGTCGACGCCGACGGCGGAGCCGAAGCCCTCGGCCGCGCCTACACCCGCAACCTCGCCCTCGGCATCGGCACCGCCCCCCACGTCCCCGAACCCCTGCGCCCCCTCGTCGAAGCCCCCACCGTCCCCGTCATCCACTCCGCCGACTACCTCGACCACCGCGAACGCATCCTCGGAGCCGGGCACGTCACCGTCATCGGCTCAGGCCAGTCGGGAGCCGAGGTCTTCCTCGACCTGCTGCGCGCCCGCCCCGCCGGCCGCGAACGCCTCAGCTGGCTCGCCCGCACCCCCTCCTTCGCCCCCATGGAGTACTCCAAGCTCGGCCTCGAACACTTCACCCCCGACTACACCCGCTACTTCCACGCCCTCCCCGAACCGGTCCGCGACCGCCTCGTCCCCGCCCAGTGGCAGCTCCACAAGGGCATCGACGCCGCCACCATCGCCGCCATCCACGAGGAGCTCTACCGCCGCACCCTGCACGGCGGCTGGCCCGACGCCGTCCTCACCCCCGGCGTCGGCGTCCGCACCGCCGGCCGCGTCGCCACCACCAAGGTCGAGCTCCACCTCGAACACCTGGAACAGGGCACCCGCTCGCGCCTCACCACCGACGCCGTCGTCCTCGCCACCGGCTACCGCGAACGCCCCCTCGGCCGCCTCCTCGCCGGGCTCGACCCGTACGTCCGCAAGGACTCCTCCGGGCGGCCCCGCATCGACGACCGGCACCGCATGGTCCTCGACCCCGGCGTCACCGGCAGCGTCTTCGTCCAGAACGGCGAACGCCACACCCACGGCGTCGGCGCCCCCGACCTCGGCCTCGTCGCCTGGCGCAGCGCCGCCATCCTCAACACCCTCACCGGCAAGGACCCCTACCCGCAGCCGGTGCGCACCGCCTTCACCACCTTCGGCCTCGACCAGCGCGACCACGCCCGCCCCCGGCCCGTCGGCACCCTCCTCCCGCTCGTCGACCACCCGTAGCGGACCGGGACCCGCCGCCGCGGGTCCCGGGCCGCGGGTCCCGGCGCCGCCCACCGGCGGCGCGGCGCGGCGCGGGCTAGAAGACCGGGACGCCGGCCCGCGTCAGCCGCCAGTCCACCGACGCGAACGCCGCCGGGTCCACCGTCCCCTTCGCCTTCACCCACTGGATGATCGTGTTGCGGATCTCGTCCGAGTCCGCCCACACCTGCTTCGCCTGCGGCACGTGCGGGAAGTTGCCGCCGCCCGAGGCCCGGTAGTTGTTCACCGCGAGCACGAACCGGGCCGCCGGGTCCACCGGCCGCCCCTGGTACGACAGACCGGTGATCCGCGAACCGACCGGCTGCGCGATGTCGATCCCGTACGTGAACCCGTACACGGCGTCGTAGTTGTAGTCCGGGATGTTCTCGGCGTTCGTCAGCTTCGCCGGGTCCACCGCGTCACCGGGCGCGGTCCGCACGTAGTACCGCGCCGAGTACTCCAGGTAGTCCTTCAGCTGCGCGCCGGTCAGCAGCCGCGCCTCCAGGGTGTTCTCGAACGGGTACAGCCCGGCCGCGTCCCTGATCGTCACCTGCCCGGCCGGGATCGCCGCCGTCCGGGAGAAGCAGGAGGCCTGCGAGAGCACCGGCAGCGCCGCCCACTCCGTGCCCGCCAGCGCCGCCTTCACCGTCTCGGCCTGCACGTGGTTGATCAGGTCGATGATCGGCACGTCCTTGACCGGGCCCTCGGCCGAGGACATCGCCCGCGTGGAGGTGCCGATCACCTGGTTCACGTACGCGACCACCTTGCGGTGCTCGTCCGACAGCAGCCGGGTGATCTTCCTGTCCTCGGCGACGGTGTTGGAGTTCAGCACCTTCGCCGAGACCTTCGCCACCGACCAGCGGCCCCGCTCCCAGGTCAGCTCGAAGTCGAACAGGGTCAGCCGCTGGCCCCACTTGAGCGGCTCGGACAGCACCACGTCCTTGCCCGTGGCCCGGTTCTTCACCCGGTACTCGGGGATCTCGGCGTGCGCGTGACCCACCAGGATCGCGTCGATCCCCGGCACCTTCTCCGCCACCAGCCCCGCCGCGTTCTCGACGTACGGCAGCTGGTCGCCGTACGAGGAGGTGCCGCTCGACCCCGAGTGCGCGGAGACGATCACCACGTCGGCGCCCATCGAACGGAGCTTCGGCACGTACTTCGCCGCCTGCTCCTCCAGCCCGGGGAACGTCATCTTCCCCTGCACGTTGGCCTTGTCCCATATCGCGATGCCCGGGTTGGTCAGCCCCAGCACCGCCACCTTCACGTCCCGGCCGTGCGGGGTCCGCAGCCGGTGCATGCTGTACGGGGCGAACGCGGGCCGCAGCGTCTTCGCGTCCAGCGCGTTGGCCCCCAGCAGCGGGAAGTCGCACTGCTCCTCGAACCTGCGCAGCACCGGGATGCCGTAGTTGAACTCGTGGTTGCCCAGCGCGGCCGCGTCGTAGCCGATCGCGTTCATCGCCCGGGCCATCGGGTGCACCGGGCCCCGGCGGGCCGTGATCGGGTCCACCTTCGCGTAGTAGTACGACAGCTGGGTGCCCTGGATCGTGTCGCCGGCGTCGATCAGCAGCGTGTTGCGGCGGCCCTTCTCGGCCCGCACCCGGTCCACCAGCGTGGAGATCTTCGCCAGGCCGACGTCGTTGTGCGCCTTGTCGTCGAACTCGGCGTCGGTGAAGTAGTCCCAGTTGAACACGTTGCCGTGCAGATCGGTGGTGCCCATCACGGTGAACGCGTAGGTGCGCGGCCCGTGGTGGGCCGCGGCCGGGGCCGGGGTACTCGCGGCGGCCGGCGCGCTCGCGGCCCCCGTCAGCGCGACGGCCGCACCCGTCGCGGCCGTGGTTCCCAGAAATGTCCTGCGGTCGAACGCCATGCCGTCTCCCTCGTGAGGCGTGGACAACGCGCGTGCAAGCGTGCGCGGGTCGGTACGCGGTCTCGGTGCGCGGATCTCGGTGCGCGATCTTGGTGCGCACAACGCGCGTAGATTCTGACCCAGCGGTAACAAGCCGCAACACCCCTGCCAGGTTTCGATCCGGTGACCACACCCGTACGCACGACAGTGCGACAGTGAAACCATGACCCAGGACGCATCGCACCAGCCCTACGGAACCCCCGAGGTACCCCGCGTCGCGGTCCGCGGCGAGGCCAGCCTCGAAGTCGACCCCGAGATCGCCCGCATCGGCATCACCGTCAGCGCCCGCGGCACCGACCGCCGCGCCGCCCTCGACGACCTCACCCGGCGCAACAACGCCGTCCTCGACCTCGTCAAGAGCTACGGCGACCCCGTGGAGAAGCTCGAAACCGGCGCCTTCTCCATCACCCCCGAACTCACCCGCCACGGCCGCGGCGAACGCGTCCGGGCCTACCACGGCCGCGTCCACCTCACCGCGGAGCTCAACGACTTCACCACCTTGGGTGAACTCACCACCCGCCTCGCCGACCTCGAACTCACCACCGTCGACGGCCCCTGGTGGGCCCTGCGCCCCACCTCGCCCGCCCACGGCGAGGCCCGCCGCCAAGCCGTGCTCGACGCCGTCCAGCGCGCCCGCGAGTACGCCGACGCCCTCGGTGCCCGCCTCGCCGCCCTCGTCGAACTGGCCGACCTCGGCGCCGAGAACGCCCTCCCCTTCCAGGCCGCCCCCGGCGCCGGCATGCGCACCATGGCCTTCAGCGCGACGGAGGACGCCGGCGCCCCGCCGCTCGACCTCGAACCCCAGCGCCAGAGCGTCCACGCCCAGGTGAACGCGCGCTTCACGATGACCCCGCCGCAGCTCTGAGAACCCACCGGAAACAGCTGTGGGGGTGCTCATCAGAGCACCCCCACGCACATTCAACAGTTGTCAACAAGCTTTTCCCCAAAGGTTGTTGATTGGACACCCGGAAGCGATTACCTACTCCTTGGTAGGGGAATACGCTCGCCTCATGCGCCGAGCAAAAATCGTATGTACCCTGGGCCCCGCAACCGACTCATACGACCAGATCAAAGCACTGGTCGAAGCCGGAATGGACGTAGCCCGCCTCAACCTCAGCCACGGCACCTACGCCGAACACGAGGAGCGCTTCCAGCGCGTACGCAAGGCCTCCGACGAGACCGGCCGCAGCGTCGGCATCCTCGCCGACCTTCAAGGCCCGAAGATCCGCCTCGGCCGCTTCCGCGAAGGACCCGTACTCCTTGAACGCGGTGACGAGTTCACCATCACCGTCGAGGACCTCGAAGGCGACCGCCACACCTGCGGCACCACCTACAAGGGACTCGCCGCAGACGTCACCACCGGCGAGCGCATCCTCGTGGACGACGGCCGCGTCACCCTCGAAGTCACCGCCGTCGACGGCCCCCGCGTCCGCACCACCGTCATCGAAGGCGGCATGGTCTCCGACCACAAGGGCCTCAACCTCCCCGGCGTCTCCGTCTCCGTCCCCGCCCTCTCCGAGAAGGACATCGACGACCTCCGCTGGGCCCTGCGCACCGGCGCCGACGTCATCGCCCTGTCCTTCGTCCGCAGCGGCCGCGACATCGACGACGTCCACCGCATCATGGACGAGGAAGGCCACCGCCTCCCCGTCATCGCCAAGATCGAAAAGCCGCAGGCCGTCGAGAACATCGACGACATCGTCGCCGCCTTCGACGGCATCATGGTCGCCCGGGGCGACCTCGGCGTCGAAATGCCCCTGGAACAGGTCCCGATCGTCCAGAAGCGCGCCGTCAAACTCGCCAAGCGCAACGCCAAACCCGTCATCGTCGCGACCCAGATGCTCGACTCGATGATCGACAACTCCCGCCCCACCCGCGCCGAGGCCTCCGACGTCGCCAACGCCGTCATCGACGGCACCGACGCCGTGATGCTCTCCGGCGAGACCAGCGTCGGCAAGTACCCCGTCGAGACCGTCCGCACCATGTCCCGCATCGTGCAGGCCGCCGAAGAGGACATCCTCGCCAAGGGCCTGCCGCCCCTGACCGACCGCAACAAACCCCGCACCCAGGGCGGAGCCGTCGCCCGCGCCGCCGCCGAGATGGGCGACTTCCTCGACGCCAAGTTCCTCGTCGCCTTCACCCAGAGCGGCGACACCGTCCGCCGGCTCTCCCGCTACCGGTCCCCGATCCCGCTCCTCGCCTTCACCCCGGACCAGGCCACCCGCTCCCAGCTCAACCTCACCTGGGGCGTGCAGACCTTCCTCGGACCCCACGTCGACTCCACCGACGCCATGGTCGCCCAGGTCGAGGAAGAACTCCTGCGCATCGGGCGCTGCGTCCCCGGCGACGTGGTCGTGATCACCGCCGGCTCGCCCCCCGGCGTCACCGGCTCGACCAACCTCGTCCGCATCCACCACATCGGCGACGCCGTACGCTGACGGCCGCCCCGCCACCGCGTCGGGCACCCGCCCGACGCGGCACCGGAGACGACCGGTACGGCCCTACCAGCCGAACCGCCGGTCGACCACCGCGGCGAACTCCTCGAAGCTCAGCACCGCGTCCCCGTTCTGGTCCGCCGCGTCGAACAGCGCCGACGAGTCGTCCACGTCCCCCACGCCCCAGAACGGCAGGTCCCCGCGCGCGGCCAGCGTCGGCCCCTTCGAGCGCAGCGCCGAGATCACCTCCACGCGGGTCAGCTCCCCGTCCTGGTCCAGATCGAGCGCCTCGAACAGCTTCCGGGCCTTCTCACTCATCACGCCGTCCCCTCGTCACGCATGCCGTGACCCCAACGTACGCCGAGCCCCTACAGCCGCGGTATACGAAGCCGACGGACCGTCCGGGGCCGCCCGCCCGGCTCCCCACCGCCCCGCGACGCCCTAGCCGGCGGTGACCTTCGCGGCGAAGGCGTCCAGGTTGCCCGCCATCCGCTCCAGCCGCTCCTCCAGGGTCAGCGACTCCTCGTACCGCGCCGTCCGCAGCTTCGGTTGGCGCCTGCCGCGCACGTACAGCGGGCAGGCCAGGTCGGCGCAGATGTACGTGCCCACCGTGTTCCCCTCCCGCCCCCGCGCCCCCGCCAGCGGGGCCGCGAACAGGGTCACCCCGGAGGAGGCGTGCCCGGTCAGGCAGATCTGGCACAGGCTGGACTTCACGGCACTGGTCCGCCCCACGGACGGCACCCGCAGGGAGATCCCCACCGGCCCCTGCTCCCGGGGCAGCACCAGATGCGCCCGCAGGGGCGCCCCCGGATCCACCCACCCCAGGAAGTCCAGCTCCGGCCAGGGGAGTTCGGCGAAATCGAGCGGCAGTCGCAGCCGCGCCGCCTCGCCCTTGGTGCAGTTCACGAAGGACGAGCGGATCTGTTTCTCACTGAGCGGTTCCACGGGCGTCGACTCTACGTCGGCCCCGCCCGCCCCCGCACCCGGATATCCCGCCGCCCCTAGTGCTTCGGCCCGACGTGCGCGTCCATGAGGGCGACGGAGGCCCTGCGGGCGATGGAGACGTTGCAGGCGTTCGCCCGCTTCCACTCGACGCCGAGCCGGTCCAGCGTCGTGGTGAGGAGCCCGGTGATGTCGGAGGACCGGTTGGTGAAGAAGTAGCGCGGGTACACGTAGTCCCGGCGCACCCCGGCGACGATCCGGGTGGTGCGGTTGTCGCTCCGGCACCCGTCGGAGTGGATGAGCCCCCGTACGAACTCCCACGGATGGGCCTCGACGATCTCCTGCTGCCAACCTTCGAGGACGATGCGCCGCTCGTGCTTCCTGCCCGGCCCGTGCTGGGGGAACAGGCACGTCCAGTGCCGTCCGTAGGCGGTCACGGCGACGCACCCCGGGCGCTGCAGGACGTACACCTTGTCGGTCGGGCGGACCGCCAGCACCGCCACCCGGCACTGTTCGATCAGCCCGGGCCAGGCGTCCGCACAGGCGATGCGCAGGTGGTGTCCGCCGCGCGGGTGCCCGCTGATGCAGCCGTCGCCCAGGTAGAGGCCCAGGAGGTAGGCGTACGCGACGGGGTCGGCCGGGCCGGAACACGGCGCCGCCTGGTTGAGCCGGGGGAGCGGATCGATGCGGTCCTGCCAGGCGCGAAGGGCGGACCGGGATATTCCCGTTTGTCTGCTGACCGAGTTCAGGCTCAGGCCCTCGCCCAGGAGTCCGAGGGCGTGCCTGCGGATGTCGATGCCGTACATGCGGCCGACGCTGCCGGGGGTATTCCGTACGCGCTGCGCATTTCGGAGGGAGGCCGCTGAAATGAGTGAAGGCCACGCGTTCTCGCGTGACCTTGGAAAGTAAGGAAAAGTGCCCCGGGTCGGACTCGAACCGACACTGAATGGGTTTTGAATCCATCGCCTGCTGCCAATTGGGCTACCGGGGCCCAGAGAATCGAAGGTTAACCCCGACCCGCTGCGAGTCCACCTTACCGCAGCTAGGTAGGCTCGGGGGAGCAGTAATGCCCCGCATCAAGGAGCCCCCGTGACCGCCGAGCACGAGTCGACGCCCACGCCCGACGCCGACCAGTCGCACGTTCCGCCGCTGACGACCCGCGTCGTCATCGCCGAGGACGAGGCGCTCATCCGTCTCGACCTCAAGGAGATGCTGGAGGAGGAGGGGTACTCCGTCGTCGGCGAGGCCGGGGACGGCCGGCAGGCCGTCGAGCTCGCCCGGGAGCACCGGCCCGACCTGGTCATCCTGGACGTGAAGATGCCCGTCCTGGACGGGATCTCCGCCGCCGAGAAGATCGCGGAGGAGTCCATCGCCCCCGTGCTCATGCTCACCGCGTTCTCGCAGCGGGACCTCGTCGAGCGGGCCCGCGACGCCGGTGCCATGGCGTACCTCGTGAAGCCGTTCAGCAAGAGCGACGTCGTGCCGGCCATCGAGATGGCCGTCTCGCGCTTCGCGGAGCTCAAGGCCCTGGAGAAGGAGGTCGCCGACCTCTCCCTGCGGCTGGAGACCCGCAAGCTCGTGGACCGGGCCAAGAGCATCCTGCAGACCCAGTACGGCCTCACCGAGCCGGCCGCCTTCCGCTGGATCCAGAAGACCTCCATGGACCGCCGCATGTCGATGCAGCAGGTCGCCGAGGCGGTCATCGAGGACGCCGAGGAGAAGAAGAACGCCGCGAAGGGCTGACGCCGCCCTCGCCCCGCCCCCGCGGGCGGGGCGCCCGGCCGGTCCCGGACGTGCGTGGGGCCCGCCTCCCCCGAGGGAGGCGGGCCCCACGCGTCTGTCGGACCGCCGGCGCTCAGTCCTCGCCGAGGTACGCCTTGCGGACGTCCTCGTTGTGGAGGAGTTCCTGGCCGGTGCCGGAGAGCACGATCCTGCCGATCTCCATCACGTGGGCCTGGTCGGCCAGCGAGAGCGCGGCCTGGGCGTTCTGCTCGACCAGCAGGATGGTGGTCCCGGTGGCCTTGAGCTCGGTGATGGTCGCCATGATCTTCTGCATCATCAGCGGGGACAGGCCCATGGACGGCTCGTCCAGCATCAGCAGCTTGGGCTGGCACATCAGCGCCCTGCCCATGGCGAGCATCTGCTGCTCACCGCCCGAGAGGGTGCCCGCGGCCTGCTTGCGGCGCTCTCCCAGGATCGGGAAGAGGTCGTAGGCGCGCTGGATGTCCTTCTCGATGCCCTCTTTGTCGGTGCGCAGGAACGCGCCGAGCTGGAGGTTCTCGGTGATCGTCAGCCGGGGGAAGATGTGCCGGCCCTCGGGGGAGTGGGCCAGCTTCATGGCGACGATCTTGTGGGCGGGGACGTTGGCCAGGGGCTTCCCGTCGAAGGTGACGCTTCCCGCGCTGGGTTTCAGGAGCCCGGAGAGGGTGCGCAGGGTGGTCGTCTTGCCGGCGCCGTTGGTGCCGACGAGGCAGACGATCTCGCCTTCGTTGACCTCGAAGGAGATTCCCTTGACGGCCTCGATCTTGCCGTAGGCGACCTTGAGGTCCTCGACCTTGAGCAGTGCGGTCACTTGGCCTCTCCTTCCGTGCTGGTGGTGCTGCTCTCCGCCGCGGTGGAGCCCTCGGCCGGCGCGGGGTCCGGCGTCGTGTCCGGCGTCGTGTCCGGCGTCGTGCCGGCGGCCCCGGCCGCCGGTTCGGCGGTCGGGTTCGGCGTCGGCTTCGGCTCGGCCGTCGGGCCCGCGGCCGCGGCGGCTCCGGCCGAGGCTTCGGCGGCCTCGACCTCGGCGACCTCGTCGGCGCCCGGGTCGCCCTCGAAGGGTTCGCCGAGGTAGGCGGCGATGACGCGCTCGTCGCCCTGGACCTCGGACGCGGTGCCCTCGATGAGCTTCTCGCCCTGGACGAGGCAGGCGACGCGGTCGCAGAGGTTGAAGATGAAGCGCATGTCGTGCTCGATGACGAGGACGGCGATGCCCATGTCGCGGATGGCGAAGATGAGCTCTTCGGCGGCGCGGGTCTCCTGCGGGTTCATGCCGGCGGTGGGCTCGTCGAGGAGGAGCAGGCCGGGGTCGCTGGCGAGGGCGCGGGCGATTTCGAGCTTGCGCTGCTCGCCGTACGGGAGGTTCTTGGCCAGGTGCTGGGCCTTGTTCTCCAGTCCGATGAACGTGAGGAGTTCCATGGCGCGGGCTTCGGAGGCGGCTTCGGCGCGCTTGAAGCCGGGGCCGCGCAGGAGGGCGGACCAGAGGCCCTCCTTGGTCCGGGTGTGCCGTCCGACGAGGACGTTCTCCAGGACGGTCATGTTGGAGAAGAGCCGGATGTTCTGGAAGGTGCGGGCGATGCCGGCCTTGGTGACGAGGTGGGGCTTGGGCGGCAGGACGGTGCCCTTGTAGCTGACGGTTCCCTCGGTGGGGACGTACAGCCCGGTGAGGCAGTTGAAGAAGGTGGTCTTGCCGGCGCCGTTGGGGCCGATGAGGCCGACGATCTCGCCCGCGTTGACCTGGAGGTCGACGGAGCGGACGGCGGTGAGGCCGCCGAACCGCATGGTGACGCCGCGGGCTTCGAGGACGGTCTCGCCGGTCGGCGCGGGGGCCGCGGTGGTGTCCGTGTCGGTGGTGTTCGTCATGGTGGTTACGCCCCCGCCTTGGCGGTGGCCAGGTCCGTGGGGCCCTGGTCAGCGGTGTCGTCGTGGTACTCGAGCTTCGCGCGCTTGTTGGCGATGAGGCCTTCGGGGCGGAAGCGCATGAGCAGGATGAGGGCGATGCCGAAGCCGAGGAGCTGGTAGTCCTGGAGGAAGGACAGCTTGGCCGGGATCAGGAAGAGCAGCGCGGCGCCGAGGATGGGGCCGCGCACGGTGCCCATGCCGCCGAGGATGACGGCGGCGAGGAGGAACGCGGAGTTCGGGGGCACGGGGCCCGCGAAGACGTAGTTCTCGGGGACGACCGTGGTGTTGACGTGGGCCTGGATGGTGCCGGCGAGGCCGGCGAGGGTGGCGCCGAGGGCGAAGGCGATCAGCTTGACGCGGAAGCCGTTGATGCCCATGGCGGTGGCGGCGGTCTCGTCCTCGCGGATGGCGACCCAGGAGCGGCCGATGCGGCTGTTGGCTGCGCGGGTGAAGATGACGATGACGAAGGCCATCACCACCAGCATCAGCAGGTAGTAGTTGGCGTACGCGCCGAGGGTGACGCCGAACACCACGTGGGATTCGCCGAAGTTGTAGCCGAAGAATTCCAGGTGGGGGATGTTCGGGATGCCGTTCGGGCCGTTGGTGATCTTCGGTCCGGAGACGCCGTCGAGGTTGCCCATGGCGATGCGGAAGATCTCGCCGAAGCCGAGGGTGACGATGGCGAGGTAGTCGCCGCGCAGCCGCAGGGTGGGGGCTCCGATGACGACGCCGAAGACGAGGGAGGCCAGTGCGCCGGTGAGGACGGCCGCCCAGAAGGGGAACTGCACGCCGAAGGCGGAGGAGGCGGCTCCGGAGACCAGGGCCGCGGTGTAGGCGCCGACGCCGAGGAAGGCGACGTAGCCGAGGTCGAGGAGGCCGGCGAGGCCGACGACGACGTTGAGGCCGAGGGCGACGGTCGCGAAGATCAGGATGTTGACCGCGATCAGGGTGTACGTGTCGCCGCTCTGCTGGATGAACGGGAAGGCGACGGCGGCGGCCATGGTGCCGATGAGGGTGACCTGGCGGTTGTTCGCGGTGATCGTCTGGAGGCGCTCGACGAGCCCGGACCTCAGCAGGGCGACGGACGCGAAGAGGACGACGATCAGGTAGGCGACGAAGAGCTGCGGCTCCTTGTCGTCGGTGTCGATGCCGTAGGTGACCACGAACAGGCCGACCGCGAAGACGGCGGCGATGATCAGGATCTCCGCCCAGGAGGGCAGCTTCCGGGCCGGGGCGGCGGCCTTGTGCGCGTCGTCGGGGATCTTGTACGCGGCGAGGGCCGGGACGAGCGATCCGACGAGGGCGACGTAGGCGCCGGGTTCCAGGTTGACGACGCCGCCGAGCACCCAGCAGATGGAGACGACGGTGAACCAGGTGGCGGCGAAGGTGCCGAGGGACAGCAGCCAGACGGCCTTGCGGGAGCCGGCGGGGGTGAGCCAGCGGAAGCCCTTGACGCCGAGCGCGGCGAGCGCGTGGACGGCGGTGAGGGCGGCTCCGACGAGGCTGAGGAACTGGAGGCCGGCGGGGCTGCCGTAGTAGGTCAGGTCGCCGGGGAACTCGTCGGTCCAGGTCCAGGCGAGGAAGGCGCTGACGATGGTGAGGAGGCTGCCGCCGATGACCGCGTAGAGCAGGGCGGTGGGGGCGGGGCCGCGCTGCGCGGGGGCGGCGGTCTGCGGGGTGGTGTCGGTGGTCATGGTTCTCACGCCCGATCCGCGACGCGCTCACCGAGCAGGCCTTGTGGCCGCACGAGGAGGACGACGATGAGGAGTACGAAGGCCCAGACGTTGGACCAGGCTCCACCGCCGAGCTGCTGCATGCCGGGGATCTCTTCGATGTAGGCGATCGAGAGGGCTTCGGCGAGGCCGAGGACGACGCCGCCGACCATGGCGCCGTAGATGTTCCCGATGCCGCCGAGGACGGCCGCGGTGAAGGCCTTCAGGCCGAGGATGAAGCCCATCTCGAAGTTGATCTGGCCCTTGTCGAGGCCGTAGGCGACGGCGGCGACGGCGGCGAACGCGGCACCGATGGCGAAGGCCATGACGATGATGCGGTCGGTGTTGATGCCCATGAGCTTGGCGGTGTCGGGGTCCTGGGCGGTGGCCTGCATGGCGCGGCCGCTGCGGCTCTTGGAGACGAAGACGCCGAGGGCGAGCATGCACAGCGGGGCCAGGATGAGGACGAAGGCGTCCGCGCGCTGGATCGCGAGGCTGTCGGTGATCTTGAAGGCCTCGCCCTTGAACTCGGGGAAGCTGACTGCCTTCTTGGCGTCCGGGTAGAACTGCCAGACGAGCTGCTGGAGCGCGATCGAGAGGCCGATTGCGGTGATGAGCGGGGCGAGCCGTGGCGCGCTGCGCAGGGGGCGGTAGGCGAACCGCTCGGCTGCGGTGGCGACGGCGACGGAGGCGAGTGCGCCTCCGACGATCATGATGGGGATCGCGATCAGCAGGGAGGTGCCGGTCGGGAGGGCGGCGTAGGCGGTGAGCGCCCCGAATCCGCCGATCATGAAGATCTCGCCGTGGGCGAAGTTGATGAGCTGGACGATGCCGTAGACCATGGTGTACCCGATGGCTATGAGGCCATAAAGGGCACCGAGGGCAAGGCCGTTGGCCAGCTGTTGCGGCAGTTCGTGCACCGCAGGGCCTCCGATGAGCGTGTCGGATAAGACTCCGCGCGAGGGCGCTGTTTGCGCCCTCGCGCGGCTGGTTCTTCTGAGCGGGGTGGGAGGGGCGGCCGGACGGACCGCCCCGGACTACGGGCTTACTGGTTGAAGGTGTCGCTCTTGACGTCGACCCACTTGCCGCCCTCGACCTTGTAGACCGTGAGCTGCTTGTTGGTGGTGTCGCCGTACTCGTCGAAGGCGACCTTGCCGGTCACGCCCTCGAAGGAGACCTTGCCGAGCGCCTCGACGACCGCGGCGCGCGAGTCGGCGGGGAGCTTGCCGTTGTTGGCGGCGGCGACGGCCTTGACGGCCTGGATGACGGCCCAGCCGGCGTCGTAGGAGTAGCCACCGTAGGCGGCGTACGGGTCCTTGTAGCCGGCGGCCTTGTAGTCCTCGATGAACTTCTTGGCGGTGTCCAGCTTCTCGACCGGGTAGCCGATGGAGGTGGAGAGGTCGCCCTCGTTCTCCTCACCGGAGGCGCTGATGAAGGCGGGGTCCTGGATGCCGTCGCCACCCATGGTGGGGATCTTGGCGCCGGTCTTCTTGATCTGGTCGGCGAGCAGGCCGCCCTCGGGGTACTGGCCGCCGAAGTAGACGGAGTCGGCGCCGGAGGACTTGACCTTGTCGGCGGTGGAGGAGAAGTCGGTCTCCTTCACGGTGACGTGGTCGGTGCCGACGACCTCGCCGCCGAGCTTCTTGAACTCGTCGGAGAAGATCGCGGCCAGGCCGGCGCCGTAGGTCTGCTTGTCGTCGACGACGAAGACCTTCTTCTTGCCGGCGTCCTTGAAGAGGTACTGGGCGGCGAACTTGCCCTGGACCACGTCGGTGGCGGCGGTGCGGAAGTAGGTCTTGAAGGGGCGCTTGTACTCGCCCTTGCCCCAGTTGTCGCCCTGGCTGAGCGAGGGGTTGGTGTTCGCGGGGGAGACCTGCGCGAGGTTCGCGGAGGCGAAGACACCCTGCATCTGCTGGGACACACCGGAGTTCAGCGGGCCGACGACGCCCACGACGTCCTTGTTGCCGACCAGTTTGGTGGCGTTGGCCTGACCGGAGGCGGGGACCGCCTGGTCGTCGAGGGCTTCGACCTTGAACTCGATGCCCGGGACCTCGTTGTTCTTGTTGGCCGTCTTGGCCGCGAGGTCCACGGAGTTCTTGATGCCCTGACCGAGCGCGGAGAGCGATCCGGTGAGCGGGGCGTCGACGCCTATGACGACGACGGTCTTCTTGCCGTCGGCGTTGTCCTTCGAACCTCCGTCGCGCGATCCGCAAGCGGTGAGGGTCAGTGCTCCCGTGGTGATCACGGTGGTGAGGACGAGCAAAGAACGGTGTCGCACGATTCTTCCTTTCCCTGGCGCGGCCCTCTCTGAGGAGGTGCCGTTGGGTCGCCGGGCCGCACTGGGAGGTCCACGGCCGTGCTGGGTCGCGCCCTGCGGCGCGGTGACTGGCCGTGACTCTAGGCCCGAGGTGGCGAACACGGGGAGCGGGGAAAGGAGGATGTGACGCTCTTGTTATGCCAAGGCCAGGAATGTGTGGCGGGAGTGTGGACAGATCGGGCGTTTAGCGACGCCGAAGAATGTCCGCATCCTGAGAATTACCTGTTCCCCTAAGGGGCTTGAGGGCTTCATGCTCCTGTCCTGGATCAAATTCGGCCGAATGTGGCTGCGTGTGCGCGAAGGAATCCGCCGGGTTGCCATTCCCGCAGGAAAAGGGGGATTCGATGGGGTGTGGGTACTACGCAGAGTGAAGGTCGGCAGGGGGTGGTCCCGTCCGGAAGTGGGGTGTTTCGACGGCCGGAACGCCCTTCACCTGCGGTTCGGCCGCACGGCCCGAAGTGCCCGGAAGGCGGACAGCGCGCCCGGGAATGCGGTGACCCGCGTCACGTCGGCGGGTGGCGGCGGCCGGGACCTCAGAGGGCGCCGTCCTGCGCGGCGCAGCGCGCGGCGACGAACCGGTCGATCAGCTCAAGTGCCTTGTCGCGCCCGGCCGTTCGCTCCTCGGTCCGACCTGCGGCGACGGCGTCCTCGTGGATCGCGTACTGGGCGTTGGACAGGCCCTTCTGCTCCCAGTCCAGACCGGACCACTTGGTGCCCTTGAGGGTCTCCTTCGCCCAGTACGACACGAGCGTGGCGCAGATCCGAGCGGGTGAGGAGGGAGGGGCGGAGGAGGCGGGCGAGGCCGTTGCGGAGCCCGCCGCCGGGGGTGGGGCGGAGCGGGAGCATCCGGTCAGGACGAGCCCCGCGAGCAGGGCGGCGGCGTACCGGACCGTGGAGCGCTGCGGGGTCCCCATGAGGGGAAGGTAGGCGGTCACCATCGGTGACACAACAGGCGGCGGCCCCACCGCGCGCGGAGTGGCGGATTCCGGGCGGTTACCTGCCCGGTGGGCGCCCACCGGGGCCCGCGGCCGTCACGGCCGCGGGCCCGCCGTGGTACGGATCAGGCTCCGGCCGGGGCGGCCGCGGCCGGGCCCGCGTCGCGCAGCAGGCAGGTGAGGCGGGCGGTGCAGACCCGGCGGTCCTGCTCGTCGCTGATCACGATCTCGTACGTGGTGGTGGACCGGCCGCGGTGGACCGGGGTGGCCACGCCGGTGACCAGGCCGGAGCGGGCGCCGCGGTGGTGGGTGCAGTTCAGGTCCACGCCGACCGCGATCTTCGTGCTGCCGCCGTGCAGCATCGCGCCGACCGAGCCGAGGGTCTCGGCCAGCACCGCCGAGGCACCGCCGTGCAGCAGCCCGTACGGCTGGGTGTTGCCCTCGACCGGCATCGTGGCCACGACCCGCTCGGCCGAGGCCTCCAGGATGCGGATGTCCATGCGGGTGCCGAGGTCGCCCGCGGAGAACAGCTTGGGCAGGTCGATGCCCAGGGCCGCGTACTCGTCGAGGACGTCCTGCGGGAACTTCACGCTGTGCTGCTCGCCCATGGGCCGGCTCCGTTCGTCAACGTTCGTTAACCATCTTGTCCTGGGGTCGTTCTATCAGGCCGGTTCGAAGCGGACGACGACGGACTTGCTCGCCGGGGTATTGCTGGTGTCCGCGGTGGAGTCGAGCGGCACCAGCACGTTGGTCTCGGGGTAGTAGGCGGCCGCGCAGCCCCGGGCGGTCGGGTAGTGCACGACGCGGAAGCCCGGCGCGCGGCGCTCCACGCCGTCCCTCCACTCGCTCACCAGGTCCGTGTACGAGCCGTCGACGAGCCCGAGCTCGGCCGCGTCGGCGGGGTGGACCAGCACGACGCGGCGGCCGCCGGTGATCCCGCGGTAGCGGTCGTCGAGCCCGTAGATGGTGGTGTTGTACTGGTCGTGGCTGCGCAGGGTCTGCAGCAGCAGCCGCCCCGCCGGGACCCGCGGGTACTCCACGGGCGCCGCGGTGAAGTTGGCCTTCCCGGTCTTCGTGGGGAAGCGCCGCTCGTCGCGCGGTGCGTGCGGCAGCCGGAAGCCGCCCGGGCGGGCCACGCGGGCGTTGAAGTCCTCGAAGCCGGGGACGACGCGGGCGATCCGGTCGCGGATGGCCGCGTAGTCGGCCTCGAACTCCTCCCACGGCGTCTTCGAGGCCGGGCCGAGGACGGCGCGGGCCAGCCGGGCCACGATGGCCGGCTCGGAGAGCAGCAGCGGTCCGGCCGGGGCCAGGTTGCCGCGGGAGGTGTGGACCATGCCCATCGAGTCCTCGACGGTCACGACCTGGCGGCCGCTCGCCTGGACGTCCCGGTCGGTCCGGCCGAGGGTGGGCAGGATCAGGGCCCGCCGGCCGGTGACCGCGTGGGAGCGGTTGAGCTTGGTGGAGACGTGCACGGTCAGCGCGGCGCGGCGGATCGCGGCCTCGGTGACCTCGGTGTCGGGGGTCGCGCCGACGAAGTTGCCGCCCATGGCGAAGAGGACCTTGGCCTCGCCGTCGCGCAGGGCCTGGATCGAGCGGACCACGTCGAAGCCGTGCGCGCGGGGCGAGGTGATGCCGAACTCGCGGTCCAGGGCGTCGAGGAAGGCGGGCGCGGGGCGTTCGAAGATGCCCATGGTGCGGTCGCCCTGCACGTTGGAGTGGCCGCGGACCGGGCAGACGCCGGCGCCGGGACGGCCGATGTCGCCGCGCAGCAGCAGCAGGTTGACGACCTCGCGGATGGTCGCGACGGCGTGCTTGTGCTGGGTGAGGCCCATGGCCCAGCAGACGATGGTGCGCCGCGAGGCCAGCACCATGGCCAGGGCGCTCTCGATCTCCGGCCGGGTGAGGCCGGTCGCGGCGAGGGTCTCCTCCCAGTCGGCCTCCCGCGCGGCCGCCGCGAACTCCTCGTACCCGTGGGTGTGCTCGCGGATGAACGCCTCGTCGGTGGCGCCGCCGGCCTCGATGACCAGCTTGTTGAGCAGCCGGAAGAGGGCCTGGTCGCCGCCGATGCGGATCTGGAGGAACAGGTCGTTCAGGGCGGTGCCGCGGAGCATGCCGAGCGGGGTCTGCGGGTTCTTGAACCGCTCCATGCCGGCCTCGGGCAGCGGATTCACCGAAATGATCTTCGCGCCGCCGGACTTGGCCCGCTCCAGGGCGGAGAGCATGCGGGGGTGGTTGGTGCCCGGGTTCTGACCGGCGACGATGATCAGGTCGGCCTGGTGCAGGTCCTCCAGCGAGACGCTGCCCTTGCCGATGCCGATCGTCTCGTTCAGCGCGGAGCCCGAGGACTCGTGGCACATGTTGGAGCAGTCGGGCAGGTTGTTGGTGCCGAACTCGCGGGCGAAGAGCTGGAAGAGGAACGCGGCCTCGTTGCTGGTGCGCCCCGAGGTGTAGAAGAGGGCCTCGTCGGGGGAGTCCAGGGCCGTCAGCTCCTCGGCGATCACCTCGAAGGCGCGCTCCCAGCTCACCGGCTCGTAGCGGGCGCCGCCCTCCGGCCGGGCCCCGCGCTCCAGCAGCATCGGCTGCGTGATCCGCCCCTGCTGTCCCAGCCAGTAGCCGGAGCGGCCGGCCAGGTCGTCGAGCGGGTGCGCGGCGAAGAACTCCGGGGTCACCCGGCGCAGCGTGGCCTCCTCCGCGACCGCCTTGGCGCCGTTCTCGCAGAACTCGGCCGTGTGCCGCTCGTCGCCCTCCGGCCAGGCGCAGCCCGGGCAGTCGAAGCCGTCCTTCTGGTTGACCTTGAGCAGGGTGCGGGCGGTACGGGCCAGCCCCATCTGCTGCTGCGCGATCCTCAGCGTGTGCCCGATCGCGGGCAGCCCGGCCGCCGCGTGCTTCGGCGGCGCGACCTGCGGCGCGTCCTGTACCGGATCACCTGCGGGCGGCTTGGCGGCCATGTCGCTCTCCTTCGAGCTGTCTGCGCGTACACGTCCGGTCCGCGCGAGCACATCGCGTACCCGTCCGATCCTGTCACGTACCGCGGACATCGCCGACGCCGGATTTGTCAGCGGGGGCGCCTAGGATCGGGGGCGTGGCAGAGACAGTTTCGAAGAAGACCGACCAGCCGACCGCAGCGGACCGCCCCCGCCTGATGCTCATGGACGGGCACTCCCTGGCGTACCGGGCGTTCTTCGCGCTGCCCGCGGAGAACTTCACGACCGCGTCCGGCCAGCCGACCAACGCCATCTACGGCTTCGCGTCGATGCTGGCGAACACGCTGCGCGACGAGGCGCCCACGCACTTCGCGGTGGCGTTCGACGTCTCCCGCAAGACGTGGCGATCGACGGAGTTCCCCGAGTACAAGGCGAACCGCTCCAAGACCCCCGACGAGTTCAAGGGGCAGGTCGAGCTGATCGGCGAGCTGCTCGACGCGATGCACGTGCCGCGCTTCGCGGTCGACGGCTTCGAGGCCGACGACGTGATCGCGACCCTGGCCACCCAGGCCGAGGCCCTCGGCTTCGACGTGCTGATCGTCACCGGCGACCGCGACTCCTTCCAGCTCGTCTCCGAGCACACCACCGTGCTCTACCCGACCAAGGGCGTCTCCGAGCTGACCCGCTTCACCCCGGAGAAGGTCGAGGAGAAGTACGGACTCACGCCCCGGCAGTACCCGGACTTCGCGGCGCTGCGCGGCGACCCGTCCGACAACCTGCCCGGCATCCCCGGCGTCGGCGAGAAGACCGCCGCCAAGTGGATCACCCAGTTCGGGTCGTTCGCGGAGCTCGTCGAGCGCGCCGACGAGGTCAAGGGCAAGGCCGGCCAGAACTTCCGGGACCACCTGGAGGCCGTCAAGCTGAACCGGGTCCTGACCGAGATGGTCAAGGACGTGGAGCTGCCCCGGACCCCCGCCGACCTGACCCGCCTCCCCTACGACCGGACCGCCCTGCTCGGCGTCCTGGACGTGCTGGAGATCCGCAACGCCTCGCTGCGCGAGCGGCTGCTGGCCGTGGACCCGGGCACCGTCGAGGAAGAGGCCCCCGCCCCGGCGCCCGGCGTCGAGCTCGACGCCTCCGTGCTCGGCGCGGGCGAGCTCGCGCCCTGGCTGGAGGCCCACGCGGGCGGACCGCTGGGCGTGGCCACCGTCGACAGCTGGAGCCTGGGCACGGGCAAGGTCACCGAGGTCGCCCTGGCCGCGGCCGGCGGCGCCGCCGCCTGGTTCGAACCCCACGCGGTCGACGAGGCCGACGAGCGGGCCTTCGCGGCCTGGGCCGCCGACCCGGCCTGCCCGAAGGTCGTGCACAACGCCAAGGCCCTGATGCGGGTCTTCCCCGAGCACGGCTGGACCCTCGCCGGGACCGCCATGGACACCGCGCTCGCCGCCTACCTGGTCAAGCCCGGCCGCCGGTCCTTCGCCCTGGACGCCCTGTCCATGGAGTACCTGCACCGCGAGCTGGCCCCCGCCGCCGCCGACGGCCAGCTGGCCTTCGGCGCGGACGACACGGCCGAGGCGGAGGCGCTCATGGCGCAGGCCCGCGCCGTCCTCGACCTGGGCGAGGCCTTCACCGACAAGCTCGCCGAGGTCGGCGCCGTCGAGCTGCTCCACGACATGGAACTGCCGACCTCCGAGCTGCTCGCCCGGATGGAGCGGGCCGGCATCGCCGCCGACCGCGACCACCTCGAAGCCATGGAGCAGCAGTTCGCGGGCGCCGTGCAGCAGGCCGTGAAGGAGGCCCACGCGGCCGTCGGCCACGAGTTCAACCTCGGCTCGCCCAAGCAGCTCCAGGAGGTCTTCTTCGGCGAGCTCGACCTGCCGAAGACCAAGAAGACCAAGACCGGCTACACCACGGACGCGGACGCCCTGGCCTGGCTGGCCACCCAGACCGACCACGACCTGCCGGTGATCATGCTGCGCCACCGGGAACAGGCCAAGCTGCGCGTCACCGTCGAGGGCCTGGTCAAGACCATCGCCACCGACGGCCGGGTGCACACCAGCTTCAGCCAGACCGTCGCCGCGACCGGACGCCTCTCCTCCACCGACCCCAACCTGCAGAACGTGCCGGTGCGCACCGACGAGGGCCGCGCGATCCGCCGCGGGTTCGTCGTCGGCGAGGGCTACGAATCCCTCATGACCGCCGACTACAGCCAGATCGAGCTGCGCGTCATGGCCCACCTCTCCGAGGACGAGGGCCTGATCGAGGCCTTCGCGACCGGCGAGGACCTGCACACCACCGTCGCCTCGCAGGTCTTCGGGGTGGAGCGGTCCCAGGTCGACGCCGAGATGCGCCGCAAGATCAAGGCCATGTCCTACGGCCTCGCGTACGGCCTGTCCGCCTTCGGCCTCGCCCAGCAGCTGAACATCGAGCCCGCCGAGGCGCGCGGTCTGATGGAGACCTTCTTCGAGCGGTTCGGCGGGGTCCGCGACTACCTCCAGCGCGTGGTCGACGAGGCCCGCGCCACCGGCTACACGGCCACCGTCTTCGGCCGCCGCCGCTACCTGCCCGACCTCAACAGCGACAACCGCCAGCGCCGCGAGGCCGCCGAGCGGATGGCCCTCAACGCCCCCATCCAGGGCACGGCCGCCGACATCGTCAAGGTCGCCATGCTCCGCGTGGACAAGGCGCTCACCGAGGCCGGGCTGTCCTCGCGGATGCTGCTCCAGGTCCACGACGAAATCGTGCTGGAGATCGCCCCGGGCGAGCGGAAGCGGGTGGAGGAGCTGGTGCGCCGGGAGATGGGCGCCGCCGTGGAGCTGCGGGCCGCGCTGGACGTGTCCGTGGGCGTCGGCCCCGACTGGGAGTCCGCCGCGCACTGATCCCCGTCAGACCCCCGACGCCCGCCCCCGCCGCACGGCGGGGACGGGCGTCGGCGCGTGTCCGTCCACCCGATCGTCGCCGTCGTCGTCGCGGTCCCCGTCGCGGCGGTGGCGCAGCCGGACCAGGACCCCGTACAGCAGCAGGGCCACGGCGAGGCCGCCGCCCGCGCCGAAGCAGACCGTCGGGATGATGTCGAGCGGGGTGTCGACACGGTCGAAGAACGTGAAGAAACGGATCACGCGCAGCGTGACCCCGGCCGTCACGCAGAGCGCGAACAGGGCCGCAGCGCCGAGCAGTTCCCTACGGGACAGCACCGGGACGGACGCCGGAGCCGGGGCCGCCGGCGGCCGGCGCAGAGCGGTCACCGTGAACCAGAGCAGCGCGCAGGCCGCCACCGCCGAGGTGCCGTACTGGAGGTACGAGTAGAGCGGCAGGCCGAGGGCGAGCGGCTCGACGAGCCCCGGCAGCGCCCTCGTGCCCCAGCGGTCCAGGTGCGTGAAGCCGTCCCAGACAACGTGCGTGAACGAACCGGTCACCGCCGACAGGTAGAACCACAGTGCCAGCGACGGCAGTCGGCGCCCCCGTCGGCCGCCCGCCCGCGCGCCCCACCGCTCGCCGCGCACGAACGCGTACGCCCGGCCCCGCAGGCCCCGCGGCACCAGTGCGACCAGCGGTTCGCGCAGCAGCAGCCAGCACGCCACGAGAGCGGCGGTGAGCACGGCGTCCGCCGTGACCACGCCCCACGGGGTGTGCGTGAAGTCGCCGTACCCCCTCACCCCCTCGACGACCGCGTCCGCGAAGTAGAAGGTGTCCGGCGCGAACGACCCCAGGACCAGCGCCGAGGTCACCAGCGGCCCCCGCGCACGGCCGGTCCGGCGGATCACGGGCAGGACGGCGGCCGCATGGCTGAGAGTGAACGGCATGGCACCTCTCCTCGGTGTCGGACGTCCTCGGGGTCGGACGCGCGGTGTTCGGACGCGCGGTGCCGGCGGGTGCGGGCCCGGAACGGGCCGGAGCCGGCCGGGACGGCGGGACGGCGCTCCCTTACTTCGGGCCAATGCGCCCGAAGGGTCCGGACAGTATGCGTGACCTGCGCAGGGACGTGGGGATGTGGTGAAATCGGCCCGCCCGTACGTGCTCCCCGCGGCGAACTGACGTAGGGTCACGCGGACGTCGAGGGGGAGGGGCCCAGCTCATGGCGGTTCGAATACGCGGACCCAGGCTGCGCAGGGGCGGCGCCGCCGCCCTGGTGTCCGCTCTGGTGATCGCCGCGGTGACGGCCTCGCAGGGGCCGGGCGCGGCGCGTGCCGACCGGCTCGCGACGGCCGCAGAGGCCGGTGCGCGGCCCGCCCCCGAGCCCGAGGGCTCCGGTGGCGACTCCTCCTACTTCACCGAGCTGCCCCCGTTGGCCTCCCCCGAGCCGCTCCTCCCGCCAACGGCGGCGGACGCGGCGACCGGGCAGGGCGCGGTGAGCGGGCAGCCGGCGACCGGGAGCGGCGCGGAATCCGGGCAGATCGCCACGGGCGCGGGCGAGGGCGCGCGGGGTATACCGGCGAGCGTGCTCGCCGCGTACCGGGCCGCCGAGCGCCGGGTGGCGCAGAGCGACCCCGGGTGCGGGCTGCGCTGGCAACTGCTGGCGGCGATCGGCAAGGTGGAGTCGGGCCAGGCGCGCGGCGGCCGGGTCGACGCCTCCGGGACCACGCTGCGGCCGATCCTGGGACCGGTGCTGGACGGCAACGGCTTCGCGAACATCTCCGACACGGACGGCGGGGCGTACGACGGCGACGCCCGCTACGACCGGGCGGTCGGCCCCATGCAGTTCATCCCGTCCACGTGGGCGGCCTGGGGCCAGGACGCGGACGGCGACGGCAGGCGCAACCCGAACAACGTGCACGACGCGGCCCTCGCCGCCGGCCGCTACCTGTGTGCGGGCACCCGCGACCTGCGGGTGCCGGCGGACCTGGACCGGGCCGTGCTCTCGTACAACCAGTCCACCGCGTACCTGCGGACCGTACGGTCCTGGTTCGCGTACTACCTGAACGGCACGCGCGAGGTCCCCGACGCCACGGGCCCGGGCCCGACCCCCGCGACGCCGGCACCCCGCCCGATGCCGACCCCCGCACCGACCCCGGCACCGACCCCCGCACCGACCCCGGCTCCGACGAAGCCCCCGGCGCCCACACCCTCCCCGAAGCCCCCCACGACCCCGCCGCCGACCCCCACGCCTGACCCGACCCCCACGCCCACGCCGGACCCCACGCCCACGCCGACCCCCACGCCCACGCCGACCCCGACGCCTACGCCGACCCCGACGCCTACGCCGACCCCGACGCCCACCCCCACCCCCACCGCATCGCCCACCCCCACCGCATCGCCCGGTGCGACCACGCCGGCGAAGCCGACCGCGAAGCCGAAGCCGACGCCCGAACCGAAGCCCGAACCGACGGCTTCTCCGCGGCCCACCGGCGGCGCCCGCTAGCGGGGCGCCGCGAAGAGCTGGACCACGCGGTCGCCGGACACCGCGACGCCGGTTTCCGTGAAGCCGCAGTGCAGGAGGGTGTGCCGGCTCCGGGGGTCCGACATCCAGGCCGCGACGTGCTCCCGGGCGTTCTCGTACCCGGGGCCGGAGACGTTCTCGCCATAGGCGCGCCAGGCGTAGCCCACGCGCTCCAGCCGGAACCGCGGGGTCGAGTCGTCGGACCCGATGTGCCCGGTGAGGTTGTTCTGGAACATGTCGTCGGCCTGGGTCTGCGCGGCCCGGGTCAGCGCGGGAGCCACCACCAGCGCCGGACACCCCGCCCTCGCCCGCTCCGCGTCGACCAGCGCCAGGACCTCGCCCGCACCGACCTGCCGCACGGAAGCGGAAGCGGCCGTGGTGGCGGTGCCCGTGAACAGCAGCAGGGCGGCGGCCGCGCAGACGGCCGGTGACAGGCGGCGTACGGCGCGCGGCCGCGTCTTCATGGCGCCCCCTCGACGGGTGAGGCGGAGTGCTTCCTCTCCCTCCGAGTCTGTGCGCCCGGGGCGGCCGCCGCACGCGGACGCGGCTCGCGCGGGGACGACACGTTCACGGGCGCGTACGGACGGGCATGGACGGATACCCGCGCAGGGAAGGATCCAGACGAACACAGACGAACACAGACGAACACAGGGGTGGGGAAGATGACCGTTCTGATCGTGGCCGGCGTCCTGGCGCTCGTAGTCGGAGGCTGCGTGTGCGTGGTGTGGGCCGCACGCGGCGGCCCCCGCTGGGTCCGAGGCGTGTCCACCGCCACCCTCGCCGCGGGCGAACTGCTGCGCCGCTCCGAGAAGCGCCGCCGCCGCGGCACGAGGAACTCCGGCGACGCCGGCGACGCGTAGGGCGACCCGGGAGGCCGGTGCGGGCGCGCGACCCGGCCGGCCTCCCCGGGCGGCGCCCGACGGCCCCGGCCGCCGCGCCCGCCCTGGCCGTTGCACCGATCCGCCGGCCGGACGGTTCTCATCTCGGCCCCGCGTTGCTACGGTGCCTCCGCCCTGACGCCCAATCAGATTCCGGAGGCCCGGCATGCGCCCGTTCATCGCCGCCGCCAGCGGGCTCGCCCTCGCGGTGCTCCTCGTCCTCGCCGTCACGGCGTTCGGGGCGCCCGAGGGCAAGACCTCCCCCAGGCCCCTGCTCACCACCGCGCCCCCCGCGCCCGGAAAGTAGAGGAGGGCCCGGCGATGCGACGCAGAGCGAGCCTTGTCCTGGTGGCCCTGGCCGTCTTCTGCGCGGCCCTCGCGCCACTGCTGCGCTGGTACGCGTACCCCAGGCTGGCCAAGATCCCGCCCAACCAGTACCAGGAGGTGGTGCTGGAGGCCAAGGACGCCACCCTCATCGACTACCTCGACGGAATGAAGCCCAAGAAGGTCGACAAGGTCACCATCGTCCAGACCCTCAAGGGCAACGTGGAGGCGTCCCGGCAGATCGAGGCGAGCGCGGGCCGGGACGTCGTCGTCTGGGACACCCTGTCCTACATCATCGGCCCGGACGGCAGGATGGTCTCCCAGATACCCGAGCGCTACATCTTCGACGCCCACACCCAGGACCCGGTGCACGCCACCGGCGAGATGGTCGACGGGGACCCCGTCAAGCGCGAGGGCATCGAGTTCAAGTGGCCGTTCTTCACCGAACCGCGCGACTACCTGTACTTCGACGCGCAGACCCGCACCTCCTCGCCGATCCACTACGTCGGACCGCGCACCTTCAAGGGCATGGACGTCTACTACTTCGAGCAGACCGTCCCCTGGACCAAGGTCCCCATGCCCAAGAAGATGCCGATCGAGGGCATCGACCCGACGACCCTCGAAGCCACCACCGGCACCAGCCTCTGGTACACGACCAAGGCCATGTTCTGGGTCGACCCGGTGACCGGCGCGCCGGTCAACGCCGAGCAGGAGATCCAGCAGGAGATGCGCGGCGGGTTCGCCGCGAGCGCCCCCGACGGCAGGATCACCGCCTTCGCCGGGCACGTGAAGATGCGCGAGGACTACAGCGACCACACCGTCGCCCTGGTCAAGGCCAACCGGACGATGGTCCTCGCCCTCCACACCTACGCCCCCGCCGGGCTCGCGGCCGGCGGGCTCGTCCTGCTCGGGCTGGCCCTGTGGCTGGAGGCCCGCGGCCGCCGCCGCCCGCCCCACGACGGGCCCGCGCCCGCGGCCGGCCCGCTCAGCGCCTGAGCCGCGCGTTGGTGTGCCGGGTGGGCTCGGCCGCGGCCGGGTCCTCGGGCCACGGATGCCTCGGGTAGCGGCCGCGCAGCTCCGCCCGGACGGCGCGGTAGCCGTCCCGCCAGAAGGACGCCAGGTCCGCGGTGACGGCCGCGGGCCGCCCGGCGGGGGACAGCAGGTGGACCAGTACGGGCACCCCCGCCACCCGCGGCGTCTCGGCCAGCCCGAACAGCTCCTGGAGCTTCACGGCCAGCACCGGCTGCTCCCCCGAGTAGTCCACCCGGACCCGCGAGCCGCTCGGCACCTCGATCCGCTCCGGCGCCAGCCCGTCGAGCCGCGCCGCCTCCCCGGTCGCCCAGGGCAGCAGCCGCTTCAGCGCCTGCGCCGCGTCGATCCGCCCCAGGTCCGCGCGGCGCCGGGCCCGGGACAGCTCGGGCTCCAGCCAGTCGTCGGCCCGGTCCAGCAGGGCGTCGTCCCGCGCCACGTCCGGCCAGCCCCCGCCCAGCGTCCGGTGCAGGAAACCGAGCCGGTCCCGCAGCGCCGCCCCCTCCGGCGACCAGCGCAGCAGGCCCAGCCCCTCGGTGCGGAGCCCGTCGAGCAGCGCCGCCCGCACCAGCGCCGGATCGGGGTCGCGCAGCGGGCGCGCGTCGAGCTCGACCGCACCGAGCCGGCGCACCGTCCGGGCGGTGAGGCCGCCGTCCTCCCAGCGCACCTCCTCGACGTCCGTGCGCAGGTGCGCGGCGGCCGCCAGGGCGGTCTCCTCGTCGACCGCCGCGGCCAGCCGCACGCGCGCGGACGCGGAGTGCGGGGGCCGGTCCGCGACCGCCACCGCCAGCCACGGCGCACGGCGCAGCGCCGAGCCCTCGCCGAGCTCCGCCCCGGTCCCGGACGCCATCAGGAAGGCCCCCTCGCCCCGGGCCCTGGCCAGGCGCTCGGGGAACGCCAGCGCCGCGACGAGCCCGGCCGCCGCGTCGTCACCGGGCCCGGACACCCGCGCGGAGGCCCGACCCGTACCGTCGGCCGGGCGGCCCCCGGGGCCGCCGGCCGCGCGCTCCAGGCGGCGGGACTCCGCGCGCCAGCGGGCCGCGTAGCCGTCCGCGCCCCGGCGCGCCTGCCGCCAGGCCGCCGCCAGGTCGTCCCCGTACTCCCGCGGCGGCTCCTCGCTCAGCAGCGCCACCAGCTCCGCCGCCCGGCGCCCGCCCAGGGCCGCAGCCCCGTCCAGCAGGGCCCGGGCCAGCCGCGGGTGCAGTCCCAGCCGGGCCATCCGCTGCCCGCGCGCCGTCGGGCGCCCTTCGGGATCCACCGCGCCCACCGCCACCAGCACCTCGCGCGCCGCGGCCATCGCCCCGGCCGGCGGCGGATCGAGCAGCGCCAGCCCGGCCGCGTCCGGATCGCCCCAGCACGCGGCCTGCAGGGCGAACTGCGCCAGGTCCGCGACACGGATCTCCGGCGCCGGGAAGGACGGCAGCCGCACGTCCTCCGCCTCCGTCCAGCAGCGGTACACCGCGCCCGGCGCCTCGCGCCCGGCCCGCCCCGCCCGCTGGCGCCCCGCCGCGCGCGAGGCCCGCACGGTCGCCAGCGCGCCCAGCCCCCTCGCGTGGTCCACCCGGGGCTCGCGCGCCAGGCCCGAATCCACCACCACCCGGACGCCCGGCACCGTCAGGCTCGACTCCGCGACGGCCGTCGCGAGGATCACCCTGCGGCGCGCGGAGGCCGTCAGCGCCGCGTCCTGCACCGCCGCCGGCGCCCGGCCGTGCACCTGGAGCACCTCCGCGTCCACCCCGCCCAACTGCCCCGCGACCCGGGCGATCTCCCCGACGCCGGGCAGGAAGCACAGCACGTCCCCGTCCCGCTCGGCCAGCGCCCTGCGCACCACCGCGGCCACGTGCGCCAGCTGCGCGGGATCCACCCGCATCCCGTGCGGCGGCCGCACCGGGCGGGCCGGCGGCGCCCACACCGTCTCCACCGGGTACGACACCCCCGGGGCCTCCACCACCGGCGCACCGCCCAGCACCCGGGCCCAGCCCGCCGCGTCGGTCGTCGCCGAGGCCGCCACGAGCCGCAGCTCCGGCCGCAGGGTCTCCCGCACGTCCAGCAGGAAGGCGGCCACGGTGTCGGCGTCCAGGTGCCGTTCGTGGCACTCGTCCAGCACCACCACGTCCACGCCCGCCAGCTCCTGGTCCCGCTGGAGCCGCTGGAGCAGCACGCCCGTGGTGACCACCTCCACCACGGTCGACGGGCCCGCCACCCGCTCCCCGCGCACCGTGAAGCCCACCGCGCCGCCGGCCTCCTCGCCCAGCAGCCAGGCCATCCGCCGCGCCGCGGCCCGGGCGGCGATCCGCCGGGGCTCGGCGACGAGGACCCGGCGGCGCGGGCCGCCGCCCACCAGCCCGGCCAGGACCAGCGGCACCAGCGTGGTCTTGCCGGTGCCCGGCGGGGCGCACAGGACGGCGCACCCGTGGCCGTCCAGCGCGGCGACGAGCGCGGGCACGGCCTCCCGAACGGGAAGGGCGTCGAGGGCGGCGGTGCGCGGGGTGGGGGCCACGGTCAGTCCCGCTCGCAGACGAAGATCGCGGTGCCGGGGATCAGGTTGCCGCGCAGCGGGGACCAGCCGCCCCACTCCTGGCTGTTCCAGGCGGGCCACTCGGGCTCGACCAGGTCCACCAGCCGGAAGCCGCCGGCCACCACGTCGCGGACCCGGTCCCCGAGCGTGCGGTGGTGCTCGACGTACACGGCGCGGCCCCGCTCGTCCTGCTCCACGTACGGGGTCCGGTCGAAGTACGAGGCGCTGACCGACAGCCCCTCGGGCCCCGGCTCGTCCGGGAAGGCCCAGCGCAGGGGATGGGTGACGGAGAAGACCCAGCGGCCCCCCGGCCGCAGCACCCGGTGCACCTCGCGCATCACGTTCACCGGGTCGGCGACGAAGGGGACGGCCCCGTACGCCGAGCAGGCCAGGTCGAAGGAGGCGTCGCGGAACGGCAGCCGCCCGGCGTCGGCCTCGACCAGCGGCACGCCGCCGCCGATCCGCAGCGCGTGCTGGAGCTGGCGGTGCGAGAGGTCCAGGGCGACGGGACGGGCGCCCTGCGCGGCCAGCCAGCGGGAGCACTGGGCGGCGCCCGCGCCGATCTCCAGCACGTCCCTGCCGCGGAGCGAGGCGGCCGGGCCGAGGAGGGCGGCGTCGGCCTCGTCGAGCCCCTCGGGGCCCCACACGAAGCGGTCGTCGCCGAGGAACGCGCCGTGGTCGCTCTGGTACTCGTCGGCGTTGCGGTCCCACCAGCCGCGGCTGGCGCGGCTGCTCTCCGCTTCCCCGGCGTCACGCCGCGTGGCCTCGGCGTCGTCCTCCGGGCCCGGACCGGCTTCGTACGGTTCTTCGGGGGCGTAGTCCTCTTGGTTCATGGGGCCCGTCGTCGTAGTCTGCGAATGTCGGTGGACGTAGGCGTCCGCGGATGTCCGCGGAACACGGCGGGAAAACCCCATCGGGGCGCCCCTGCCTACGAATTGTGCCGGATATGAGGCGATCCGCCCGGGGTGTGCGCCTTCGCGCATTGACCCTGTCCGGCTGCCCCCGTATGCTACAAGTTGCGCTGCGAGCCTGTGCTCCTCAGACCTAGCAGGCTGCGCTTGTATTTGTTGAGGTCCCCTCGGTTTTCGAGGCCCCTACGCTCCGTGCGGACTGGGGGTCTCCTTGGCTGTCCGGCTTCGGCAGATGCCGATAAGGGCTCCCGGCGTAGCAGTACCTACGACTTTCTGTCCGTAACCGGAGCCCTTTCCCACATGACGAGCAGCACCGAGACCACCGCCACCACTCCGCAGGTTGCGGTCAACGACATCGGCGACGCGGACGCGTTCCTCGCGGCGATCGACGAGACGATCAAGTACTTCAACGATGGCGACATCGTCGACGGCGTCATCGTCAAGGTTGACCGGGACGAGGTTCTCCTCGACATCGGTTACAAGACCGAAGGTGTCATCCCGAGCCGCGAGCTCTCGATCAAGCACGACGTCGACCCGAACGAGGTCGTCAAGGTCGGCGACGAGATCGAGGCCCTGGTCCTCCAGAAGGAGGACAAGGAAGGCCGCCTGATCCTCTCGAAGAAGCGCGCTCAGTACGAGCGTGCCTGGGGCACCATCGAGAAGATCAAGGAAGAAGACGGCATCGTCACCGGTACCGTCATCGAGGTCGTCAAGGGTGGTCTCATCCTCGACATCGGCCTCCGCGGCTTCCTGCCGGCCTCTCTCGTCGAGATGCGTCGCGTCCGCGACCTCCAGCCCTACGTGGGCAAGGAGCTCGAGGCGAAGATCATCGAGCTGGACAAGAACCGCAACAACGTGGTCCTGTCCCGCCGCGCCTGGCTTGAGCAGACCCAGTCCGAGGTTCGCCAGACGTTCCTCACCACCCTGCAGAAGGGTCAGGTCCGCTCCGGCGTCGTCTCCTCGATCGTCAACTTCGGTGCCTTCGTGGACCTGGGCGGCGTCGACGGTCTCGTGCACGTCTCCGAGCTGTCCTGGAAGCACATCGACCACCCGTCCGAGGTTGTCGAGGTCGGCCAGGAAGTCACCGTCGAGGTCCTCGACGTCGACATGGACCGCGAGCGCGTCTCCCTGTCGCTGAAGGCGACGCAGGAAGACCCGTGGCAGCAGTTCGCCCGGACCCACCAGATCGGTCAGGTCGTCCCGGGCAAGGTCACCAAGCTCGTTCCGTTCGGTGCGTTCGTCCGCGTCGACGAGGGCATCGAGGGCCTGGTCCACATCTCCGAGCTGGCCGAGCGCCACGTGGAGATCCCGGAGCAGGTCGTCCAGGTCAACGACGAGATCTTCGTCAAGGTCATCGACATCGACCTTGAGCGTCGCCGGATCTCGCTGTCCCTGAAGCAGGCCAACGAGTCCTTCGGTGCCGACCCGGCGTCGGTCGAGTTCGACCCGACCCTGTACGGCATGGCCGCGTCCTACGACGACCAGGGCAACTACATCTACCCCGAGGGCTTCGACCCCGAGACCAACGACTGGCTCGAGGGCTTCGACAAGCAGCGCGAGGCCTGGGAGACCCAGTACGCCGAGGCGCAGCAGCGCTTCGAGCAGCACCAGGCCCAGGTCATCAAGAGCCGCGAGGCCGACGAGGCCGCCGCTGCCGAGGGCGCTGCCGCCCCGGCCGCCGGTGTCAGCGCCGGTGCGGGCATCTCGGGTGGTTCGTACTCCTCGGAGTCGGACGAGACCTCCGGCGCCCTGGCGTCGGACGAGGCCCTGGCCGCGCTCCGCGAGAAGCTGGCCGGCGGCCAGAGCTGATCGCAGTGCGCTCCGCACTCCGGTGCGGGCAGAGCTGAACAGCAGTGAACGGCAAGGCCCGTCCCCTCAGGGGGCGGGCCTTGCCGCTGTGTCCGGACCGCCGCGTCCGGCTGATCGCCCCCGTTCTCGTGAAAGCGGCCAACTGGGGAATGGCGGCGCTTCCTTGGACGTTCTTGCGAGGGAACGCGGCGAGGAGGAGTGGTGACGGTGCTTGATCCACAGGGTTTGTACGAATGGGACGCCAAGGGCCTGGCGGTGGCCGACCTGGCGTTGGCCCAGGACTCGGCCGGACTGGTCATGCTGTACCACTTCGAGGGGTACATCGACGCGGGTGAGGCCGGCGAGCAGATCGTCGAGCGGCTGCTGGACACCCTGCCCCACCAGGTCGTGGCCCGCTTCGACGCGGACCGGCTGGTGGACTACCGGGCCCGGCGCCCGCTGCTGACGTTCCAGCGCGACCACTGGACGGCGTTCGAGGAGCCCCGGCTGGAGGTCCGGCTGGTCCAGGACGCCACCGGCGCGCCCTTCCTGCTGCTCTCCGGCCCGGAGCCGGACGTGGAGTGGGAGCGGTTCACCGTCGCCGTCCGGCAGATCGTCGAGCGCCTCGGGGTCCGGCTCTCGGTCAACTTCCACGGCATCCCCATGGGCGTCCCGCACACCCGGCCCGTCGGCATCACCCCGCACGGCAACCGCACCGACCTCATGCCCGGCCACCGCAGCCCCTTCGAAGAGGCGCAGGTGCCCGGGAGCGCCGAGTCGCTGGTGGAGTTCCGGCTGGCCCAGGCCGGGCACGACGTGCTGGGCGTCGCCGCGCACGTACCGCACTACGTGGCCCGCTCCCCGTACCCGGACGCGGCGCTGACCGTGCTGGAGGCGATCACGGCCGCGACCGGTCTGGTCCTGCCCGCCGTGGCCCACGCCCTGCGCACCGAGGCCCACCGGACCCAGACCGAGATCGACCGGCAGATCCGCGAGGGCGACGAGGAACTGGTCGCGCTGGTCCAGGGCCTTGAGCACCAGTACGACGCGGCCGCGGGCGCCGAGACCCGCGGCAACATGATGGCCGAGCCGGCCGAGATCCCTTCGGCGGACGAGATCGGCCGAGAGTTCGAGAAGTTCCTGGCCGAGCGCGAGGGCGAGAACTGACGCACCGCTGACCGGAACCCCGCCGACCGGTACCCCGCCGGCCCGTGCCGCCGGGCCGAGCGGGCGGGCGACGGCGAAAGGGCCGGGAGGGGGCTGTGGGACGGTCGCCGTGCCGGTCTAGGCTGCGGGCATGCTGAAAGTAGGACTGACGGGCGGGATCGGCGCGGGCAAGAGCGAGGTCTCGCGGCTGCTGGCGGGGTACGGAGCGGTCGTCGTGGACGCCGACCGGATCGCACGCGAGGTCGTCGAGCCGGGCACGCCCGGGCTCGACGCCGTCGTGGCCGCGTTCGGGGCGTCGGTGCTGACCGCCGACGGGACGCTCGACCGGCCGAAGCTCGGTTCGCTCGTCTTCGCGGACCCGGAGAAGCTGCGCGTCCTGAACGCGATCGTGCACCCGCTGGTCGGGGCCCGCTCCGCAGAGCTGGAGGCCGCCGCCGGGCCCGACGCGATCGTGGTGCACGACGTACCGCTGCTGGCGGAGAACGGCCTCGCACCCCTCTACGACCTGGTCGTCGTCGTGGACGCCGCCCCCGGCACCCAGCTCGCCCGCCTCGTCGGGCGGCGCGGCATGACCGAGGGCGAGGCGCGGGCCCGGATGGCCGCCCAGGCCACCCGGGAACAGCGGCTGGCGGTGGCGACGCTCGTCATCGACAACGACGGACCGCTGGAGGCGCTGGAGCACCAGGTGCGCGCGGTGTGGAAGGACCTCGTCGCGCGGGCGGCGGACGCGTCCGTGGAATAGCCGATGCGGGCAGGGGCGTTGAAGGCGTCCTGAGAGGGAAGGAAGTGAACGTGTCCGACACCACGCCGCCGTCCTCGTCCCCGTCGTCGTCCTCCTCCTCGTCGTCCGGGTCGTCCGGTTCGGCGAGCCCGGAAACGCACGTCATCGACTACCGGGCCGCCGAGCAGCTGCTCGCCGCGCGGGATCCGCGCGGTGCGGTCAAGCTCCTCGACTCGGTGATAGCCGCCCATCCGGAGAACACGGCGGCCCGCCTGCTGCGCGCCCGGGCCTTCTTCGCGGCGGCCCAACTGCGCCCTGCCGAGCTGGAGTTCGAGCTGGTACTGGAGCGCGAGCCGGACAACGCCTTCGCGCACTTCGCGCTGGCCCGCACGCACGAGCGCTCCGGCCACCCCGAGCAGGCCCGCAAGCACTTCCGGCTCGCCGCGGCCCTCGACCCGCAGCCCGACTACCTGGCGGCGGCCCGCTTCGAGGACTGACCCGGCACCCGGTCGCGGCCCGCACCCCGTCGCGGCCCGTGCGCGGGTCGTGTCAGGGCGTGCGCGGGCCGTGCGGGGGTTCGTACGGGGGCACGTCCCGGCCGGGCTGGTAGTGCGGCCCCTGGCGGATGTGGCGCGCCACCACGACCAGGTCCACGGCCGCCAGCAGCGCGAGCGCCGCGCAGGCCGCGGCCCACCCGGGGCGGCCGACCAGCACGAACAGCGCCGTGCCCGCGGCGGCCCACAGCAGGCCCCACAGGCTCAGCCACAACCGCAGCCGCAGGGGGCTGCGGGCGGTCGTCGGCTCGTTTCCGGAACGCATCGGCATCGCCTCGGTTCCCCGGTGCCCCGCTTCCATGGTCCCACCGCGGCGGCCGCGACGGCGGCCGTCGCTGCCGCCGCGGCCGTCGCGGGCGGCCTGATCAGGGAACGAGCCGGTTCACGGCCTTCGTGGTCGTCTTCTTGAAGCCGGCGACCGGGGCATCGGTCAGGTGGCCCATGCGGCTCCAGTCGACGACGGTCACCGTGGAGCCGTCCCGCCCGATCCCGTAGAGGTGGACGCTCGGCTCGGAGTCGGGGACCGAGACGTGCGTGCCGTAGACGTGCGCCCCCTCCTCGACCGGGAGCGGGCCGTAGTCCTGCCAGGACGCGGTGCCGCCCGGGTTGGTGCGCAGCCAGTCGGCGGCGCAGGCCGCGGCCTTGCGCTCCAGGGCGGTGACGAGCCGGGCAGCGGCCGCGTCGGAGGCGGTCCGCACGGAGATCTGGCCGGCGCGGGTGTCGAGCTCGGTGACGAAGTCGCGGTGCCAGCTGCCGGCCGCGGGCAGGGCGCCCGTCAGACAGAACGGCACGGTCTCCGGCAGCCCCTTCACGACCTTGCCCGTGGACCAGGGGTTGCCGGACTGCTGCGGGAGGTCGGCCCCGGTGACGAAGCCGGGGGCGGTGGCGGCCGGGGCCGCGGTCGAGGCGGTCGGGACGAGCGCGGCGGCCACCGCGACGAGGGCGGTGGCGAGGATGGCGGAGGCGCCTGGGCGTCGGAACATGGTCGGTTCTCCCCGTTGGTCATCGGTGCGTTGCGGTACGGGCAGAACCCTGCCCCGGGGCGGGGTGTCGGGCGACGGATCGCGGCGGATTCGGGACACTGGAACGGCCGTACGTGCTGTCACCAGGGGGAACACCTCCCGCATGGAACGGCGCCGTGGGACGGGGGAACGCCGTGGGTGTGGACGAGGGCGCGGGGACGGGTGCGGGGACCGGGCCGGGGGCCGGGGCGCGGACGGGGGAGGCGGAGCGGTTCGCGGGGCTGATGCGGGAGCTGAAGGGGCGCGCGGGGCTGAGCTACGGGGCGCTCGCGCGCACCCTGCACACGAGCACCTCGACCCTGCACCGCTACTGCAACGCCGAGGCGGTACCGGCCGAGTTCGCGGTGGTCGACCGGTTCGCGCGGGCCTGCGGGGCCTCGCGGGACGAGGCGGTGGACCTGCACCGGGCCTGGCTGCTGGCGGACGCCCGCCGCCGCGACCCCGCGGGACCGCCGGCGGCCGGTGCGGGGACCCCCGGTACCGCGGCGGGGCCGGCGGCCGCTGGCGCCGGGGAGCCGGGCGGGGGCGGCCGCGAGGCCCGGTCCGAGGGCGGGGCCGGAGCCGCCGCGCGCGCGGGCGCCGCCGGTACGGCCGGTGGCGTGGGCGGCGGTGAGGACGGGGGCGGCGGCGCGGGCGAGGCCGCCGGTACGGTCGTGGCCGGCTCCGGGCGGGCCGGGGCCGCGGCGCGTCGGCCCTGGTCCCGGCGGCGGGCGGTGGTGGCCGCCGCGGCCGGGGTGACGGCGGGAGCGGTGGCCGTGGCCGTACTGGCGGCGGCCGGACCGGAGGGGACTCCGCCGCCGGGCGGGGCGGCGGGCGCCCCGGCGTCCGCGTCGGCCCCGGCCGTACCCGCGCCGCCCGGTCCCTCGGCACCCGCGCCGGCGTCCGGCGCGACCTCCGCGGAGCCCTCGGCACCCGCGCCCGGCTCCGCGACCGCCCCGCGGCCGCTCCCGGACCCGTCCGCGCCTCCGGCCGCGGGCCCGGGACGGCCTGCGGCCGTGCCGGTACGGGCGGCGGTGCGCACCCACGTGTGGCAGCTGGGGTGCGACCACTCCTACCTGTCCGAGCGGGCCCCCGACGCGGTGCCCGCGCCGCCGGTGGAGGCGGACGCGCCCGCCTGGGCCGCCGCACAGCGCGCCGTCCACGCCGGTACGCAGATCCTGGAGGTCACCGTGCACGGCGCGGACCCGGGGGCCGTGGTGCTGGAGGGTCTCGACGTACGGATGGGCGCCCGCCGCACCCCGCCCAAGTGGAACGTCTACCGGATGGCACAGGGCTGCGGCGGCGCGCTCACCCCGGCCGTCTACGCGGTGAACCTGGACGCGCCGCGGCCCGTGGCCCGGCCCGTCGCCGGGGGCGACGAGAACGGCGCCCTCCCGGCCCCGGCCTTTCCCATGCGGGTCTCGGCGTCCGAGCCCGTCGTCCTGCGGATCGAGGCCACCACCACCGGCTGCGACTGCGACTGGTCCCTCGACCTGCGGTGGAGCGGGCCGGCCGGCTCCGGCACCCTGCGCATCGACGACGGCGGCCGCCCGCTGCGCACCAGCGCGGCCCCGGGGCGGCCGGAGTACGGCTACGCGTCGGACCGGGGCCGCTGGACGCGCTGACCCGACCCGACCCTGCCGCGTCCGTCTCCCGCGTCCGTCTCCCGCGTCCGCGCAGGTCAGCGGTGTTGTCAGTGGGCGCGCCTAGACTCGGCGGCACAGGACATCCCGACCGGCCGGACGGGAGAGGAGGGGACGAGCCGTGACACCGCTGCCAGCACAGGCGCCCACCGCGCACGAGCCGCCCGCGCAGTTGCGCGCGCTGCTGCGCCACGCCGCCGTCTTCCTGCCCGCCGCCGTCCCCCGCGAGGGGCGGATCGCCTTCTGGTCCCCCGACGGGGACGCCCTGCCCGAGGCCGGCCGGCCTGCCCCGCTCAGCGTCGTGCGCCCGCACGGGCCGGGCGTGCGCAGCCGGGCGGTGCCCTCCGTCAGCCTCTCCGTCAGCGCCGCCCTGCCGTTGCTCGCGCACGCCCGGCGCAGCCCCGTCGCGCATCCCGCCACCCGTGCCTGGGGCGCCGCGGCCGGCCAGGCCCTCGCCCTGGTCGCCCGCGGCCGGCTGCTGCCCGGGCTGACCCCGGAGGGCGTCGACGCCTGGCGGGCCGGTCCGCTGGACGCCGCCGACATCGACCACCTGCGGGCCGTCAGCGCGGCCCTGCCGCACGAGGGGTACGCGACGCCGCTGGCGGGCCGCCGCCCCCTCCGGCTGCCGGAGCCGGAGGCGCTGGTCCGCGCCTTCCTCGACGCCGTCGCCGACAGCCTGCCCCGCACCCCCGCCGCGGCCGTCGCCGCCGGGCGGCCGTTCGCCGCCCGGGAGCCGCAGCGGGTCCCCGGGATGCAGGACTGGGCCGCCCAGGTCGCGGCCGGCGCCGACACGGGCGTCGGCATCTCGCTCCGGCTCGACCTGTCCTCCTTCCGCCTCTTCGACGAGGCGGAGGGGGAGGACACCCGGCGGGCGGGCGCCGCCGTGGTCCAGGTGCACAGCCTCGCCGACCCGACCCTGGTCGCCGACGCCTCCGCGCTGTGGGCCGGTACGGCCGCCGCCGGTTTCGGCCCCCGGGCCCGGATCGACGCCGTGCTCGCCCTGCGCCGCGCCGCGCGGGTCTGGCCGCCGCTGCTGCGCCTGCTGGACCAGCCGGTCCCCGACGTGCTGGCGCTGTCGGACCCGGAGCTGGAGGACCTGCTGGGGGTCGTCGCGACCAGGCTCGCAGGCGCCGGGGTCGTGGTCCACTGGCCGCGCGAGCTGGCCCGTACGCTGTCGGCGACCGCCGTCGTGCGGTCCACCGCGCCCGGGTCCGCGACCGACGGCACCGCCTTCTTCGACGCCGAGCACCTCTTCGCCTTCTCCTGGGAACTGGCGCTGGGCAGCGACCGGCTCACCCCGGGCGAGATGGACGCCCTCGCCCAGGCCCACCGGCCCGTGGTGCGGCTGCGGGACCAGTGGGTGCGCGTCGATCCGGAACTCGTGCGCAAGGCGCGCAAGCGGGAACTGGGCCTGTTGGACCCGGTGGACGCGCTGGCCGCGGCGCTCTCGGGGACCGTCGAGGTCGGCGGGGAGCCGGTCGAGGCGGTGCCGGTCGGGGCCCTGGCCGCGCTGCGCGAGCGGCTCACGGGCGAACTGGCGCCGCTGCCGCAGCCCGCCGCGCTCAAGGCCACCCTGCGCGACTACCAGGCGCGCGGCCTGGCCTGGCTGGACCTGATGACCTCGCTCGGTCTCGGCGGATGCCTGGCCGACGACATGGGCCTGGGCAAGACCGTCACCCTGATCGCCCTCCACCTGCACCGCGACCGTCCCGAGCCCACGCTCGTGGTCTGCCCGGCCTCCCTGCTGGGCAACTGGCAGCGGGAGATCGAGAAGTTCGCCCCCGGTACGCCCGTGCACCGCTTCCACGGCGGCAGCCGCAGCCTCGACGGCCCGGAGGCGGAGGCCGGCGGCTTCGTGCTCACCACGTACGGCACGATGCGCGCCAGCGCCCCGCTGCTGGCCGGGCGGCGCTGGGGCATGGTCGTCGCCGACGAGGCCCAGCACGTGAAGAACCCCCACTCGGCGACCGCGAAGGCACTGCGCACGATTCCGGCGCCCGCCCGGGTCGCGCTGACCGGCACCCCGGTGGAGAACAACCTCTCCGAGCTGTGGGCGCTGCTCGACTGGACCACGCCCGGACTGCTGGGCCCGCTCACCGCCTTCCGGGCCCGCCACGCCCGCCCGGTCGAGCACCAGCAGGAGGAGGACGGGGGCAACGAGGCGGCGGTCGCCCGGCTGGCCGCGCTCGTCCGGCCGTTTCTGCTGCGCCGCAAGAAGTCCGACCCGGGCATCGCGCCCGAACTGCCGCCGAAGACGGAGACCGACCACCCCGTCTCGCTCACCCGCGAGCAGGCCTCGCTGTACCAGGCCGCGGTGGACGAGGCGATGGCCGTGATCGAGTCGAGCGAGGGCATGGAACGGCGCGGCATGATCATGAAGTTGCTGGCCTCGCTCAAGCAGATCTGCAACCACCCCGCGCAGTACCTCAAGGAGGAGCGGCCCCGGATCGCGCACCGCTCGGGCAAGCTCGCCCTCCTCGACGAGCTGTTGGACACGATCCTGGCCGAGGACGGCTCGGTCCTGGTCTTCACCCAGTACGTGACCATGGCCCGCCTGATCGAACGCCACCTGACGGAGCGCGGCATCGCCCACCAGCTGCTGCACGGCGGGACGCCGGTGCCGCGGCGCGAGGAGCTCGTGGACCGCTTCCAGGCCGGCGAGGTCCCGGTGTTCCTGCTGTCGCTCAAGGCCGCCGGGACCGGCCTGAACCTCACCCGGGCCGGCCACGTCGTCCACTACGACCGCTGGTGGAACCCGGCCGTCGAGGAACAGGCCACCGACCGCGCCTACCGCATCGGCCAGACCCAGCCCGTACAGGTCCACCGGATCATCGCCGAAGGCACCGTCGAAGACCGCATCGCCGAGATGCTGGAGGCCAAGCGGGCCCTGGCCGACGCCGTCCTCGGCTCCGGCGAGGCCGCGCTGACCGAGCTCACCGACCGCGAGCTGGGCGACCTGGTCTCCCTGCGCAGGCCCGCGTGATCACCGCGCGGGACGACCGCCGCCGCACCTTCGAGACGCTGCCCGCCGGCGCCGAGACGGCCAGCTGGTGGGGCCGGGCCTGGGTGAGCGCGCTGGAGGACGCCTCCGCCGACGCGGCCCGGCTGGCCCGCGGCCGGGCCTATGCGGCCGAGGGCCACGTCGACGCGGTCACCGTGACCCCGGGCCGGATCGTCGCGTACGTCCGCGGCAGCCGGGCCCGCCCCTACCGCACCGAACTGGCCCTGCCCGCCTTCACCGACGCCGAGTGGCGCGGGCTCCTGGAGGACGTCGCGGCCGACCCGGCCGCGCTCGCCGCCCTGCTGGAGCGGGAGGTCCCGCAGAGCCTCGCGGACGAGATCCTGCCCGCGGCCGGCGAGCTCGCCCCGCGCTGTTCCTGCCCCGACGTCGCCCGGCCCCCGTGCAAGCACGCGGCGGCCCTCTGCCACCGCGCGGCCCGCCTCCTCGACGAGGACCCCTTCGTCCTGCTGCTCCTGCGCGGCCGGGGCGAGCGGGAGCTCCTCGACGAACTCGCCCGCCGCAACGCCGCGCACGCCGCCCGCGAACGGCCCGACACCGCCCCCGACTTCCCCGGCGTACCGGCCCGGCAGGCGCTGGCCCGAGCGGTCCTGCCGCCGCTGCCCGCCCCGCTGCCGGTACCGGCCGCCGCGGGCCTCCCGCCCGCCTACCCCGCCGACCCGGCGGCCCCCGACCCGCTCGCGCTGGACCAGCTCGCCTCCGACGCCGCCGCGCGCGCCCTCGCCCTCCTCACCAGCGGCGAGGACCCGATCGCCGGGCTCGGACTGTGGCAGGACGCCGTCCGGTTGGCCTCCGCGCACCCCACCGCGGGGCTGACCGGCGCGGCCCGCACCCTCTACCGTGACCTGGCCCGCGCCACCGGGCGCACCACCACCGACCTGGCCCGGGCGGCGGCGGCCTGGCGGCAGGGCGGCCCCGCGGCCCTCGCCGCGCTGGAAGAGCCCTGGGACCCGCCGGCCGGACCCTTCGACCGCGCCCGGCCGGCCCTGCTCGGCGCGGCCCAGGGGCCGTTCCGCCCCGATCGAAACCGCCTCACCGCGGGCACGAGGCAGCTCCGGCTGGGCCGGGACGGCCTCTGGTACGCCTACGAGTCCCGGCCGGGCACCGAGGACTGGTGGCCCACCGGCAGGCCCGCCACCGACCCGGTCAGCGCCCTGCGGGGCTGAGCCCGGCCGCCCACCGGCCCAGCGCGGTGAAGTCCCGGTCCCGCAGACCGTGCCGGGGGTGGACGCGCAGCAGGAGGGCCGGGGCCGGGTGGTGCGCGCCGACCCAGTCCCGGTCCCGGGGCGTGATCATGTCGTCGACCCAGGCGAACGGCCGGCCGGCGGCCCACTCCACCAGGGCGCGGGTCTTCCACGAGAGGCCGTCGGGGTCGCGGGCGAAGAGTTCCGGCCACTCGACGACGGGCAGGTCGCCGGGGAGCCCGATGTGCGGGGCGATCATCGTGTTGGCCTGGTGCATCCAGGTGGTGGCCCAGGCGAGTTCGTAGGGCAGGGCGCGCAACCGGGCGCCGTGGGACGGGTGCAGGCGGACCCGGAGCCCGCGCCGGGCACTGCGGGAGTCGGGAGCCCTGCGGGCCATCCAGATGTCCGGGCGCATCCGGTGGCCGGTGTATCCGCGCAGGCCGGCGAGGGGCGAACGGAACGGGTTGAGGGGGCCGTCGACGTCGAGCAGCAGGAGCGGGCGGGCAGTCATGGTGTACGAACTACCCCGAACCCGTTGGGGTGAAATGCGTACGGAGCTATAACCCGAATGGGCTCTCCGGCGTTGTTCACGGCACGGGTGCACTACCCGGGAACCTCTCCGGAAGGCAGGGAATCTGATGCGTCACAGTCGTCGGAACGGCTTGATCGCGGCGGTGGTTGCGGGAGGTGGACTGGCCGTCGCGGGGGTGGGCGGGCTGGCCCACGCCGATGCGGGCGCGGCCGGAGCGGCCGAGCGTTCGCCGGGCCTGCTCTCCGGGAACCTGGTGCAACTGCCGGTCAACCTTCCGGTGAACGCCTGCGGCAACACCGTGAACGTGGTCGGCGTCCTCAACCCGGCCGCCGGCAACCGGTGTGCGAACCAGGGGTCCGGCGGCCGCGCCGCCTCCGGCTCCGCGCACGGCTCGAAACCCGGCGCGGGCAGCGGCTCCGGCAACGGGGGCCACGGCGGCGGGGCGGTGGCGTCCGGAAGCGGAAAGGATTCCCCGGGCGTGCTCTCCGGCAACGGGATCCAGCTCCCGGTCCAGCTCCCGGTCAACGTCAGCGGCAACTCCGTGAGCGTCGTCGGCATCGGGAACAGCGTGAGCGGCAACACGTCCGTCAACGGCGAGGTGCCGACCGAGGGCAAGCCCCCGCAGCCGCCCGTGCAGCCGCCGGTCCGGCCGGTCGTCAAGCCGCCCGTCGCCCCGCCCGTCACGCCCGCCCCGACGCGCCCCGGCGAAGCGCTCGCGCACACCGGAGCCGACGGCATCGGCTACCTGCTGCCCGGCGGGGGCGCGCTGCTCCTCGGCGGCGTCCTGCTCTACCGCCGGTTCCGCCTCAACTGACCGCTGCCGTACGCCAGCCGTCGAGCACCGCGTCGATCCGGCCGGCCAGCCGGGCGCGCGCCGCGAACCGGGGGACGCCCGCCATCAGCAGGGCGTCGTAGTCGGTGTCCGCGTGCCGCACCGCCGCCCGTACCGCCATCGAGACGGCCGATTCGCCGAGGGCCCGGCCGGCGGCGCTGCGGCCCACCCGGCCGCTGCCGCGCACCGAGGCGTGCGCGGCGATGGCCAGGGCCCGGTCGGCCGGGCATCCCGGGAACAGCCGGAGGATCTCGGCGGCGAAGGCGGCGGTGAAGCGGGTGTCCTCGGCCGCGCGCCGCAGCCGGTCGCGCTCCCTGCGCCGGGCACGGGCCTCGGCGTCCGCGAGGCAGGCCCGCTCGGCGCCGGCCAGGGCCGTCTCCTCGACGAGCAGGCCCTGGCGCTCGTAGCGGCGGCGACGCCGGTTGAAGCGGACCACGACGGCGGAGAGCGAACTGGCCTCGCGGGAGCGGCGGGTGAGCGCGGCGTCCCCGCGCGGAACGTAGACGAGATGCCCCAGGTCGGCGCAGTCCAGGCAGCGCGGCACCCCGCACTCGCGGACGAGGCGCCGGAGCGGGCCCTGCCGGCACTCCGCGCAACGGATCTGCTTGACGGACTCGAACACCACCAGGCTCATACAGGGGTGATACCGCCGTCGCAGCCCCGACTCACCTGCCGGGCGGCCCCGGTTGGCGCCGCGCTCTACACGAGGCGGCGGATCTCCCCCCGCACCCGGTAGAAGCCGCTCGCGGCCGGGTGCAGCCCTTCCACCACGTACCGGGCGCCGACCTCGCGTATCCCGCGCGGGAACTGCACGTTCCAGGACGGTTCGAAGCCGCCCGACACCACCTGCACGCGCACCCGGCCGCCCTGCTGGACGCACTCCACGACCACGCCGCCGGCCGGAGCCGCGGCCACCGTGACCGTGGCCACCGCGGCGGGCGACGCGGCGGGGGTGTACACGGGCAGCGCCGCCGCCGACTTCACGTCCATCGCCGTGGGCACCGAGCCCTGCTGGGCGTCCGCGATGGCCGCCTCGCTCGCGTCCACGCAGACCAGCGACCCGTCGGTGGTCACCAGGTACAGCCGCCCGTCCAGGTACTGCATGGACAGCGCGGAGCCGCAGCCGGTGCTCAGCTTCCACAGCCGCGCGCCGTCCGCGTCGAAGCAGTACACCGAGGACGAGTAGTCGCCCGCGAAGACGTGGCGGCCGTCCGGGGAGGTGGCGCACGAGTACACCGCCGCGTCGCACCGGTAGGTGGCCTCGACCGCGCCGGTGGCCTTCGCGAGCCGCTGCACGGTGTGGTGGCCGGTGCCCGCGTACACCGCGTGCTCCTCCTGCCAGCCGAACAGCACCGAGCCGTTGGTCTTCGTGTGCCACAGCTCCCGGCCGCCGTCGGTGGCGTAGGCCGTCACGCCCTTGCTGTGCCCGTGGTAGACCGCCCGGTCGTCCGCCCGGACCATCCAGGCGTTGGAGCCCGCCGAACGCCGCGACCACTGGAACTCGTCCTCGTGGTCGATGACGGTCAGACCGCCGTTGCGGTCCGCCACGTTCAACACGCCCTCGCGGATGTCGAGCCAGAAGATGTCCACGTCCTCCGCGATGTCGTACGCCCCGAACGGCACCTTCGAGGAGAGGTCGTACACCGTGCCGTCGTCGCAGCCCGCGTAGATCCAGAACTCGTCCGCCACCAGGCACTTCACCCCGTCCGGCAGCGAGTAGCGGCCCAGCACCTCGCCGCCGTGGCTCAGCGTGTAGACGTCACCGGCCTGGTTGCCGACCCAGCAGCGGTCCTCGTCGACGTGGATGCCGAACGCCGAGGAACCGGTGCGGAAGCGCCACAGCACCGGGGCCACGGACCGGGCCGTCGACGGCGCCGACGTGACCTGGCGGCGGGTCACCGACCGGGCGGCGCGCTGCCCGCGCACGGCAGGGGCGTAGCCCTTGCGGACCTTCTCCCCGACCTTCTTCGCGGCCGCGGCCCGGGCCTTCTCGGAGGTCGGGAACGACGAGGTCTGCAACTGGCCGTCCGCGCCGATCCGTCCGTACCGGACGGAGACCGAGGTGCCGTCGACCGTCACCTCGTAGAACTTGTGCGCGGCGCCGTCCTCCTGCGACAGCTCCAGATACGTCGTCTCCCGAGCCATGACAGACCCCTCCCCGAAAGCCGGGCCGCCCGGCTCCTGTCCCGGCGGTCCCTCGTGGGAAAAGCTACGGTCCGGCACTGACAATGGGCCCGTGCAACTGGAAGCGATCACCTGGCAGCGGATGGCCGAGCGGCTCGCCGGCCACCTCGACGACCCCGGGCGCACGCCCGGACCGGGCGGCCGGCAGCGGGTGGGCATCGACGGCGCCCCCGCCGCCGACACCGGCCTCCTCGCCGGACACCTCGCCGACGCCCTGCGCCTGCACGGCCGTTCGGTCCTCGTCGTGCCGGCCGAGGGGTTCCTGCGGCCGGCCTCGCTGCGCTTCGAGTTCGGCCGCCGGGACGTGGACGCGTACCTCGGAGGCTGGTACGACACGGCCGCGCTCTGGCGGGAGGTGTTCGGGCCGTCGGACCCCGGCGGCAGCGGCCGGGTGCTGCCCGACCTCTGGGACCCGGTGACCGACCGGGCGACCCGCAGCCCCTACGTCGCCGTGCCGCCCGGGGGCGTGGTGGTCGTGCACGGCCCGCTGCTGCTGGGGCACTGGTTCCCCTTCGACCTGAGCGTCCACGTCCGGCTCTCCCCGGGGGCGCTGGCCCGCCGCACGGAGGAGTCCGCGCGGTGGACCCTGCCCGCCTTCGCCCGCTACGAGGCCGAGACCGACCCTGCGGCGGCCGCCGACGCCGTGGTCCGCGCGGACGACCCCCGCCACCCCGCCTGGACCGGCGTCCGCACCGCGGGCCCGGACCGCTGAACCCGGAGACCGCCGGGCCGGGAGACCGCCGGGCCGACCCTCGACCCCCGAGGCCCGGGTGCGGGCCCGGACGGACCGGCCTGCCATCCGTCCCGTCTCTTCCGCCCCTCCCGTCTCGCCGGGCCCGCCCGTCTCGCCGGGCCCGCCCGTCACGCCGGTCGGCCGCCCAGCCGGCCGACCGCCGCGGCGGCCTCGCGGCAGCCCGCGCGGGCGGAGTCCGCGGCCGTGGCGCCCGCCAGCCGCGCCGCGAGGAAGCCGCCGGTGAACGCGTCGCCCGCGCCCGTGGAGTCCAGGGCCCGCACGCTCTCCACCCCGACCTCGGCGGTGACCCGGCCGCCCTCCGCGACCAGGGCCCCCGCAGCGCCCCGGGTCACCACCACCAGGGGGACCCGCCGGCTCAGCTCGGCCGCCGCGCGGGCCGTACCGGCCGTCTCCGGGAGCCCGGCCAGCAGCCGGGCCTCGTCCTCGTTGGGCAGCAGTACGGTGACCCCCGCCACGGCGTCGAGGAACCGGCGCGGGCCCAGCTCGGCCAGGAAGCCTGCCGAGGCCGGGTCCACGCTCACCGGTACTCCGCGCCCGCGGGCCGCCCCCAGCGCGACCCGGGCCAGCTCCCGGCTGCTGTCGGCGAAGAACAGGTAGCCCGACAGGTGCAGATGGGCCGCGCCGTCCAACAGGCCCGGCGCCCAGTCGGCGGGGGAGAGCCGCAGCGAGGCCCCGCCGTCCGTCAGGAAGGTCCGCTCGGCGTCCCCGCCGACCAGCGCCACCACGGTCCCGGTCGGCTCGTCCGGGTCCACCACCAGCCGCGGCCGCACCCCCGCGTCCAGCAGCGCCCGCTCGTGCCACCGGGCCGACTCGGCGCCCACCCGCGCGAGCAGGCGCACCTCCGCGACCCCCGCCCGGGACGCCCAGCAGGCCGCGTTCGCCCCGGCCCCGCCCGGCAGGGTCCGGATGCGGGCCGGGGTGTCCGTGTCCGGGGCCAGCGGCCGCGGGTGCACCGCGACCACGTCCGTCACCACGTCCCCGACGACCAGCAGCGCGCCCTCCTCCACCCCGGGCCCGGTCACGCCCGGGCCGCCCAGGCCCCCGCGATCCGGGCGCCGAGCCGGACGTTGCCCCGGACCGCCGCCAGGTTGGCCTCCAGCGAGGCGCCGCCCGTGGCCCGTACGAGGAACCCCAGCAGGAACGGGGTCACGGCCTGGCCGGTGATCCCGCGCTCGGCGCACTCGGCCAGCGCCCGTGCCAGCACCCGGTCGTGCAGCTCCGGGTCCAGCTGGTCCGACTCGGCCACCGGACGGGCCACCAGCAGCGCCGACCGCGGTCCGCCGAGCGCGTCCTGAGCGGCCATCACCGCCGCGACCTCCTCGGGCCGGTGCACGGTCCAGTCCAACGGCTCGCCGGAATCGGCCAGGTAGAAGCCGGGGAAACGTTCCGTCCCGTAGCCCAGTACGCCCACGCCCAGCGTCTCCAGCCGCTGGAGGGTACCGGGCACGTCCAGGATCGACTTCACCCCCGCGCAGACCACCGTGATCCGCGTCCGGGCCAGCAGCGCGAGGTCCGCCGACTCGTCCTGGGTCGTCGCCCACTCCCGGTGCACGCCGCCCAGCCCGCCCGTGGCGAAGACCCGGATGCCCGCCCGCGCGGCCAGGAAGGCGGTCGCCGACACCGTCGTCGCCCCGGTCGCCCCCGTCGCCAGGGCGGGCGCCAGGTCACGGTGGCCGAGCTTGCGCACGCCCTCGCCGCCCGCGATCCGTTCCAGCCCGGCCTTGTCGAGCCCCGCGTACGCCACCCCGTCCACGACGGCGACCGTGGCCGGAACGGCCCCCTCGGCGCGGACCAGCGCCTCCAGTTCGACGCCCACCGCCAGATTGCGGGGGCGGGGCAGGCCGTGCGCGAGGATCGTCGACTCCAGGGCCACGACGGGCCGGCCGCGGTCGAGCGCCTCGCGCGCCTCCTCCGACAGGACCGGGACGCCGGCCCCGCCGGAGGAGCCGGAGCCGGAGCGGGAACCGGAGCCGGAGCCGGAACCGGGCACGGACGACGGGGACGAGGACGCGGATGCTGTGTGCTGTGACATGTCCCCATCCATGGCACCGGAGCCGCGCCCCCAAACGCCCACCCGCTCCACCCGTCCCGAGCTGTCCGAGTCCCGCGCCGTGCCGGAGCCCGAGCGGCCGACCGGGCAGGACGGTGCGCCGGTGGCTTGACAGGATGACGCGCCGGAGGGGAGGTTCCTGGACGCTGTGGCCGCCGCGGCGGGCCGGCGGGCCGGATTAGGCTGGCGCGCCATGAGCACCAGTGATCACGCCGAGGCCTCCCCGGCCCCCGCAGCACCCGCCTCCTTCGCCGTCCACGTCCCCGACGTCCCCGACGCCGAGCTGGAGGCGGAGGAGCTGGACCCGGCCCAGATCGTCTCCGGCGAGCCGGTCGTGACGGGCCGGGTGCTGTGGGAGTCCCCGGACGGCCGGCAGGTGCGCGGGATCTGGCAGATCACCCCGGGCGTGGTCACCGACGTCGAGGCGGACGAGCTGTTCGTGGTCGTCGCCGGCCGGGCCACCATCGAGGTCGAGGGCGGCGGGACCCTGGAGGTGGGGCCCGGCTCCGCGTGCGTGCTCCGGGAGGGCGACAGGACGACCTGGACCGTGCACGAGACGCTGCGCAAGGCCTACCACATCAGCTACTGAGGACCTCGGCCGCCGGGGCCCTTCGCGGGCGCGGTCCCGGGTCCGGACACCGGCCCGGGAACGGCCGCTCGCGGGACGGGGACCGCGGCCGGGGCGGCCGGGTGGCGGCGCGCGGTGAAGAGGGCCAGCGCCGCCATCGGCAGCAGCAGCCCGGCGCCGATGGCGTTCAGCCAGCCGTAGCTCGCCCGGGCCATGACGAGGCCGGCGGCAGCGCCGCCCAGGCCGGCGGCGGTGTTCATGGTGAGGTCGCTCAGGCCCTGGACGGCGGCCCGTACGGGCTGGGGCACCGAGTCGGTCAGCAGCGCGGAGCCGGACACCATGCCGGCGGACCAGCCGAGGCCCAGCAGGAACAGGCCCAGCGCGCTCTGCGCGTGGCGGGGGCCGGCCGTGCCGGCGAGCAGCGCGGCGACCGAGAGCAGCCCGGCGGCCAGGCCGATCACCGAGAGCCGGCCGAGCCGGTCGGCGAGCCAGCCCATCACGGGGGAGAAGGCGAACATGCCGGCGATGTGACCGCTGATCACGAGGCCGACGAGCTCCAGCCCGGCGCCGTGGTGGCCCAGGTCCATCGGGGTCATGATCATGATCGAGACCATGGTGGTGTGGGACACGGCGACGGTCACCAGGGCGAGCCGCGCCCGCGGGGCGGCCTTGACGGCGGCGAAACCGGCCCGCAGCGAGCGGCCCTCGCGGCTCCGCTCCTCGGGCGCGGCCAAGGCCCGGGCCGTCAGCAGCGGGTCCGGCCGCAGGAGCACGCCGATCAGCGTGCCGGTGAGCAGGAAGACGACGGCGGCCCACACGAAGGGGCCCGCCGTCTCGGGTATGGAGGTGCCGGCGAAGCTGCGGCTGGCCGGCGCCGACAGGTTGGGGCCGAGGACGGCGCCGAGGGTGGACGACCAGACGACCACGGAGATCGCCCGGGCCCGGCGGTCCGGGGCGGCGAGGTCGGCGGCGGCGAAGCGGGCCTGGAGGTTGGCCGAGGACGCGGCGCCGAAGGCGGCCATCCCGAGCAGCAGCAGCGGGAAGCTGCGGACGGTGGCGGCGAGCACGACGAGGGCCGCGCCGGCGGCGCCGATCGCGTACGCGAGGACCAGCCCGGGCCGCCGGCCGCGGGCGGTCATCAGCGCGGCGAGGGGCAGGGAGAGCAGGGCGGTGCCCACCACGGAGGCGGTGGAGGCGAGTCCGGACAGGGCCTCGGTGCCGCTGACCTCGGTGGCCAGGACCGGTGCCAGGGCGATGCTGATCGGCACGCCGAGCCCGCCGAGCATCTGGCTGGCCATCAGCACCCACGACGTACGGCGCTGCAACCGGGGCAGGTCCGCGGGTGCGGGGGCCGCGGCCGCCGTACGGTCCGTGGCGGGCCGGGGCGTCACGCCGTACACCCCGGTCGGGGCAGCGGCGCCGCGGGGGCGTGGGCGGTGGCGTAACGGGTCACCGCGGCAGTCTCGCACCCCGCCCGCCGCTGCGGAACAGGGCTCCCGCGCGGCGCCGGGGCCCCGCGCCGCGCCGTCAGAACAGGGGCTGCGGCAGGACGCCCTCCAGGGCGAGCAGCAGGCGCTTGGTCTCCACGCCGCCGCCGAAACCGCCGATGCCCCCGTCGTTCTCCACGACCCGGTGGCAGGCCACCACCACCGGCAGCGGGTTCGAGCCCATGGCGTGCCCGACCGCCTGGGCGGCGCCGGGCTGTCCGACCCGGGCGGCCAGTTCCCCGTAGCCGACGACCGCCCCGTACGGCACGGAACGGTCGAGCGCGTGGAGGACCTGCCGGTTGAAACCGGCGCTGAGCCGCCAGTCCAGCGGCAGGTCGAAGCGGCGCAGCGACCCGGCGAAGTACGCGGCGAGCTGGCGCACCGGCTCGGCGAGCAGCACCTCCCCGCCCGCCTCCGGCCGCCACGCGTCGGCGCCGAGGCGGGAGACGAGCGGGCCGATCATCGCGTCCACCCGCTCCGGGGCGGCATGGAACTCGACCCGGACCAGTCCCTCCGGGGTCGCGGCCAGGAGCAGGGGGCCGATGCCGCTGGGGACGACGGTCCATTCGAGGTGCGGCCCGCGGGGCCGCTCGGTGCTGTCCACGCCCTCACCGTACGGCGCGCCTCCGACAACGCCGCCGACCACGGGGTCAGAAGCCGTCCACCGCCTGCTGGACCACGTCCGGGGCGTTGGTGATGATGCCGTCCACCCCCATGTCGCGGACCTTGCGGGCGGTCGCCGGGTCGTCCACGATCCAGGTGTCCACCTCCATGGCCCGCCCGTGGGCGCCGCGCAGCCCGTGCACCGCCCGGACCCACTCGGCGGAGATGGTGGTGTGCCACGGGTTGATCCGGTCGGCGAACCGCGCGTACTCCGGCAGCTCCGCCGCCTTGGGGGTGCCCAGGAAGGCCGTCACCAGGTCCGGCCGCAGCTGGTGCACGAGGCGGACGCTGTCGGCGCTGAAGCTCTGCACCACCAGCCGCTGGGCCACGTGCCGCTCGTCGAGCCAGCCGGCCTCGCCCAGCACCTTCAGCGTCTGCGCCTCGATCCCCGGGTAGAGCTCGGGCTTCTTGATCTCCAGCAGCAGCCGCTGCTGGTTGCGCCGGACCCGGTCGAGGTAGGCGCGCAGGGTGGGCACCCGCGCGCCCGCGTACTCCTGGGCGAACCAGCTGCCCGCGTCCAGCCGGGCGATCTCGGCCGCCGTGAAGTCCTTGACCCGCCAGGGCTTGCGGTCGGGGAACTTCTGCTCGACATCGGTGGTGCGGGCCAGGGTGTCGTCGTGGATCACGACCAGCTCGCCGTCGCTCGTGCGCTGGACGTCGTTCTCCACCCAGGCGAAGCCCAGCTGCATGGCCAGGTCGATGGAGTCGAGGGTGTTCTCCGGCGCGTACGCCGAGGCCCCCCGGTGCGCGTACACCACCGGGCCCGACAGCACCCCCGAGCCGGCGCCGGGCGAGGCCGGGGAAGGGGGCCGGGCGGCGGAGGCCGCGGACGAGGGCGTCTGGCCGAGCACGGTGAGGGCGAAGCCCAGGAAGGCGGCGGCGGCCGCGACGGCGGGTCGGACGACGTACATGTGCGTTCTCCTCGGGTCGTGAACCCTGCTCCTGGCTCAAACGGGCGCGGAGCGGCAGACGTTGCGGCGATGCACTTCACGGCGATCTCTCGCACGGCGATCATGGCGTCGAAGATCACCGGGGCGCCACCGAACTACGACAAACGGACCAGAAGGCCGCGGACCCGCACGGGCCGGCCGCAGCCGGCGCGGCGCGCTGCCCCGCGCCTTTGCGCGAGTGTCGGTGGGGGGTCGTACGGTTGACCCATGCGGCCCGTATCGAAGATCGAACGCACGGTGGCGCCTTTCGAGGTCGTCAGCCCCTACCAGCCCAGCGGTGACCAGCCGACGGCCATCGCCGACCTGGAGAAGCGCATCCGTGCAGGTGAGAAGGATGTCGTCCTGCTGGGTGCGACCGGCACCGGCAAGTCGGCGACGACCGCCTGGATGATCGAGAAGCTTCAGCGCCCCACCCTGGTCATGGCGCCGAACAAGACCCTGGCCGCGCAGCTGGCGAACGAGTTCCGCGAGCTGCTGCCGAACAACGCCGTCGAGTACTTCGTGTCGTACTACGACTACTACCAGCCCGAGGCTTACGTACCGCAGTCCGACACCTACATCGAGAAGGACTCCTCGATCAACGAGGAGGTGGAGCGGCTGCGCCACTCCGCCACCAATTCGCTCCTCACCCGGCGCGACGTGATCGTCGTCGCCTCCGTGTCCTGCATCTACGGCCTCGGCACCCCGCAGGAGTACGTCGACCGGATGGTCTCCCTCAAGGTGGGCGAGGAGATCGACCGGGACCAGCTGCTGCGCCGCTTCGTCGACATCCAGTACACGCGCAACGACGTCGCCTTCACCCGCGGCACCTTCCGCGTCCGCGGCGACACCATCGAGATCTTCCCGGTCTACGAGGAACTGGCCGTCCGGATCGAGATGTTCGGCGACGAGATCGAGGCCCTCTCCACCCTGCACCCGCTGACCGGCGAGGTCATCAGCGAGGACCGCGACCTGTACGTCTTCCCCGCCAGCCACTACGTCGCCGGCCCCGAGCGGATGGAGAAGGCCGTCCGCGGCATCGAGGCCGAGCTGGCCGACCGCCTCGCCGAGCTGGAGAAGCAGGGCAAGATGCTGGAGGCCCAGCGGCTGCGCATGCGCACCACGTACGACCTGGAGATGATGCGGCAGATCGGGTCCTGCTCCGGCATCGAGAACTACTCGCTGCACATGGACGACCGCGAGCGCGGCTCCGCGCCCAACACCCTGATCGACTACTTCCCCGAGGACTTCCTCCTCGTCATCGACGAGTCCCACGTCACCGTGCCCCAGATCGGCGCGATGTACGAGGGCGACGCCTCGCGCAAGCGGACCCTGGTCGACCACGGGTTCCGGCTGCCGTCCGCGCTCGACAACCGTCCGCTGAAGTGGGAGGAGTTCCAGGAGCGCATCGGCCAGACCGTCTACCTGTCGGCCACCCCCGGCAAGTACGAGCTCTCCCGCGGCGACGGCTTCGTCGAGCAGGTCATCCGCCCCACCGGCCTCATCGACCCCGAGGTCGTGGTCAAGCCCACCGAGGGCCAGATCGACGACCTCGTGCACGAGATCCGCGAGCGCGTCGCCAAGGACGAGCGGGTCCTGGTCACCACCCTCACCAAGAAGATGGCCGAGGACCTCACCGAGTACTTCCTGGAGCTCGACATCCAGGTCCGCTACCTGCACAGCGACGTGGACACGCTGCGCCGCATCGAGCTGCTGCGCGAGCTGCGGGCCGGCGAGTACGACGTCCTGGTCGGCATCAACCTGCTGCGCGAGGGGCTCGACCTGCCCGAGGTCTCCCTGGTCGCCATCCTCGACGCCGACAAGCAGGGCTTCCTGCGCTCGGGCACCTCGCTGATCCAGACCATCGGCCGCGCGGCGCGCAACGTCTCCGGCCAGGTCCACATGTACGCGGACACCGTCACGCCCGCGATGGAGCAGGCCATCGAGGAGACCAACCGGCGCCGCGAGAAGCAGATCGCCTACAACACGGCCCACGGCATCGACCCCCAGCCGCTGCGCAAGAAGATCAACGACATCGTCGCGACCATCGCCCGCGAGGAGCTCGACACCGAGGAGCTGCTGGGCACCGGATACCGCCAGGCCAAGGACGGCAAGGCGGCCAAGGCCCCCGTCCCGGCACTCGGGGGCAAGGCCGACCGGACCAGGGGCGGCAAGGGGGCCAGGGGCGCCGGCTCCGGCGAGGTGCTCACCGACCGGCCCGCCGCCGAACTGGCCGCACTGATCGAGCAGATGACCGAGCGCATGCGGGGGGCCGCGGCCGAGCTGCAGTTCGAGGTGGCCGCCCGGATCCGCGACGAGGTGGGCGAGCTGAAGAAGGAGCTGCGACAGATGAAGGAAGCGGGCCTCGCCTGACCCCGGGGCGGTCAGTAGGGTTGGTGCACAGCCGCGGGAACACGCCGCACGCTCGTCAACGGGGCGGGCCACGGAGAGGGGACAGCGAGTGACGGTCAACATGACCAAGGGTCAGGCCATCAGTCTGCAGAAGGCGGACGGGGGCACGCTGACCTCGGTCCGCATGGGCCTCGGCTGGCAGGCCGCCAAGCGCCGCGGGCTGTTCGGCTCGCGCACGCGGGAGATCGACCTGGACGCCTCGGCGGTGCTCTTCGCCGACAAGCAGCCGGTGGACGTCGTCTTCTTCCGGCACCTGCAGAGCGACGACGGCTCGGTCCGGCACACCGGCGACAACCTGGTCGGCGGCGCCGGCCAGGGCGGCGACGACGAGTCCATCCTCGTCGACCTCCAGCGCGTCCCGGTCCACATCGACCAGATCGTCTTCACGGTGAACTCCTTCACCGGCCAGACCTTCCAGGAGGTGCAGAACGCCTTCTGCCGCATCGTCGACGAGACCAACGGGCAGGAACTGGCCCGCTACACCCTGGACGGCGGCGGCCAGTACACCGCGCAGATCATGGCGAAGGTGTCCCGGGCGGGCTCCGGCTGGCAGATGACGGCCCTGGGGAACCCGGCCAACGGCCGCACCTTCCAGGACCTGATGCCGTCGATCCTGCCGCACCTGTAGCCGTACCGGACACGAGGAGAAGGCACACGGGGGAGGGCTGCACGATGACGGCCGAACTGGTCCGGGGGCAGAACCACCCCGTGTCCCACAGCCGGGTGGAGATCAGGGTCTCGGCGGGCACGCCCGTGCTCGCCCTGGCCGCGCTCGCCGACGACGCGGGCCGCTTCTCCGGTCCCGAGGCGCTGGCGCACCCGGGCGCCCCGGCGCTGCCCGGGGTGCTCGCGCCCGGGGCCCCCGCCGAACGGCACACCCTGCCCGTGGACCTCGACGCCGTACCGGCCGCGGTCCACACCGTCCGGGTGGTGCTCGTGCTGCCGCCGGGCGGGCCGGTGCGCTTCGGCGCCGTACCGGCCTCCCACGTGGCCCTGGCCGACCCCCAGGGCGCCGAGACCGTCGGCTACACGCTGACCGGGCTGGACGCCGAGACCGCCGTCGTGGCCCTGGAGCTCTACCGGCGCCAGGGCGGCTGGAAGGTCCGCGCGGTCGGCCAGGGATACGCCGACGGACTGGGCGCGCTCCTGACCGACGGCGGCATGGCCGCCGCCGAGGCCGTCGCCCTGGCCTCCGCCGCGCTGCGGACCGCCCCGCGCACCGGCGGGGGCGACGTCACCCTCGCCGCCGTCCCCAGCCTGACCGGCGACCTGCGGGCCCCGCGGAGCCCCGACGGGGCGCCGGCCGGCGCCGCGGAGCCGCCGGAGCCGCTCCCGGTCCCCACGAGCCCGTACGCCGGTGCGCCCGGCGCCGTGCCCGGCGGCGGCGGTGACGGATCCCCGGCCACCATCAGCTACGCCCACCCGCGCCGGCGGCGCACCAGCACCGAGCCGCCCGAGCCGGACCCGCGGGCCGCCGCGCCCGCGGAGCCCGGGCAGCCGCCGCGGCCCGTCGCGGGCGACGCGAGCGGCTGGTCGATGGAGGAGCGGCTCTACAACCAGGTCTGGGGCATGTTCGAGGACCTGGCCCGCTCGGTCGCCGCCTACCGCAGCGCCGCCGACTTCGCCGACTCCCGGATGGACCGCGAGCTCGACGAGGCGCTCTCCGACCCGCGCAGCCGCCTCGGCGGCTCCGCCGACGCCGCCCGGGACGCCGCCCGGGCCCGCCACGACGAGCTCGTGGCCCGGGCCCGGGCCGTCCTGGACCGCGACCTCGTCCAGCTGGCCGCCGAGGCCGAGGTCGTGGAGCCGGCGCTGCCCGCCGCGTACGCCCGCTGGGACAACCCCGTCTGGCACGGCCACCGGATGCCCGAGGAGAGCCCGCTGGCCGTGCGCCTGGGGGACCTCCTGCTGCCCGAGCGGCCCGACCTGGCCATCCCCATGCTGGTCCGGGTGCCGCTGGAGCGCGGGCTGTGGATCGACAACGGCCGGACCGGCTCCGAGGCCGCGATGGCCATGGACACCGACCGGCTGCGCCGGGCCGCCATGGACATGGCCGTCGCCCTCGTGGTGCGGATGCTCGCCGTCCACCCGGCTCACCGCCTCAACGTGCACGTCATCGACGCGGCCGGGGCCGGGGCCGCGTCCCTGGCCCCGCTGCTGCGGGCCGGGGTGCTGGCCGCGCCGCCCGCCGCCGGAGCCGCCGGGGTCGGCGCGATGCTCGACGGGCTGACCCGGCGGGTGGACCTCGTCCAGATGGCGCTTCGCGCCGGCGCCCCCGAGGACCTGCCGCCGGACGTGGACACGGCCGCGCAACTGCTGCTCGTGCACGACTTCCCGCACGGCTTCGACGACCGGTCCGTCACCCGTCTGCGCTATCTGGCCGACGAGGGCCCCCCGGTCGGCGTGCACCTGCTGATGGTCGCCGACCGTGACGAGGCCTCGGCCTACGGGCCGCTGCTCGACCCGCTGTGGCGCTCGCTGATGCGGCTGTCGCCCGTCCCCGACCAGCACCTCGCCGATCCCTGGGTGCAGCACGCCTGGACCTTCGAGCCGGACCTCCCGCCGCCGGGCAGCCGCGTCCTCGACCAGGCACTGGACCTGATCGCGCGGGCCCGGCGCGGCAGCCGGCCCTGAGCGCGGGGCGGCGACCGCCCGCCGCCCCGAAACCACCCGATGACCGGCTCTTGGGACTCTCTTTACCTTTTCGGGGGTCCCCGGGTACCCTGGTGAGCGCGGAGGGGAGTATTCCTGCTTTCCTGCTACGGCGTGCCCGTCAATACGGACTGCAATCGGTCCCGGGGCGCCGGCCCACGGCCTCCTGGCCGCCCGGGTGGAAGAGACCTCCGGCAGCGATGACGCTGACGTAGTCCTGAGCCATCCGCCGGAGGCGCGTACATCATGGAAGTTTCCTGGGCCCTGTGGGCACTGACCATCCTCGGTCTGTCCCTGCTCATCGGCGCCGATTTCTTCATCGGCCGCAAACCGCACGACGTATCGATCAAGGAAGCGGGCATCTGGACGGTCGTCTGGATCGTCCTCGCCATCCTCTTCGGCCTCGGCCTGTGGGTCTTCGGCAACGGCCAGGCCTCGGGCGAGTTCTTCGCGGGCTTCATCACCGAGAAGTCACTGAGCGTCGACAACCTGTTCGTCTTCGTCCTGATCATGGCGAAGTTCGCCGTCCCCTCCCACCTCCAGCAGCGCGTCCTGCTGATCGGCGTACTGATCGCCCTGGTGCTGCGCGCGATCTTCATCGCGGCCGGCGCGGCGATCATCGCCAGCTTCTCGTGGGTCTTCTACATCTTCGGCGCGTTCCTCATCTACACCGCCTGGAAGCTGATCCAGGAGGCCCGCAAGGACGAGGACGACGAGGAGTTCGAGGAGAACCGCCTCCTGAAGTCCGTCGAGAAGAGGTTCGGCGTCGCCGACCGCTACCACGGCACCAAGCTCTTCATCCAGAGCAACGGCAAGCGCATCCTGACCCCGCTGATGGTCGTCATGCTCGCCATCGGCACCACCGACGTGCTGTTCGCCCTGGACTCGATCCCCGCGATCTTCGGCCTCACCCAGGACCCGTACATCGTCTTCACCGCCAACGCGTTCGCCCTGATGGGTCTGCGCCAGCTGTACTTCCTCATCGGCGGTCTGCTGAAGAAGCTGGTCCACCTCAGCTACGGCCTGTCGATCATCCTGGGCTTCATCGGGGTGAAGCTGGTGCTGCACGCGCTGCACGAATCCGGGGTGCACGTCCCGGTGATCTCGATCCCGGTCTCGCTGGGCGTCATCTGCGGTGTCCTGGTCATCACCACGATCACCAGCCTGATCGCCTCGAAGAAGCAGGCGGCGGCCGAGGCCGCCGCCACCGAGAACAGCAAGAGCATCGACGCGTGACGCGTCACGCGTGACGCGTGCCTAGGCGGGGGCGGCCGATTCGGCCGCCCCCGTCCGCGTGCGCAGGAGCGCCGGGGCGGTCTCCGGGAGCAGCGCGAAGCAGCCCAGGCTCAGCAGGCCGATCGCGCTCAGGTACACCGCGACCCCCCACGGCGGCCCCGCCCCGTCCGCCAGCGCCGTGGCCACTATCGGGGTGAGCGCCCCGCCCAGCACCCCGCCCAGGTTGTAGCCCACCGCCGCGCCGGTGCAGCGGATCCGTGGCGGGTACAGCTCGGGGAGGTACGCGCCCACCACCGAGAACATCGTCACCATGCCGATCAGCGCGACCGTGAAGCCCAGGACCATCAGCACCGGATCGGCCGTGCGCATCAGGGCCACCAGCGGGAACATCCACAGCGCGCTCGCCGCGCAGCCGATCAGGCACAGCGGGCGCCGCCCGTAGCGGTCGGCGAGCACGGCCATCAGCGGGGTCGCCACCCCCATCACCGCGACCGCGGCCATGATGCAGCCCAGCACCGTGGTGCGGCCCACCCCGAGCCGCTCGGTGGCGTAGGCGAGGGACCAGGTGGTGACGGCGTAGAACGAGGCGTACCCCACGGCGAGCGCCCCGCCGGTCAGCAGGACCAGCCGCCAGTGCCCGCGCACCACCTCCGCCAGCGGCGCCTGCGCCCGGCTGCCGGACGCGGCCAGCTCCCGGAACTGCGGGGTCTCCTCCACCGTGCGGCGCAGCCACAGCCCGGCCAGCGCCAGCAGTCCGGCCGCCCAGAACGGGACCCGCCAGCCCCAGCTCGTGAACTGGGCGTCGCTCAGCAGCGCGGACAGTGCCAGGATGATGCCGTTGGCCAGCAGGAACCCCACCGACGGGCCGATCTGCGGGAAGCTCGACCACAGGCCGCGGCGCCGCTCGGGCGCGTGCTCGGCGGTCAGCAGGACGGCGCCGCCCCACTCGCCGCCCAGGCCCAGGCCCTGGAGGAAGCGCAGCAGGAGCAGCAGGAAGGGCGCGGCGACCCCGATCGAGTCGTACGTGGGCACGCAGCCGACGGCGACCGTGGCCGCCCCGGTGAGCAGCAGGGAGCCGAGGAGCACCGGCCGGCGGCCGTAGCGGTCGCCGATGTGGCCGAAAACCACCGAGCCCAGTGGGCGGGCGAGGAAGCCCACGGCGAAGGTGGCGAAGGCGGCCAGGGTCCCGGCGAGCGGGGAGAACGACGGGAAGAACAGCGGGCCGAGCACGAGGGCGGCGGCGGTTCCGTAGACGAAGAAGTCGTAGAACTCGATGGCCGTGCCGGCGAGCGAGGCCGTGGCCAGCCGCAACATGCCGGGCCGCTCCGGGCCGGCGGCGCCGTCCGCCGCCGGCTCCGGGTGCTCAGGGGACGCGCGGGGCTCGGGGGACGGTGGAGGCAGGACGTCGGAGGGGGTCGGGGAGGGGTCTTGTCGCATGGTGCAGCAAATACCCCACCCCCGGCCCTCAGGTCAGGCGTTCGGTCACGAACGACCGGAACGAGTGTGACAGGTACCGGAGTTGACGGCGCGCGGGACGCCGCCGGTCCTCACCAGCCGCGTGCGCGCCACTCGGCCAGGTGCGGGCGCTCGGCGCCGAGGGTGGTGTCGGCGCCGTGTCCCGGGTAGACCCAGGTCTCGTCCGGCAGCCGGTCGAAGATCTTGTGCTGGACGTCGTCGATGAGGCGGGCGAAGGCCTCCGGGTCGTCGTGGGTGTTGCCGACGCCGCCCGGGAAGAGGCAGTCGCCGGTGAACACGTGCGGGTGGCCGTGCGGGTCGTCGTAGACGAGCGCGATCGAGCCGGGGGTGTGGCCGACCAGGTGCCGGGCGGTGAGCTCCACCCGGCCCACGCGCACGGTGTCCCCGTCCGAGACGGGCACGTCGGTCGCCACCGGGATGCCCTCGGCGTCGAGCGCGCCCGCGTACGCGGTCGCACCGGTCCGCTCCACCACGGCCCGCAGGGCGCCCCAGTGGTCGGCGTGCCGGTGGGTGGTGACGACCGAGGCGATGCCGTCGTCCCCGATCAGCTGCAGCAGCGTCTCCGCCTCGGCGGCCGCGTCGATCAACAGCTGCTCGCCGGTCGCCCGGCAGCGCAGCAGGTAGGAGTTGTTGTTCATCCCGCCCACCGCGACCTTGGAAATCATCAGGTCCGCGAGTTCGTGCACGTCGGCCGGACCGCCGACCTTCACCGCTCCGCTGTACGTCATGCCGGCAATCCTAGAGCGGGGGGAGGACGGGCAGGGGGCCGCCCGTCGAGGTCAGGGAGGCGCCCTTGTCGCCGCGGCCCGCGAGCCAGGCCAGGATGCCCGCGGGGGTGCCGGAGACGGTGACGCCCGGCTCGCCGGCGGAGCCGGTGCGCCAGGTCCGCCCGTCGGACGCGGCCAGGGCCACGGGGGGCACCTCCGGGCGGGTGGACCAGCGGTCGGCGAGGAACTCGATCTCGCGTCCGGTGAAGTCCCCGGGAAGATCGGCGAGCTCGTAGCCGATGCCCAGGTCGACGTGGTGCAGCTCGACCTCGACCAGCCGGCGGAAGGGCACGTGGGCGGCGAGGTCGGTGACGCCGTTGCGCAGCTCGACCGTGCGCGACCAGTCCTGGGCGGGCTCGGTGGTGGCGAGGAACCGGTCCCAGGAATCACGGAGGTCCGCCAGGTGTTCTTCCAAGGGTCGGGCGCAGTCGCGCTCGATGTCCGCGTCGCGGGCGGTGGCGCTCTCGTACATCGGGCGCCCTTCGAAAACGTTGACGAGTGCGTCCGCGTTGCGCGCGAGGTGGGCCAGGACGTGGCCGCGCGTCCAGCCGGGGAGGTGTGACTCCTCGGCGAGCGCGGCGTTGTCCAGTTTCGCCACTGCGGTCAGCAGTCGCCCGGTGGCTTCACGTACAGATCGCAGGTCGTGCACATGATCAGTCATGACGCCGAGCCTAATGGCTCGGGTGGCGCCTCCACACGATCGGGTTTAGCGGTCGGCGGAGTGCCGTAAATCGAATGTGCGTGCTATACGCTCGGAAGTCCACCGACCGGGTGCCCGGCCGCTCCGCCGACCGGGTCCCACCACTCCTACAGTCCATCGCAGCGGCGCCCCCCCTACCCTGGGACGGGGGCCCCGTGCCCCCGCTCTCTCAAGAAAGGTGCGGACCGGCGTGACCGACCGTCTCATCGTTCGTGGCGCTCGCGAGCACAACCTCAAGAACGTCTCGCTCGACCTGCCCCGCGACTCGCTCATCGTCTTCACCGGACTCTCCGGGTCGGGCAAGTCGTCCCTGGCCTTCGACACCATCTTCGCCGAGGGCCAGCGCCGCTACGTCGAGTCGCTCTCGTCGTACGCCCGACAGTTCCTCGGGCAGATGGACAAGCCCGACGTGGACTTCATCGAGGGCCTCTCCCCGGCCGTCTCGATCGACCAGAAGTCGACCTCGCGCAACCCGCGCTCCACCGTCGGCACCATCACCGAGGTCTACGACTACCTCCGCCTGCTCTTCGCGCGCATCGGCAAGCCGCACTGCCCCGAGTGCGGGCGCCCGATCTCGCGCCAGTCCCCGCAGGCCATCGTCGACAAGGTGCTCGCGCTGCCCGAGGGCAGCCGCTTCCAGGTGCTCTCGCCGCTGGTGCGCGAGCGCAAGGGCGAGTTCGTCGACCTCTTCGCCGACCTCCAGACCAAGGGCTACAGCCGGGCGCGGGTGGACGGCGAGACCGTCCAGCTCTCCGAGCCGCCCGTGCTGAAGAAGCAGGAGAAGCACACCATCGAGGTGGTCATCGACCGCCTCACCGTCAAGGACAGCGCCAAGCGCCGGCTCACCGACTCGGTGGAGACCGCCCTCGGACTCTCCGGCGGCATGGTCATCCTGGACTTCGTCGACCTCGCCGAGGACGACCCCGAGCGCGAGCGGATGTACTCGGAGCACCTGTACTGCCCGTACGACGACCTGTCCTTCGAGGAGCTGGAGCCGCGCTCCTTCTCCTTCAACTCGCCCTTCGGCGCCTGCCCCGAGTGCACCGGCATCGGCACGCGCATGGAGGTGGACCCGGAGCTGATCGTCCCGGACGAGGACAAGTCCCTCGACGAGGGCGCGGTCTCGCCCTGGTCGCTCGGCCACACCCGGGACTACTTCCAGCGCCTCGTCGGCGCGCTCGCCGGCGAGCTGGGCTTCCGCACCGACATCCCGTGGGCCGGGCTGCCGCAGCGCGCGAAGAAGGCCCTGCTCTACGGGCACAAGACGCAGATCGAGGTGCGCTACCGCAACCGCTACGGCCGCGAGCGGGCCTACACCACGGCCTTCGAGGGCGCCGTGCCCTTCGTCAAGCGGCGGCACTCGGAGTCGGAGAGCGACGCCAGCCGCGAGCGCTTCGAGGGCTACATGCGCGAGGTGCCCTGCCCCACCTGCGAGGGCACCCGGCTCAAGCCGATCGTGCTCGCGGTCACGGTCATGGAGAAGTCCATCGCCGACGTCGCCGCGATGTCGATCAGCGAGTGCGCGGACTTCCTCGGCCGGATGCGGCTGGACGCCCGTGACAAGAAGATCGCCGAGCGGGTGCTCAAGGAGGTCAACGAGCGGCTGCGCTTCCTCGTGGACGTCGGTCTGGACTACCTCTCGCTCAACCGCGCCGCCGGCACCCTGTCGGGCGGCGAGGCCCAGCGCATCCGGCTGGCCACCCAGATCGGCTCCGGCCTCGTCGGCGTGCTGTACGTCCTGGACGAGCCGTCGATCGGCCTGCACCAGCGGGACAACCACCGGCTGATCGAGACCCTGGTCCGGCTGCGCGACATGGGCAACACGCTCATCGTCGTCGAGCACGACGAGGACACCATCAAGGTGGCCGACTGGGTCGTGGACATCGGCCCGGGCGCCGGCGAGCACGGCGGCAAGGTGGTGCACAGCGGTTCGCTGAAGGAACTGCTGAAGAACACCGAGTCGATCACCGGCCAGTACCTGTCCGGCAAGCGGTCCATCCCGCTGCCCGACCTGCGCCGGCCGGTGGACCCCAAGCGCCGGCTGACCGTGCACGGGGCCAAGGAGAACAACCTGCGGGACATCGACGTGTCCTTCCCGCTGGGCGTGCTCACGGCCGTGACCGGCGTGTCCGGTTCCGGCAAGTCGACCCTGGTCAACGACATCCTCTACACCCACCTGGCGCGCGAGCTGAACGGCGCCCGCTCGGTGCCGGGCCGCCACACGCGGGTGGCGGGCGACGACCTCGTCGACAAGGTGGTCCACGTCGACCAGTCGCCGATCGGGCGGACCCCGCGGTCCAACCCGGCCACGTACACCGGTGTCTTCGACCACGTGCGCAGGCTGTTCGCGGAGACCATGGAGGCGAAGGTGCGCGGCTACCTGCCGGGTCGCTTCTCCTTCAACGTCAAGGGCGGCCGCTGCGAGAACTGCTCCGGCGACGGCACGATCAAGATCGAGATGAACTTCCTGCCGGACGTCTACGTCCCGTGCGAGGTCTGCCACGGCGACCGGTACAACCGGGAGACGCTGGAGGTCCACTACAAGGGCAAGTCCATCGCGGAAGTCCTCGACATGCCCATCGAGGAGGCCCTGGACTTCTTCGAGGCCGTGCCGACGATCTCGCGGCACCTGCGGACGCTGAACGAGGTGGGGCTGGGCTACGTCCGCCTCGGCCAGTCCGCGCCCACGCTGTCGGGCGGCGAGGCCCAGCGCGTGAAGCTGGCCTCGGAACTGCAGAAGCGGTCGACGGGCCGGACGGTCTACGTCCTGGACGAGCCGACGACGGGTCTGCACTTCGAGGACATCTCGAAGCTGATCAAGGTGCTGTCGGGGCTGGTCGACAAGGGCAACACGGTGATCGTCATCGAGCACAACCTCGACGTCGTCAAGACGGCGGACTGGGTGATCGACATGGGCCCGGAAGGCGGCTACGGCGGCGGGCTCGTCGTGGCCGAGGGCACCCCGGAGCAGGTCGCGTCGGTGGGGGCGAGCCACACCGGCAAGTTCCTGCGGGACATCCTCGGCGCGGACCGCGTCTCGGACGCGGCGTCGCCCGCGGCGAGCGCGCCGGCGAAGAAGGCGCCGGCGCGCAAGGCCCCGGCGAAGGCCGCGGCCAAGAAGGCGGCGCCGGCCAAGAAGGCGGCGGCGGCCGCGAAGAAGGCGGCGCCGGCCAAGAAGACCGCGACGCGGGCCCGCAAGGCCTAGGCCGACGGGTGCACGGGCCGCTCAGCGGCCCATAGCAGGGAGGGGGTCCGGCCGGGTGGCCGGGCCCCCTCCGGCCGTCCGGGGTGCCGGCAGCTCTGCCGGACGGGTGCGGGGCGCGGGGTCAGAGCTCCGTCGCGTACGGGGGTTCGGCGCCGATCCGGGTGCAGGTCAGGGCGGCCGCGCGGGCGGCGTACGCCAGCACGTCGGGCCAGTCGGCCGGGACGCCGCCGGGTGCGCCCGCGAGGCGGTGCAGCAGGGCCGCGCTGACGGTGTCGCCCGCCCCGATGGTGTCCGCCACGACCACCGAACCGGCTGGAACCGAGTGCTCCGCGCCTTCCCGGGTCCAGACCGTCAGCCCCGCCGCACCCCGGGTCAGCACCACGGCCGACGGCCCGGCCGCCAGCCAGTCGGACACGCGGCCGCCCAGCCAGTGCGCGTCCTCCTCCGACAGCTTGAGGATCGAGGCGCAGGGCAGCAGCCGCTCCAGGAAGCGGGCGCGATAGGCCACCGGGTCCGCGATCAGGGCCGGCCTGATGTTGGGGTCCAGCAGGGTCAGCAGGCCGCGCCCCGACTCCCGGCGCAGCAGGGCCTCGTAGGCGCTCGCACCCGGCTCCAGGACCAGGGAGCAGGTGCCGAGCGCGAGGGCCCGTGCGCCGTCCGGGAGGGCCGGGGGGAGGGTGAAGAGCCGGTCGGCCGTGCCCTCGACGTAGAAGCCGTACGAGGCGGAGCCGTCCGGGCCCAGCGAGGGCACCGCGAGGGTGGTCGGCTCGGGCCCGCGCTGGACCAGCGAGAGGTCCACGCCGGCCGCCCGCAGCCCGGCCAGCAGGCTCTCGCCGAAGCCGTCCGCCGAGACCCGGGAGCAGAACGCGGTCGCGGCGCCGAGCCGGCCCAGCGCGAGGGCGGTGTTGTACGGGCCGCCGCCCGGCCGGGGCAGCAGTGCGCCCGGGGGCCGGGCCGCGGGCACCAGGTCGATGAGGGCTTCTCCGCCGACGACGATCACGCGGGGGAAGGTACCGCATCGGACGGCGGTATCGTCGGTCGGGCCGGTGCCCTGGCCGGGCATCGGGCCGAGCCCGTACCGCACCCCCCCCAGGAGACCCGCATGTCCGCGTCGCAGCCCGCCGCCCGCCGTACCGTGCTCAGGGGCGCCGCCGCGCTCGCGGGGGCGGTCGGGGCCGGACCGGTGCTCGCGGCCTGCTCGACCGCGACCGGCACGGGCGGCAACTCCCCGGCCGTCCCGACGGCGCCGGTGGAGCTGGGGGCGGTGGCGGAGGTGCCGGTGGGCGGCGCGAAGCTCTTCCGGGAGAAGAAGCTGATCGTCAGCTGCCCGGCTGAGGGGCAGTACAAGGCGTTCAGCGCCCAGTGCACGCACGCCGGCTGCGTGCTCGACAAGATCGTCGAGGGCGAGGGCAACTGCCCCTGCCACGGCAGCCGTTTCGACACGGGCACCGGCGCCGTCCTGCGCGGCCCCGCCACCGACCCGCTGCCGGCCGTCCCGGTGCGGGCGGAGAACGGCCGCCTGATCGCGGGCTGACGCGCGGACGCGGCCGCGGGGCCTGCCGCCCTCAGGCCCACTCCCAGGCGATGCCGAGGATGCCGCGCCGTACGGTCTGCTCCACCAGGTGCACCGCCCGGTGCCGGCCGCTCGGTGTCAGGTCCGCGAGCCCGGTGTGCGGGGCCCGCGGACCGGAGCGGGCGAAGCGCCGGCAGCGCACCGGCAGGGCCGCCTCGTCGAAGCGGACCTGGAGCATGTACTGGCCGCCCGCGTAGCTGAAGCCGCGCACGTACTCGCCGCTGCGCGCGCCCGTGCCGTCCTCGACGCCGTAGCCGAAGACGTACGTGTCCCCGCGCCGCAGCCGCGCGTCGAACAGCAGCTCCGCCACCACCACTCCCGCCGCCGGGTGGCACCGCACGCGCCCGGTGCGGCAGTTCTCGTACGCCGTCACCCGCACCCGGGAGGCGTCGCAGCCCGGGTCGCCGTGGTGGACGACGAGGTAGCGGTCCACCCCGTCCCGGTGGGCCCGGACGATCTGCTGCGATTCGCGGGACCACAGCTCGCCCGCCGGGCCGATGCGCACCCGCTCGTGGTGGCCGACCGAGTGCAGGCCGCCGTCCGGCGGCAGGTCCAGGGCCTCCACGAGCCGCTCCACGGCGGCGCCGACGCTCACCAGGGCCCGGTACGAGCGCGAGGCGGGGCGGGCCGGGCCGGGCGCGGACTCGGGGCCGGTGAGCAGCCGCAGCAGGGCGCCGTCGGGGAGTTCGAGGATCTGCTCCAGCGCGGTGACCGCCCGCAGGGACTCGGCGTGGCGGGGGCGCCGGGCCCCCTGCTGCCAGTAACTGAGGCTGGTCACGCCGAGCTTGATGCCGCGCGCGGCGAGCCGGTGCTGCACCCGGTGCAGCGGGAGGCCGCGGGCGGCGAGGGCGGCGCGCAGGGCGAGGTGGAAGGGGCCGGCGTGCAACAGCCGCCCGAGCTCGGGCACCCCGGCCCTGCCCGTGAGGCCGTCCGCACCGGCCGTGCCCGTCGGGTCGGCGGCCCCGGCCCCGGCCCCGGCCGCGCCCGCGGCGCTCTGCGCGGCTCCGGCGCCGGCCGTCGCGTCCCTCGTGTCCGTGGCGCGCGGCGCGTCCGTGGCGTTCGCCGGATTCGCGGCGGCCGGCGCGTCCGGCGGGTCGGAGCCGCCGGCCGGGCGCCGCGGATGCGTCGTGCGCGTCGTCCTGCCCGCCGGGTCCCCGGTCGGCCCCATGGCGACTCCTCTGTGAACGTTCACACGGGCCGGCGCGGGGGAGGGCGCCGGCGGCTCCGGGGGACCAGGTGAAACGGCGGCAACCGTTCACACCCCAGCCCCACCGTTCACACTGCGATGTCACCGTGCATTGAACCGTGTTGACCTGATCGCGACAACACCCCGATGCTCCTCCACAGCGTCCGGACGCGCTCCTCCACCCCCACTCCCCACCTCGGGAGGAACGCGATGCGCCATCCCCACCGGCGGCATACCCTCGCCGCCTTCATCTCCGCCCTGCTCCTCGTCCTGCCCCTCGGCATCGGCACCGCCGCCGCTGCCGGGACCGGCACGGGCGCCGGCACGACGACCGTCGGCACCCCCGGCGAGCGTGCGGCGCTCGCCACCAAACGCCTCGACATCACCATGCAGGCGCAGCAGAAGACGAACTGGTGCTGGGCCGCGGCCGGCAACACCATCGCCACCTGGTTCGGCCGCACCTACAGCCAGAACCAGTTCTGCAACGCCGCCTTCAACCGCCAGCAGGGCTACGACTGCCCCAACAACCAGGCCAGCCTGGCCAACGTGCAGACCGGCCTGCGCTGGGCGGGCGTCAACTCGGGCTCGTACGTCACCGGCTGGCTCCAGTACGCCACCGTCCAGACCGAGATCAACGCCAACCGCCCCGTCGAGACCCGCATCCAGTGGTCCAACGGCGGCGGCCACATGCACGTCCTCTACGGCTACGACACCGCGAGCAACTGGGTCTACTGGGGCGATCCCTGGCCCTCCAGCGACCGCTACAACTGGGCCTCCCACTCCTGGTACGTGAACAACAGCACCTTCTCCTGGACCCACTCCCTCTACCGGATCGGGGCGTGACCGCCATGACCCTGCGCGCCTCCGCCGCCGCCGCGGTCCTCGCGGCCACCGCCCTCCTCGGCCTCGCCGGACCGGCGTCCGCGGCCCCCGTGCCGCAGCCCGCCGCCGCCACCGCCGAGGTGCTGGACGCCGCCGGCCGGGCCGCGGCCGCCCCCGACTCCCTCGCCACCGTCTCCCGCTTCTTCGCCCGGGAGGGCCGGGTATCGGTCGCCGCCGCCCGGCCCCGCATCGAGGGCGGCGCGGTCCCGGTCCACTACCTCTCCCCGGACTTCGTCGCGGGCAGGGCCGGAGCCCCGGTGGCCCGTCTGGAGTTCCTGGCCAGCAAGGCCGTCTCCGCGGACGGGCAGCAGGCCGCCCTGTGGACCGCCCGTACGGAGGCCGGCTGGCAGGTGGTGAACATCGCCACCGGCGACGACGAGTTCCGCTACGCGCAGCTGGGGGCCGCGAAGCTCCCGGGCGGGACCGTCTTCCGGGAGCCGCAGATCGACGCCTGGTACGTGTCCGGGGGCAACAGGGTGCTGCCGCTGGACGAGGACGCCGTACGGGCCGTCGGAGCCGGCGGCACCACGCTCACCGGCTACCGCGACCGGGTCGTCGCGGCGTACGCCGACAAGCTCCCGGGCTCCGCCTACGCCGAGGGGGGCATGGCCGGAGGCTTCGAGGAGGGGTCCCCGGCGGCCCCGGCCGCCGCGGAGCCCGGATCCGGGGCGGCGCTGGCGGCCGGCGGCGCCGGGGCGCTCGCCCTGGGCGGCATCGGGGTCCTGGCCCTGCGCCGCTCCCGGCGCGCCGCAGCCGCGGCGTGACCCGCTGACCGGGGGCCCGGGCCGGCTCCCACCCCGGGCCGGGCCCCCGACCGGCGACCCGCGCCGCCCGCGACCCCCGCCGCGGGCGGCGGGCGTACCGCGGGTTGTCGGTGCGCGCAAGTAGGGTGGACGGCATGGCCGACCCTTCCAGCTACCGCCCCAAGCCCGGACAGATCCCGGACTCCCCGGGGGTGTACAAGTTCCGCGACGAGCACCGCCGGGTGATCTACGTGGGGAAGGCCAAGAGCCTGCGCCAGCGGCTGGCCAGCTACTTCCAGGACCTCGCCGGACTGCACCCGCGCACGGCCACCATGGTCACCACGGCCGCCTCCGTCGAGTGGACCGTCGTCTCCACCGAGGTCGAGGCGCTCCAGCTGGAGTACTCCTGGATCAAGGAGTTCGACCCCCGCTTCAACGTCAAGTACCGCGACGACAAGAGCTACCCCTCCCTCGCGGTCACCCTGAACGAGGAGTACCCCCGCGTCCAGGTCATGCGCGGCCCCAAGAAGAAGGGCGTGCGCTACTTCGGCCCGTACGGGCACGCCTGGGCCATCCGCGAGACCGTCGACCTGATGCTGCGGGTCTTCCCCGTCCGCACCTGCTCCGCCGGGGTGTTCAAGCGCTCCGCGCAGATCGGCCGCCCCTGCCTCCTCGGCTACATCGGCAAGTGCTCCGCGCCCTGCGTCGGCCGGGTCACCCCGGAGGAGCACCGCGAACTCGCCGAGGACTTCTGCGACTTCATGGCCGGCCGCACCGGCACCTACCTCACCCGCCTCGAACAGCAGATGCACGAGGCCGCCGAGAACATGGAGTACGAGAAGGCCGCCCGGCTGCGCGACGACATGGGGGCGCTGCGCCGGGCCATGGAGAAGAACGCCGTCGTCCTCGCCGACGCCACCGACGCCGACCTCGTCGCGGTCGCCGAGGACGAGCTCGAAGCCGCGGTGCAGATCTTCCACGTCCGCGGCGGCCGGGTGCGCGGCCAGCGCGGCTGGGTCACCGACAAGGTCGAGGCCGTCGACACCGCCGGCCTGGTCGAGCACGCCCTCCAGCAGCTCTACGGGGAGGAGCAGGGCGAGGCCGTGCCCAAGGAGGTGCTGGTCCCGGCGCTCCCCGAGGACACCCCCGCCCTGGGCCAGTGGCTCGCCGAGCGGCGCGGGTCGCACGTCAGCCTGCGGATCCCGCAGCGCGGCGACAAGAAGGCCCTGATGGAGACCGTCCACCGCAACGCGGTGCAGTCCCTCGCCCTGCACAAGACCAAGCGCGCCAGCGACCTCACCACCCGCTCCCGCGCCCTGGAGGAGATCGCCGGGGCGCTGGAGCTGGACAGCGCACCGCTGCGCATCGAGTGCTTCGACATCTCGCACCTCCAGGGCGACGACGTGGTGGCGTCCATGGTCGTCTTCGAGGACGGGCTGGCCCGCAAGAGCGAGTACCGCCGCTTCCAGATCAAGACCTTCGAGGGGCAGGACGACGTCCGCTCCATGCACGAGGTCATCTCCCGCCGCTTCCGCCGCTACCTCCAGGAGAAGCTGAAGACGGGCGAATGGGAGCCGGAGGAGGCCGGAGAGGCCCCCGAGGACGACGGGCGCCCCAAGCGCTTCGCCTACCCGCCGCAGCTCATCGTGGTCGACGGCGGCCGGCCGCAGGTCGCCGCAGCCAAGCGGGCCCTGGAGGAGCTCGGGATCGACGACGTCGCCGTCTGCGGCCTGGCCAAGCGGCTGGAGGAGGTCTGGCTGCCCGGCGAGGACGACCCCGTCGTCCTGCCCCGCACCAGCGAGGGCCTCTACCTGCTCCAGCGGGTGCGCGACGAGGCCCACCGGTTCGCCATCCAGTACCAGCGCAGCAAGCGCGGCAAGCGCCTGAAGGCCGGACCGCTGGACGAGGTGCCCGGCCTCGGCGAGAGCCGCAGGCAGGCCCTGGTCAAACACTTCGGTTCGGTGAAAAAGCTGAGACAGGCGACAATCGACCAGATCTGCGAGGTCCCGGGCATAGGCCGCAAGACGGCCGAGACGGTGGCCGCGGCCCTCGCCGGGGCGGTTCCCGCCGGTCCCGCGGTCAACACGGCCACAGGAGAGATCATTGAGGACGAGACCCCCGCACCCGCGGGAGCATCGTCCGAACGGGGGACCGCGCCATGACCGAGCACGAGACCACGCACGACCGAGACGGAGCACAGGTGAGTACGGGCACGACAGTGGAGCCCGGTGAGACCGCCGAGGCGGCCATCCCCGAGCTGGTGATCATCTCCGGCATGTCCGGGGCCGGCCGCAGTACGGCCGCCAAGTGTCTGGAGGACCTCGGCTGGTTCGTCGTCGACAACCTCCCGCCGGCGCTGATCCCCACCATGGTGGAGCTCGGCGCCCGCTCCCAGGGCAACGTGGCGCGCATCGCCGTCGTCGTCGACGTGCGCGGCCGCCAGTTCTTCGACGCCCTGCGCGAATCCCTCGCCGACCTCGACAGCAAGGGCGTCACCCGGCGCATCGTCTTCCTGGAGTCCTCCGACGACGCCCTGGTCCGCCGCTTCGAGTCGGTCCGCCGCCCGCACCCCCTGCAGGGCGACGGGCGCATCACCGACGGCATCGCCGCCGAGCGCGACCTGCTGCGCGAGCTGCGCGGGGACGCCGACCTGGTGATCGACACCTCCAGCCTGAACGTGCACGAACTGCGCGCCAAGATGGACGCCCAGTTCGCCGGCGACGAGGAGCCCGAGCTGCGGGCCACCGTCATGTCCTTCGGCTACAAGTACGGCCTGCCCGTCGACGCCGACCTCGTCGTCGACTGCCGCTTCATCCCCAACCCGCACTGGGTCCCGGAGCTGCGCCCCTTCACCGGGCTCAACGAGGAGGTCTCGGGCTACGTCTTCAGCCAGCCCGGGGCCAAGGAGTTCCTGGACCGCTACACCGAGCTGCTCCAGCTCATCGCCACCGGCTACCGCCGCGAGGGCAAGCGCTACGTGACCATCGCGGTCGGCTGCACGGGCGGCAAGCACCGCAGCGTGGCCATGTCCGAGAAGCTCGCCGCCCGCCTCGCCTCCGAGGGAGTCGAGACCGTCGTCGTGCACCGGGACATGGGGCGCGAGTGACCCCACGGACCCCCCGGCTCAGCCGCCTGCGCCGCCTCACCCCGGGACGGGGCGAGGACGGCGCGGGCCGCCGCGCCGGCCGACGGCGCGGCGCCACCCCCAAGGTGGTCGCGCTCGGCGGCGGCCAGGGCCTCTCGGCCTCCCTCGCCGCACTGCGCCGGATCACCGGCGACCTCACCGCCGTGGTCACCGTCGCCGACGACGGCGGCTCCAGTGGCCGGCTCCGGGAGGAGCTCGGCGTCCTGCCCCCCGGCGACCTGCGCAAGGCCCTGGCCGCGCTCTGCGGCGACGACGACTGGGGCCAGACCTGGGCGCGGGTCATCCAGCACCGCTTCCAGTCCCAGGGCGACCTGCACGGGCACGCCGTCGGCAACCTGCTGATCGTCGCCCTGTGGGAGCAGCTCGGGGACCCGGTGCAGGCCCTGGACCTCGTGGGCCGGCTGCTCGGCGCCCACGGCCGGGTGCTGCCGATGTCGGCGGTCCCGCTGGAGCTCCAGGCGCTGGTCAAGGGCCACGACCCGGACCGCCCCGAGGACGTGGACACCGTCCGCGGACAGGCCACGGTGGCCCTGACCCCGGGCGAGGTGCTCTCCGTCCAGGTCGTGCCGAGCGACCCGCCGGCCGTCCCGGAGGCCGTCGCGGCCGTCCTGGACGCCGACTGGGTGGTGCTCGGCCCCGGGTCCTGGTTCTCCTCGGTGATCCCGCACCTGCTGGTGCCGGAACTGCTCGACGCGCTCGTCCAGACGAAGGCCCGGCGGGTGCTGTCGCTGAACCTCGCGCCGCAGCCCGGCGAAACCGAGGGCTTCTCTCCGCAGCGTCATTTGGAGGTTTTGGCCCGACACGCCCCTAAACTCGCCCTGGACGTGGTGCTGGCCGACGAGGCCGCCGTGCCCGACCGCGAGTCCCTCTCCGATGCCGCGAAGCGGTTCGGTGCCGCGGTCGAGCTGGCGCCGGTGGCCAGGCAGGACGGCTCTCCGAAGCACGATCCGGAGCTGCTGGCCGCCGCGTACGACCGTATTTTTCGGATGCATGGAAGGATCGGCCCATGGCGATGACGCCTGCGGTGAAGGACGAGATCTCTCGTCTGCCCGTCACCCGGACCTGCTGCAGGAAGGCCGAGGTCTCGGCGATCCTCCGGTTCGCCGGTGGCCTGCACCTGGTGAGCGGCCGCATCGTCATCGAGGCGGAGCTGGACACCGGCATCGCCGCCCGAAGACTGCGCAAGGACATCCTGGAGATCTTCGGGCACTCCTCCGACCTCGTGGTCATGGCCCCCGGCGGCCTGCGCCGCGGCAGCCGCTACGTGGTCCGGGTCGTCGCCGGGGGTGACCAGCTCGCCCGCCAGACGGGCCTCGTGGACGGCCGCGGCCGCCCGATCAGGGGCCTGCCGCCCCAGGTGGTCTCCGGGGCCACCTGCGACGCCGAGGCGGCCTGGCGCGGCGCCTTCCTGGCCCACGGCTCGCTCACCGAACCCGGCCGGTCCTCCTCGCTGGAGGTCACCTGCCCCGGCCCGGAGGCCGCCCTGGCCCTGGTCGGAGCCGCCCGCCGGCTCTCCATCGCCGCCAAGGCCCGCGAGGTGCGCGGGGTGGACCGCGTCGTGGTCCGCGACGGCGACGCGATCGGCGCGCTGCTGACCCGGCTCGGCGCCCACGAGTCGGTGCTCGCCTGGGAGGAGCGGCGGATGCGGCGCGAGGTGCGCGCCACCGCCAACCGCCTGGCCAACTTCGACGACGCCAACCTGCGCCGTTCGGCGCGGGCCGCGGTGGCCGCCGGCGCCCGCGTGCAGCGGGCGCTGGAGATCCTGGGCGAGGAGGTCCCCGAGCACCTCGCCGCGGCCGGCCGGCTGCGCATGGAGCACAAGCAGGCCTCGCTGGAGGAGCTGGGCGCGCTCGCCGACCCGCCGCTGACCAAGGACGCCGTCGCGGGCCGGATCCGGCGCCTGCTGGCCATGGCCGACAAGCGCGCCCAGGACCTCGGCATCCCGGGCACGGAGTCGAACCTGGACCTCAGCGAGGAGATGGCCGACAACATGGCCGGATAGCCCGCCGCCCCGCCGCACGTACGGCGGAGGGACCCGTGCGCCACCGCGCACGGGTCCCTTTGCCGTAGGCCCCATTGACATGAGCATGGGCCGGTCTTGAGTCTGTCGTCCGAACGCTTTGGTGGCAGACGACGCCCAGGGGGGCACATGAGGCACCGCGCGAGATCGATCCTCGCCGCAAGCGCACTCGTCTTCGCAAGCACGCTCGCCGCACTACCCGCGGCGGCCCAGGCCCAGCCCGCCGCCGGCGCCGGTTCCGGCTCCCCACCCGCCGCCGACGAGGTGCGGGTCTACGACGCCGACATCACCCGCGAGCAGGTCCCGCTGGTCCTCGCCGCGGGCCAGGACGCCCACGAGCTCTCCGAGCGCGCCCCGGAGACCGGCACCGCCTCCGTCGAGCTGTTCCTCACCGCCGGCCAGGCCGGGCAGCTCGCGGCCGCCGGCGTCAAGCTCGCCGAGCGCACGGTGTCCGCCGACCGGTCGGCCCGGGCGGCCGCCGGGGACGGCGTCTTCCGCCCGTACAGCGGCAAGGGCGGCCTCCAGGAGGAGATCCTGCGGACCGCGCGGGAGCACCCCGGCCTCACCAAGGTCGTCTCCATCGGCAAGACCGTCCGGGGCAAGGACATCCTCGCCCTCAAGGTCAGCAAGGACGCCAAGAAGACCAGGGACGGCGCCAAGCCCTCCGTGCTCTACATGTCCAACCAGCACGCCCGCGAGTGGATCACCCCGGAGATGACCCGGCGGCTGATGCACCGGACGCTCGACACCTACGGCAAGGACCCCCGCACCACCAGGCTGGTCGACTCCAGCGAGCTGTGGTTCCTGCTCTCCGCCAACCCCGACGGGTACGACTACACCTTCGCCCCCGACGGCGACCGGCTGTGGCGCAAGAACCTGCGCGACAACAACGGCGACGGCAGGATCACGGCGGGCGACGGGGTCGACCTCAACCGCAACTTCGCCTACAAGTGGGGCTACGACAACGAGGGCTCCTCGCCCAACCAGGCCGGCGAGACCTACCGCGGCCCCAAGGCCTCCTCCGAGCCGGAGACCGAGGCCCTCGACCGCTTCGAGAAGCGCATCGGCTTCGAGTACGCCGTCAACTACCACTCCGCCGCCGAACTGCTGCTCTACGGCGTCGGCTGGCAGGTGGCCACCCCCACCCCCGACGACGTCGCCTACAAGGCGCTCGCCGGCACCCCGGAGAACCCCGCGGTCCCCGGCTACTACCCGCAGGTCTCCTCCGAGCTCTACACCACCAACGGCGAGGCCGACGGGCACGCCTCCAACGTCAACGGCGTCATGATGTTCACGCCGGAGATGACCACCTGCCAGACGGCCTCCGCGAGCGACCCGAACGACCGCTGGAAGCCCGAGGACTGCGCCTCCGGCTTCAACTTCCCGGACGACGAGAAACTGATCCAGGCCGAGTTCGCCAAGAACGTCGCCTTCGCCCTCGCCGTCGGCGAGAGCGCCGCCCACCCCGACCGCCCGTCCTCCCCGGTCGGGCTCAGCGCCGCCGACTTCACCACGGACCCCTTCACCACCTCCTACGCGGCCCGCGGCGAGGACCAGAGCGTCTCCGTCACGGCCCGCAGGTCGCTGCGCGACAAGGAGCTGAACTTCCGGATCAACGGTGGTCGCACGCACGACGAGGACCTCAAGGCCTGGAAGGGCGGAGAGGTCTACGGCGGCGAGGACAACAACTGGTTCGACGAGTACCGGGCCGAGGTCGGCGGCGCCCGGCCCGGCGACAGGGTCGAGGTCTGGTTCACCGGCCGCGACGGCTCCGGCAAGCGGGTCTCCAGCGAGCACTTCACCTACACCGTGGCCGAGCGGCCGCGCGCCGACGTGCTCGTCATCGCCGAGGAGGGCGCCCCGGCCCAGCACGCCCGGACGTACGTGGACGCCCTGCGCGCCAACGGCAGGTCCGCCGCCGTCTGGGACGTCGCCACCCAGGGCGCCCCGCACCACCTCGGGGTGCTCTCCCACTTCCGCACGGCCGTCCACTACACGGGGGCCAAGACGCCCGGCGGCGACACCCAGCTCGCCGTCCGGGACTTCCTCAACGAGGGCGGCAAGCTGATCGAGGCCGGTGAGCTGGCCGGCGGCAACGCCCAGGTCGGCCGCGCCGTGACCAACGACTTCAGCCAGTACTGGCTCGGCGCCTACGGCCGCACCGCCACGCCCGGAGCCACCGGCTTCACCGGTGCGGGCGCCCTCGCCGGCGCCCGGGGCGGCCTCGGCGACGCCGCGGGCAACCCGCTGAACGCCCCCGGCTCCTACACCGTGACCTCCGAGACCCTCGCTCCGGCGCAGTTCCCGCAGTTCAAGAGCGTGCAGGCGGGCCGGTTCGACGGCGTGGCCAATCCGTACGCCCCGTACGCGGGCAGCGGCATGGCATCGGCCCTGCACACCGACGACGACTGGAAGCGGCTCACCCGCACCGTCGACCTCACCGGCGTCACCGCGGCCGACGCACCGCAGCTGAAGCTCGCGCTGAACTGGAACACCGAGGAGGGCTACGACCACGCCGTCCTGGAGGCCCACACGGCCGGCGCCGACGACTGGACCACCCTGCCCGACACGGGCGGCCTCAGCAGCGCCGCCGTTCCCGAGGAGTGCGCGGCCGGGTTCTTCGTGAACGACCACCCCTTCCTGCGCCGCTACCTCACGCTGGACTCCGGCGGCTGCACCGCACAGGGCACCAGCGGGTCGTGGAACAGCTTCACCGGGTCCTCCGGCGGCTGGAAGCAGGTCTCCTTCGACCTGAGCGCCTACGCGGGCAGGCAGGTCGAGCTCTCCCTCTCCTACGTCACCGACCCGGGCTCGGGCGGCCGCGGCGTCTTCGCGGACCAGGCCCGGCTGTCCGTCGGCGGCGCCGACCGGGACGTCGAGGGCTTCGAGACCTCCCTCGGGGCCTGGAGCGCGCAGGGCGCCCCTGCCGGAAGCCCCGATGTTCCGGGCGATTGGTCCCGGTCGGGAGAGCTCTTCCGGTCCTACGCGGCGGTGACTACGCGTGACACCGTCCTCCTCGGCTTCGGCCTGGAGCACCTGCCGGCGGCGGCGGACCGCTCCGTACTCGTCGGTAAGGCGCTACGCACACTGAACCGCTGACCAGCAACCCCGGCCCGCCTTCACCCTGAGTGACCGGGGCCAAGGTCCCGGGGCCCCCTTGCCAGCACTGCCGGTACCGGGCCCCGGGGCGTGTCAGGCCCCCTCCGATGTCACTCAAAAGCTCACAGAGAGGTAGGGTCGTAAGCGGTCGGGGACATCCCATACAGCTCGCCGGCGGACAGGCCGGCGCACCAACGAGGAGATCGGTTCGTGACGATCCGCGTAGGCATCAACGGTTTTGGCCGAATTGGCCGCAACTACTTCCGGGCGCTCCTGGAGCAGGGAGCGGACATCGAGATCGTCGGTGTCAACGACCTGACTGACAACGCGACCCTGGTGCACCTGCTCAAGTACGACACCATCCTGGGCCGCCTCAAGGCCGAGGTCTCCCACACCGCCGACACCATCACGGTCGGTGGCAACACCTTCAAGACCTTCGCCGAGCGCGACCCCGCGAACCTCCCCTGGGGCGAGCTGGGCGCGGACATCGTGATCGAGTCCACCGGCATCTTCACCAAGAAGGCCGACGCCGCCAAGCACATCGCGGCGGGCGCGAAGAAGGTCCTCATCTCGGCTCCGGCCAAGGACGAGGACATCACCATCGTGATGGGCGTCAACCAGGACAAGTACGACGCGGCCAACCACCACGTCATCTCCAACGCCTCCTGCACCACCAACTGCGTGGCGCCGATGGCCAAGGTCCTCCTGGAGAACTTCGGCATCGTCAAGGGCATGATGACGACGGTCCACGCGTACACGAACGACCAGCGCATCCTGGACTTCCCGCACTCGGACCTGCGCCGCGCCCGCGCCGCAGCGGAGAACATCATCCCGACCACCACCGGTGCCGCCAAGGCCACCGCGCTGGTCATCCCGGAGCTCGCCGGCAAGCTCGACGGCATCGCGATGCGCGTCCCGGTCCCGACCGGTTCCGTGACCGACCTCGTCATCGAGCTGGAGCGCGAGGTCACCCGGGACGAGGTGAACGCGGCGTTCCAGAAGGCGGCCGAGGGCCAGCTCAAGGGCATCCTCGACTACACCGAGGACGCGATCGTCTCCTCCGACATCGTGAACTGGCCGGCGTCCTGCACCTTCGACTCCTCCCTGACCATGGTCCAGGGCAAGAGCGTCAAGGTCATCGGCTGGTACGACAACGAGTGGGGCTACTCCAACCGCCTCGTCGACCTGACCGTCTTCGTCGGCGGCCAGCTCTAAGGTCCCCAAGGTTTCAGGGCAAGGCACCACGATGTAGGCACAGGGCTCGGGCAGCGCGATGAGGCGCTGGACGGGCCCTGTGGCTTGCCTCGTCCCTCTCGCCCCGCACGGCAAACGGGCCCTGCGTGGGGAAAAAGGAGCAGAAACACATGAAGACGATCGACGAACTTCTCGCCGAGGGCGTCGCCGGCAAGCGGGTCTTCGTCCGGGCGGACCTCAACGTCCCGCTCGCCGACGGCAAGATCACCGACGACGGCCGCATCCGCGCCGTGCAGCCGACCATCGCCAAGCTGGCCGAGGCCGGCGCCCGCGTGATCGTCGCCTCGCACCTGGGCCGCCCGAAGGGCGCCCCGGACCCGGCCTTCTCGCTCGCCCCGGCCGCCGCGCGCCTCGGCGAGCTCCTCGGCACGGACGTCGCGTTCGCCACCGACACCGTCGGCGCCTCCGCCAAGGAGACCGTCGCCGCCCTCGCCGACGGCCGGGTCGCCGTCATCGAGAACCTGCGCTTCAACGCCGGTGAGACCGCGAAGGACGACGCCGAGCGCGGCGCCTTCGCCGACCAGCTCGCGGAGCTCGCCGACGTCTACGTCGGCGACGGCTTCGGCGCTGTCCACCGCAAGCACGCCTCGGTCTTCGACCTGCCCGCGCGCCTCCCGCACGCGGCCGGGTACCTCATCGCCACCGAGATCGGCGTCCTGAAGAAGCTGACCGACGAGGTCAAGCGCCCCTACGTCGTCATCCTCGGCGGCGCGAAGGTCTCCGACAAGCTGGCCGTCATCGACCAGCTGCTCGGCAAGGCCGACCGCCTCCTCATCGGCGGCGGCATGGCCTACACCTTCCTCTACGCCAAGGGCCACGAGGTCGGCATCTCCCTGCTCCAGAAGGACCAGGTGGACGTCGTCAAGGAATACATGGAGCGCGCCGAGAAGAACGGCGTCGAGCTGGTCCTGCCGGTCGACATCCTCGCCTCCACGGAGTTCCCCGACCTCAAGGGCAAGACCCCGGCGGACTTCGTCACCGTCGACGCGGACAAGATCCCCGCCGACCAGGAGGGCCTGGACATCGGCCCCCGGACCCGCGAGCTCTACGCGTCGAAGATCGCCGACGCCGAGACCGTGTTCTGGAACGGTCCCCTGGGCGTCTTCGAGCACCCCGACTACGCCGGCGGCACCCGCGCCATCGCGCAGGCCCTCGTCGACAGCGACGCGTTCACCGTGGTCGGCGGCGGCGACTCCGCCGCGGCCGTGCGCACGCTCGGCTTCGACGAGAACGCTTTCGGCCACATTTCCACCGGCGGCGGCGCCTCCCTCGAATACCTCGAGGGCAAGACGCTCCCCGGTATCGCCGCACTGGAGGTCTGAACCCGTATGACCACGCGCACCCCGCTGATGGCGGGCAACTGGAAGATGAACCTCAACCACCTTGAGGCCATCGCGCACGTCCAGAAGCTCTCCTTCGCGCTCGCCGACAAGGACTACGACGCCGTCGAGGTCGCGGTCCTGCCGCCCTTCGTCGATCTCCGCTCGGTCCAGACCCTGGTCGACGGCGACAAGCTGAAGATCAAGTACGGCGCCCAGGACATCTCGGCGCACGACTCCGGCGCCTACACCGGCGAGATCTCCGGCTCGATGCTGGCGAAGCTGAAGTGCACGTACGTGGCCGTCGGCCACAGCGAGCGCCGCCAGTACCACGGCGAGGACGACGCGACCTGCAACGCCAAGGTCAAGGCCGCCTACCGCCACGGGCTCACCCCGATCCTGTGCGTCGGCGAGGGCCTCGACGTCCGCAAGGCCGGCGAGCAGGTCCCGTACACGCTGGCCCAGCTCGACGGCGGCCTCGCGGACGTCCCGGCCGAGCAGGTCGAGTCCATCGTGATCGCGTACGAGCCCGTCTGGGCGATCGGGACCGGCGAGGTCGCCACGCCCGAGGACGCGCAGGAGGTCTGCGGGGCCATCCGCGGCCGCCTCGCGGAGCTCTACTCCCAGGAGCTGGCCGACACGGTCCGCATCCAGTACGGCGGCTCGGTCAAGTCCGGCAACATCGCGGCGATCATGGCCCAGCCCGACGTCGACGGCGCCCTGATCGGCGGCGCGGCGCTGGACGCGGACGAGTTCGTGAAGATCGTCCGCTTCCGCGACCAGTAGCACCCGCTCCGCGGCCACCGCGTCGCGGACGGTGAGTATGCGGTAGGGCGGATCCGTCGTACCCTTGCGGGGGCCAGGAGGCTGAACCACCAGCCACTGGCCCCCGCGCACCTTTCGGCGGACCGGAAAGTCAGAAAAGCCAGAAAGTAGGAATCAGCCGTGATTATGGGGTTCTCGATCGCCCTGATCGTCTTCAGCGCCCTGCTGATGCTGCTCGTGCTGATGCACAAGGGCAAGGGCGGCGGCCTTTCCGACATGTTCGGCGGCGGCATGCAGTCGTCGGTCGGCGGTTCCTCCGTCGCCGAGCGCAACCTCGACCGCATCACCGTGGTCGTCGGTCTGCTCTGGTTCGCGTGCATCATGGCGCTCGGTCTCCTGATGAAGTCGAGCAGCTGACCGTTCTGGCCATTCGGGCAGTCCGGTCGGCTCCGCCCGGCCTATCATGAGGTCCGGCGTCCAGCCCGGAACGAGTAACTCCGTTCACTGGACGCGCGTTGGGCCTTACGTAGACCTGGGCGCTCGCGGCGGACATTCCCCTCTCGCTCCGCGGCACCATCACGCAGGGAGTTACGACCGTGGCAAGTGGCAACGCGATCCGTGGTAGCCGGGTCGGAGCGGGGCCGATGGGCGAGGCCGAGCGCGGCGAGTCCGCGCCCCGTCTGCGCATCTCCTTCTGGTGCTCGAACGGGCACGAGACGCAGCCCAGCTTCGCCAGTGACGCGCAGGTTCCGGACACCTGGGACTGCCCGCGCTGCGGGTTCCCGGCCGGGCAGGACCGGGACAGCCCTCCCGCCCCGCCCCGCACCGAGCCGTACAAGACGCACCTGGCGTACGTCCGGGAGCGGCGCACGGACGCCGACGGCGAGGCGATCCTCGCCGAGGCGCTCGCGAAGCTGCGCGGCGAGATCTAGGTCCGGCGCGGCCGCCGAGCACGGCCCGTCCCACGCGTTTTCGGGGCCCGGTGGCACAGGAGCACCCTCCTGTGCCACCGGGCCCCTCCGCGTCGCCGCCCACGCCGAAGGCGCCTGTCCGACGTACCGGCCGCCCATCCCTTAGGTTGGAGATCGGCGGGGTACGACAGGACGGAAGAAACGGGTTGATGGCCGAGATGAACGCACAGCAGGGCACCGCGTCGGACGAGGGGCGCACCAAGCTCACCCGGACGCCCGAGTGGCTGGCCCTGGCCAAGCACCGGGAGCAGTTCGGCCGGACGCACCTGCGGCGGCTGTTCGAGGAGGATCCGGGCCGCGGCACCGGCTACACCCTGCGCGCCGGCGACCTGCACGTCGACTACTCCAAGCACCTCGTCACCGACGAGACGCTGGCCCTGCTGCGCGAGCTGGCCTCGGCGACCGGCGTGGCCGCGCTGCGCGAGGCGATGTTCAACGGCGAGAAGATCAACACCACCGAGGGCCGCGCGGTCCTGCACACCGCCCTGCGCGCGCCCCGGGACGCCGTCGTCGAGGTGGACGGGGAGAACGTCGTCCCCGCCGTCCACGAGGTGCTCGACAAGATGGCCGCCTTCGCCGACCAGGTCAGGTCGGGGGAGTGGACCGGCTTCACCGGCGCACGCATCCGCAACGTCGTCAACATCGGCATCGGCGGCTCCGACCTCGGCCCGGCCATGGCCTACGAGGCCCTGCGAGCCTTCTCCGACCGCGATCTGACGCTGCGTTTCGTCTCCAACGTCGACGGCGCCGACCTGCACGAGGCCGTGCGGGACCTGGACCCGGCCGAGACGCTGTTCATCATCGCCTCCAAGACCTTCACCACCATCGAGACCATCACCAACGCGACCTCGGCGCGCGGCTGGCTGCTCGACGGCCTGGGCGGCGACCAGGCCGCCGTGGCACGGCACTTCGTGGCGCTGTCCACCAACGCCGAGAAGGTCACCGACTTCGGCATCGACCCGGCCAACATGTTCGAGTTCTGGGACTGGGTGGGCGGGCGCTACTCCTTCGACTCGGCCATCGGGCTCTCCCTGATGATCGCGATCGGCCCGGACGCCTTCCGCGAGCTCCTCGGCGGCTTCGAGGCCATGGACACGCACTTCCGCACGGCGCCCCCCGAGGAGAACGTGCCGCTGCTGCTGGGCCTGCTGGGCGTCTGGTACATCGGCTTCTTCGACGCGCAGTCGCACGCGGTGCTGCCGTACAGCCACTACCTCTCGCGCTTCACCGCCTACCTCCAGCAGCTGGACATGGAGTCAAACGGCAAGTCCGTGGACCGCGACGGGCAGCCGGTGGAGTGGCAGACCGGCCCGGTGGTGTGGGGCACCCCCGGCACCAACGGCCAGCACGCCTACTACCAGCTCATCCACCAGGGGACGCGGGTCATCCCCGCGGACTTCATCGGCTTCGCCAACCCGCTGCCCGAGCTGCCGCCGCGCCTCGCCGCCCAGCACGACCTGCTGATGGCCAACTTCTTCGCGCAGACGCAGGCCCTGGCCTTCGGCAAGACGGCCGACGAGGTACGCGCCGAGGGCACCCCGGAGGAGCTCGTCCCGCACAAGACCTTCCGCGGCAACCACCCCACGACCACCGTCCTGGCCGCCGACCTCACCCCGGCGGTGCTCGGACAGCTCATCGCGCTGTACGAGCACAAGGTGTTCGTCCAGGGCGCCGTGTGGAACATCGACTCCTTCGACCAGTGGGGCGTGGAGCTCGGCAAGGTCCTCGCCAAGCGCATCGAGCCCGCCCTGACCGAGGGCGCGGACGTACCGGGCCTGGACCCCTCCACCACGGCCCTGGTGGCCACCTACCGCAGGCTGCGCGGCCGCGGCTGACGCCGGCCCGTCGTACGACGGAGCGCCCCGCACCTCGAAGGTGCGGGGCGCTCCGTCGTCGCGGGTGCGGTCAGGACCGCGGGTACATCCCGGCGGGCAGGCCGGACGCGGCCGCGCGGTCCAGGAGCCACAGGGTGCGCGAGCGGCCGTACGCCTCCGCGGCCGGGGCCTGCACCCCGCCGGCGCCGCCGAGCGCGAGGGAGACCGCCCCGGCCTTGTCCTCGCCGGCGGCCAGCAGCCAGACCTCGCGCGCCGCGCGGATCGCGGGCAGGGTGAGGGAGATGCGGGTCGGCGGGGGCTTCGGGGCGCCGTGCACGCCGACCACCGTGCGCTCGCTCTCGCGGGTGGCCGGGTGCTCCGGGAACAGCGAGGCCACGTGGGTGTCCGGCCCCACGCCCAGCATCAGCACGTCGAAGCGGGGAACCGGTCCGTGGTCCTCCGGAGCGGCCGCCGCGGCCAGCTCCGCCGCGTACGCGGCCGCCGCCGCGTCCACGTCCGCCCCGTACGGTCCGTCCGAGGCGGGCATGACGTGCACGCGGGCGGGGTCCACCGGCACCGAGTCCAGCAGGGCCGCGCGGGCCTGGGTGTGGTTGCGCTCGGGGTCGTCGGCGGGGACGTAGCGCTCGTCGCCCCACCACAGGTCCAGCCGGCGCCAGTCGACCGCGTCCCGGGCCGGGGCGGTGGCCAGGGCCGCGAGCAGGCCGTTGCCGTTGCGGCCGCCGGTCAGGACCACCGAGGCACTGCCGCGGGCCGCCTGCGCGTCCACGATCCTGGTGATGAGCCGGGCCGCCGTGGCCTCGGCCATCAGCTCCTTGTCCCGGTGGACGACGACCTGGGGAGTCGTCATACCCATGGTGGTGCCGCCTTGTCGGTAGGTCGGTAGGTCGGGGTGGTGCGCCGGGGCGCGGACGCGGGTCCGCAGCGCGGGGCCGGACCCGGTGGGGTCCGGCCCCGCGCTGCGGATGCGCTACTTGGCCGCGGCCTTCTTGGCCGGCTTGGACGCCGGCTTCGCCGCGGGCTTGTCGTCCGCGGCCGGGGCGGCGGACTTCGCCGGAGCCGCCTTGGCCTGGGCGGCCTGCGCGGTCCGGGCGGGCGCCGGGGAGCCGGAGCCCTGGGAGGCCTCCAGCTTGGCCACGCCGAACTTCAGCGCGGACTCGAACGTGTTGTCCGGGTCCAGCCGGCGCAGCTCCTCCGCCAGCAGCTCGGCCGTGTCGCGGCGCTTGAGCGCCACCGCACGGTCGGGCTGCCCCGGCATCGACAGCGTGGCCAGCGCGCCGTCCGCCCGGTCCAGGACGATGTCGCCGTCCTGGGTGACCAGGTGCACGGCCGTCAGCCCCGGGCCGTCCGACAGGGTCCGCTTGACGGGGACCCCCAGCCGGTCCGCCAGCCACATGGCCAGCAGCTCGCAGCTCGGGTTGTCGTCCTCGCCCTCGACGACCGCGGAGTCCACCGACAGGGTCTGCTGGTCCAGCGCCGCCGCCAGCATGGAGCGCCACGGGGTGATCCGGGTCCACGACAGGTCCGTGTCCCCGAGCGCGTACGCCGTGCTCCGATCGGCCAGGGCGGCGATCGGGTTCTCGCAGGAGTACGTGTCCGTGATGCGGCGCTGCGCCAGCGCGCCCAGCGGGTCGCCCGCCAGGTCGTTCGGCGCGCCCTCGGGCCACCAGACCACCACGGGGGCGTCCGGCAGCAGCAGCGGGAGGACCACCGACTGGGCGTGGTCGACCAGTTCGCCGTGGAGCCGCAGCACGACCGTCTCGCCGGAGCCGGAGTCCGCGCCGACGCGGATCTCCGCGTCGAGACGGGCGTCGCGCCGGCTGCGCGGCGAGCGGCTGACCCGCTTGATGACGACGATGATCCGCGAGGGGTGCTCGTGGGAGGCGTCGCTCGCCGACTTGAGCGCGTCGTACGCGTTCTCCTCGTCGGTCACGATCACCAGGGTGAGGACCATGCCGATGGCAGGCGTGCCGATGTCCCGGCGTGCCTGCACCATCGCTGCATTGATCTTGCTGGAGTTGGTCTCCGTCAGGTCGATCTTCATGGCCGGCGCCAGCTCCGTCCGTCTCGTGCGAGCATCTCGTCCGCCTCGACCGGGCCCCAGGTGCCCGCCGGGTACTGCGCGGGCTTGCCGTGCTTGTCCCAGTACTGCTCGATCGGGTCGAGGATGTTCCAGGACAGCTCGACCTCCTGGTGGCGCGGGAAGAGGTTCGCGTCGCCGAGGAGCACGTCGAGGATGAGCCGCTCGTACGCCTCGGGGCTCGACTCCGTGAAGGACTCGCCGTAGGCGAAGTCCATCGTGACGTCCCGGACCTCCATGGAGGTGCCCGGAACCTTGGAGCCGAAGCGCACCGTCACGCCCTCGTCCGGCTGGACCCGGATGACCAGGGCGTTCTGCCCCAGCTCCTCGGTCGCGCCCGACTCGAAGGGCAGGTACGGGGCCCGCTTGAAGACCACGGCGATCTCGGTCACCCGGCGGCCCAGGCGCTTGCCCGTCCGCAGGTAGAACGGCACGCCCGCCCAGCGGCGGTTGTTGATCTCCAGGCGGATGGCCGCGTAGGTGTCGGTCTTCGACTTGGGGTCGATGCCGTCCTCTTCGAGGTACCCGACGACCTTCTCGCCGCCCTGCCACGCCGCCGAGTACTGGCCGCGCACGGTGTGCTTGCCCAGGTCCTCGGGGAGCTCCACGGCGGTGAGCACCTTGAGCTTCTCGGCCACCAGCGCCTTCGGGTGGAAGGTGCCGGGCTCCTCCATCGCGGTGAGCGCCAGCAGCTGGAGCAGGTGGTTCTGGATGACGTCACGGGCGGCGCCGATGCCGTCGTAGTACCCGGCCCGGCCGCCGATGCCGATGTCCTCGGCCATGGTGATCTGCACGTGGTCGACGTACGACCGGTTCCAGATCGGCTCGAACATGGTGTTGGCGAAGCGGAGCGCCAGGATGTTCTGGACGGTCTCCTTGCCGAGGTAGTGGTCGATCCGGAAGACCTCGTTCGGCGGGAAGACGTCGTGCACGAGCTGGTTCAGCTCCTGCGCGCTCTTCAGGTCGTGGCCGAACGGCTTCTCGATGACGGCGCGGCGCCAGGAGCCCTCCTTCTGGTCCGCCAGCCCGTGCTTCTTGAGCTGGGCGACGACCTTGGGGAAGAACTTCGGCGGGACCGACAGGTAGAAGGCGAAATTGCCCCCCGTGCCCTGCGCCTTGTCCAGCTCCTCGATCGTCGACTTCAGCGTCTCGAACGCCTGGTCGTCGTCGAAGTCGCCCTGGACGAAGCGGCAGCCCTGCACCAGCTGCTGCCAGACCTCTTCGCGGAAGGGGGTGCGCGCGTGCTGCTTGACCGCGTCGTGCACCTCCTGGGCGAAGTCCTCGTCCTGCCATTCGCGACGGGCGAACCCGATCAGCGAGAAACCCGGCGGGAGCAGACCCCGGTTGGCCAGGTCGTAGACGGCAGGCATCAGCTTCTTGCGCGACAGGTCACCCGTAACGCCGAAAATGACCAGGCCGGACGGCCCCGCGATGCGCGGGAGCCGCCGGTCCTGTGCGTCACGAAGCGGGTTCGCTCCGTTTACCGACAAAATACTCAGTCCTCCGCGGGGGCAAGGCGGACGAGTTCCGCCTCGGTCGACTTCAGAAGGTCGTTCCAGGACGCCGCGAACTTCTCGACGCCCTCGTCTTCGAGCAGCTGGACGACATCGTCGTACGAGATGCCCAGCTTCGCGACCGCGTCGAGGTCGGCACGGGCCTGGACGTAGGTCCCGCGCACCGTGTCGCCGGTGATCCGGCCGTGGTCCGCGGTGGCCTCCAGCGTGGCCTCCGGCATGGTGTTCACCGTGTTCGGGGCGACCAGGTCGTCCACGTACAGGGTGTCCTTGTACGCCGGGTCCTTGACGCCCGTCGACGCCCACAGCGGGCGCTGCTTGTTGGCGCCGACGCGCTCCAGTGCGGCCCAGCGGTCCGAGGAGAAGACCTCCTCGTACGCCTCGTAGGCCAGCCGGGCGTTGGCGAGCGCCGCCTTGCCCTTGAGGGCCTTCGCCTCGTCGGTGCCGACGGCGTCCAGGCGCTTGTCGATCTCGGAGTCCACGCGGGACACGAAGAAGGAGGCGACCGAGTGGACGAGGGACAGGTCCAGGCCGGCGGCCTTGGCCTTCTCCAGACCCGCCAGGTACGCGTCCATGACCTCGCGGTAGCGCTCCAGCGAGAAGATCAGCGTCACGTTGACGCTGATGCCCCGGCCGATGACCTCGGTGATCGCCGGCAGGCCGGCCTTGGTCGCCGGGATCTTGATGAGCGTGTTCGGGCGGTCCACCAGCCAGGCCAGCTGCTTGGCCTCGGCGACGGTCGCCGCGGTGTCGTGGGCCAGACGGGGGTCGACCTCGATCGACACCCGGCCGTCCTGGCCGTCGGTGCGGTCGTAGACCGGGCGCAGGATGTCGGCGGCGTCGCGGACGTCCGCCGTCGTGATCATGCGCAGGGCCTCCTCCACGGTGACCCTGCGGGTCGCGAGGTCGCCGAGCTGCTGCTCGTAGCCCTCACCGCTGCTGATGGCCTTCTGGAAGATCGCCGGGTTGGTGGTGACACCGACGACGTGCGACTGGTCGATGAGCTCGGCCAGGTTGCCGGACGTGATGCGCTTGCGGGACAGGTCGTCCAGCCAGATCGCCACGCCCTCGTCGGAGAGGCGCTTGAGTGCGTCTGTCATGGGGATTGCATCTCCTACTTGTTCGTGTACGGGCGTCAGCGCGCGGCGGCGGCCAGCGATTCCCGGGCGGCGGCGGTCACGGCCTCGGGCGTGAAGCCGAACTCGCGGAACAGCACCTTCGCGTCGGCCGAGGCACCGAAGTGCTCCAGCGAGACGATCCGGCCGGCGTCGCCGACGTAGCGGTGCCAGGTCAGGCCGATGCCGGCCTCGACCGCGACGCGCGCCCGGACGGAGGGCGGCAGGACGCCGTCCCGGTACGCCTGGTCCTGCTCCTCGAACCACTCGACGGACGGCATCGAGACCACGCGGGTCGGAACGCCCTCGGCCTGCAGCGCCTCGCGGGCGGCGACGGCGAGCTGGACCTCGGAACCGGTGCCGATCAGGATGACCTGCGGGGCGCCGCCCTCGGCCTCGGCGAGCACGTACCCGCCCTTGGCGGCGTCCTCGTTGCGCTCGTAGGTGGGCACGCCCTGGCGGGTGAGCGCCAGACCGTGCGGGGCGCCCTTGCCGTAGACCTTGGTGTGGCGGCGCATGATCTCGCGCCAGGCGACGACGGTCTCGTTCGCGTCGGCCGGGCGGACCAGGTTCAGGCCCGGGATGGCGCGCAGCGAGGCCAGGTGCTCGACCGGCTGGTGGGTCGGGCCGTCCTCGCCGAGGCCGACGGAGTCGTGCGTCCACACGTAGGTGACCGGCACGTGCATCAGCGCGGAGAGGCGGACGGCGTTGCGCATGTAGTCGGAGAACACCAGGAAGGTGCCGCCGTAGATGCGGGTGTGGCCGTGCAGCGCGATGCCGTTCATGGACGCGGCCATGGCGTGCTCGCGGATGCCGAAGTGCACGGTACGGCCGTACGGGTCGGCCTCCGGCAGCGGGTTGCCCACCGGAAGGAACGAGGAGTCCTTGTCGATGGTGGTGTTGTTCGAGCCGGCCAGGTCGGCCGAGCCGCCCCACAGCTCGGGGACGATCGCGCCGAGGGCCTGGAGCACCTTGCCGGAGGCGGCGCGGGTGGCGACGTCCTTGCCGGTCTCGAAGACGGGGAGGACGTCCTCCCAGCCCGCGGGCAGCTCGTTGGCGTTGATGCGGTCGAACTCGGCGGCGCGCTCCGGGTTGGCGGTGCGCCAGGCGGAGAAGTCCTTCTCCCAGGCGGCCTTGGCCTCGCGGCCGCGGTCCAGGGCCTTGCGGGTGTGGGCGAGCACCTCGTCGGAGACGACGAAGGACTTCTCCGGGTCGAAGCCGAGGACGCGCTTGGTCGCCGCGACCTCGTCCGCGCCGAGCGCCGAGCCGTGCGCGGCCTCGGTGCCCTGGGCGTCCGGGGCCGGCCAGGCGATGATCGAGCGGGCGGCGATGAAGGACGGCCGGCCGGTCTCGGCCTTGGCGGCCCGCAGCGCGGCGAACAGGGCCTTCGGGTCGAGGTCGCCGTCCTCCTGCTGCTCGACGCGCTGGACGTGCCAGCCGTACGCCTCGTAGCGCTTGAGGGTGTCCTCCGAGACGGCCGTCTCGGTGTCGCCCTCGATGGAGATGTGGTTGTCGTCCCACAGCAGCACCAGGTTGCCGAGCTTCTGGTGGCCGGCCAGTGCGGACGCCTCGTGGGAGATGCCCTCCTGGAGGCAGCCGTCGCCCGCGATGGCGTAGATCATGTGGTCGAACGGGGAGGTGCCCTCGGGGGCCTGCGGGTCGAACAGGCCGCGCTCGTAGCGGGCGGCCATGGCCATGCCCACCGCGTTGGCGATGCCCTGGCCCAGCGGGCCGGTGGTGGTCTCGACGCCCTTGGTGTGCCCGTACTCCGGGTGGCCGGGGGTCTTGGAGCCCCAGGTGCGGAAGGCTTCGAGGTCCGACAGCTCAAGACCGAAGCCGGCCAGGTAGAGCTGGGTGTACAGGGTGAGGGACGTGTGCCCCGCGGAGAGCACGAAGCGGTCGCGGCCGACCCAGTCGGGGTCCGCCGGGTCGTGCCGCATCACCTTCTGGAAAAGGGTGTACGCGGCGGGGGCCAGGCTCATCGCCGTACCGGGGTGGCCGTTTCCGACCTTCTGTACCGCGTCAGCGGCCAGGATGCGGGCGGTGTCGACGGCCCGCTGGTCCAGTTCGGTCCACTCGAGCTCTGTGGTGGTCGGCTTGGTGCTCACCGTTTGTCAGGGCTCCTCTCCACATGTCTGTTCCCGGTGACGAACGGTGCACCGGCGCGATTCCGAGCCTACCCCCGCCACGGCGTGCAGCTATTCGAGTGCCGCAGGTCGGTCACCACGTCGGCGGCCTCCGTTCACCTGCGCGCCCGGGGGACGGTCGGCTTCCACTCCGTCCCGTATGCCCGGTCCGATCGGCCCAACACGAACCGACCCCCGCGCAAGGCGACGTAAGTGCAACGTCTAGAGTGGCGTGGTACGCGCAAGCCTTTACCGGACCCTCATGTTCCCTGGTCCGCGTCGGAGCTTGCTGGATTCTCTGTCAGGGGTGTGCGTGACGGCCGTCGAATCCCGTCCAGCGGGGGTGCTCGGGACGAGCCCCGGTCATCGCCCGTTCGGGGCCCGGGCCATGGCTTTCGTGGCACTGACCAAGCCGCGGATCATCGAGCTTCTGCTCATCACGACCGTGCCGGTGATGTTCCTTGCCGAGCAGGGCGTGCCGTCGCTGTGGCTGGTCCTCGCGACCTGCTTCGGCGGCTATCTGTCCGCGGGCGGCGCGAACGCGCTGAACATGTACATCGACCGCGACATCGACGCGCTGATGGACCGCACCGCGCAGCGCCCGCTGGTGACCGGCATGGTCTCGCCGCGCGAGTGCCTGGTCTTCGGCATCGCGCTCGGAGTGGCCTCCACGCTCTTCTTCGGCCTGCTGATCAACTGGCTGTCGGCCGCGCTGGCGCTCGGCGCGCTCCTCTTCTACGTCGTCGTCTACACGATGCTGCTCAAGCGGCGCACCTCCCAGAACATCGTCTGGGGCGGCATCGCGGGCTGCATGCCGGTGCTCATCGGCTGGTCGGCGGTCAAGAACGAGGTCTCCTGGGCCGCGGTCATCCTCTTCCTCGTCATCTTCTTCTGGACGCCGCCGCACTACTGGCCGCTGTCGATGAAGGTCAAGGACGACTACGCGCGGGTCGGCGTGCCGATGCTGCCGGTGGTGGCCGGCAACCGGGTCGTGGCCCGTCAGATCGTCCTCTACAGCTGGGTGATGGTGGCGGTCTCGCTGCTCCTCACCCCCCTGGGGTACACCGGCTGGTTCTACACGGCCGTCGCGCTGGTCGCGGGCGGCTGGTGGCTGTGGGAGGCGCACGCGCTGCACGCACGGGCGAAGTCCGGGGTGACCGGGCCGAAGCTCAAGGAGATGCGGCTGTTCCACTGGTCCATCACCTACGTGTCGCTGCTGTTCGTCGCCGTGGCCGTGGATCCCTTCCTCCGTTGATTACTCACCGGTAGCATGCCGTCCATGGCAGACACCGCGCAGACCGCAGACAAGAAGCAGGACCGCACGGCGGCGAAGCTGGCCAAGCAGATCGGCGCGTTCGCCGGGCGGCACGGCGGCGCCGAGGGCCACCTCGCCCACATCGGGCAGGCCGGTACCCGCATCGTGCTCGTGGCCGCCGACGGCGAGTGGGGCGACCTGGTCGCCCCGACCTTCGAGGCGGCCCGGCTGGCGGCCGAGAAGGCCGGGCTGACCCTCCACGAGGAGTTCGACGGGGAGTTCGCGGCCAAGGTCCGGACCGGCCCGTACGAGTGGACGCGCATGGCCGGCATCCAGCTCGGCGGACCCGCGAACCCGGCGGTCTGACCCGCCGGTCCGCTCTCGGTCAACAGCGCGAGCAACACCTCACACCCCGCTCACCCGTTAGGACGTGTGGAAGCCGCTTCCTCACGTCCGCAACGGGATGCCCGGATGATCGAAACGCCGCCCCTGGTGGACCAGTACTGCCAGGGAGTACTCCGTACGGAGCTGGGCCTGGGCACCTTCGAGGCCCGGCTGGTCCCCTCCGCCGGCCCGCCCGCCGCGGGCACCACCTTCTTCGACACGCAGGCCGGCTTCGCCGTGCGCCGCTGGTGCCCGCCCCTGCTGGGGCTGGAGCCGCACTGCGCCCCCGCCCGCTACCTGGCCCGGCGGCGCGAGCTGGGGGCGGCGGAGGCGGCGCGGCGGCTGCTGCGGGGGTCGGGGGTCGCCGCCTACCTGCTGGACACCGGGGCCGCCGGGGACCTCACCGGGCCCGAGGAGCTGGCGGTCGCCGGGGAGGCCGAGGCGTTCGAGGCCGTGCGGCTGGAGCTGCTCGCCGAGCACGTCGCGGACACCTCCGGGACCGCGGCCGCCTTCCTCGGGCACCTCGCCGAGGCCGTCCACCAGTCCGCGGCCGGGGCCGCCGCCTTCACCTGCGGGACCGCCGCCCCGGCCGCGGCCCCCTCGCTCGGCGCCGTCCTGGCCTTCGCGCCGGGGCCGCCGGGCCGCGGCGAGGTGGCCGGGGCCGCGGGCCGCTGGCTGGCCCGGCGGGCCCGGGGGGAGGCCGTACGGGACCCGGTGCTGCTGCGGCACCTGCTGTGGAGCGCGGTGGACTCGGGGCTGCCGGTGCAGCTGCACGCGGCGGGGGGCCTCGACGGGCCGGGGCAGCGGCCGGACCGGGGCGACCCCGGGCTGTTCACGGAGTTCGTCCGGGCCACCGCCGGGCTGGGTACGCGGCTGGTGCTGCTCGGGGGGTACCCGTACCACCGGCAGGCCGCGCAGCTGGCGGCGGCCTTCCCGCACGCGTACGCCGACGTCGGCGCGGTGGTGGGGCGCAGCGGGGCCCGGGCGGCGGCGGTGCTGGCGGAACTGCTGGAGCTGGCGCCGTTCGGGAAGCTGTTGTTCTCCAGCGGCGGCGGGGGGCTGCCCGAGCTGCATGCGGTGGGCGCCCTGGCGTTCCGCGAGGCGCTGGGCCGGGTGCTGGGGGGCTGGGTGGCCGAGGGCGCCTGGTCCCGGCGGGACGCGGACCGGGTGGCCGCCATGATCGCCGGGGGCAACGCGCGGCGTGTGTACCGCCTGGACGGCCGCCCTTAGCGGCCGGTCCGGCGGCTGCGGGCGGGTCGCGGGGGCCGGGCGGGTCCGGCGCGCCCGGACCCGTTCCGGTCAGACGGCGGAGAGCTGCGGGTCGCCCTGGGCCGGGACGCCGGCCTGCGCGGCGGGCCGCTCGCGCAGGCTCAGCGCGACCCGGAGCACCGAGATCCAGACCAGGCAGGAGCCGAGCATGTGCACGCCGACGAGCACCTCGGGCAGGTCGGTGAAGAACTGCACGTAGCCGATGGCGCCCTGGGCGAGCAGCACGACCAGCAGGTCGCGGGCGCGGGCCCGGGTGTCGGCGGGGGCGTCGACCACGCGCAGCACCAGCCACATGGCGAGGGCGAGCGCGCACACCACCCAGGCGGCGACGGCGTGCACGTGGGCGGTGGTGGCCCAGTCGAACGGCATCCGGTGGATGTCGCTGCTGTCGCCGGCGTGCGGGCCGGAGCCGGTGACCACCGTGCCGGCCGCGATCAGGACCAGGGTGGTGGCGATCAGCGCCCAGGACAGCTTGCGGACCGGGGCGGGCACCCGCGGCCGGGGGGCGGTGTCGCCCTCGGCGGTGCGCTGCCAGGTCACCGTGGTGACCGTGATCAGCGAGGTGGCGAGCAGGAAGTGCCCCGCCACGCTGTACGGGTTGAGGCCGGTCATGACGGTGATGCCGCCGAGGACCGCGTTGCCCATCACGAGGGCGAACTGGAGCCAGCCGAGCCTCGTCAGCGAGCGCCGCCACGGCTTGGCCGAGCGGGCGGCGATGATGGCCCAGCCGACCGCCGCGCAGAGCACGTAGGTCAGCATGCGGTTGCCGAACTCGATGGCTCCGTGGAAGCCCTGGGCCGGTGTCGCGATCAGGCTGTCGTCGGTGCACTTGGGCCAGGTGTCGCAGCCGAGTCCCGATCCGGTCAGCCGCACCGCGCCGCCGGTGACGACGATGGCCACGCTCATGAGGAGGGCGGCGAACGCGGCCCGCCGGACGGTCCGGGGCGACGGGGTCCAGCGGCTGGCGATGTAAGCGAGGGGGGTCAACACGGCTCCTATCGTAGGCGGAGCCTTGTGCAAAGTTTCACGAGGGGGTGGGTGCGGGTGCGTCGGGGCCGACGACCAGGCGGAACCGGGCCCCGGCCGGATCGCCCTCCTCGTGCCACCACACCCGGACGCGCCAATGGACGCCCTCGCCCGGGTAGTCGGCCGAGCGCGCGAAGCCGCGCACCAATTCGGAGGCTATGTCCTCAGCCGTCCTGTTTCGTACTTCGGTGGCGCCGTGCCAGGGGGGCTCCTGTGCGGTCCACAGCCCGTCGGGCCCGCGCACCTCGATCCGCCACACCGCCAGCCAGGGCGTGACCTCCAGCATGGTGCGCACCTGCTCGGCTCCGAGGTGCAGCCGGGCGGCGATCTCGGGCTCGGCCACCCCCTGGATCCGGGCGGCCACCACGGCCTGGGGCAGCAGCCGTTCGGGGAGCAGGCCCCGCGACCGCAGGCCGACCAGGGAGCCGAACGCCAGGAAGCGCAGGCGCAGTTCGAGCTGGCGGCCGATGTGGTCGAGGGCCTCCTCGGCCTCCTCCGCCTCCTCCGGGCCCGGGTCCGCGAGCAGGAGCTGGCGGAAGTCGGCCTCCGCGTCCACCGCCCAGGCCACGGCGTCCTCGGCGGAGCCCAGCTCGGCGAGGCGGTCGCCGAGGAAGACCTTGGCCTGGGCCAGGCCCCGGCGGTTGACCGGGTCGCGCTGGTCCAGCCCCGCCCACACCCCCACCGCGGTCCGGGTCAGGTCGCGGGCGCGCTCGCCGGCCGCCCGCTCCACCGTGCTCGGCCCGTCGCCGGCGGCCGGGCCCAGCGGATGGCGCGGCAGCCGGGCGTCGTCGCTCAGCGGCCAGGACAGCCAGACCCCGTGGTTGATCAGGCCGCGGGCGTACCAGCGGGCGTAGTCCGGGGCGTACGCGGCCGCCCGCTCGGAGCTGCGCAGCCCCTCCTCGATGGTGGCCAGGGCGGCCGCCCGGTCGCCGCCGGCGAAGCGCAGGGCGGCCCGGTCGGCGAGCCGCAGCCCGAGCAGGGCCGTGCACCGGGGGTCCTCGGGGTGGGTCCGCAGGGCGGCGATCAGCTCGTCGAGCAGCCGCTCGCGCTCCGCGGGCGCGGCCTGCGCCCCGCCGGCCCGCAGCCGGGCCCACCGCTCGTCCAGCCGCAGCACGGCCTCTCGGTCCGCCATGTCCGCCCCCCCGGCGTCGTGGTCAGCGTCCCTCACGGGTGAAGGCCTCCATCGTCGCGGGAAGGCGGACCGGAGCGGAAGGGATTCACTCCCAGCGGAACCAGCGGGCCGCCGCGCCCAGGCCGAGGACGGCCCAGACCGCCAGCACGGCCGCGTCGCCCCAGGGCATCGCGGCCCCGTGCTGGAGCACCGCGCGCAGGCCGTCGGAGAGGGCCGAGACGGGCAGCAGTTCGAGCACGGAGCGGACCGCGTCCGGGAACTTCTCCAGCGGCACGATCACCCCACCCCCGACCAGCAGCAGCAGGAAGACGAGGTTGGCGGCGGCCAGGGTCAGCTCGGCCTTGAGGGTGCCGGCCATCAGCAGCCCGAGGCCGGAGAAGGCGGCGGTGCCCAGCAGGAGCAGGACGGCCACCGAGAACGGGTCGCCCTGCGGGGACCAGCCCAGCGCGAGGGCGATCGCGGTCAGCAGCGCGACCTGCAGCACCTCGGTGACCAGGACCGACAGGGTCTTGGCCGCCATCAGCGCCCACCGGGGCAGCGGGGAGGCGCCGAGCCGCTTGAGGACCCCGTAGCGGCGGTCGAAGCCGGTGGCGATGGCCTGGCCGGTGAAGGCGGTGGAGAGCACGGCGAGCGCCAGGACGCCGGGGGCCAGGAAGTCGACGGACGCGCCGGCGCCGGTCTCGATGATGTCGACCGAGGAGAACAGCACCAGCAGCAGCGCCGGGATGATCACGGTGAGCAGCAGCTGCTCCCCGTTGCGCAGCAGCATCCGGGTCTCCAGGGCCGTCTGCGCGAGGATCATGCGGGAGACGGGCGCGGCCCCGGGGCGGGGGGTGAACGTGCCGGCGCTCATGCGCGCAGCTCCTTACCGGTCAGTTCGAGGAAGACGTCCTCCAGGGTGTGCCGCTCCACGGAGAGGCTGTCGGGCAGCACGCCGTGCTGCGCGCACCAGGAGGCGACGGTGGCGAGCAGCTGGGGGTCGACGCCGCCGGTGACCCGGTAGACGCCCGCGGTGAGCTCGACGGCCTCGGTGCCGTCGGGCAGTGCCTTGAGCAGCGAGCCGAGGTCGAGTCCGGGGCGGCCGGTGAAGCGCAGGGTGTTCTCGGCGCCGCCGCGGCACAGCTGCTCGGGGCTGCCGTGGGCGATGACCCGGCCGGCGTCCACGATGGCGACCTCGTCGGCGAGCTGCTCCGCCTCGTCCATGTGGTGGGTGGTGAGGACGACGGTGACGCCGTCGGCGCGCAGTTCCCGTACGAGGTCCCAGGTGGCGCGGCGGGCCTGCGGGTCGAGTCCGGCGGTGGGCTCGTCCAGGAAGACCAGCTCGGGGCGGCCGACGACGGCCATGGCCAGGGCCAGGCGCTGCTGCTGGCCTCCGGAGAGCCGGCGGTAGGGGGTGCGGCCGCAGCCGCCGAGGCCGAGCCGCTCCACCAGGGGGTCCACGGCGAGCGGGTGGGCGTACAGCTTCGCCGTGTGGCGCAGCATCTCGACGGCGCGGGCCCCGGAGTAGACGCCGCCGGACTGGAGCATCACGCCGAGGCGGGGGCGCAGCTGCGCGGCCCGGGCGACGGGGTCGAGGCCCAGGACGCGGACGGTGCCGGCGTCGGGGCGGCGGTAGCCCTCGCAGGTCTCCACGGTGGTGGTCTTGCCCGCGCCGTTGGGGCCGAGGACCGCGGTGACGGAGGCGCTGCGGACGGTGAGGTCCAGGCCGTCCACCGCCGTCTTGGGACCGTACCGCTTCACCAGTCCGCGGATCTCCACGGCGGGGTCGTTGCTCATGGGGGGTGAGTCTACGGAGCCGGGGGAGGGGTCGTAGGTCCCGGGGTCGGGGGGTGACGGACCCGGGCATGGGTGACCTTTTCGTGCGCGCGGGAGGCGGGCGCGGGCCTAGCGTCGAAGGGTGAACACGATCGCCGAGAACGTCGCGGCCACCTCCGGGCAGGCCCAGCACAAGGCGCACGACCTCGCGCACCGGCCGCGCTACTTCGTGTCGGCGGTGCTGGCGGGCGCGTACATCGGGATCGGGGAGGTGCTGCTGCTCGTCGCGGTCTCGCCGTTCGTCGCGAAGGGCTCGGCGGCGGTCAGGCTGCTGGAGGGGGCGGTCTTCCCGGTCGCCCTGACCATCGTGATGTTCGCCGGCGCCCAGCTGTTCACGAGCAACGTGATGGTGATGCTGATCGGCGCCCTGTCGGGCCGGACCGGGGTGCGGGACCTGGCCTCCTCGTGGGTCCTGTCGCTGGCCGGGAACCTGGCCGGGGCCTTCGCCTTCGGCGCCATGGTGCACGCCTCGGGGGTGACCTCCTCGCCCTCGGCGCGGGCCATGCTCGCGGAGATGGTGCACGGGAAGACGGCGCTGTCGGGCGGGCAGCTCTTCTGGCGGGCGGTGCTGTGCAACATGCTCGTCTGCCTGGCCGTCTGGATGTTCACCCGGGCCCGGGGGGACGCGGCCAAGATTTTCGTGCTGTGGCTCCCGGTGGCCGTCTTCGTGGCGGTCGGATTCGAACACTGTGTCGCAAACATGGCCGTTTTCAGCCTCGCGATCCTGGATGGCTCAGCGTCGTTCGGTGACCTTTTCCGGAATCTGATGTTCACCGTCCCCGGCAACGTGGTGGGCGGGGGATTGCTGGTGGGGGCCGTGTACTGGTTCGCCGGAGGGGCCCGGCGCGGGGTGGAGCATTCCCCTCCGCATAACTCTGCGTCGACAAATTAGGTAACCCTTAGTGATGGAGGCCACCACGAGTGGCCTCCATCACCGCTTGTCGCTGCTCGGTTAATTACGCAACAATGGCGTTGTGAAATACGGCGAACGGCAGACGGAGACCCCCCAGGGGGAACTCGCGACCGGGGAGCGGTCCACCCGCAACCGGGTCGTGCGCTCCGTCCTGGACCACGGTCCGTCCACCGTCGCCGACCTCGCGCAGCGCCTCGGCCTCACCCAGGCCGCCGTCCGCCGCCACCTCGACACGCTCGTCACCGACGCGGTGGTCGAGGCCCGCGAACAGCGCGTGTACGGCGCCCGCACCCGGGGCCGGCCCGCGAAGGTGTTCGCGCTGACCGACTGCGGCCGCGACGCCTTCGACCAGTCCTACGACGCACTCGCCGCGGACGCCCTGCGCTGGATCGCGCAGTCCGTCGGCGGCGGGGAGCGGGGCGAGGCGGCCGTCGCCGCCTTCGCCCGGGCCCGGATGGAGACGCAGGCCCGGGGCTACCGGGAGGCCGTGGACGCGGCCGCTCCGGCAGACCGCGCCGAGGCCCTGGCCAAGGCGTTGACCGCCGACGGGTACGCTGCTACGGCGAAGAGCGCTCCCGGTCCGCACAGCGGTGAACAGCTCTGCCAGCACCACTGCCCGGTCGCGCACGTGGCCGAGCAGTTCCCGCAGCTCTGCGAGGCGGAGACCGAGGTCTTCTCCCGCCTGCTCGGGACACACGTGCAGCGCCTCGCGACCATCGCCCACGGCGACGGAGTGTGCACCACGTTCATTCCGCGCAGCGCGAGCGCCCCACAGACCGACACATCAGTATCTGCAAGTACGGCCGGGAGGAACCCCGCATGACCACGGAGACTGCTCACCCTGAGCTCGATGGCCTGGGCACCTACGAATACGGTTGGGCCGACTCCGACGCGGCCGGTGCCACCGCCAAGCGAGGTCTGTCCGAGGACGTCGTCCGCGACATCTCGTCGAAGAAGTCCGAGCCCGAGTGGATGCTGAACCTCCGCCTCAAGGGCCTCAAGCTGTTCGGCAAGAAGCCCATGCCGAACTGGGGCTCCGACCTGTCGGGCATCGACTTCGACAACATCAAGTACTTCGTGCGCTCCACCGAGAAGCAGGCCGCTTCGTGGGAGGACCTGCCGGAGGACATCAAGAACACGTACGACAAGCTCGGCATCCCGGAGGCGGAGAAGCAGCGCCTCGTCGCCGGTGTCGCCGCCCAGTACGAGTCCGAGGTCGTCTACCACCAGATCCGCGAGGACCTGGAGGAGCAGGGCGTCATCTTCCTCGACACCGACACCGCGCTGAAGGAGCACCCGGAGCTCTTCCAGGAGTACTTCGGCACGGTCATCCCGGTCGGCGACAACAAGTTCGCGTCGCTGAACACCGCGGTGTGGTCCGGCGGCTCGTTCATCTACGTGCCCAAGGGCGTCAAGGTCGACATCCCGCTCCAGGCCTACTTCCGCATCAACACGGAGAACATGGGCCAGTTCGAGCGGACGCTGATCATCGTCGACGAGGACGCCTACGTCCACTACGTCGAGGGCTGCACCGCCCCGATCTACTCCTCCGACTCGCTGCACAGCGCCGTCGTCGAGATCATCGTGAAGAAGGGCGGCCGCTGCCGCTACACGACCATCCAGAACTGGTCGAACAACGTCTACAACCTGGTCACCAAGCGCGCCGTGGCGTACGAGGGCGCGACCATGGAGTGGATCGACGGCAACATCGGTTCCAAGGTCACCATGAAGTACCCGGCCGTGTACCTGATGGGCGAGCACGCCAAGGGCGAGACCCTCTCCATCGCCTTCGCGGGCGAGGGCCAGCACCAGGACGCCGGCTCCAAGATGGTCCACATGGCGCCGAACACCTCCTCGAACATCGTCTCCAAGTCGGTGGCGCGCGGCGGCGGCCGGACCTCGTACCGCGGTCTGGTCGAGATCGGCGAGGGCGCCCACGGCTCCAAGTCCAACGTGCTGTGCGACGCGCTCCTGGTCGACACGATCTCGCGCTCGGACACCTACCCCTACGTGGACGTCCGCGAGGACGACGTGTCCATGGGCCACGAGGCCACCGTCTCCAAGGTCTCCGACGACCAGCTCTTCTACCTGATGAGCCGCGGTCTGACCGAGTTCGAGGCCATGGCCATGATCGTGCGCGGCTTCGTCGAGCCGATCGCGCGCGAGCTGCCCATGGAGTACGCGCTGGAGCTGAACCGGCTGATCGAGCTGCAGATGGAGGGCTCGGTCGGATAGTCCCGGCCGGCCCGACCCCGCACGCAGCGGATTCTTCACGTAGGCAGCGCTTCAAAAGAGAGTGAGCAACACGACAGCCATGGCTGAGGCTCAGAACATTCCGGCGGGTTCCACCACTGCCGGCGCGATCGCGGTGGCCGCCGAGTCCACCGTCGCCACCCGGATGAGCGCACCGCCGTCCTTCGACGTGGCGGACTTCCCGGTTCCCAACGGCCGCGAGGAGGAGTGGCGGTTCACCCCGCTCGCCCGCCTCCGCGGCCTGCACGACGGCACCGCGGTCGCCGACGGCAGCATGAAGGCCCAGATCGACGCGCCCGAGGGCGTCACCGTCGAGTCGGTGGAGCGCGGCGACGCGCGCATCGGCAAGGCGGGCGCCCCGGTGGACCGGGTCGCCGCCCAGGCGTTCTCCTCGTTCGCCAAGGCCACGGTCGTCACCGTGCCCAAGGAGGCCGTCCTGACCGAGCCGGTGCGCGTCACGCTGCACGGCGAGGGCGGCACGACCTTCGGCCACACGGTCTTCGACGTCCAGGCCTTCGCCGAGGCCGTCGTCGTCATCGACCACACCGGTGACGGCGTGCGCGCCGCCAACGTCGACTTCCTCGTCGGCGACGGCGCCAAGCTCACCGTCGTGTCCGTGCAGGACTGGGACGACACCGCCGTCCACGTCTCCCAGCACAACACGCTGGTCGGCCGCGACGCGACTTTCAAGTCGATCGTCGTCACCTTCGGCGGCGACCTCGTCCGCCTCCACCCGCGCGTCACCTACGCGGGCCCCGGCGGCGAGGCCGAGCTCTTCGGCCTGTACTTCACGGACGCCGGCCAGCACCAGGAGCACCGCCTCCTGGTCGACCACAGCGCCCCGCACTGCAAGTCCAACGTGGTCTACAAGGGCGCGCTCCAGGGCCAGGACGCCCACGCCGTCTGGATCGGTGACGTGCTCATCGAGAAGACCGCCGAGGGCACCGACACCTACGAGATGAACCGCAACCTCGTCCTCACGGACGGTGCGCGCGTCGACTCGGTGCCGAACCTGGAGATCGAGACCGGCGAGATCGTCGGCGCCGGCCACGCCTCCGCCACCGGCCGCTTCGACGACGAGCAGCTCTTCTACCTCCAGGCCCGTGGCATCCCGGCCGACGAGGCCCGTCGGCTGGTCGTGCGCGGCTTCTTCGCCGAGCTCGTCCAGCAGATCGGTGTCGACGACATCGAAGAGCGGCTGCTCTCCAAGATCGAGACCGAGCTCCAGGGTTCCGTCTGATGCCCTACGTCAAGGCCTGTGCGCTGAGCGAGCTGGAGGCGGACACCCCCAAGCGGGTGGAACTCGACGGCACGCCGGTGTCCATCGTCTCCACCGCGGGGGAGGTGTTCGCGATCAACGACATCTGCTCGCACGCGAACGTGTCCCTCTCGGAGGGCGAGGTCGAGGACTGCATGATCGAGTGCTGGCTGCACGGATCGGCCTTCGACCTGCGGACCGGCAAGCCCTCGGGCCTGCCCGCGACGCGCCCCGTACCCGTATACCCCGTAAAGATCGAAGGGGACGACGTGCTCGTCTCCCTCACCCAGGAGTCCTGAGGTATCCATGGCAACGCTTGAAATCCACGACCTGCACGTCTCCGTCGAGGCCGAGAACGGCGCCCGCGAGATCCTCAAGGGCGTCGACCTCACCGTCAAGCAGGGTGAGACGCACGCCATCATGGGTCCGAACGGCTCCGGCAAGTCCACGCTGGCCTACTCGCTGGCCGGTCACCCGAAGTACACGATCACCGGTGGCACCGTCACCCTCGACGGCGAAGACGTCCTGGAGATGTCCGTCGACGAGCGCGCCCGTGCCGGCCTGTTCCTCGCCATGCAGTACCCGGTCGAGGTCCCCGGCGTCTCGGTCTCCAACTTCCTGCGCACCTCGGCCACCGCGATCCGCGGCGAGGCGCCGAAGCTGCGCACCTGGGTGAAGGAGGTCAAGTCCGCGATGGAGCAGCTCCAGATGGACACCGCCTTCGCCGAGCGCAACGTGAACGAGGGCTTCTCCGGCGGCGAGAAGAAGCGCCACGAGATCCTCCAGCTGGAGCTCCTCAAGCCCAAGATCGCGATCCTCGACGAGACCGACTCCGGCCTGGACGTCGACGCCCTGCGCGTCGTGTCCGAGGGCGTCAACCGGGTCCGCGAGAGCGGCGAGGTCGGCACCCTGCTGATCACCCACTACACGCGCATCCTGCGCTACATCAAGCCCGACTTCGTGCACGTGTTCGCGAACGGCCGCATCGCCGAGTCCGGCGGCGCCGAGCTCGCCGACCAGCTGGAGGCCGAGGGCTACGACAAGTACGTGAAGGGTGGCGCGACCGCGTGACACAGCTGCCCGGCCTCCTCGACACCGAGGCGATCCGCAAGGACTTCCCCCTGCTGGATCGTGTGGTCCACGACGGGAAGAAGATCGTTTACCTGGACAACGCGGCGACCTCGCAGAAGCCGCGCCAGGTGCTCGACGCGCTGAACGAGTACTACGAGCAGCACAACGCCAACGTCCACCGCGGCGTGCACGTGCTCGCCGAGGAGGCCACGGCGCTGTACGAGGGCGCTCGCGACAAGGTCGCCGCCTTCATCAACGCACCGAGCCGCAACGAGGTGATCTTCACCAAGAACGCCTCGGAGTCGCTCAACCTGGTCGCGAACATGCTCGGCTGGGCGGACGAGCCCTACCGGGTCGACCGCGACACCGAGATCGCCATCACGGAGATGGAGCACCACTCCAACATCGTCCCGTGGCAGCTCCTCTCGCAGCGCACCGGCGCGAAGCTGAAGTGGTTCGGCCTCACCGACGACGGCCGGCTCGACCTGTCCAACATCGAAGAGGTCATCACGGAGAAGACGAAGATCGTCTCCTTCACGCTGGTCTCCAACATCATGGGCACGGTCAACCCGGTCGAGGCGATCGTCCGGCGCGCGCAGGAGGTCGGCGCCCTGGTGCTGATCGACGCCTCGCAGGCCGCTCCGCACATGCCGCTGGACGTGCAGGCGCTCGGCGCCGACTTCGTGGCCTTCACCGGCCACAAGATGTGCGGCCCGACCGGCATCGGCGTCCTGTGGGGCCGCCAGGAGCTGCTGGAGGACCTGCCTCCGTTCCTGGGCGGCGGCGAGATGATCGAGACCGTGTCGATGCACTCCTCGACCTACGCCCCGGCGCCCCACAAGTTCGAGGCCGGTACGCCCCCGATCGCCCAGGCCGTCGGCCTCGGCGCGGCCGTGGACTACCTGACCGCGATCGGCATGGACAAGATCGCCGCGCACGAGCACGCGATCACCGAGTACGCGGTCAAGCGCCTCCTGGAGGTGCCCGACCTGCGGATCATCGGCCCCACCACGGCCGAGGACCGCGGCGCCGCGATCTCCTTCACGCTCGGGGACATCCACCCGCACGACGTCGGCCAGGTCCTGGACGAGCAGGGCATCGCGGTCCGCGTGGGACACCACTGCGCGCGCCCGGTCTGCCTGCGGTACGGAATTCCCGCGACCACGCGGGCGTCTTTCTACCTGTACTCCTCTCCGGCCGAGGTCGACGCGCTGATCGACGGGCTGGAGCACGTACGGAACTTCTTCGGCTGATGGCAACGGCGACGAGGACGACGAGGACGCGGTGAAGCTCGATTCGATGTACCAGGAACTGATCCTGGACCACTACAAGCACCCGCACGGGCGTGGCCTGCGAGACGGCGACGCCGAGGTGCACCACGTCAACCCCACCTGCGGTGACGAGATCACGCTGCGCGTGAAGTACGACGGCGAGACGCTGACCGACGTCTCCTACGAGGGCCAGGGCTGCTCCATCAGCCAGGCCAGCGCGTCCGTGCTGAACGAGCTGCTCGTCGGCAAGGAGCTGGCCGAGGCGCAGAAGATCCAGGGCGTGTTCCTGGAGCTGATGCAGTCCAAGGGCAAGCTGGAGCCGACCGAGGAGATGGAGGAGGTGCTGGAGGACGCCGTCGCGTTCGCCGGCGTCTCCAAGTATCCGGCGCGCGTGAAGTGTGCTCTGCTGAGTTGGATGGCGTGGAAGGACGCGACCGCCCAGGCTCTGGGCGCCGCGGAGAGGGAGACGGCATGACCGACAACGCGACGCCCGAGGCGTCGATCAAGCCGGCCACCGAGGAGGAGGTCCGCGAGGCCCTCTACGACGTGGTCGACCCCGAGCTGGGCATCGACGTCGTCAACCTGGGCCTGATCTACGGCATCCACGTCGACGACGCGAACATCGCCACCCTCGACATGACGCTGACCTCGGCGGCCTGCCCGCTGACCGACGTCATCGAGGACCAGGCGAAGTCGGCGACGGACGGCATTGTCAACGAACTGCGCATCAACTGGGTCTGGATGCCCCCGTGGGGCCCGGACAAGATCACGGACGACGGTCGTGAGCAGCTCCGCGCGCTCGGCTTCAACGTCTGATCGACGTTCGCGGAAGAGGGCCCCCGGCACGGTCGTGCCGGGGGCCCTTCCCGTGTCCGGGGGCCGCCCGCCGCCGACTGCTGTTCTCCGGCCGGACGGACGCCGTGCACCGGACGTTGGCCACCGTGGCCGAGCCTTCTCGACGGCCGCCGTGTTCACACCACGGCGCAGCATCCGCACGCGAGAGGACCCCCTGTGACCGTTCGACTGTCCCCGGTACGCCGCGTGGGCGCCGTGGGCGCCGCCGGGGCCGCGGCCCTGCTCGTCGCGGGGCTGGGAGCGCCCGCGCACGCCGCCGCGTACGCAGACCCCACCCTCGCGCTCTCCGCCACGCACCTCAGCGGCGCCGTCGGCGCGTACGGGGACCCCGCCGTCACGGTGGGCGTCGCCCAGGCCGGGGTGCCGGCCGGCTTCCTGCGGCTGCGCGTGGTCTCCTCCAGCAATCCCGCCGTCGCGGACGTCGGCGACGTACGGCAGGAGCGGACGCGCGACGGCGGGCGCAGCCTGACGGTGCGCCCCCGGGCCCAGGGCTACGCCGACCTCGTCCTGGAGGTCACCGGGCGCGGCGGCCGGACCGCTCGCGCCACCCTCGCGTACGCGGCCTCGGCGCGGGTCGCCGGCTCCGCCGCCACCCGCTACCTCACCGGTTCCTCGGACGCGTCGGCGGCCGTGGACGTGGGCGGCGGGTACGCGGTCGTCGCGGACGACGAGTCCAACGTGCTGCGGCTCTACGACCGCTCCCGCAGCGGCGCCCCGGTGAAGACCTGGGACCTGGGCCCGGCCCTCGGGTGGAAGAAGGAGGCCGACATCGAGGCCGCCGCCCGCGTCGGCGACACGGTCTACTGGACGGGCTCGCTCGGCAACAACAAGGACGGCAAGTACAAGGCCGAGCGCAACACCGTCTTCACCACCCGGGTCACCGGCTCCGGCGCCGCCACCGAGCTCGTCTTCGGCAGCGCCTACAAGGGCCTGCGCGAGGACCTGGTCGCCTGGGACAGGGCGAACGGCGACCGCTACGGCTTCGCGGCCGGGACGGCGGCCGGCGAGGCGCCCAAGCGGATCGACGGGTTCAACCTGGAGGGCCTGGAGTTCGCTCCCGGCTCCACCACCACCGCCTACCTGGGCTTCCGCGCGCCGCTGGCGCCCGCGGTGCCCGGCGGCAAGGCCCTGGTCGTACCGGTCGTCAACCTGGACCGGGTCGTCGGGGCGGGCGAGAAGGCCGTCTTCGGCGAGCCGGTCGAGATGGACCTGGGCGGCCTCGCCGTCCGCGACATCCGCAAGAACGCCAAGGACCAGTACCTGATCCTGGCCGGGTCCTGGGCGGCGGACGACAACTCCGACCCGTACGCCCTCTACCAGTGGGACGGCAAGGCGGGGCACGCGCCGGTCAAGCGGGCCGACCTGCCGACCACCGACCCGGGCGGCTGGGAGGCCGTGGTGAACGTGCCCGACCTGCGGGTGCCCGGCGCCCGCGTCCAGCTGATCACCGACAGCGGGGCCGCCGACCTGTACGGCGACGGCACGGACGCCAAGGACCTCGACCACCCCGAGTGGAAGAAGTCCCGGTCCGCATGGTTCACGCTCGGCACGACTCGTGGGGGACACCGATGACCGGCACACGTACGCGCACGCCCGCCCGCACCCGCACCGGTGCGCTTCCGGGAGGCGCCGCCCTCGCGGCGCTGGTGCTCGCGGCCCTGGGCCTGCCGGCCCTGCCCGCGCAGGCCGCCGGCTACGGGACGCCGACCCTCGCGCTCTCCGCCTCCTACCTGTCCGGGGCGGTCGGCGCGAGCGGCGACCCGACGGTCGACGTGACCGTGGCGCAGAGCGGCGCCGACGTGTCCGCGCTGACCGTCAGCGCCTCCGCGTCGAGCAAGGCCTCGGTCGCCGGGACGGGCGACGTCACCGTCACCGGTGCCGGGGCGGTGCGCAGGCTCGCCGTGACCGCGCGCGGCAAGGGCTACACCAACCTCACCGTCAAGGTGACCGGACTGGGCGGCAAGAGCGCCACCAGGACGCTGTCCTACGCGGCCTCGGCCGCCGTGCAGAACGCGGCCGAGGCGCGGTACTTCACCGGTTCCGCCGACGCCTCGGCGGCCGTGGACGTGGGCGGCGGGTACGCGGTCGTCGCGGACGACGAGTCCAACGTGCTGCGGCTCTACGACCGCTCCCGCTCGGGCGCCCCCGTCAAGACCTGGGACTTCAGCTCGCAGCTCGGCGTCGGCAAGGAGGTGGACATCGAGGGGGCGACGCGGATCGGCGACACGATCTACTGGACGGGCTCGCTCGGCAACAACAAGGACGGCGAGTACAAGGCGCCCCGGAACACGGTGTTCACCACCACCGTCAGCGGCTCCGGCGCGGGCGCGCAGCTGACGTACGGGCGCGCGTACAAGAAGCTCCGCGAGGACCTGGTCGCCTGGGACAGGGCGAACGGCAACCGCTACGGCTTCGCGGCCGGGACGGCGGCCGGCGAGGCGCCCAAGCAGATCGACGGGTTCAACGTGGAGGGCCTGGAGTTCGCTCCCGGCTCCACCACCACCGCCTACCTGGGCTTCCGCGCGCCGCTGGCGCCCGCGGTGCCCGGCGGCAAGGCCCTGGTCGTACCGGTGACCAACTTCGACCAGGTGCTGGCGAGCGGCGCCAAGGCCGTCTTCGGGGCGGGCATCGAACTCGACCTGGGCGGGCTGGCCGTGCGCGACCTGCGCCGGAACGCGGCCGGGCAGTACCTGGTCCTGGCCGGGTCCTGGGCCGCGGACGACAACTCCGACCCGTACGCCCTCTACCAGTGGGACGGGATCGCCGGGCACGCGCCGGTCAAGCGGGCCGACCTGCCGACCACCGACCCGGGCGGCTGGGAGGCCATCGTGGACGTGCCCGACCTGGGCGCGCCGGGCGCGCGGGTGCAGCTCGTCACCGACAGCGGCTCGGCCGACCTGTACGGCGACGGGACCGAGGCGAAGGACCTGGCGCACGCGGAGTGGAAGAAGGCGCGGGCGGCCTGGTTCACGCTGGGCTGATCCGGTGCCGGTGCCGGTGCCGGTGCCGGGGGTCGCTGGGGGTGCGGGTACGGGTGACGCTGTCGGTGCGGCCGGTCCGATGATGTGTCCGGGCGTACGCATGATGTGTACGCTCGTCCGCATGCCCTACGCACTGCTCGCCGCGGCCATCGCCGCCGAGGTGGCCGGCACCACCGCCATGAAGTACAGCGACGGCTTCACCCGGCTGTGGCCCTCGCTGGGCACGCTGCTCGGGTACGCCATCGCGTTCACCCTGCTCGCGCAGACGCTCAAGACCATGCCGGTCGGTACCGCGTACGCCATCTGGGCGGGCGTGGGCACGGCGGCCATCGCCGCCATCGGCATGCTGTTCATGGGCGAGGCGGCCACCGCCGCGAAGATCGCCGGCATCGGGCTGGTGATCGCCGGCGTCATCCTGCTGAACCTCGGCGGGACGGCGCACTGATGGCGGCGGGCGTGCGCCGGTACGACCCGGGGCGGCGGCAGCGGATCGTCGACGCGGCGCTGCGCGTGGTCGGCTCCCGGGGCATCGCGGGGCTGAGCCACCGCACCGCGGCGGCCGAGGCCGACGTACCGCTCGGGTCGACGACGTACCACTTCGCGACCCTGGACGACCTGCTGGTCGCGGCCCTGCGCCAGGCGAACGAGGGGTTCGCGCGGGCGGTGGCCGACTCCCCGGCCCTCGCCGGTCCGGACGCGGACCTCGCGGCCGGCCTGGCCCGGCTGCTGGGCCGGTTCCTGACGGCCGACCGGGGACGGGCGGAGCTGGAGTACGAGCTCTACCTCGCGGCGCTGCGGCGCCCCGCGCTGCGGCCGGTGGCGGCGGAGTGGTGCGGCGCGGTGGCCGAGGCGCTGGAGCCCAGGACGGACCCGGGGACGGCGCGGGCGCTGGTGGCCGTGATGGACGGCATCGGCCTCCAGGTCCTGCTCACGGACGCGGAGTACGACGAGCCGTACGCGCGCGACATCCTGGGCCGGGTGCTGCGGGGCGGCCGAGGACGGACCGGCTGAGCGGGAACCGCGGCCGCGGGTGCGGGTGCGGGTGCGCGGAGCGGGTCAGGGCGCCGGAGCCGGGGACGTCACGGCCGCCAGCGCCTCCCGGACGCCCGCCTCGATGTCGGTGACCGGGTAGAACACCTCGCGCACGGTCCGCTCCCGGTCCAGCACCAGCGTCAGCCGCTTCAGCCGGCTCACCCCCGCGGCCCGGAACGTCGGCAGGCGCAGCGCCGCCGTCAGGGCCAGCTCGGCGTCGGACAGGAGCGGGAAACGCAGTCCCTCGTGCTCGGCGAACTCCTGCTGCTCGTCGGGCCGTTGGGTGGAGACCCCGTGCACCGTTGCTCCGGCGGCGGTGAACCGCGCGAGCTGGTCGCGGTAGGTGCACGACTCGAACGTACAGCCCCGGGCGCCGGGGATCCCGGCCCACCCGGGCGGATAGGAGCCGGCTCGGGCGTACGCGCCCGGGAAGCAGTACAGGACCGTGAACGGGGTGTCCGCGACCGGGTCGCGGGCCGCGCCGAAACGGTCCGTCAGCAGCAGTTCCGGCACGCGGGTACCGCGCAGCGCGTGCACCCGCGCCGCCTCCTTCGAGGACTCCCCGGCCGTCGCCGTCACCGCTCCCTCTCCCAGGACCCACGCGTCCCCCCAGTCCTGGAGCGCGACCAGGACCGGCAGCAGCGCCCGCCCGCGCGCGGTCAGCCGGTACTCGTGGCGCACCGGACGCTCCTGGTACGGCTCGCGCGCGAGCACCCCGGCCTCGACGAGCAGCCGGAGCCGCTCGGCCAGCACCTTGCGGGACAGGCCCAGCTCGCGCTGGAGCGCGTCGAAGCGGTGCACGCCGCGGGCGGCGTCGCGCACGATGAGCAGCGTCCACCAGTCGCCGACGACGTCGAGCGCCTGCGCGATGGAGCAGTCCTCGTCGTCGAGCCGGGTGCGCTGGGCCATGGGTGCTCCTTCCTCCGCCGACCGGAGCCGCCATGCTGCCACAGTCCGTTCCCACAGGGAACCGACAGGGTGCCCGCGAGGCCGGCGGGACCGGCGACACGCGGCGCGACCGGCACATGAGACCGGTTCGCCCGCGCGGGCCGTCGCCGGTTAGGTTTCGGGCATGACTGCTACGCGTACCACCGGCGCCGTCGCCGCCGGACTTGCCACCATCACCGCCGACGGCACCGTCCTCGACACCTGGTTCCCCGCCCCCGAGCTGGTCGCCGAGCCCGGCCCGGCCGGCACCGAGCGCCTCTCCGCCGAGCGGGCCTCGGAGCTGCTCGGCGCCACCGCGCCGAAGGCGATCCGCACGGACGCGGTCCGCGGGGTCGAGGTCGTAGCCGTCCGCACGGTCATCGCCTCCCTGGAGGACAAGCCGCTGGACGCGCACGACGCGTACCTGCGCCTGCACCTGCTCAGCCACCGCCTGGTCAAGCCGCACGGCCAGAACCTCGACGGCGTCTTCGGGCTGCTCGCGAACGTCGCCTGGACCTCGCTGGGCCCGGTCGCGGTCGACCAGGTCGAGACCGTCCGGCTGAACGCGCGCGCCGCGGGCCTGCACCTCCAGGTCACCTCGATCGACAAGTTCCCCCGCATGACGGACTACGTCGCCCCCAAGGGCGTGCGCATCGCCGACGCGGACCGGGTCCGCCTCGGCGCGCACCTCGCCGAGGGCACCACCGTGATGCACGAGGGCTTCGTCAACTTCAACGCGGGCACCCTGGGCACCTCCATGGTCGAGGGCCGCATCTCGGCCGGCGTCGTGGTCGGCAACGGCTCCGACATCGGCGGCGGCGCGTCCACCATGGGCACCCTCTCGGGCGGCGGCAAGCAGATCATCTCGATCGGCGAGCGCACCCTGATCGGGGCCGAGGCGGGCGTGGGCATCGCGCTGGGCGACGAGTGCGTCGTCGAGGCCGGCCTCTACGTCACCGCGGGCACCCGGGTCACCCTCCCGGACGGCCAGATCGTCAAGGCGCTCGAACTCTCCGGCGCGAACAACATCCTCTTCCGCCGCAACTCGGTGACCGGCGCCGTCGAGGCCCGTCCGTACAAGGCGGCCTGGGGCGGCCTGAACGAGGTCCTGCACAGCCACAACTGACCTCCCGGCAGCGCACGCGCGGACGCCCTCCCACCCCGGCCGGGGTGGGAGGGCGTCGCGGTGTCCGGGGGTCGGCCGGGCGGCGGCGGCCCGGGCGGCGGGCGCTCAGGCGCGCGGGAAGGTGCGGATCAGGCCGGCGAAGGCCTGCTGTTCCGCCTCGGTGAGCTCCACCGACTCCATAGGGTGGGCGCAGGCGCTCCGCTGCACCGGGATCGACGGCATGCCCTCGAAGGCGCCGGGCTCCGGGTGGTGGAAGCGGTTGTCCCACACCATGTGGCCGAGGCCCAGCACCCAGACCAGCGCGGCCACCAGAAGGACGGCGAGGCCGATTTCCTGGACGAGGGAGATGGAGGGGAACACGCGGTCCTCCCGGGAGTGCGGGCCGGTACAAGGCGGGACAAGATCGGGCGTGCAGACACTCAACACCACAATCGGCCGATTCGGGGGCGATGTGGCGAGGCTCACGCCAGGGCCGAACGTCCCGTCCCGCCCCACCTGAAGGCCTGACCCGCGAGGACGCCCCGGCCCGGGGGCCCGGAAAGGACGGCTTCCGGGCCCCCGCGGACGCGGGTGTGGCGGGTGTTACGGGCGGAAGCGCAGCACCTGCGGGTCGTGGTCGCTGTTCTGGGCCGCGAACTCCGCGTTGATGTGCACGCTGTCGTACGTGAAGTTCTTGATCGCCGGGCTGGTCAGGATCTGGTCCAGCACCTGCGCGTTGCCCTGGTAGACGTACGAGTACCGCTCGGCCTTCGGCAGGGACTTGACGGCCGGGTAGAGGGCCCCGCCGTCCGTCAGCGCGTGGGTCGTCGCCGAGAACTCGAAGTCGTTGATGTCGCCGAGCACCAGGACGTCGGCCTTCTTGTCCGCGGCCAGGACGTCCTTCACGAACGCGTTCACCGACTGGGCCTGCAGCAGGCGCTTGGCCTCCGAGGAGCGGACCGGCGGCTGGTGGTGCGAGGTCAGGCCCTCGTCACCGCCCTTCGAACCGAAGTGGTTGGCGACCACGAAGACCGTCTTGCCGCGGAAGGTGAACTCGCCGGCCAGCGGCTTGCGGCTGTCCGCCCACGCCGGGTTGGCGGGGTCGATGCGGCCGGGAGAGTGGGTCAGGGCGGCCTTGCCGTTCACCTTGGTCACGCCGGTGGCCGTCACCGCGTCGCCGGGGGCGCGCTCGGTGAAGGAGACGCGGGCCGGGTTGTAGAGGAAGACCTGGCGGATGTTGCCGCCGGGCTCGCCGCCGTCCTTCTTGTCCTCCGGGTCGACCGAACGCCACCGGTAGGCCGGGCCGCCCGCCGCCGCGATGGCCGCGGTGAACTGCGTCAGGGTCTGCTCCGCCGACACGGTGCCGTCGTTCTTGGCGCCGTTGTCGTCCTGGATCTCCTCCAGGGCCACGATGTCGGGGGAGGCCAGGTTCTCCACGACGGCCTTGGCGAGCGCGTCGAACTTCGCCTGCGGGTCCGTCGGGTCGAGGTTCTCGACGTTGTACGTGGCCACCGCGAGCTCGCCCGCGGCCTGCGGCTTGGTCTTCTCGGGGGCGAGGGTGCCCGCCTTGACGGTGCCCAGCGTGCGGGCCACCAGGGTGTAGCCGCCGAACTGGTTGAAGTCCAGCGGGCCCTCGGTGGTGCCGGTCAGCCTGTCGCCGACGTTGGCCACCGGGAAGGGCTGCTGCGCGACGGGCGCGAGCTGCTGGATCTGGAGGCGGCCGGTGTTCTGGGACTCGTAGGAGCCGTAGACCGTACCGCCGCGCTTCGCGGTGTTCTCCCAGCCCTTCACCGTGACCCACAGCTCCGAGTACGGGTCGGTGGCGCCGACCACGCGGGAGGTGCCGATGCGGACGTTCATGCCCTCCAGGGACTCGTAGTAGTCCAGGGCGTACCGCTCGGGCTTCAGGGCCAGGCCGTTGATGCTGCCGCCGGCGGCCGGGTCGCCGGCCGGGGCGTACCGGGCGGGAACGGTGTACTCGTTGACGGCGGTGGCCCGGGGCAGGGCGTTGCCCGAGGAGACCACGGTGACGACCGGCTTGGCGATCTGCGTCACCGACTGGTTGCCGGAGGCGGCGCCGCCGGGGACGTACTCGCCGACCGTGCCGGAGACCTTGACCGCGTCGCCGACGGCGACGGTCGGGACCGCGTTGGTGAAGACGAACACGCCCTCGCTGGTGGCGTCGTCGTCGTCGGCGTCCGGGTCCTGGAACCAGAAGCCGCGCGAGCCGTAGGTGCGCACGCCCGTCACGATGCCCTCGACGTCCGCGACCGGCTGACCGTTGAGCGGGGATATCCGGGTGGTGCCCTGGATGTCGTGGATGCGGACCGGATCGGCGGCGGCCGCGCCTTCGGCCGCGCCGGCGGAGCCCGCGAGCAGGCCGGTGGCCAGGGCGGTGGCGACGAGGGCGGCGACGGCGGCGGAACGGGGATGCGAGGAGCGCATGGGCGGGGACTCCGGTGTGGGAAGAGGAGAACGGAGGGGCGGTGCGGCAACGGGATCCGCGGGAATCCGCGGGATGCGCACGGCTCCCGATACATCTACGCGCGTCAATTTCCTGTGTGGTGCGCAAAGTTGTCAAGGCCTCCAGGGCATACGGCGGCCGACTGTGGGATGAACCAAGGGTGATGGCCCGCCGGGCACGCCCGAAATGCGTCTACGCTGGGGCGCCGTACGACGGCCGCATCCGCCTCGGAGGGCCCGGACGGCCCGTTCGAACCGGGTCGCCCGGCCCGTCCCGGGCCGGCCTGGCGGACGCGACGCATCCCGGGAGGGTCCGGGAGGGTGACGGCGTCCCACAGGCCCGGTCCGCCGGTCAGGCCCGCCCCACCGCGTCCCGCGAGGAGAAACCCCATGTCCGCAGAGCCGCACCCCACGCTGCCGCCGGTACGGCTGCACTCCGACGCGGAGCTGGCCCGCGACGCCCTGGTCGCGCCCCTGTTCGCCCGCGCCGTCCGGCTGGCCCGCTGGGCCGGGCCGCGGACCCGCGTCGACGTCGGCGGCGAACTCGTCGCCGAACAACTGCCGCAGGCCGCCCGGGCCCTCGGGCTCGACGCCGGTGACGAGGACTCCACCGCCCGCGCGAGCCAGGCCTGGCGGGTGGCCGTGGACACGGGCCTGGTCGACGTGACCGAGCCGGAGGAGGACGGCGCGGGGGCCGGTGCGGCCGACGCGGACGCCGACACCGCCGGCACGGGGGCGCACGGCACGGCCGCGCCCGGCGAGGACCTGGCGCTGGTGACGGGCGGCGCGCCCGGCGACGTGCTGGACCTGTGGCTGGCCGCGCTGGACACCGTGCTCGCCGACGCCGCCGTACCGGACCTGGACGGCCTCGTCGACGCCCTCGACGCCGGCGGCGAGATCGACTTCGACCGGCTGGACTGGAACCCGGGCCGCGAGGCCGACTTCCTCGACGGGGTCCTCGCCAACCTCTACCTGCTCACCGTCGCCGAGGGCGGCGCGGCGGACGCACCGGTTCCGCTGCCCGTGCTGGCGGCGTCCATGGTGGTGCCCGAGGACATGGGCGAGCCGACCGACGCCGTACTGGCCCAGGTCTCGGACGCGATGATGCGCCTGGACGACCAGTTCCGGCAGCTGGAGCCGATCGGGCTGGTCGAGTTCCGTCCGGTCGACGAGGAGCTGATGGCGGAGGCCGCGGACGAGGAGCTCGCGGGGCCGGGCGGACGCGAGGCGTCGGACGGGCCGGTCGAGCCCGACGACGAGGACGTCTCGCGCTACGGCATGGTCCGGTTGACGCCGCTCGGCCTGTACGGCGTCCGCGCCCGGATGCTGGAGGCCGGGGTCGACGCCCCCGCCGTCGGCGACCTGGCCGACAAGGGGGCCGACGTGCTGCTGGACGCGGTGTCGTACTACCCCGAGGACTCCGCCCAGGCCGAGATCGAGCACTGGCTGGCCGGCCGCGACCTGCCCGGCGCCGTCGCGGAGCTGCTCGCCGCGGCCCGCGGCGACGACGAGGGGGGCCCGCTGCGCCGCCTGCGCTGCCAGCAGGCCCTGGCGCCGGCCGGGCCGGAGGCCGAGCCCGCGGTCCGCGCGGTGCTGGACGACGCGGAGCTGGGCGGGCTGGCCCGGGTCTGGCTGGCCGAACGCGGGGCCGCCGACATCCCCGCGCCGGACGCCGGGATGGTGTTCTGGCTGACCGTCGACACGATCGCGGCGCAGCTCGCGGCGGACGGGGAGACGCCGGAGCTGCCGCAGCTGATGGAGACGCTGACCGCGCACCACGCGGGCTTCTTCGAGCGGGCGTGGCGGGTGGAGCACCCCTCGACCGCGCACGTGCTGGAGGCCATGGGCCGGCTGCACCCGGACCGCAAGGCGGCCAAGGAGGCCCGCAAGGCCGCGTTCAAGGCCCGCTCCCGCCGGCCGTAGGCCCCTCTCCCCGGCACCGCCCCCGCGGGGCCCGCTCCGGGCGGCCGGACGGCCCCGCGGCCGCCGCCGTCGACAACGCGCCGTTCCGGTGGGCGGAGTTGGCCATTCCGGGGAGGGGGAAGGGGCCGGTTCGCCTTCGTGGGCAGTTCAGTCGCCGTTCACGTGCGGGCGGGAGCGTGTGCGCCGACGACCGCACGACAGGCGCACCACCTCCCCACCCTGGAGACCCGATGCCGCTCAGCCGCAGAGACTTCACCGCCCGTACCGTCCTCGCCGGCGCGGGAGTCGCGCTCACCGGCACGGTCGGCGCCCTCGCCACCGCGCCCGGAGCGCTCGCGGCCGAGGACGGTGGCCGCCGCGACGAGCACGGGCGGCCCTGCGAACCCGGCTACGGCCCGCTCGTCCCCGACCCGGCCGGGCTGCTGGCGCTGCCCGCCGGATTCTCGTACCGCGTGATCACCCGCACCGGCGTGACCACGCTGGAGTCCGGTGAGAGCACCCCTTCCCACCACGACGGCACGGCCGCCTTCGCGGGCCACCGCGGCACCACCCTGCTCGTCAACAACCACGAGCTCAAGGGCGGCCGGGACGGCTGGGCCCACCCGGTGCCCCTCGCCGAGGGGCACGTCTACGACCCGGCCGCCGCGGGCGGTTGCACCGTCGTCGAGGTCCGCCGCGGCGGCGAGGTCGCCGAATGGGTGGGCATCGCCGGTACGTCCACCAACTGCGCGGGCGGGGCCACCCCGTGGGACACCTGGCTGACCTGCGAGGAGAACTCCGACCTCGCCGGGCGCAACGGCATGACCAAGGACCACGGCTACGTCTTCGAGGTGGACCCGCACGACCGGCGCGCCAACCGCGACCCCCGGCCCGTCAAGGCCTTCGGCCGGTACGACCACGAGGCCGTGGTCATCGACCCGCGGCAGGGGCACGCCTACCTGACCGAGGACGCCTCCGGCCCGAACGGCCTGTTCTACCGCTGGACCCCGCCCCGCGGCTTCCGCCACGGCCGCGGCAGGCTGCGCACCCTCGCCGCCGACGCGGGCGTGCTGCAGGCCGCCAAGTGCATCGACAGCTCGGGGCGGTTCGTCGACGACCTGTCCCGCGCGACGCGCACCGGCACCGTCTACGGGGTCGACTGGGTGGACGTGCCGGACCGCGACGCCCGGACCGTCCCGGTGCGTAAGCAGTTCGCGGACGGCGTCGTCACGCGCGGACGCAAGCTGGAGGGCATGTGGTGGGCCGACGGCGGCGCGTACTTCGTGTGCTCCTACGCCCGCGCGGAGAGCCCGGGCACCGCGCACGACGGCCAGGTGTGGTTCTACGACCCCAAGCGGCGCACCGTCCGGCTGACCGTCCTGCTCGGCGTCAACGCCGACCCGGACGCGGAGGGCGGCTACGACGGGCCGGACAACATCACGGTGTCCCCGTACGGCGGCCTGGTCGTCGCGGAGGACGGCTCGGGCCTCCAGCACCTGTTCGGCGCCACCGACTCCGGGCGCACGTACCCGCTGGCGCGCAACGAACTGAACATCGGTACGGCGCAGGAGCCGGAGTACTCGGAGTTCACGGGTGTCTGCTTCTCGCCGGACGGGCGCACCCTCTTCGCCAACATCCAGCAGCCGGGGATCATGCTGGCCGTCACCGGCCCGTGGCGGCGCGGCCACTGAGGCGGACGCCGCGGGCCGGCGGCCTCACTGGGCTGCGGAGACCTCCGCGCGGGAGGCGACGGCCCACTCGGCAAGGAGGAACTCGTACGCCTCCGCGGGCCACTCGCCGTCCACCCGGGTCTCGACGAGGTGCCGGATCGCCTCGTTCGCCTCGGCGGCGGACGGGCGGGCCGGACCCGCGGGAGTGAGTGACTGATGCATGGTTCAAGGCTACGGGCGGGCACTGACAGCCACACACGGATTACGCGTGGCATCCATCACCCGGGACGCGCCCGGGTGGCGCCATGTGCCCGCCCACCTGCTCAGAGTGCCTGGGAAGCGGGCTTCACCATGCCGCGCACTGTGCGCGACTTCACAAAGTCGCCCATGGCCGTCATCTCCCACTCGCCCGTGAACTGCTTGATGAGCTTGGCCATCAGCACGCCCGTCTGCGGTTCGGCGCCGGTCAGGTCGAAGCGCACCAGCTCCTCGCCGCTCGCGGCGTCGATGAGGCGGCAGTAGGCCTTGGCGACCTCGGAGAACTTCTGCCCGGAGAAGGAGTTGACGGTGAAGACCAGGCCGGTGGCGTCGGCGGGCAGCCGGCCCAGGTCCACGACGATCACCTCGTCGTCACCGGCGCCGTCGCCGGTGAGGTTGTCACCGGAGTGCTTGACGGCGCCGCCCAGGATGGACAGCTTGCCGAAGTAGCAGCTGTCGATGTGGTTGCGCTGCGGGCCGTACGCGATGACGGAGGCGTCGAGGTCGATGTCCTTGCCGCGGAACGCGGGCTCCCAGCCCAGGCCCATCTTCACCGTGGAGAGCAGCGGGCGGCCGCCCTTGACCAGGGAGACGGTCTGGTTCTTCTGGAGGTCGACCCGGCCCTTGTCCAGGTTGATCTTCCCGGCGCCGGGCGCGGCGGCCGGGGCCGGGGCGGCCGGAGCGGGAGCGGCCGGGGCCGGCGTGTTCGCACCGGCGGTGAGCCACGGGGACACCGGGTGGGCCGGGGGAGCGGCGGGGGCCGCCGGGGGAGCGGGCGGCGCGGCGGAGGCGGCCGCGGCGGCCGGCGCCGGCTCCTCCTCCACGGAGACCCCGAAGTCGGTGGCGATGCCGGCCAGGCCGTTCGCGTACCCCTGGCCCACCGCGCGCACCTTCCACACGCCGCCGCGCTGGTAGACCTCGACGACCACGAGGGCCGTCTCGGTGCCCAGCTGCGGCGGGGTGAAGGCGGCGATCACCGCTCCGCCGTCCGCGTCGCGCACGGTGGCGGTGGGCTCGACGCCCTGGAAGGACTGTCCGGCGGCGTCGGGGCTGGCGGTGACCACGATCCGCTCGATGCCCGGCGGCAGCGCGGCCGTGTCCACCGTGATCGAGTCCGGCGCCGCACCGCCCCCGGACCGGTAGGCGACACCGGGCCCGGAGGGCTGGTTGAAGAAGATGAAGTCGGCGTCGGAGCGCACCTTGCCGTCCGCGGTGAGCAGCAGGGCCGACACGTCGAGCCGTACCGGCGCGGCCACGTCCACCGTCACGCGGACGGCGTTGAGCGGCAGGTTGGAACCAGGGGTCATAGCGGTCATGCCGGGAGAACGACCGGGGGTGCTTTGCCGTTCCCTTACCCTCGCGACGGATTTCGGCGCCGGTTGCGCGGGTGGTCCTTGGCCGCGCGCTCGTTGCCGAGCTTGTACGCGCCGGTCCAGCGGGCCATCACCAGCTGGGCGTCGCCGGACTCCACCTCCACCAGGAACTTCTCGGCCCGTCCGCCGCGCAGGGTGGCCGCGGCGCGTCCCCGGTGGGTGATCGCGACCGCGTGGTCGCCCAGTCGTTCGTACGCGAATCCGTGCGGTCCCGTCATGGCCCGCAGCCTGCCGGGCCGCGGGCGGCGCGGCAACGGAAATACCGCACGACCCACGACCCACGACCCACGACCCACGGCCCCCGGGCGCGCGCCGGGGCCCGGCCTCAGCCGCCCGTGACGCGGCGCGGCACCCCGAGCGGGTTGGCCTCGCGCAGTTCCGGCGGCAGCAGGGGGTCCGGGACGGACTGGTACGCCACCGGCCGCAGCCAGCGCTCGATCGCGGTGCCGCCGACCGAGGTGGAGTGCGAGGTCGCCGCCGGGTACGGGCCGCCGTGGTGCTGGGCCGGGGCCACCGCGACCCCGGTCGGCCAACCGTTGACGACGACGCGGCCGGCGAGCCCGGTGACCTGGCCGATCAGCGCGGCCGCCGGTCCCGGCGCACCCAGCGCCTCGTCCCGCGACAGCTGGAGGGTGGCGCTGAGGTTGCCCGGGAGGCGCCCGAGCACGGCCGCGGCCTCGTCCTGCGAGGCGTAGCGGGCGACCACGGTCACCGGGCCGAAGCACTCCTCCAGCAGCAGTGCGTGCGCCCCGCCCTCGACGAGCCGGGCGGCCGGCACGGTGAGGAAGCCCGCGCCGACGGTGTGCTCACCGCCCGAGCCGGGCGTGACGGGCGCGCCCACCCCGGGCAGCGCCCCGCGCTCGCGCACGCCGGCGACGAAGTTCTCCCGCATCCGGTGGTCCAGCAGCACCCCGGGCTCGGTCTCGCCGAGGGCCTTGGCCAGCGCGCCGGCGAGCCGGTCGCCGTCCGGGCCCTCGGGCACCAGGACCAGGCCGGGCTTCACGCAGAACTGCCCGACGCCGAGGGTGACCGCCCCCGCGAGCCCGGAGCCGATCTCGTCGGCGCGTTCGGCGGCGGCGGCCGGGGTGACCACGACGGGGTTGAGGGAGCCGAGCTCCCCGTGGAAGGGGATCGGGACGGGCCGCGCCGCGGCCGCGTCGAACAGGGCCCGGCCGCCCCGGATGGACCCGGTGAAACCGGCGGCGGTCACCCGGGGGTGCCCGATCAGCTCCAGCCCCGCGTCGAACCCGTGCAGCACCGCCACCACCTCGGCCGGCAGCCCCGCGGAGAGCGCCGCCCGGCGCAGCAGCGAGGCGCACAGCTCGGAGGTGGCCGGATGGTCCGGGTGCGCCTTGACCACCACGGGGCAGCCGGCGGCGAGCGCGCTGGCGGTGTCCCCGCCCGGTACGGAGAAGGCGAGCGGGAAGTTGGAGGCGGCGTAGACCGCGACCACGCCCAGCGGCACCTTGTAGCGGCGCAGTTCGGGGCGGGGCGGGCTGAGGGAGGGGTCTGCGCGGTCGATCCGGACGTCGAGGTACGAGCCCTCCTCCACGGCGTCCGCGAAGGCCCGCAACTGGCCCGTCGTCCGGGCCAGTTCGCCGGTGAGGCGGCCCGGTCCGAGCGCGGTCTCGGCGTCGGCGGCCTCGATGACGTGGGCGGCGGCCTCGTCGAGCAGGTCGGCGGCCGCGCGCAGGAACGCGGCCCGGGCGACGGGGTCGGCCAGCGCCCCGCGGGCGGCGTCGGCGGCGCGCACCGCCTCGTCCACCTCCCGGGGTGTGGCTTCCACCGCAACCTGCTCGCGCTGCTTCCCGGTGCGGGGGTCCACACTCCAGACTGGTGTCGCTGTCACGGCCCACTGCCTCCTGGAACGTTCAGTATTCTGAACGCCGTTCCGGTGGATGAATGATCACATCTGCTGCGGACTCTATTTCCGCGTCCTCCGCGTGACAAGGGGCGCCCGAGGGGAAGCAGGCGTATGACGACGACCGAGTCGGGCGGCACGGCCCCGGCCTCGCCGGTCAAATCGGCGGTGCGCACGGTCCTGTTGCTGGAGCACTTCGCGGCGCGGCCCGGACTGCACAGCCTGGCCGACATCCAGCACGACCTGGCGCTGCCCAAGTCCAGCCTCTACATGCTGCTGCGCACGCTGGTGAACCTGGGCTGGGTGGAGACGGACGCCACCGGCACGCGCTACGGCATCGGCGTACGGGCCCTGCTGGTCGGCAGTTCGTACATCGACGGCGACGAGGTGGTGGCCGCGGCCCGGCCCACCCTGGACCGGCTCTCCGACGACACGACGGAGACCATCCACCTGGCCCGGATGGACGGCACGAGCGTGGTGTACCTCGCGACCCGGCAGTCCCAGCACTACCTGCGGCCCTTCACCCGCGTCGGGCGGCGGCTCCCGGTGCACTCGACGGCGCTGGGCAAGGCGCTGCTGGCCACGCACACGGACGACGAGGTGCGCAGGATGCTGCCGCGCCGCCTGGAGGCGGTGACCGAGCACACCCTCACCGACCGGGAGCGGCTGGTGGAGGAGCTGGCGCTGGTCCGGGAGCAGGGGTACGCGGTGGACCGGGAGGAGAACACGCTCGGGCTGCGCTGCTTCGGGGTGGCGGTGCCGTACCGGACCCCGGCGCGGGACGCGGTCAGCTGCTCGGTGCCGGTGGCGCGGCTGACCCCGGGGCACGAGCAGACCATCAAGGCGGCGCTGTTCGAGGCCCGGGACCGGCTGACGGTGGCGACCCGGCGCATGTGAGGTCCGGCGGGGGCGGCCGGCCTTTCCCCCGAAGGCCTTCACCGGGAAGGCCTTCATGAGGAAAGACTGAGAACTCCGCCACAATCGGGGCAGAGCGGAACGGTCGGAGCGGTCGGGACGTCCTTCTGGGGGATGAACAAGACGATCAGGCGTGCGTCGGTCTTCTGTCTGCTCCTGGTGCTGGCCCTGCTGGTCCGTGTCACCTGGGTGCAGGCATACCAAGGCCAGGCCCTCGCAGACGACAAGAACAACCGGCGGAACCTCATCGGGCAGTACGAGAACCCGCTGGGCAACATCATCGTGGGCGGGGAGGCGATCACGGGCTCGGCCAAGACGGGCGGCAAGGACTTCGCGTACAAGCGGACGTACACCGACGGGCCGCTCTACGCGCCGATCACCGGCTACAGCTCGCAGGCCTTCGGCACCAGCCTGCTGGAGGGCGTGTACAAGAACGTCCTCAACGGCTCCGACACCCGGCTGAAGACGATGATGGACCTGCTGACGAACAAGCGGGCCGATCCGGGCGACGTGCTGACGACCATCGACCGGGACGTCCAGAAGGCCGGTTTCGACGCGCTCCAGGGCAAGCAGGGGGCCGCGGTGGCCCTCGACCCCGCCACCGGCCAGATCCTCGGCGTGGTCAACAACCCCTCCTTCGACCCGGGCCGGATCACCGGCGCCAACGACGAGGAGGCCTGGAAGGAGCTCTCCGCCGACAAGGGCAAGGCGCTGGAGAACACGGCCCTGCGCAAGCCGCAGGCACCGGGCTCCACCTTCAAGCTGGTCACCCTGGCGGCCGCCATCGAGAACGGCCTGGTCACCGACATCGACACGCCGACCGGCGTCAAGGCCCCGTACACCATTCCCGGCACCCGCACCGACCTGCGCAGCGAGGCGCCCGCGGAGATGTGCAACAACGTCTCGGCGCGCGTGGCGCTGCGGCTGTCGTGCAACAACGTCTTCGCCGAGTTCGCGCACCGGCTCGGCCAGGACAAGATGCGGGCCATGGCCGAGAAGCTCGGCTTCAACACGCAGATCGACACCCCGGTCCGCACCAACCCGCCGAGCTCCTACCCGTCGAAGAAGATGTCCGTCGACCAGGTGGCGCAGACGGGCATCGGCCAGTTCGACGTGCAGGCGACGCCGCTCCAGATGGCGATGGTCACGGCCGCGATCGAGAACGGCGGCGAGCTCGCCTCCCCGCACATGGTCTCCGAGGTCACCGACGCCAACGGCAACGTGCTGGAGAGCTTCAAGGACACCAAGTCCCAGCGGGTCATGAAGGAGAAGACCGCGTCGATGCTGCGGGAGGCCATGAAGACCGTGGTCGCCGAGGGCGGCGGCAGGCCCGCGCAGGTCGGCGGCGCCGAAGTCGGCGGCAAGACGGGCACCGCGCAGCGCGGCGTCAACAACAGCCTCGCCCCGCTCGCCTGGTTCACCTCCTACGGCAAGCTCGGCGGCAAGCAGATCGCCGTCGCCGTGGTGATCGAGAACTCCGACACCGACCGCTCCGAGATCGGCGGCGGCAAGCTCGCGGCCCCGATCGCCCAGAAGATGATGGCGGCCTGGCTCAAGAAGTAGCCGCGCCCCGCGGCACGGCCGACGCGCCGGGAACCCCGGCGGCTCCCGGCGCGTCACCCCTTCCATGATCAGAACCGCGCTCCCCGCCGACCTCGACTCCATCGCCGCCCTGCACACCCGGGCCCGCGCCACCTACTACCGGGGCCGGATACCGGAGGAGGAGTACGGCGGCCCCGCCGAGCTCGCACGGACCCGCGAGGGATGGGCGCGGGCCGTCGCCCGCTCCGCCGCGGACGGCGGCGTGCTCTGCGCCGAGCGGGACGGCGAGCTCACCGGCGTCGCGGCCTACCGCACCGCCGACGGCGAGACCACCCTCACCCAGCTCCATGTGGAACCCGCCCACTGGCGCCGCGGCACCGGCGCCGCCCTGCACGCGGCCTGCCTCGACGCCTGGCGCCGGTCCGGGGTGTCCCGGGTCCGCCTGGAGGTCTACGAGCACAACCTGCGCGCCCAGGCCTTCTACGCCCGCCAGGGCTGGCTGCCCGGGCCGGTGCCCACCGCCTCCGGCTCCCACCTCGTGCTGTGGCTGGCGGTCGCGGCGCCGCCCGGAGCCTGAGACCCCGCCCGAAGGCCTCCGGGTGCGGCGGCCCTGCTTCGCGGAGAAGCTGGAGGGGACAGGCATTCCGTGGAGAGGACCGCTCATGTCCATGCTCGACAAGCTCAAAGGCATGATCAAGGGACACCCCGACCAGGCCCGCCAAGGCGTCGAGAAGGCCGGGGACGCCTTCGACGCGAAGACCGGCAACAAGTACCGGAGCCAGGTCGACACGGCGCAGCAGAAGCTCGACGAGCAGATCGGCAACCAGCCCCCCGCGCCGGGAGAGGGCCGCCCCCCGCAGACCTGACCCCGCCCGCTGCCGCCGCCCGCCGTCCGGGGAATGAGACGCGCCCCGTGGTCGTTCACGTGGGGACGGCCCTTCGGGGCCGTTTCCATTCGTTCGAACCGGAGAGAAGAAGGATCATGCGCGTCGAGATCTGGAGCGACATCGCCTGCCCGTGGTGCTACATCGGCAAGGCCCGCTTCACACAGGGGCTGGCCGGGTTCGCGCACCGCGACGAGGTGGAGGTCGTCTTCCGGTCCTTCGAGCTGGACCCCGGCAGTGCCAAGGGCGTCACCGCGCCCGTGGTGGAGATGCTGGCCAAGAAGTACGGCCGCACCCCCGACGAGGCCCGCGGCATGGAGGAGCAGGTCGCCGCCGCCGCCCGTGCGGAGGGCCTGGCGTACCGCGTGGAGGGGCGCGACCACGGCAACACCTTCGACATCCACCGCCTGCTGCACCTGGCCGCCGCCCGCGGCCGCCAGGAGGAGCTGCTCGACCTCGCCTACCGCGCCAACTTCGGCGAGGAGCGCTCCGTCTTCGACCCCGAGGTCCTCCTCGCGCTCGCCGTCGAGGCCGGGCTGGACGCGGCCGAGGCCCGCGCCGTCCTCGCCGACGACGGCGCCTATGCCGACGAGGTCCGCACCGACGAGCGCGAGGCCGCCGAACTGGGCGCCAACGCCGTGCCCTTCTTCGTCCTGGACCGCCGCTACGGGATCTCCGGCGGCCAGCCGGCCGAGGTGTTCACCCGCGCCCTGGAGCAGGCGTGGGCCGGCCGCGAGGCCGAGCAGCCGTCCCCGGCCGCCGACGCCTGCGGGCCGGACGGGTCCTGCGCCGTCCCCGGCGCGTGAGCGGCCCCCGGGCGTGAGCGCGCCGGGGGCCTGAGCGGCCCGGGGCGGGAACGGCCCCGCGGTCCGTGCCCGAGGCGGCATGGACTGCGGGCCCGCGCTGACGCAGGGTGGGGCCATGGACCTTCCCCTCGCCGAGGCGATCCGAGCCGAGTTCGGCCATTCCACCACCTACCTGAACACCGCCACCTGCGGTGTCCTGCCCCGTTCCGCCGTCGCGGCCGTACGGGAACTGGCCGAGGCCGCCGGGGCCGCGGAGCCCGCCGGGGCCGGCGACTTCGCGCGCGTGGACCGGGTGCGGGCCGCCTTCGCACGGCTCGTCGCAGTGCCCGCGGCGCGGGTGGCGGTCGGCTCCTCCGTGGCCACGCACGTCGGACTGGTCGCGGCCTCGCTGCCGTCCGGCGCCGAAGTCCTGTGCCCGGAGGGCGACTTCGCCTCCGTGATCAACCCCTTCGTGGTCCGCGCCGACCTCAAGGTGCGCTTCGCGCCCCTGGAGTCCCTGGCCGAGGCCGTCGGCCCGGACACCGCCCTGGTCTCGCTCAGCGCCGTACAGTCCGCGGACGGGCGGGCGGCCGACCTGGCCGCCGTCCGCGCCGCGACGGCCGCGCACGGGGCCCGGATGCTGGTGGACGCGACGCAGGCGGCCGGCTGGCTGCCCTTCGACGCCTCGCCGTACGACTACACGGTCACCGCCGGGTTCAAGTGGCTGCTCGGCACCCGCGGAGCCTCCTACCTGACCGTCTCGGAGGAGGCCCGGACCGCCCTGACCCCGCTGCACGCCGGCTGGGTGGCGGCCGAGTCCCCGGAGGGCGCCGTCTACGGCCCCATGCCGGAACTCGCCCGCAGCGCACGGCGGTTCGACGAGTCGCCGGCCTTCCTCGCCTACCACGCGGCCGAGGCCGGCCTGGCCCTGCTGGAGCGCGTGGGCATCGAGGCCGTCCACGCCCACGACACCGCGCTCGCCGCCCGCTACCGGGCCGGGCTCGCCCGCCTCGGCCGGGAACCGGTGCCCGGCGGGTCCGCCATCGTCTCCGTCCCCGGCCTGGCCGACCGCCTGCCCGCCCTCCAGACGGCCGGCATCGCCGTCGCCGCCCGGGCGGGCGCCCTGCGGGCCTCCTTCCACCTCTACACCACCGAGGCGGACGTCGACCGGCTGCTGGACGCCCTGTCCTGAGCGTCCGGGACCGGCCCGGAGAGGGCCCCGGGCCGGTCCCGCGCCCGTCAGCGCAGGGCAGCCTCCCAGGCCGCCTCCGCCGCGTCGAGGGCGGGGCCGGAGTCGGCCTCCAGCGCCGTCGCCAGGGCCGTCAGGGCGGCGCGCACCGCGGTCAGCGAGGCCGCGGTGCCGTAGTGGTTGACCCGGACCATCTCGCGCGCCAGCGCCCCGCCGCCCGCCGCGAGCGCGGCCGACGGGTCCGCGGCCAGGGCCTGGGCCACCACCAGCGAGGCGTCCGCGACGCGCAGGGTCGTGGCCACCGGCGCGGCCTCCGCCGCCCGGATCACGTACGGGTCGAGGCCCAGCGCCTGCGCCCCCGCGCGGGTCGCCGCGGCCGCCGCCGCGTGCCGGGCCATCACCGCGGGCAGGCCCTCGACCGCGATCCGGTCCAGGCAGGCCTCCAGCGCCAGCATCTCCAACTGCGCCGGCGCGTGCAGCAGCGTGGTGCGGCCGCCGTCGATCCAGCGCTCCTTCCAGTCCAGCAGCGAGAGGTAGGAGCGGCGCGGGGCCGCCGGGTTCTCCGCGAACCGGGCCCAGGCGCGCTCCGACACCGACACCGCGGACACGCCCGCCGGGCCGCCCATCGCCTTCTGCGCGCCGATCACGCACAGGTCGACGCCCCACGCGTCCGGCAGCAGCGGCTCCGCGCCCACCGACGCCACCGCGTCCAGCATGAACAGCGCCCCGTGGGCCCGTACGGCCTCGCCGATCTCCGCGACCGGGTTGGTGTTGCCGGTCGCCGCCTCGGCGTGGACCAGCGAGACGAAGTCGATGCCGGGGTGCGCGGCCAGCGCGCCCGCGACCCGGTCGGCCGTCACCGCGGTGTCGAAGGGCACCGCCAGGTCCACCACCGTCGCCCCGCAGTCGCGCAGCCAGTTGCCGAAGGTGGTCCCGTACGGGCCGGTGACGACGTTCAGCGCGGTCGAACCGGGGCGCGCGCCCGACCGGATGCACCCCTCCAGCGGCAGCAGCGCCTCGCCCTGGGTGATCACCATGTCCTGCCGGGTGGAGAGGAGGTCGGCGACCCCCCGTTCGATCGAGGCGAAGCGCTCCGCGGTGAGCGCGGGGAGGTCCAGGAGGGGGTGGGTCACGGTGGTGCTCTCTTCGTCCGGGGGCGTCCGGGGGCGTCCGGGTGTGCCCGAGGAGCCTACCGAGCACGCACGTACAGTGCCGACATGACCCATGCCGATGTGACCGCCGACGCGACGGACGCGGGAGCCCCGCACGAGGGTGCGGTGCTGCACGTGAAGGGGCGGGTGCTCGTCGGGCCCGACGAGGTCCGCGACGAACTGTGGGTGGTGGGCGGGCGCGTGTCGTACGAACGCCCGCGCACCGCCCGCGAGATCACCACCGTCACCGGCTGGGCCCTGCCCGGCCTGGTGGACGCGCACTGCCACGTGGGCCTGGACGCCCACGGCCCGGTCGACGCCGCCACCGCCGAGCGCCAGGCCCTCGCCGACCGCGACGCGGGCACCCTGCTCATCCGGGACGCGGGATCGCCCTCGGACACCCGCTGGATCGACGACCGCGACGACCTGCCCCGGATCATCCGGGCCGGCCGGCACATCGCGCGCACCCGCCGCTACATCCGCAACTACGCGCACGAGATCGAGCCGGCCGACCTCGTCGCGTACGTCGGGCGCGAGGCGCGGCGCGGCGACGGCTGGGTGAAGCTGGTGGGGGACTGGATCGACCGCGACGCGGGGGACCTGGCGGCCTGCTGGCCGCGGGCCGAGGTCGAGGCGGCCATCGCCGAGGCGCACCGGCTCGGTGCCCGGGTCACCGCGCACTGCTTCGCCGAGGACGCGCTGCGGGACCTGGTGGAGGCCGGCATCGACTGCGTGGAGCACGCCACCGGGCTCACCGAGGACACCGTCCCGCTGTTCGCGGAGCGCGGGGTGGCGATCGTCCCGACCCTCGTGAACATCGCGACCTTCCCGAAGATGGCGGCGGGCGGCGAGGCCAAGTTCCCGCGCTGGTCGGCCCACATGCGCCGGCTGCACGAGCGGCGCTACGACACCGTACGGGCCGCGTACGACGCCGGGGTCCCGGTGTTCGTCGGCACCGACGCGGGCGGCTCGCTGCCGCACGGGCTGGTCGCCGCCGAGGTGGCGGAGCTGGTCACGGCCGGGATCCCCGCGACGGACGCGCTGTCGGCGACGACGTGGGCGGCGCGGGAGTGGCTCGGCCGCCCGGGCCTGACCGAGGGGTCCCCCGCGGACCTGGTGGTGTACGCCGAGGACCCGCGGGCCGACGTACGGGCGCTCGCGCGGCCGGCACGCGTCGTCGTCGGCGGCCGGATCCGCGCCTGAGGGACGGCGCGGGCCGCACCGAGGGTCGCACCGGGGCCCGGGCGCCGACGGGCTCGTGCGCGGCCCGGGTTGACGTCGCGTGACGCCGGGGGCGCGGGCGTCGTTGTGCACGGCCGATGGGTCGGGCGGTGTCCGTGCCGCTGTGAAAGGAGGGAACTCGCGTTCCTCCTGAGGCGTAGAAAATCGAATATGTGCCGGGAAACAACACCTTGGGGTGAACTGACTCCAGGTTGCCACCCGTTCACCCACAGTGCGTAAAGATTCCCAGGGTCGAAGCCGTCGGCGCCCGCGATGTCCCCCATCGGCGGGGCGACGGCACCCATCTCCCCGGGGGTTCCACCACCTTGAACAGCAACACCTTCCGCATGCCCGCGGCCGCCCTGCTCGCCACGGGAGCGGCGGCCCTGCTCGCCGCGCCGCCGGCCTTCGCCACCGCAGGGGGCGGCGGCGCGGGCGGCGAGGGCCGGAGCGGAGCCGTGGTCCTGCGCGTCGGCCTGGACGTGGGCCTGCTCAACAAGACCGTCCACGTCCCGCTGAAGGCCACCCTCAACGAGATCACCGCGCCCGGGACGGCGGCCGAGAAGAAGGCCCTCGCCGTCACGCTGGACGGGGTCGAGGGCGGCGCCCCGGTCAGCGTGCTCCGCGCCGACGTCGCCACCTCCACGGCCACCGCCGACCGGCGCGGGGCCCAGGCCCAGGCGAACCTCGCGAAGGCCCGCGTGCACGTGCCGGGACTGCCGTCGCTCTCCCTCATCGAGGTGGAGCAGGTCAGCTCCAAGGCCGTCTGCGAGGCCGGCAGGAAGCCGGTGGCCACCTCGAACGTCCTCGGCTCGGTGACCGTCCTCGGCAAGAAGGTCACCCTCTCGGCGGGCGGCCCGACCCGCGTCGACGTCCCCGGCGTGGGCCTGGTCTCCCTGGAGCTCTCCGGCACCGAGACCACCTCCACCACGGCCGCCGCCGCGGCGCTGCGCCTCAAGGTGTCGGTCAACCCGCTGCACCTGAACGTGGCCGAGGTCGACGGCGAGGTCGTCCTCGCCGAGGCGCACTGCGAGTCCCCGGCCGCGCCCGCGTCCGTCCCGCCGGAGGCGCAGACCACGCCGGGCGTGAAGCCGCAGATCCAGACCCGGACCCGGACGGGCACCGGGACCGGCGCCAACCTGGCCGAGACCGGCGGCGGTTCGACGACCCCGTACGTCGCGGGCGCGGCGCTGGTCCTGCTCGGGATCGGCGGGGGCGCGCTGCTCCTGACCCGGCGGGGCCGGGCCTCGTAGCCGCCCGCGCGCCCGGTCGGCCGGCCCGGGGAGCACTCGGAGGGGAGTGCTCGACGGGCCGGCCGGCCCCCGGCGGGCGGCGCGCTCCGGGCCCGCGGGCCCCGGCGCCCCGCGGCGCCCGTCAGGGGTGCCGTCCGGCGCCCGCGGTCAGGGCCCGGTCCAGGGCCTGGAGCAGCCGCCCCGTCGTGGCCCGGTCGCGGACCGCCAGCCGCAGCCACGCGTCGTCCAGCCCCGGGAAGGTGTCCCCGCGGCGGACCGCGAAGCCCAGCGCGCGCAGCCGGGCCCGCACCCCCGCGCCGTCCGCCACCCGGATCAGCACGAACGGCCCCTCGGCCACCCCCGCGACGGTGACCTCCTCGAACTCCGCGAGCCCCGCCAGCAGGTGCTCCCGGTCCCGCGCCACCCGCTCCGCCGCCCGCTCGGCCTCCGCCAGCGCCGCCGGAGCCACGCAGGCCTCGGCCGCCACCAGGGCGGGCGTCGAGACCGGCCACAGCGGCTGCGCCGCCGCCAGCCGCGCGATCACCTCCGGTTCGGCGAGCACGTACCCGATGCGCAGCCCGGCCAGCCCCCAGGTCTTGGTCAGGCTGCGCAGCACCACCAGGCCCGGCAGGTCCCTCCGGCCGGCGAGCGCCTCGCGCTCGCCCGGGACCGCGTCCATGAACGCCTCGTCCACCACCAGGATCCGGCCGGGCCGCGCCAGTGCGGCCAGCGCGCCCGCCGGGTGCAGGACGGACGTCGGGTTGGTGGGGTTGCCGACCACCACCAGGTCGGCGTCGTCCGGCACCGCCGCCGGGTCCAGCCGGAAGCCGTCCCCGGGACGCAGCACGACCCGCTCCACCCGGTGCCCCGCGTCCCGCAGTGCCGCCTCCGGCTCGGTGAACTGCGGGTGCACCACCACCGGCCGCACGGCGCCCAGCGCCCGCGCGATCAGCACGAACGCCTCCGCCGCCCCCGCCGTCAACAGCACCCGGTCGACCGGCAGCCCGTGCCGCGCCGCGACGGCCGCACGGGCCGCCCGGCCGTCCGGGTACGCGGCGAGGTCCCCCAGGGAGGCCGCGATCCGCGCGGTGAGCCAGTCCGGGGGTGTGTGCGCCCGTACGTTGACCGCCAGGTCCACCAGCGCCGGGTCCGCGTCCCGCACCTCCGCGTCCCCGTGGTGGCGCAGGTCGTGCGCGGGCGCGGTGGCCACCGCGCAGGTCGCCGCCGCCGAACGGCGCTTGGGCACGAGCAGCTCGCCGCCCGTCGCGAGGGCCGCCGCCTCCGCCACCGAAGGCGTACCGGTGGCCGCGCGCGCCGCCGTGGAGGGGTGCGGCACCGCGAGGGCCGCCAGCTCGTCCGCGGCGTAGCCGAGGAGCGGTACGCCGAACCGCTCCGCCGCGCCCGCCAGTCCGGCCTCGGCCGCCTTCGACTCCACCGTGGCCAGCGCCGTCACCGCCCCCACGGCCAGCCCGGCCTCCCGCAGCGTCTCCTCGACCAGGGCGCAGACCTCCGCGACGGAGACCCCCGCGCGCCCGCCGACCCCGACCACCAGCCGTGTGGCGTGCTCGCCCACCGGGGGTCCTCCCTCCGTAGTCACCGTCACCGCCGGGTCACCGCCGGTCCGTCGTCAACAGCCCGCCGCCCGCCGGCCGCGGGCGGACGTGCGCGCGGGCCGCGGAGTAGGTATGCAGGGGCACATGGCCGTGATCGTGGCACTGGGCGCGTTCCTGATGACCCTGGCGGGCGGGTGGACGGCGCAACGCGTCACCGACCGCCGCCACCTCGTGCTGGGCCTGGCCGGCGGGCTCATGCTCGGCGTCGTGGGCCTGGACCTGCTGCCGGAGGCGATGCGCGCGGCGGGCGGCGGGGTCTTCGGCGTCCCGCTCGCGCTGCTGCTCTTCGTGGCCGGCTTCCTGGTCGCGCACGTCGCGGAGCGCCTGCTGGCCGTCCGCCAGAGCGCACACGGCGCCCCGGACGCGGCCGACACCGGGGCCGAGGGCCGGGCGCCGGAGACGGGGCTCGCCGCGGCCGCCGCGATGGTCGGCCACAGCCTCGCCGACGGGATCGCCCTCGGCGCGGCCTTCCAGGTCGGCGGGGGCATGGGCGTCGCCGTCGCCCTGGCCGTCGTCACCCACGACTTCGCCGACGGCTTCAACACGTACACGCTCACCCGGCTGTACGGGAACGCCCGCCGCAAGGCCCTGCTGATGCTCTTCGCGGACGCCGCCGCCCCGGTCGTGGGCGCCGCGTCCACCCTGCTGTTCACCCTTCCGGAGGAACCGCTCGGCGCGTACCTCGGCTTCTTCGGCGGGGTGCTGCTCTACCTGGCCGCCGCCGAGATCCTGCCCGAGGCGCACCACGACCACCCCGCCCTGTCCACGCTGATGTGCACGGTGGGCGGGGTGGCCGGGATCTGGCTGGTGGTCGGCCTCGCGGACTGAGCTCACGGCCGGGCTGCCGCCGCAGCCGCGAAGCGGGCCGCGACGGACGGCTCCGCCGCCCAGTGCGTGTGCAGGTAGCTCGCGTGCACGCCCTGCCGTACGAAGCCCTCCACCCGGCGTTCGGGGCGGGTGAAGCCCCACGCGGGCGCCGGACCGGCCCCCGGCTCGACCACGGTCCGGTGGAACTCGTGGCCGCGCAGCCGGGTCCCGGCCGCCGCCAGCGGGCTGTCGGACAGTGCGACCGCCTCGCGGTAGCCCAGCGTGAGCCGCTCCGACATCCGCGCGTCGGCGTCGAGCACCCCGCACATGGGCTTGCCGTCCAGCGACCGCGCCAGGTACAGCAGACCGGCGCACTCCGCGGCCACCGGGCCGCCCGCCGCGGCGAAGGCGGCGACCGCCCCGCGCAGCGGCGCGTTGGCGGACAGCTCGGGCGCGTACACCTCGGGGAAGCCGCCGCCGATCACCAGGCCGCGGGTGCCCTCGGGCAGCGCCTCGTCGCGCAGCGGGTCGAAGGCGACCACGTCGGCGCCGGCCGCGGTCAGCAGCTCGGCGTGCTCGGCGTAGGAGAACGTGAACGCCGGCCCGCCCGCGACGGCCACCACGGGCCGCCCGGCCGCGCCCCCGGTCCGCTCCGCCGGCTCGTCCGCGCTGCCCGGCCGGGCCCGCTCGGCGAGGGCCGCCGAAGGCGACCAGGGCGCGCAGTGCAGGGGCGGGGCCGTCCGGGCCAGCGCCATCAGCGCGTCCAGGTCGCAGCCGGCCCGGACCTGCTCGGCCAGGGCCGCCACCGACGCCAGCGCGTCCGCCCGGCGCTCGGCCACCGGCACCAGCCCCAGGTGCCGCGAGGGCGCGGCCACCTGCGGGGCCCGCCGCAGCACCCCGAGCACCGGCGTCCCGGCCTCCTCCAGGGCCTCCCGGAGCATCACCTCGTGCCGGTCGGAGCCGACCTTGTTGAGGATGACGCCGCCCAGGCGCACCTGCGGGTCGAAGGAGGCGAAGCCGTGCGCGAGCGCCGCGACCGACCGCGACTGCGAGGACGCGTCGACGACCAGCACCACCGGCGCCCGCAGCAGCTTCGCCACCTGCGCCGTGGAGGCGAGTTCGCCCCGTCCGGCCGCCCCGTCGTACAGCCCCATCACGCCCTCGACCACGGCGAGGTCGCAGCCCGCCGCGCCGTGCGCGAACAGCGGGGCGACCAGCTCCGGCCCGCACATGAAGGCGTCCAGGTTGCGTCCCGGGCGGCCGGTGGCCAGCGCGTGGTAGCCGGGGTCGATGTAGTCGGGCCCGGCCTTGTGCGGGGACACGGCGAGGCCGCGCTCCGAGAAGGCCGCCATCAGGCCCGTGGCCACGGTGGTCTTGCCGCTCCCGGAGGACGGGGCGGCGACGACCAGCCGGGGCAGGGAGACCTGTCTCACCACTCGATGCCCTTCTGGCCCTTCTGGCCGGCGTCCATCGGGTGCTTCACCTTGGTCATCTCGGTGACCAGGTCCGCGAACTCCACCAGCTCCCGCGGGGCGTTGCGCCCCGTGATGACCACGTGCTGGGTGCCGGGTCGCGCGCGCAGCACCTCGATGACCTCGGCGACGTCGATCCAGCCCCAGTGCATCGGGTACGCGAACTCGTCGAGCACGTACAGCCGGTGCGTCTCGGCGGCCAGGTCGCGCTTGACCTGCTCCCAGCCCTCCTTCGCGGCCTGCTCGTTGTCGAGCTGGGCGTCGCGCTGGACCCAGGACCAGCCCTCGCCCATCTTGTGCCAGACGACCGGCCCGCCCTCGCCGGAGGCGCCGAGCACCTTGAGCGCGTTCTCCTCGCCGACCTTCCACTTCGCCGACTTGACGAACTGGAACACCCCGATCGGCCAGCCCTGGTTCCAGGCGCGCAGCGCGAGCCCGAAGGCCGCCGTCGACTTGCCCTTTCCGGGACCGGTGTGGACGAAGACGAGCGGACGGTTGCGGCGCTGGCGCGTCGTGAGCCCGTCGTCCGGAACGACGGACGGCTGTCCCTGCGGCATTACGCGGCCCTCCTGTTGGCATCGGATGTCTGGTACGCGGCGGTGCCCCGTACGTCGTGCACGAGCCCGGCCAGCGAATCGGCCCGCAGCCCGTCCAGGGTCACGGACGGCGCGCCGAGGTCGGCGGCCAGCACCCCGGCCAGACCCAGCCGCACCGGCCCGGTCTCGCAGTCCACGACCACGGACGCGACCCCCTCGGCCGCCAGCAGCCGGGCCCCGCGGCCCGACAGCGCGCGCGGGTCCCCGCCCAGGCCGCCGGCCGACGTGGCGCGCCCGTCGGTGACCACGACCAGCAGCGGCCGGCGCGAGGGATCCCGCAGCCGCTCGATGCGCAGCACCTCACGGGCCTTCAGCAGCCCGGCCGCCAGCGGGGTGCGCCCGCCGGTCGGCAACTGCTCCAGCCGGGCCGCGGCCGCGTCCACCGAGGAGGTCGGCGGCAGCGCCAGCTCGGCGCCGGCGCCCCGGAAGGTGATCAGGCCGACCTTGTCGCGGCGCTGGTAGGCGTCGAGCAGCAGCGACAGCACGGCGCCCTTGACGGCGCCCATCCGCTGCCGGGCGGCCATGGAACCGGAGGCGTCGACGACGAAGAGCACCAGGTTCCCCTCGCGTCCCTCCCGCGTCGCCTGCCGCAGGTCGTCCTTGCGGACGACCAGGCCGCGCCCGCTGCGCCCGCGGGCCCGCTGGTGCGGGGCGGCGGCCGTCACGGTGGCGGCCAGGTGCAGCTTGGTCAGCTGGCCGCGGGGCCGCTGGGCCCCGGTGGTCCGGCCGTGGGCGGTACGGGCGCGCGAACGCCGCCCCGACGCGCCCTCGCCGAGCCCCGGCACGCTCAGCACCTTGGTGCGGAACGGCTCGGCGGCGGCCACGGCCGCCTGCGCGGGGCCGTCGGGCCCCTGCGCGGAGGGCTGCGGGGCCTCGGGGGCCGCCGAGGGGTCCGCCGGGTCCGCGGCGTCGGGTCCGGCCGCGTCGTCCGGGCCGGCCGGGTCGCCCGCTTCCGGCTGCCGGTCCGACGCCCCGGGGCCGGAGCCCTGCGGCGGGACCCCGCCGCCCCCGCCGTCCGGGCCGCCGCCGTCCGGGCCGCCGTCGCCGGGGCCGCCGTCCTGCGGACCACCGGGCTCCGGGTCGGGCTCGGGGGCGTCGTCGGGGAACCCGTCCAGGATCCGGTCCAGCTTCTCCTCGTCCAGTCCCGGCGCGTCGAAGGGGTTGCGCCGCCGCCGGTGGGGGAGGGCCAGCAGCGCGGCCTGCCGCACGTCCGCCTTGCGCACCGCCGTCCGCCCGGCCCACGCCGCCAGCGCGGACGCCGTACGGGCCATCACGATGTCGGCGCGCATCCCGTCGACCTCGAAGCCGGCGCAGGTCGCCGCGATCTGCAACAGCGAGCCGTCGTCGAGCACCACCTGCGGCAGCAGCGCCCGCGCCGCCACCACCCGGGCCCGCACCTCCCGCTCCTCCGCCGCCCAGCGGGCGGCGAAACCCGCGGGGTCGTCCTCGTACGCGAGCCTGCGGCGCACCACCTCGACGCGCTGGGCGGGCTCGCGGGAGGCCGCGACCTCGACGGTGAGACCGAACCGGTCGAGGAGCTGCGGCCGGAGCTCGCCCTCCTCGGGGTTCATCGTGCCGACCAGCAGGAAGCGGGCCGCGTGGCGCACGGAGACGCCCTCGCGCTCCACGTACGAGGCGCCCATCGCGGCGGCGTCGAGCAGCAGGTCGATCAGGTGGTCGTGGAGCAGGTTGACCTCGTCGACGTAGAGGATGCCGCGGTGCGCGTCCGCCAGCAGCCCGGGCTCGAAGGCCTTCACGCCCTCGGCGAGGGCCCGTTCGATGTCCAGGGCGCCCACCAGCCGGTCCTCGGACGCGCCGACCGGCAGCTCCACCATGCGGGCGGGCCGCGCGGTCCCCGGGCCCGTCTCGTGGGGGCCGTCCGGGCAGGCCGGGTCCGGTGCGCCGGGCGCGCACGAGAAGCGGCACCCGGGCACCACGTCCACCTGCGGCAGCAGCGCCGACAGCGCGCGGACGGCGGTGGACTTGGCGGTCCCCTTCTCGCCGCGCACGAGGACGCCGCCGACCGCCGGGCTCACGGCATTGAGCAGGAGCGCCAGCCGCAGGTCGGTCTGGCCGACCACTGCGGTGAACGGATAGGGCGTGCTCATGCGTCGATCACTCCTTCGATGGTGCGGACGGTCGGGTCCGTGGGGTTCGTGGGGTTCGTGGGGTTCGTCGGGGCCGCCGGGCCCCTCACGGAGCGCCCGGCGGCAGGAACGGCAGCCCGGCCGCGGGCCCGTCCTCGATCAGCCGCAGCAGGGCCGCGGTGTCGGCGTGCTCCTCGATCAGGTCGCCGAGCAGGTCGAGCTGCTCCTCGCGCAGGACGCCGAACGAGGTGTCGGCGGCGGGGACGAACCGCCGGCCCGCGGCCGCGGCCACCTCGCGCAGGAACGCCCGCCGGAAGCCGTCCGACTCCAGCGAGCCGTGCCAGTGGGTGCCCCACACCGACCCGACCCGGCAGCCGTCCAGGAACGGTTCGCCGCCCAGCACCTCGGCCACGCCGTGGTGGATCTCGTAGCCCTCGACCGGCTCGCCGAGCGCCGAACCCACCGGCCGGGCCAGGGTCTTCTCGCGCGCGAAGCGCACCCGTACGGGCAGCAGCCCCAGCCCGTCCACGGCGCCGGCCCGCGATTCGACCTCGTCCTCGATGTGCTCGCCGAGCGCCTGGAACCCGCCGCAGATGCCCAGCACCGGCCGCCCCTCGGCGGCCCGGCGCGCGAGCGCGTCGGCGAGCCCGCGCTCCCGCAGCCAGCCGAGGGCCTTCACCGTCCCGCGCGTGCCCGGCACGACGACCAGGTCGGCGTCGGCCAGCTCCTCGGCCCGGTCCACGAACCGCACCACGACCCCCGGCTCCGCCGCGAGCGCGTCCACGTCCGTGAAGTTCGACATCAGCGGGACCGCGCACACCGCGACCCGCAGCACGTCCTCGCCCACCGGCGGGGCCACCACCGACTCGCGCACCGCGCCGCGCAGCGAGACCCGCAGGCCGTCCTCCTCGTCGATGCCCAGGCCGTGCCGGAAGGGCAGCACTCCGTAGGTCGCGCGGCCGGTGAGGCCGCGCAGCATCTCCAGGCCCGGCTCCAGCAGCGACACGTCGCCGCGGAACTTGTTGACCAGGTATCCGGCGATCAGCGACTGGTCCTGCGGCGACAGCAGCGCCGTCGTCCCGAAGAAGGAGGCGAAGACCCCGCCCCGGTCGATGTCGCCGACCACCACCACCGGGAAGCGGGCCGCCCGCGCGATCCCCATGTTCACGATGTCCGTGCGGCGCAGGTTGATCTCGGCCGGGCTGCCGGCCCCCTCGCAGATCACCGCGTCGTAGCTGCCGCGCAGCTGCTCCAGGCAGTCCGTCACGACGCCGAGCAACCGCTCCCGGCCGCCGCCGTACAGCGCCCGCGCGGGGGACGGCGACCCGTCGGCGGCGACGGCGCCGGGCGGGCCCGGGGTGCCGAAGAAGCCGCGGGCGCTCATCTCGCCCACCGGCCTGCCCAGCAGCACCACCTGGCTGCTCTGGTCGCCGCCCGGCTTCAGCAGCACCGGGTTCATCAGGGCGGTCGGCTCCACGCGCGCGGCCTGCGCCTGCATCGCCTGGGCCCGCCCGATCTCGGCGCCCTCGCGGGTGACGAAGGAGTTCAGCGACATGTTCTGCGCCTTGAACGGCGCCACCTTCACCCCGCTGCGGGCCAGCCAGCGGCAGATGCCCGCCGTGACCACGCTCTTGCCCGCGTCCGACGTGGTCCCCGCGACCAGCAGTCCGCCCCCGCGCCTCGCGCCGCTCATCCGCGCCGCCCCCTCTTCGTCGTACGGGAGACGAGCGTCCGGGCCGCCGCGCAGGCCCCCAGCGCCAGCCAGGTGACCGTGCGCGACAGCCGGACCGCCCGCTCGATGTCGGATATCTCCACCGGCCGGCCGGTGGCCCCGTTGAGCACGGCCCGGTGCTCCACCCGGCCGCCGTAGGCCAGGGTGCCGCCGAGCCGCACGCCGAGCGCCCCCGCGAAGGAGGCCTCCACGGGGCCGGCGTTGGGGCTCGGGTGGCCGGCCGCGTCCGCGCGCCAGGCCCGTACGGCTCCCCGCCGGTCGGGGCCGGCCGCGACGGCCGCCAGCGCGGTCAGCCGGGCCCCCGGCCAGCCCGCCACGTCGTCGAGCCGGGCGCAGGCCCAGCCGTAGCGCAGGTGGCGGGGGGACTTGTGGCCGACCATCGCGTCCAGGGTGTTCACGGCGCGGAAGGCCAGCAGGCCCGGGACGCCGGCGACGGCGCCCCACACCAGCGCGCCGACCACCGCGTCGGAGGTGTTCTCGGCGACCGACTCCACGACGGCGCGGGCCAGCTGCTGCCCGTCCAGGGCCTGCGGGTCGCGCCCGCACAGGTGGGGGAGGCGCGCGCGGGCCGCCGCGATGTCCCCCGCGGCCAGCGAACCGCCGATGGCGCGGGCCTCGCGGCCGAGCGAGGTGCCGCCGACCACGGCCCAGGTGGCCGCGGCGGTCAGGGCGATCCGGGCCGCGGCGGGCCGGGAGCGCACGGCGCGGGAGGCCAGCACGCCGACGGCGGTCGCGCCCCCGGCGCACACCAGGGCGTGCAGGACCCCCCGGGCCCGGTCGTCGCGCCACAGGGCGCGTTCGACGGCGGCGGCGGCCCGTCCGAAGGCGGCCACGGGGTGCCCGCGGCGCGGATCACCGAGGATCCGGTCGCCGATCAGGCCGGCCGCGGCGCCGTACGCGAAGACGCGATCGGCACGCATGGTGGCAGGTAGGTCCTCACTCAGGGTCCGCGCCCTGGTTCGACGGGTCCGGCGGCGAGAGTTCCTGGCTCCCGGGGCGCACTCGGCCGAGTGCCCCGGTGACAGTGGCGGGACCGCGCCGGAATCGCACCGGACTTCCTCTCCATGCCGCCGTATTGGCTCGGGCAGTCCACCACGGGCCGAGAACGCCCGTCAACTCGCTGTTGACCTGCGGGGACGCCGCGACGGGGTGCCGCGGGCCCGGCCGGGCGTATGCGAAGGCTCCCCCCGGGTTTCCCGGGGGGAGCCTTCGCGCGGGTGGGTGCGGTGCCTCAGGCGACGATCAGGTAGATCCCGTAGCCCACGGCCGCGGTGACGAGCGCGAAGCAGGCGTACGCGCCGGTGCGGGCCAGGGCGGCGGAGCCGCCCTGCTCGGTGGCGGCCTCGTGCTTGGACAGGCCCACCAGGCCCAGGGTGAACAGGGCCACGAGGGCGACGGTGGCGGAGAGGCTGACCCCGAAGACGGAGCCGAGTGCTTCCCAGTCGATCTGCATGCTGCCGTTCCTCTGCGTGTCTCGGTCAGACCGCGGCGGCCGGGGCCGCCGGGGTCGTCGTCGCGGCCGGGATGGTGGCCCGGAGGTCCTCGTCCGTCACGGCGTCGGCCGTACCGGCCGCGGCGGACGCGGTCGGCGGGACGGCGACGGCGGCCATGGCCGTGGTGACCACGCCCGGGTCCTCGGCGCCGGCCGGCTCCACCTCGTTGACGTTGTGGTGGTCGACGACCTGGCGGCGGGAGATGAGCCAGATCGCCAGGCAGGAGCCGATCAGGAAGACCGTGACGGCGGCGATGCCGACGTCACCGGTGCGCATGACCAGCTCCGCGAGGGAGGCGACCAGCGCGGCGGCCGGCAGGGTCAGGCCCCAGGCGACGAACATGCGGGTGGCGGTGGACCAGCGGACCACGCCGCCCTTGCGCCCCAGACCGGCACCCATGACCGCGCCGGAGCACGCGTGGGTGGTGGAGAGGGAGAAGCCGAGGGTGGAGGAGGCCAGGATGACGCTGGCGGCCGAGGTCTGGGCGGCGAAGCCCTGCTGCGGCTGCAGGTCGGTCAGGCCCTTGCCCATGGTGCGGATGATGCGCCAGCCGCCCAGGTAGGTGCCCATCGCGATGGCCAGGCCGGCGGAGACGATGACCCAGACCGGCGGGTTGGCGCCGGCCGGCAGGGCGTTGCCGGCGACGAGCGCCAGGGTGATGATGCCCATCGTCTTCTGCGCGTCGTTGGTGCCGTGCGCGAGGGAGACGAGGCCGGCCGAGGCGATCTGGCCGGCGCGGTAGCCCTTCGCGGAGGTCTTCTCGCCGACCTTGTCACCGAGCTTGTAGGTGACCTTGGCGGCCAGCAGCGCGGCCGCACCGGCCACCAGCGGCGCGGCTATGGCGGGGATGAGCACCTTGGTGAGGACGACGCTGCCGTTGACCGCGCCCATGCCGGCCGAGGCGACCGCGGCGCCGATCAGGCCGCCCATCAGCGCGTGGGAGGAGCTCGACGGCAGTCCGACCAGCCAGGTGACCAGGTTCCAGAGGATCGCGCCCACCAGGGCGGCGAAGATCACTTCCGGCTGGATGCCCTCTTCGTTGACCAGTCCCTTGGAGATCGTCTTGGCGACCTCCACGGACATGAAGGCGCCGACGAGGTTGAGCACGGCGGACATGGCCACCGCCGTCTTGGGCTTGAGGGCGCCGGTCGAGATGGTGGTGGCCATCGCGTTGGCCGTGTCGTGAAAACCGTTCGTGAAGTCGAACACGAGAGCGGTGATGATCACGATCCCGAGGAGAAGCGTTATGTGCTCCATTTACCCAGGCTTCTGTTTGACGTCAGTGGCTCGGCGACCGTAGGCAACCTGAATGAACGGAAGGTGAACTGGCGCGGGCCGACCGGTGTACTGGTCCGCCACCCGATCGGGTCGTTCCTCCCGATACTGCCGTGGATGGGTCGATTGATGCACGTCAAAGCCGGGTGCACGACCCATCCGGCGGAACGCCTCCCTCCGTTCGGAGGGGGCGACCGGTGCCCGGACGAGACCCAGATCACGCCCCGCGCCGCCGTCGCCGGCCCCGGTCGGACCCCGCCGCGCGGCCCGCTGCCGCGGGCTGCGGAACGGTCGCCTCCGGTGGCCCGCCGGATGCCGCGCCCCGACACTGGAGCCGTGCGTACCGCCACAGCGACGGCAGCGGCCGTCACCACCAGCCTCTTGGGCGCCGGCGCGGCCGCGGTCGCGGTCGGCCGGTACGCCGCCGACGCCGCACTGCGCCCCCGACCGGGGCGCCCGCTGCCCGGCGCGCCCCGCTTCCACGTCCACTCGGCCGGCGACGGGCTGGTCACGCTGACCCGCTCGCTCGGCTCCCTGCGCCCCGGCACCTACGGCCTGGACGCCCCCGGGGTGCACGCCGTCGTCGGGGCCGTCCTGCCGGACGCCCCGCACCGCCCCGACACCGTCGTGCGCCGGCTCCTCGCCGTCACCCACGGCAGCCTCGACCCCGGGACCCGCGTCACCCTCACCCCGCAGGTGCACCTGGGCAACCCGCGCACCGCGCTCGGGCTCGACCACGCCGACGTGGACGTCCCCGGGGAGCTCGGTCCGCTGCCCGCCTGGTTCGTGCCCGGCCACCGCGACACCTGGGTGATCACCGCGCACGGGCTCGGCGGCAGCCGCGAGCACCCGATGGTGGTGCTGCCCTTCCTCCACCGCCACCGGTTCCCCGTCCTCGACCTGGCCTACCGCGGCGACCTGGGCGCCCCCGCCTCCCCCGACGGCCTCGGCCACCTCGGCGAGTCGGAGTGGCGCGACCTCGACGCCGCCCTCCGCTACGCCCTGCGCCACGGCGCCCGGCGCGTCGTCCTGTACGGCTGGTCCACCGGCGCAGCCATGGCCCTGCGCGCCGTCGAGCGCTCGGCGCTGGCCGACCGGGTCTCCGGCCTGGTGCTGGATTCCCCCGTGCTCGACTGGCACGCCACCCTGCGCGCCCTCGCCGCCGCCCGGCACGCCCCGGCCGCCGTGCTGCCGCTGGCGGTGCGCGCCGCGGAGGGCCGGGCCGGACTGCGCGCCGACCGGCCGCCCCCGGGCGCCGACCCCCGCGCGCTGCGCGTGCCGGTGCTGCTCTTCCACGGCCCCGACGACACGCTCGCCCCGTGGGGCCCCTCCCGGCGGCTGGCCGCGGCCCGCCCCGACCTGATCACGCTGCACCCCGTCCGCGGGGCCGGACACGGGGCGATGTGGAACGCGGACCCGGCCGGATACGAGGAGATCCTGCGGCGGTTCCTGGTCCCGCTGATGTGAAGACCGATGTGAAGGCCGTGTGGCGGTAGGGGCGCGAAGGGCGGCTTGTCCTGGTCTGTACCAAGCTTCGCGGGCAGTAACCGACCGTTCCGTTTGGGCTTTCGGCCAGTGACGGGCGAGACTGCTTCCGTGACGTCCCGAAAGCCTGATGAGCAGTTGGCTCGCGACTCCAGACTCCGACTCGTCTCCCCGCGCTCCGTGGCCACGGCCCGCAAGGCGGTGACCGACCGGCGGACCAGAACCACCCCGCGGCCGCCGGCGGGCACGCCCGCGACGGCGGACCTCGCGAACCGGGCCCGGGCCTCGCTCGTCGACGCCGTACGCCTGACCCGCTGGGCCGAGCTGAACCTCGGAGCCGGCGACGGCGGCCGGCCCGCGACCGCGGGCGCCCTGCCGGCCTCCGACGTCGAACGCGCCGCCGGAGAGCTGGGCCTGACCCACGGCCAGATCCGGGTCGGCTGGGACCGCGCCCGGCTCGCCGGCCTCGTCGAGGTGCACGGGGGCCACGCCCGGCCCGGCTGGCGGCTGCGCGCCTGGGACCGCGACGACACCGCCGTCCTGCGCGGCTGGGTCGCCCTCTTCGACGCCTGGTCGCTGGTCCACCCGGCCCCCGCCGACATCGCCCCCGCGGCCGTCGCCGAGGTCGTCGAGGCGATGCCCCAGCTGCTGTCCCTGCTCCAGCTGTCCGCCGGACCGGTGACCGTCCCCGACCTGCTCGACCTGCTCGGGCAGCGCGTCGCCGAACTGCGCGACGAGCGGTGCGAGGTCCCCTCCTACGACGGCGAGAGCGCCGCGGACCGCGCGGACGCGGCCGACCCGGACGCACCCGGCGCCCCGGCTCCGGCCGGACCGCCGGAGCCCGGCGCCGTAGCCGAGACGCGCCCCGCCCTCGCCCGGCTGCTGCGCTGGGCGCTCGGCGGACTCGCCGCCGTGGACGCCGTCACCCTCGGCCCCGCCCGGGCCGCCCTCACCCCGCTCGGGAGCTGGGCCGTCTGGGTCAAGCTGGAGCAGATCTGCGTGGCCGCGCAGAGCACCGCCGGCAACATCGAGCAGTCCGCCGCCGCCATGCTGCACGGCTGCGCCCGGCTCACCCCCGGCCCGGCCCGCGCCGAGTACCAGGCCTGGCTGGCAGCCCGGCCCGTCGGCCACGCCGTCGCCGAGCTCCTGCACGCCGCCCGGGGCGAGGACGCCCTGCTGCGCGGCCTCGCCTTCGAGGCGCTGCGCGTGGTCGGCGCACCCGCCGAGCCCGAGGTGCGCGCCGCCGTCCGCGAACCGGCCCTGCGCCCGTACGCCCTGCTCTGGCTGGCCGTGCACGACGGTGTGGACCCCGACGAGGCGCAGGACGTGCTGACCCGCGAGGAGTCGACCTGGCTCTGGGTCGACACCGCGGCGGCCATCGCCGACCACGGGGAGGCGGACCTGCTGGCCCGTCACCTCGACTCCGCCGTGCGCACCACCGTCCCCCGGCTGCTGGACGAGGTCCGCGCGGTCGGCCACCCGCGCACCGTGCAGGTCCTGGTGGCCCTGGCCGCGGCCCACCCCGACCCGGCCCTGGCCAAGGCGGTCCGCCGGGCCGCCTTCCAGGTCCACACCGGCGGGTCCTAGGCCCCGGGTCCGTACCCGCCCTGGGGTTCAGACCCGCGGTGCGTACGTGCCGAAGCTCCAGAGGTTGCCCTCGGCGTCCCGGGCCAGGTAGTCCCGGGAGCCGTAGTCCTGGTCCGTCGGGGGCACCAGGACCTCGACCCCGTGCTCGACGGCCCGCCGGTGGTGCGCGTCCACGTCCTCGACCACGACGTAGACCGCGGCCGGGCCGGCGCCGGCCATGGCCGTGGCGAAGGCCCCGCCCCGGCCCGCGCTGCCGAGCATCACCACGCCGTTCCCGTGGGACAGCTCCGCGTGCGCCACCGTGCCGTCGTCCCCCTCGTACACGGCGACCCGGGTGAATCCGAACGCCTCCGTCAGCTGCCGCACCGCCGCCTTCGCGTCGCGGTAGAGCAGGGCCGGGCAGATCGACGCAACGCCCGCCATGGCGATCACTCCCTCTCCTCGTGCGTGGGGCCGGCCGCGCACGTGGCCCGCGTCACAGCACGGCAGCGGCCGCCGCCCGTCAGCGGAAGGTGTTGCACTGGGCCATGTCGCCCGTCCGGTAGCCCTGGTAGAACCACTGCTGGCGCTGCTCGGCGCTGCCGTGCGTCCACGACTCCGGGCTCACCCGGCCCTGGAACTTCTCCTGGATGCGGTCGTCGCCGACCGCGGCCGCCGCGTCCAGGCCGTCCCTGATGTCCTGCTCGGTGAGGTTGGTGATGAGCGGCCGGCCGGTGGACTCGTCCGGGGTCCGCGTCGCGTTGTGCGCCCACACCCCGGCGTAGCAGTCCGCCTGGAGCTCCACCTTCACCGCGTTGCTGTTCGCCCCCTGCTGCCCGTCCTGGGCCCGCTGGAGCGTCCCGGTCAGGTTCTGGATGTGGTGCCCGTACTCGTGGGCGACCACGTACGCCTGGGCGAAGGGGCCGCCCGTCGCGCCGAACTTCGTCCGCAGCTCGTTGAAGAAGCCCAGGTCCAGGTAGACCTTCCGGTCGGCGGGGCAGTAGAAGGGGCCCACCGCCGAGGTCGCCGTCCCGCAGGCGGTGCCCACCCGGCCGGTGAAGAACACGGTCTGCGCCGGGCTGTACTGGCCCCCGCGCCGGGCGAACTCCTGCTTCCAGAAGTCCTGGGTGCTGTTGACGACCGCGACCAGCCGGCAGTCCTCGCGGGCGTTGGCGTCCCGCCCCGTCCGGCAGGCCTGCTGCACCTGGTTCACCGAGGACGCGGCCGGGTCCGGCTGCTGATCGCCGGAGGAGAGCCCCAGCTGCTCCGGGCCCACCCCGAACAACAGCCCCACGACCAGCGCGATGAGGCCGACGATGCCGCCGCCGATCGTGGCCCGCCCGCCGGGGATGCGGCTGCCGCGCACGTCGTCGACCTCGGAAGTGTCCAGATTGGCGTCGTCGTCGAACTGCATCCCGCACCGCCCTCGAATCCGCGTGGCCGCCCCTGCGGCGAGTATCAACCCGTTCATCCTCGTACGCGCAGCGCCCCACCGTGCGGTCCGTGGGCCGAACGGGGGACCGCGGAGCGCACGGTCCGCCCTCCACTGCCCCGGAAAGTGGTTGCGCACCCCCGGTAGAATGTCTGTCATGGCAAATCTCCTCGCGGATTAGCGGCGTCGAAGCATCGCGTCCTGCCCCCCTTCCGCCGTCCCCACCGCCCTGGAGTATTTCCGTGATCACCGCCACCGGCGTCGAGCTGCGCGCCGGCGCCCGCGTCCTCATCGAGTCCGCCTCCTTCCGCGTCGCCAAGGGCGACCGCATCGGCCTCGTCGGCCGCAACGGAGCCGGCAAGACCACCCTCACCAAGTGCCTCGCCGGCGAAGGACAGCCCGCCGCGGGCTCCATCGCCCGCTCCGGCGAGGTCGGCTACCTCCCGCAGGACCCGCGCACCGGCGACCTCGACGTCCTGGCCCGCGACCGCATCCTGTCGGCCCGCGGCCTCGACGTCCTGCTCAAGAAGATGCGGATGAACGAGGAGCGCATCTCCACCGGCTCCGGCGCCACCCGCGAGAAGGCGCTGCGCCAGTACGAGCGCCAGGAGACCGAGTTCCTCACCAAGGGCGGGTACGCCGCCGAGTCCGAGGCCGCGACCATCTCGGCCGCCCTCGGCCTGCCCGACCGGGTGCTCGGCCAGCCGCTGCACACCCTCTCGGGCGGCCAGCGCCGCCGGGTCGAGCTCGCCCGCATCCTCTTCTCCGACGCGGACACCCTGCTCCTCGACGAGCCCACCAACCACCTCGACGCCGACTCGATCGTGTGGCTGCGGGACTACCTGAAGAACTACCGCGGCGGCTTCATCGTGATCTCCCACGACGTCGACCTGGTCGAGACCGTCGTGAACAAGGTCTTCTACCTGGACGCCAACCGCGCCCAGATCGACGTCTACAACATGGGCTGGAAGCTCTACCAGCAGCAGCGCGAGGCCGACGAGAAGCGCCGCAAGCGCGAGCGCCAGAACGCCGAGAAGAAGGCCGCGGCCCTGAATTCGCAGGCCGACAAGATGCGCGCCAAGGCCACCAAGACCGTGGCCGCGCAGAACATGGCCAAGCGCGCCGACCGGCTGCTGGCCGGCCTGGAGGCCGTCCGCGTCTCCGACAAGGTCGCCAAGCTCCGCTTCCCCGACCCGGCGCCCTGCGGCAAGACCCCGCTGACCGCCGAGGGCCTCTCCAAGTCGTACGGCTCGCTGGAGATCTTCACCGACGTCGACCTGGCCATCGACAAGGGCTCCCGCGTGGTCATCCTCGGCCTCAACGGCGCCGGCAAGACCACCCTGCTGCGGCTGCTGTCGGGCACGGAGAAGCCGGACACCGGAGTGGTGACGGCCGGGCACGGCCTCAAGCTCGGCTACTACGCCCAGGAGCACGAGACCCTCGACCCGGAGCGCACGGTCCTGGAGAACATGCGGTCCTCCGCGCCCGACCTGGACCTGGTCGCCGTCCGCAAGACGCTGGGCTCCTTCCTGTTCTCCGGCGACGACGTGGACAAGCCGGCCGGAGTCCTCTCCGGCGGCGAGAAGACCCGGCTGGCCCTGGCCACGCTGGTCGTCTCCTCGGCGAACGTGCTGCTCCTCGACGAGCCCACGAACAACCTCGACCCGGCCAGCCGCGAGGAGATCCTGGGCGCGCTGCGCACGTACAAGGGCGCCGTCATCCTCGTCACCCACGACGAGGGCGCGGTCGAGGCCCTGGAGCCGGAGCGGATCATCCTGCTCCCGGACGGCGTCGAGGACCTGTGGGGACCGGACTACCGGGACCTGGTGGCGCTCGCCTGACCGGGCCCCGGTTCCGGTTCCGCTTCTGATCCAGTTCCTTATGGATCATTCGGCTCAGGGGTGATCCATCATCTGAGTGAGACGGTCTCGTACCGCCCCGCGTCGTCCGGCGGCCCCGGCGGCACCCTCTCCGGGGTGCGGCCGGGGCCTTCCGCTTTCCGGTATCCGGCCCCTGACCTGGCGATTCCCGGAAGAGCCGGGGGAGTGTGACGCAGGTCATGCCACGGATGAAAAGATTCCGTTCTGCTTGCGCGTCCACACCCGGGGTAATGGCGTCGTACCGACCTTGCGGAATGGGTGGCCAGGAAGCGTGGGAGGGGTGATCATGAGAAGTCCAGAGCGCACTTCCCACGAGGAGGCACGGGTGGCCGAGACTCTGAAGAAGGGCAGCCGGGTGACCGGCGCCGCGCGCGACAAGCTCGCGGCAGACCTGAAGAAGAAGTACGACTCCGGTGCGAGTATCCGGGCGCTGGCCGAAGAGACCGGCCGGTCCTACGGATTCGTCCACCGGATGCTCAGTGAGTCCGGGGTCTTGCTGCGGGGTCGCGGTGGCGCGACACGCGGCAAGAAGGCCGCCACGGCCTGATTCCCCCCGGTCCATCGGTTCCGACAGTCCAACGGTTTCACGCTCCCAGTGAGCCGGCGGTTCCTTCGGTGACCCCCCGGTCGGCCCTCCGGTCGGCTGGGTGGTTACTGTGCAGTCACTTAGGCCGGGATCGCGGCCGACCGCACACCGGAGGCACACAGATGGCTCTGCTCGACAAGGACGGCGTACGACTCACCGTCGACGATTCGGTCGCCACGGTGACACTGACCAATCCGGCCAAGCGAAACGCCCAGTCCCCTGCGCTCTGGCGGGCTCTGGCGGAGGCCGGACGGTCGTTGCCGGGCACCGTCCGCGTCGTCGTGCTGCGCGGCGAGGGCAAGTCCTTCTCCGCAGGGCTCGACCGGCAGGCGTTCACCCCCGAAGGCTTCGAGGGCGAGCCGTCCTTCCTCGATCTGGCACGCGGTTCGGACGAACTGCTCGACTCCACCATCGCCGAGTACCAGGAGGCGTTCACCTGGTGGCGGCGGAACGACCTCATCTCCGTCGCCGCCGTGCAGGGGCACGCGATCGGCGCCGGCTTCCAGCTCGCTCTGGCGTGTGACCTGCGCGTCGTCGCCGACGACGTGCAGTTCGCCATGCGCGAGACCAGCCTGGGCCTGGTCCCCGACCTGGCGGGCACCCAGCCCCTGACCGCGCTCGTCGGCTACGCCCGCGCGCTCGAAATCTGCGCGACCGGCCGCTCCGTGCACGCCGAAGAGGCCGAGCGCGTCGGCCTGGCCAACCTGGTCGTGCCCGTCGGTGAACTCGACGCGGCCGTCCAGGACCTCACCACCGCGCTGCTGGCCCCGCCGCGGGACGCCGTGATCGAGACCAAGTCCCTGCTGCGCGACGCCGCCTCCCGCCCCTACGACGACCAGCGCGCCGCCGAGCGGGCCGCCCAGGCCCGGCGGCTGCGCGATCTGGCGGGCCTCTCCGACTGACCGTCGGCCGACCGCCGCCGGAGCCCCGGCCCGGCCGCCCACCGCCCCGCCCCGTCCCCCGTCCGGGGGGCGGGGCGGTCACGTGTCCGGGGACGGCATGGCCGGGGCCGGACAGGGCAGGAGCCCGACGCCGGATCCACCGACCGGACGTCTCCGGCGCGCCGGGTGGCCGGTCCGCGCTTACCGTGGTCGAGGGGTCGCAGGGCGCACTCCGCGCCCGGTGCCCCCGGCCTGCCAACCGTAGGACTCCCACTCTGAAGGACGGGCGATGACCGAATCCGCAGCAGGGAAATTCGCCAAGGACCCCGGCGAACGGGGCCGCACCAGCATCGCGGACGGCGTGGTCGAGAAGATCGCCGGCCTCGCCGCGCGCGAGGTGGTCGGGGTGCACGCCATGGGCAGCGGCAGCGGCCTGTCGCGCACCTTCGGCGCCGTGCGCGACCGGGTGCCGGGCGGTACGAAGGCCTCCGTCAGCCGCGGGGTGAAGGCCGAGGTCGGGGAGGTCCAAACCGCCCTCGACCTGGAGATCGTCGTCGACTACGGCGTGTCCATCCGCGACGTGGCCCGGGCGGTCCGCGAGAACGTCATCTCGGCGGTCGAGCGGATGACCGGTCTGGAGGTCGTCGAGGTCAACATCGCGGTCAGCGACGTCAAGCTGCCCGACGAGGAGGACGACGAACCGGAGTCCCGGCTCCACTAGCCGGCCCGGTCCGCCGCCCCACCCGCCCGACCCGTTCCCTCCGCTCCACCCCACCCCGTTCCGCACGGCGCGCAGCAGCCCGTACGGCACGCGTCCCACGTCTCGCACGCCTCGACGAGAGGAGCCCGCATGAGCATGGCGGTCGTCGGTCTGCTGGCCGGCATGGCACTGGGATTCGCCGGGTACTTCGGCGGCTTCGGCGCCTTCCTGCTGGTGGCCGCACTCGGTGCCATCGGCTTCGTCCTGGGCCGGTTCCTCGACGGGGACCTGGATCCGGGCGACCTGTTCCGCCCCCGGGGCCGCGGCCGCGACGACCGGACCCGGTGAGGCCGCGATGACCACGCCGACGCCGCCCGGCCCGGCGGACGTGTCCGCCGCGGACCGGGGGGCCACCCGCATCGCCGACCGGGTGGTGGCCAAGATCGCCGCCCAGGCCGCGCGCGAGGCGCTGGCCGGCGGCCCCGGGAACTCCGGGGCCGCCGGCCGCTCCGGCGGCGACCCCGCCGCGCACGCCACCGTCACCGTGCACCACGACATCGCCCGGGTCCGGGTGAGCCTGGAGCTCGACTACCCCTCCGACCTCGCCGCCCAGTGCGCGGCCGTACGCCGCCAGGTCGCCCGCCGGGTCGAGGAGTACGCGTCGATGACCGTGCCCGAGGTGGCGGTCGAGATCGAGCGGCTGCACCCCGCGGACGGCCGGTTCACTACCGGTTCGGACCGGAGGCTGCGGTGAGGGCCTCCGCCGCGGGGGCCCGTTTCCGCTCCGCCCGGCGGATCCCGGCCGCCGTCACCGCCCTGGTCGTGCTGGGCGCGGCCGGCCTGCTGCTCTACGACCTGGTCGCCGTGAAGGCCCACCGCCCCGGCATGGGCTGGCGCCGCGACCTCGCGCGCCAACTGGAGCGCCACGCCCCCGCGGACACCGCCGTGATCGTCGGCGGCGCCGTCCTGGCCCTCCTCGGGGCCCTGCTCCTGCTGATCGCCCTCACCCCCGGGCTGCGCCGCGTGCTGACGATGCGCACGCCCGACCCGGAAGCGGGCGTACGGGCCGGGCTCGGCCGCAAGGACGCCGCGCAGGTGCTGCGCGACCGGGCCATGGAGGTGCCCGGGGTGCGGTCGGTGCGGGTCAAGGTGGGCCGCTCGCGCGTCGGGGTGCGCGCCACCTCGCACTTCCGCGAGCTGGACGACGTACGGGCCGACCTGGACGAGGTGCTCGCCGCCGGCATCGGAGAACTGGGCCTGGCGCATCCGCCGCGGCCCCGCGTACGGGTCGGGAGGTGAGCGGCAGGTGCTGGGGATCGTGAACCGGGTCGTCCTGGCGGTGCTCGGGCTGGCCCTGCTGGCCGCAGGGGCCGCCGTGCTGACGGGATGGTGGCCGTTCCACGGGCGGCACGCGCCGCTGCTGACCGCCGCCACCCGGCGGCGGTACTGGGACGCCGACGGCTGGCAGTGGTGGGCCGTGGCCGCCGCGCTCGCGGTGTGCGTGCTGCTGGCGCTGTGGTGGCTGCTGGCCCAACTGCGCAGCCCGCGCCTGCCGGCCCTGGCCGTGGAGACCGACGACGGGGCCTACGCCCTGCTGCGCGGCCGCGCGCTGGAGGAGGCGGTGGCCGCGGAGGCCGGCGCCCTGGACGGCGTCGCCCGCTGCCGGGTCGCCCTCCGCGGCAAGCGCGGGGCCCCCGCCCTGCGCGTCGCGCTCGAACTGGAGCCGCACGCCGTGCCCGGGGACGCGCTGGCCGCGCTCGCCGGCCCGGTCCTGCACCGCGCCCGCACCTCGGCCGGGCTCCCGGACCTGCCGGCGGAGGCCCGACTGAAGGTGACCTCGCACCGGGCGGAGCGCGTCCAGTAGGGCTGGCCGTCCGTGACGTCGTGGCCGCGGCCGGGGTCGAAGTGGTCCCGGCCCGGGCCGTCCCGTGGCCGTCGCTGCCCGCGAGCCGGGCCCGCCCACCGGCGGGCCCGGCTCGCGGGCGTTGCCGGCGGCGGGTCAGAAGCCGTGCCGGGCGCCGCCGTCGACCGGGAGCATGACGCCCGTCAGGTAGGACGCGGCCGGAGACAGCAGGAAGGCGGCCGTACGGCCGAACTCCTCGGCGGTGCCGTAGCGCCGCAGCGGGATCCGGGACTCGTTCGCGGCCCGCGCGGCCGCCGCGTCACCGGACAGCGCGTCGAGCTCGCGGACCCGGTCGGTGTCGATGCGCGCCGGGAGCAGGCCCACGACGCGGATGCCGCGCGGGCCGAGTTCCAGGGAGAGGGACTTGGCGAAGCCCGCCAGGCCCGGGCGCAGGCCGTTGGAGATGGTCAGGCCCGGGATCGGCTCGTGCACCGAGCCCGAGAGGACGAAGCCGATGACCCCGCCCTCGCCCAGTTCGGCGGCGGCCGCCCGGGCGAGGCGGACGGCGCCCAGGAACACCGACTCGAACGCGGCCGACCACTGTGCGTCGGTGTTGTCCGCGGCGGAGCCCGGGGCGGGTCCGCCGACGCTGATGAGGATGCCGTCGAAGCGGCCGAAGCGCTCGCGCGCGGTGGCGATGAGCCGTCCGGCCGCGGCCGGGTCGGCGTTGTCGGCGGCGACGCCCACGGCGTTCTGGCCGAGCGACGCGGCGGCCGCGGCCGCCCGCTCCTCCTCCCGGCCCGTCACGACCACCTTCGCGCCGTCGGCGGTCAGTTCACGGGCGGAGGCGAAGCCGAGGCCGCGCGTGGCCCCGGTGACGACGTAGACACGGTCCTTCAGTCCAAGATCCATGCGGACACGCTACGCGCTGACCGGCTCCCGTTCGACGGATCGGGCCGCCGCCTCGTCGCGGTCGCGCCGCTCGCGCCGGACGAGCACCACCCAGCCCACCGGGACCGCCGCGGCGAACAGCCACCACTGGACGGCGTACGCCATGTGGGGGCCGATGGAGTCGTGGTCCGGCTCGGCGATCATCTCGGGGCCGCCGTCCGAGGGGGCCGGGCCGGTGAGTTCGAGGTAGCCGCCGAGGACCGGCTTGCCGAGGTACGCGGCCTGCCGGGCGCTGTCGATCAGCATCACCTGGCGGTCCGGCAGCCCCTTGCGGTCCTTGATGCCGCTGGCGCCGCTCGTCTCGTCGGCCTTCAGCCGGCCGGTGACGGTCACCTCGCCCGACGGCGGGGCCGGTACGGGCGGGAAGTCGCGCGCGTTGCCGTCGCTCGGCACCCAGCCGCGGTTGACCAGGACCACCCGGCCGTCGGCGAGGACCAGCGGGGTCACCACGTGGTAGCCGACCTTGTCGTCGCGCGAGGTGCGCATGCGGACGACCACCTCGTGCGCGGTGTCGTACGTGCCGGTGGCGGTGACCGCGCGCCAGTAGTCAGAGCGCGGGACCCGGTGGCCGGGGGAGGTGAGGTCGGTGACGGGCAGCGGCTTCGCCCGCAGGCTCGTCTCGATGAGCTGGTTCTGCGCGACCCGGTGCTCATGGCGGTGGTACTGCCAGAACCCCAGCTTGATCATCGCGGGGATGAGGGCGAGGGCCACGAGGGTGAGGCACACCCACTGCCGGGTCAGTACAAAGCGGTACACGCCCACGACGGTACCCCCAGCCGACGGGGCCCCGGCGGCCGGGTGGCCGTCCGGGGCCGGAACGCTGGTGGGGAGGGTCGCAAGGGACGGGGCGCCGGAGGTCAGACGCGGTCGACGACGCCCACCTTCCCCTCCGCGCGGGCGCAGTGCGCCCCGCAGAACCACTGGCCCTCGACGTCGACGCCCTGGCCGATGATCTGGACCCGGCAGTGCTCGCAGATGGGCGCCATGCGGTGGATGGCGCAGGAGAAGCAGTCGAAGACGTGCACGGCGCCCTGCGCGTGCACCTCGAAGGACATGCCGTAATCGTTTCCGCAGACCTCACAACGTGCCATGCGCCGAATGCTGCGCACGGCCGGGGGCCGGAACAAGATCCACCGGGGTGAGTCGCCGCGCCTGCACCCGGCCGGAGCAACGCGACGCGGCCGGAGCGGGGCAGGCAGGTCCGCGGCGGTGGCGCCACGCGGTCCGGCCGACATGCGGTCCGGCCGACGTCGCGGCGCCGACGCGGCCGGGCTCAGTCCTCGACGGCGGCCACGTCCCGCAGCAGCTGGGTGAAGGCCGCCTCGTCCACGACCGGCGTGCCGAAGGACCTGGCCTTGAGGGTCTTCGAGGTCGCCGAGTCCGGGTCGTTCGTCACGAGCAGGCTGGTGAGCCGCGACACGCTCGTCGCGATGTGCAGGCCCGCCTCGACGGCGCGGTCCTCCAGCAGCTCGCGGTCCACCGAGGTGTCGCCGGAGAAGGCGATCCGCATGCCCTGCTTCAGCGGCTCGCCGTCCTGGAAGCGCCCCGGGTTGGGGTGCGGGCACGGCGGCCGCCTGCGCGAGGGGCGCCACCCGCCGCCGCGATACGCGGCCTGGTGGCCCACCCGCGGGGTCACCGGGGAGTCCGACCACTCCGTCAGCGGCCGGCACTCCAGCAGCGGCAGCCGCACCCCGTCGCGGGCCGCCGCGTGCAGCGACGGCCGGAAGGCCTCGGCCAACACCCTGGCGTCGTCGAGGGCGTGGTGGGCGCGCTGCTGGACCACGCCGAAGTGCGCGGCGAGCGACTCCAGCTTGTGGTTGGGCAGCGGCAGGTTCAGCTCCTTCGACAGGGCGATGGTGCACAGCCGCTGACGGACCGGCGCGGTCACCGCGGCCCGCGCGTACTCCCGGGCGATCATCTGCCAGTCGAAGATGGCGTTGTGCGCGACCAGCACCCGGTCCGCGAGCCGGCCCGCGAACTCCTCGGCGATGTCCGCGAAGAGGGGAGCGTCCCGCAGCACGTCGGTCGTCAGCCCGTGGATCCACACCGGCCCCGGGTCGCGCTGCGGGTTGACCAGGGTGTACCAGTGGTCCTCGACGTTGCCCAGCGCGTCGAGCCGGTAGACGGCGGCGGACACTATCCGGTCGTCGCGCGCGAGCCCGGTGGTCTCCACGTCGACGACCGCGTACCCCTGTGGGTACGCGGTCGGCCAGGTCGTCTCTGCGGTCGTACGGTCGTCGAGCATGGTCACAGAGGATATCGGCCCCGGCCGACAGCCGTGTCCCCGACGACCGCGGGGCGCCCTCGGCCCGGCCCGGCCGGCGGGCTCCCGGCCGGGCGCGCCCCGCCGACGCCCTACCCCCGGGGCTCCAGCAGCGACCGTACGAGGGCGCGCACGGACAGGGCGAACAGGCGCTCCGGGTCCGCCGGGCGGGCCATGGCGCGGGCCAGCGCCGGGTCGTGGGGGGCCGCGGCCGGGTCCCAGAGCTCGTTCTCGGCGGGGGACTGGGCGGGGGAGCGCTCGCGGTTGCGCTCGACGAGCAGGAAGCCGATCGTCTGGAACTGGATCGCGCGCACCGCGTCCGCCGCCCGTGCGCCGCGCAGTCCGGCGGCGTGCACCTCGTGGACGAGGGCCTGTTGGGCGGGGAGGAACATCCGCTCGGTGAGGCCGCGTTCGTGGACCATCGCGATCAGGTGGGGCCGCTCGCGCAGTTCGCGGCGCAGGATGCGGGCCACCGACAGGATGCGGTCGGCGGGGGTGCGGCCGGACGGGGCGAGGGCGCCCATCTCCTCGACGGTCCGCTCGACGAGGGCGTCGAGCAGCGATTCGCGGTTGCCGACGTGCCAGTAGATCGAGGTCACGGCGGTGCCCAGTTCGGCGGCCAGCTTGCGCATGGTGAGGGCCCCCGGGCCGTCCTGTCTGACCAGCAGCGCGGCGGCGTCCAGCACCTCCGCGCGGGTCAGCGTGCTTCTGGCCATGTCCGGCCACCCATCTGTCGTTCCGTCAGTTCTGTTGCGTGCACGGGTCTTTACCCTTCATCGGTAGCGGTGTAACTGTGTTACAGAACCGAACCGAAGGGTGGTGCGAGAGATGGCACGCGTACGGTACGGAGCACGGACCGAGGCCGAGATCGCGGCGTCGCGCGAGAAGAGCGCCCGGCTTCCCGACATCTGGTCCACGGGTGTGGTGGCCGTCTGGGAGACGGACCCGGAGGTGGTGGCGGCGGTCCTGCCACCGCCGCTCAAGCCGGGCGACCGGCCCCTGGTGCGGGCCAACATCAGCACGGTGGACCTGCCCGGCTACCCGCTCGGCGCCGGCTCGGTGGCCGTCGCCGCCCGGCACGACGGGGTCGAGGGCTGGTACCCGCTGGTCATGCCGATGACGCACGAGCGCGCCCTGACCGGCGGCCGCGAGGTCTTCGGCGAACCGAAGAAACTGGGCGAGGTCACCGTCGAGCGCGACGGGCTCGTCGTCCGGGCCGCCCTCGCCCGGCACGGCATCGCGTTCGTGGAGGTCCGCGGGGCGGTCGACCGCCCGCTGCCGCTGCCCGAACCGGCCACGAAGACCGACTTCTACTTCAAGTTCCTCCCCGCGGTCGACGGCTCCGGCCTGGAGTCGGACCCGGTCCTCGTCCACTGCACCCGCAACGAGAAGGTCCGCAGGCTGGAGCGCGTCACGGGCGACGTCGTGCTCCGCGAGTCGATGTTCGACCCGGTCGCCGACCTGCCCGTCCGCCGGCTCGTGGAGATCACCATCGGCGAGAAGACCACCGACCAGAAGGGCCGGGTCGTCGAGCGGGTCAGCGCCCGGGCCCTGCTCCCGTACGTCCACCAGCGGTACGACGACCCGATGCAGGTCCTCGACGGCCCTCCGGAAGGCAGTGTGTGAGATGCGACTGGAACCGGGACAGGTGGCCGTCGTCACCGGCGCCGCGAGCGGCATCGGCCTCGCGATGGCCCGCCGCTTCGCCGCCGAGGGCCTGAAGGTCGTCCTCGCCGACGTGGAGGAGGCCGCCCTGCGCAAGGCCGCCGGCGAACTGGCCGGGCAGGGCGCCGAAGTGCTCGCCCGGACCGTCGACGTGAGCGACCGCGACAGCGTCGTCTCCCTCGCCGACGCCGCCTACGAGGCCTTCGGGGCCGTCCACGTGCTCTGCAACAACGCGGGCGTCGGCTCCGGAGCCGAGGGCCGCATGTGGGAGCACGAACCCAACGACTGGAAGTGGGCCTTCTCCGTCAACGTGTGGGGCGTCTTCCACGGGATCCAGGCCTTCGTCCCCCGCATGATCGCGGGCGGCGCGCCGGGTCACGTCGTGAACACCTCCTCCGGCGACGGCGGCATCGCCCCGCTGCCCACCGCCTCCGTCTACGCCGTCACCAAGGCGGCCGTGGTCACCATGACGGAGTCCCTCTACGCCCACCTCAGGGCGGAGGACGCGGCCGTCGGCGCCTCCGTGCTCTTCCCCGGACCGCACATGCTGCGCACCGGCCTGTGGGAGTCCCACCGCAACCGGCCCGAGCGGTACGCGAAGGAGCGCCCGCGCAGGGCCCCGTACCGCAGCCTCGACCAGTACGAGTCCGCCATGCGCGAGGCGGGCCACGCGGTGCACTTCACCCCCGTGGAGGAGGTCGCCGGCCACGTCGTCGACGGCATCCGCGCCGACCGCTTCTGGATGCTGCCGCCGAGCGAGCACAGCGACCGCCAGATCCGCGCCCGCTCGCGGTCGATGCTCGACCGCGCCAACCCCGCCTACCTGGAACGCTTCATCCTCGACTGAGGGGCCCGCCGTGCCTGACACCCAAGCGCACCACCCGGACCGCACCCCGGACCGCGAACCGGGCCGCGACCCCGCGCCCGACCCGGACCCGTACCTGATCATCTCCTCGGACTGCCACGCGGGCCTCCCCACCGAGCTGTACCGCCCGTACCTCGACTCCCGCTTCCACCCGCGGTTCGACGCCTTCCTCGGCGAGCGCGACGCGCGCCGGGCCGAGGCCACCCGGCTCGGCGTCCGCAACGAGGCCTTCGCCGAGAAGTGGTTCCACGACCACGAGGAGGGCCTCAAGGGCGGCTGGGACACCGGGCAGCGGATCAAGGAACTCGACGGCGACGGTGTCGCGGCCGAGGTCGTCTTCCCCGACGCGGACGCCGTCGACAGCCAGACCGCGGCCCCCTTCGGCGTGGGCCTGGGCCTCTCCGGCGACCAGGACCCCGAGCTCGGCATGGCGGGCGCGCAGGCGCACAACCGGTGGCTGGCCGAGTTCGTCTCGCAGCACCCCGAACGCCACTGCGGCGTCGCCCTGCTCCCGATCACCGGCGACCCGGCGAAGGTCGTCGCGGAGGTCCACCGGGCCAAGGAGTCCGGGCTCGGCGCGCTGATGATCCCCGCCATGTGGGTGGACAAGGCCCCCTACCACGACCGGCGCTACGACCCCGTCTGGGCGGCGGCGGCCGAGACCGGGATGCCGGTCGTCACGCACTCCGGATCCTCGCCGCGCCACGAGTACGGCGACCACCTGGGCATCTTCGTCTCCGAGGTGACCTGGTGGCCGGCCCGCCCGCTGTGGTTCCTGCTCTGGTCGGGCGTCTTCGAGCGCCACCCCGGCCTGAAGTTCGGCATCGCCGAGTCGGGCTGCTGGTGGCTCCCCAACCAGCTCTGGTTCATGGACCGCCTCTACCTCGGCGCCCACGGCGGCAAGAAGCTCTCGCCGTTCGAGGAGCTCAAGCGGCCGCCCAGCGAGTACCTGGACCGGCAGGTCTTCGTCTGCGCCACGAACACCAAGCGCCGGGAGCTGGCCCAGCGCTACGAGATCGGGGTGGACAACATCCTGTGGGGCTCGGACTTCCCGCACCCCGAGGGGACCTGGCCGAACACCCGCACCTGGCTGAAGAACACCTTCCACGACATCCCGGTCGCCGAGACCCGCCGGATGCTCGGCCTGGCCGCGGCCGAGGTCTTCGGCTTCGACACCGGGCGGCTGGCCCCGCTGGCCCGCCGGATCGGCCCCACCCCGGCCGAGCTGGGCCAGAGCGCCGACCAGACGGCGGTGGAGGCCTCCTGGGCCCGGTCGCGCGCGGTGGGCCGCCACTGGCTGACCGGCGAGGACTTCCCGGTGCTGGGGGTGGACCGATGACCGCGCGCAACGCACCGGACGACCGGACGCCGCAGGACGAACGGAGGGCACCGGACGAGCGGAGGGCACCGGACGGCCGGACGGCGGTGCGCGGACCGGGCGGGCGGGCCCCGGGGGAGGACCGCTACACGGTCGTCTCCGCGGACTGCCACGCCGGCGCCGACCTGCTCGACTACAAGCCATACCTGGCCCGGCGCCACCACGAGGAGTTCGACGCCTGGGCCGCCTCCTACGTGAACCCGTACGAGGACCTGCTCGCGGACACCGCGGACCGCAACTGGAACTCGCAGCGCCGGCTGGCCGAACTGGAGGCCGACGGGATCGTCGCGGAGGTCCTCTTCCCCAACACCGTCCCGCCGTTCTTCCCGAACGCCTCGCTGATGGCCCAGCAGCCCACGGCGGCGGAGTTCGAGCTGCGCCTGGCCGGCCTGCAGGCCCACAACCGCTGGCTGGCGGACTTCTGCGCCGAGGCCCCCGGACGGCGGGCCGGCGTGGCCCAGATCCTGCTGGGCGACGTCGACGCGGCGGTCCGGGAGGTCCGCCGGACGAAGGAGGCCGGCCTGACCGGCGGCATCCTGCTGCCGGGCGCCCCGCCGGGCTCCGGGGTGCCCGAGCTCCACTCGGCCGCGTACGACCCCATCTGGGCGGTCTGCGAGGAGCTGGACGTGCCCGTCAACCACCACGGAGGCTCGGCCTCCCCGCCGCTCGGCGACGAACCGGCCGCCCGGGCCGTCTTCATGGTGGAGACCACCTGGTTCTCGCACCGCGCCCTGTGGCACCTGGTCTTCGGCGGCGCCTTCCACCGCCACCCCGGGCTGAAGCTGGTCCTGACGGAGCAGGGCTCGGGCTGGATACCGGGCGTGCTGGACATGCTCGACTACTACCACCGCCGCCTGGTCGCGGCCTCGGCCACGGCCGAGTCCAAGTTCGGCGCGGGCCTGGCCGGTTCGATGGGCCGGCGCCCGAGCGAGGTCTGGCGGGACAACTGCTTCGTGGGCGCGAGCTTCATGCGCCCCCACGAGGTGCCGCTGCGGGACCGGATCGGCCTCGACAAGATCATGTGGGGCAGCGACTACCCCCACGACGAGGGCACCACCCCCTTCTCCCGCGAGGGCCTGCGCATCGCCTACGCGGGCCTCCCGAGGGAGGAGGTCGCGGCGATGGTCGGCGGGAACGCCGCCCGCGTCTACGGCTTCGACCTCGCCCTCCTCGACGCGGTGGCCGCGAAGGCCGGCCCCCTCGTCTCGGAGATCGCCGAACCGCTGACCGAGGTCCCGGCCGGGGCCACCAGCCCGGCCTTCGCCCGCGGCGGCTCGGTCCGCGTCTGGTGACACCGCCCGGCGGGGCGGCCCGGCACCGCACCGGGCCGCCCCGCCGGGCGGCCGGCGGGAGAACCGCCGGTAACCCCGTCGGATACCGATCGGTAACAACCCCTAGCGGCACCCCCGGAGGCGCCTTTATGGTGCGGACATGCCGAACCTGCCCGATGTCGTGCTGTGGTCCATACCAGCCTTCGTGCTGCTCACCGTCGTGGAACTGGTGAGCTACCGGATCCATCCCGACGAGGACGCCGCCGGGTACGAGACCAAGGACGCCGTCACCAGCCTCGGCATGGGACTCGGCAGCCTCGTCTTCGACTTCCTCTGGAAGATCCCGATCGCCCTGGTCTACGCGGCGGTCTACGAACTGACCCCGCTGCGCGTCCCCGTGCTGTGGTGGACCGTCCTGCTGATGCTGCTCGCGCAGGACTTCCTCTACTACTGGCAGCACCGCGGCCACCACGTCATCCGCATCCTGTGGGCCTGCCACGTCGTCCACCACAGCAGCCGCAGGTTCAACCTCACCACCGCCCTGCGCCAGCCCTGGACGAGCGCCACCTCCTGGCCGTTCTACCTGCCGATGATCGCCCTCGGCGTGCACCCGGCCGCCGTGGCCTTCTGCTACTCGGTCAACCTCGTCTACCAGTTCTGGATCCACACCGAGCGCATCGGCAAGCTGCCGCGCCCGGTGGAGTACGTGTTCAACACCCCCTCGCACCACCGCGTCCACCACGCCTCCCAGGGCAGCTACCTGGACCGCAACTTCGGCGGCATCCTGATCGTCTGGGACCGGATGTTCGGCTCCTGGGTGGGCGAGACCGACCGGCCCGTCTTCGGGCTCACCAAGAACATCGGCACCTACAACCCGCTGCGCGTGGCCACCCACGAGTACGCCGCCATCGCCCGCGACGTCCGCGCCGCCGGTGACTGGCGCGAGCGCGCCGGCCGCGTCTTCGGCGGCCCCGGCTGGCAGCCGGCCCCGGCCCCGGCTCATGCCCCGGCCCCCGCAGCCGCCTCCGTGCCGGGGTCCGCAGCCGCCGCGGTGAGCGCTCCCGTACCGGCCCGGGCCTCCGTGCCCGCTTCCGTGCCCGCCGCAGCGGTCTCCGCCCCCGAGCACGGTCCCGGGTCCGCCCCCGCCGGAGTCGCCCAGCCCGTACGGGGGGCCGGCGCGTGAGCGCCGCGCGGTCCGCCGGGACCTCCGCGCCCTCACGGGCCGACGGGCCGGCCCCCGACCGCCGGGAGCGCGCCGGTCGGGCGGCCCTGGCCGGGTTCGCCCTCGCCGCGGCCGGCGACCTCGGGTCCCTCCTCGCCGGCTGGGACCCGGGCCACCTGGTCTTCAAGCCGCTGCTGATGCCGCTGCTCGTCGCGTACGTCCTCACCCGCGGCGCGCCCCGCCTCCTCGTCGCCGCCCTGCTCTTCGGGTGGGGCGGCGACCTGGCCCTGCTCTTCGACGCCGACCCCGCCTTCCTGGTCGGCATGGGCTCCTTCGCCGCCGGCCACGTCTGCTACCTCGTGCTCTTCGGCCGCGGCAGGACCAGCCCCGTGCTCGCGGGCGCGTACGCCGTCGCCCTGCTCGGGACCGTCGCCCTGCTGTGGGGGGACCTGCCGCCCGAACTGCGCGTGCCCGTCGCCGGCTACAGCCTGCTGCTCACCGCCATGGCCTACCGCTCCAGCGCGTTCGGCGCGTGGGCCGGGGCGGGCGGGGCGCTGTTCCTGCTCTCCGACACCCTCATCGCCACCGGGGTCGCCGCCTGGCCGCAGCCGCCCCGCCCCGACTTCTGGATCATGGCCACCTACCTGGCGGCCCAGTACCTGCTGGCCGGCGGAGTGCTCGCCCGGGCCCGGGCGTACGGTGGGGACGTCGCACCCGACGCCACCCACCCCTAGCCGGAGGACTGCACCACCATGCGCGCCACCGTCATCCACGCCCCGTACGACATCCGCGTGGAGGAGGTGCCCGACGCCGCGATCCGCAGTCCCGAGGACGCCGTCGTCCGCGTGCTGCGCGCCTGCATCTGCGGCAGCGACCTCTGGGCCTACCGCGGCGAGTCCGCGCGCCGGCCCGGCCAGCGCATCGGCCACGAGTTCCTCGGCGTCGTCGAGGAGACCGGCTCCGCCGTGTCGGGGCTGCGCACCGGCGACCTCGTCGTCGCCCCCTTCATGTGGTCGGACGGCACCTGCGACTACTGCACCGAGGGCCTGTACACCTCCTGCGAACACGGCGGGTTCTGGGGCTCGGTCGGCCACGACGGCGGCCAGGGCGAGGCCGTCCGCGTCCCGCACGCCGACGGCACCCTGGTGAAGCTGCCCGCCGAGGCCGCCTCCGACGACCACCTGCTGACCGGCCTGCTCGCGCTCTCCGACGTCATGGGCACCGGCCACCACGCCGCCCTGGGGGCCGGGGTGCGCGCGGGCTCCACGGTCGCGGTCGTCGGCGACGGCGCGGTCGGCCTGTGCGGAGTGCTCGCGGCGAAGCGGCTGGGCGCCGAGCGGATCATCGCGTTGGGCCGCCACACCGCGCGCACGGACATCGCCACCCTCTTCGGGGCCACCGACATCGTCGCCGAACGCGCCGAGGCCGCCGAGGCCGCCGTGCGCGAGCTCACCGGGGGCCGGGGCGCCCACGCCGTCATCGAGGCGGTCGGCACCGAGATGTCGATGCGCACCGCCGTGAACATCACCCGCGACGGCGGGGCCGTCGGCTACGTCGGCGTCCCGCACGGCAGCGGCACCGGACTCGACCTCGGCGTCATGTTCGACCGGAACATCACGCTGCGCGGCGGCGTGGCCCCGGTCCGCGCGTACCTCCCCGAGCTGCTGGAGGACGTGCTCGGCGGCGTCATCGACCCGGCCCCCGTGTTCGACCGCACGGTCGCCCTGGACGAGGTTCCGGACGGCTACCGGGCCATGGACGACCGCAGCGCCCTCAAGGTGATGATCAAGGCCTGAACGACGGAGAGGGCCGGGCGGGGAGACCCCGCCCGGCCCTCGCGCGTGCGGTCCGCTACTTGACGGCCTTCAGCGCGTCGACCACGCCGTAGCCGTAGTAGCCGGTCTGGCCCCACTTGCTCTCGCAGGTGGTGGCGTCGACGAGGGTGCCGGTGGCGTCGTAGACCTGCGCCGGGCAGGCCGTCTTGGTGGCCTGGCCCTTGAGCATCGCCTGGAGCTGCGCGGGCGTGGCCCGCGGGTGGGCGCTCTTGAGCAGCGCCGCGACGCCCGCGACGTGCGGGGTCGCCATCGAGGTGCCCTGCTTGTAGCCGTAGCCGCCGCCCGGGACGGTCGACAGCACCCGGCCGTTGGCGTCCGGGGTGGCCGGGACCTGCCACTTGTCGCCACCGGGGGCCGAGACGTCCGCGACGCCCAGGCCGTAGCTGGAGTAGTAGGACTTGAAGCCCTTGTCGCCGGTGGCGGTCACCGTCACCACGCCCGGGAGCTGCGTCGGGACGTCGAGGCAGACCCGCGGGTCGATGGTGCGCGGCACCGGGGTGGTGTCGTTCGGGCTGGTCTCGTCGGTGATCGAGTCGGCCGAGAGGTCGTAGTTCTCGTTGCCGGCCGCGGCGACGTTGAGCACGCCCTTGCGCTCGGCGTACTTGCTGGCCCGGCTGAGGGCCTCCACCAGCGCCTTCTGGTCGTCGTCCGTCTTGCAGTTGAAGTACCAGGGGTCGACGTAGTAGCTGTTGTTGGTCACCTCGATCCCCTTCTCGGCGGCGAACATGAAGCCGCAGACGACGGCCTCCGTGTAGAAGAGGCTGGTCGCGGGCTCGCTCACCTTGATGGCGGCTATCTGCACGCCGGGGGCGACGCCGCTGACGCCGACGCCGTTGCGCGGGGCCGCGATCGTGCCCGCCACGTGCGTGCCGTGGTCGCTGCCGTCCGCGTACGGGCGCCACGCGCCCTCGGAGGTGTCCGCGACACCGCCGACGCAGTTGGCCGACTGCGCCTTGGAGAAGTTCGCGGCGAGGTCCGGGTGGGTGTCGTCGACGCCCGTGTCGATGACGCCCACCGTGACGTTCCGGCTGCCGTCGTTGATCTTGTGCGCCTGGTCGGCCTTGATGGCCCGCAGGTCCCACTGGTTGGACTCCAGCGGCTCCTGGCCCGGCGCCGCCTGCGCCGCGGCCTTGGCGGCGTCCGCCGCGCTCAGCCGCTGCGTCGTGCCCTCCTCGGTGGTCTGCACCGTCGTCAAGGGGGCGGTACGGGTGGCGCCCACGGACACGAACAGGCTTCGCTGCGCGCGCAGTTGCCTGGCGAACTCGGGGTTCTGCGAATGGGCGACGACCACGCCGATCTTGTCGTGCGAGGTCACCACCGTGCCGCCGGCCCGCTCGATGGCCTTCTTCGCCTGCTTCACCGTGCCGTACGCGGTCAGGTTCGCCACGTAGGACATCTTGGGGCCGGAGGTGTCGGGCTTCGCCGCCGTGCTCGCGGCCGCCGTGTTCCCCAGCGGTGCGGCGGAGGCCGCGACCGTCGGAAGGAAGGCGAGCGAAGCGGTGAGCGCCAGGCCGACCGGGACGGCGAGACGGCCGTGCTTCCGAGCGGTACGTGACCCCAGATGCGCCATGGGTTCTCCACATCATCCGTGAAAAAGCCGCCCGGACGCGGTCGCGCCGGGCGGGGTGTATGACACGGAAACCTAGTACCGCTGTTCCCTTCTGCGCCATCCGTTCGAGAAATCAATCTTCAAAGAAACGGGGGGTGTTGAACCGTCCCGACACGCCGTCCGTGCCGTTGACAGGGGGGATCGGCAACACGGTCCCCCTACACGGAGGTTGTTTTGTCCGTCGTCCCCCTCGCACCCGCGCCACTAGGAGAGCCCCCCGTGACGACCAACGACGCAGCAGCGCCACCGCAGGACGACGCGGGAAGGCCCGCGGCTCCCCCCTCGGCCGAGGACTTCACCCGCGTCCAGGAGAGCCCCGACTTCGCCGAACTGCGCAGCTCCTTCCGCTCGTTCGCCTTCCCGCTGACCGTGGCCTTCATCGCCTGGTACCTGCTGTACGTACTGCTGTCGAGCTACGCCGGCGACTTCATGGGAACCAGGCTCTTCGGCAACATCAACGTCGCCCTCGTCCTCGGCCTCGGCCAGTTCGCGACCACCTTCCTGATCGCCTGGCTGTACTCGCGCTACGCCGCCGCCCGGCTCGACCCCAAGGCCGCGGCCATCAAGTCCCGCATGGAGGCCGGAGAATGAGCAGCGCCGCCCCCCTGGCGACCCTCGCGGTCGGAGCCACCGAGCACCGGCCGCTGATCATCACCCTGTTCGGGCTGTTCGTCGTCGCCACCCTCGTCATCACGATCTGGGCCGGCCGCCAGACCAAGGACGCCGCGGACTTCTACGCGGGCGGCCGTCAGTTCACCGGCTTCCAGAACGGCCTCGCCATCTCCGGCGACTACATGTCCGCCGCGTCCTTCCTCGGCATCGCCGGAGCCATCGCCCTCTTCGGCTACGACGGCTTCCTCTACTCCATCGGCTTCCTCGTCGCCTGGCTGGTCGCGCTGCTGCTCGTCGCCGAGCCGCTGCGCAACTCCGGCCGCTACACGATGGGCGACGTCCTCGCGTTCCGGATGCGCCAGCGGCCCGTGCGCACCGCCGCCGGAACCTCCACCATCGTGGTCTCGATCTTCTACCTGCTCGCCCAGATGGCCGGCGCCGGCGTGCTCGTCTCGCTGCTCCTGGGCATCACCAGCGACGGCGGCAAGGTGGCCGTGGTCGCCCTGGTCGGCATCCTGATGATCCTCTACGTGACCATCGGCGGCATGAAGGGCACCACCTGGGTCCAGATGATCAAGGCGGTGCTGCTGATCGCGGGCGCCCTGCTGATCACCTTCCTGGTGCTGCTGAAGTTCGACTTCAACATCTCCTCCCTGCTCGGCCAGGCGGCCGAGAACAGCGGCCAGGGCGCCACGTTCCTCGAACCCGGCCTGAAGTACGGCAAGGACGCCACCACCAAGCTCGACTTCATCTCGCTCGGACTCGCCCTGGTCCTCGGCACCGCCGGCCTGCCGCACATCCTGATCCGCTTCTACACCGTCCCCACGGCCAAGGCCGCCCGCACGTCCGTGAACTGGGCCATCGGCATCATCGGCGCCTTCTACCTGATGACCATCGCGCTGGGCTTCGGCGCCGCGGCCCTGCTCAACCGGGCCGACATCCTCGCCTCGAACAAGGCAGGCAACACCGCCGCGCCCCTCCTCGCCCAGGAGGTCGGCGGCGGCGCCGGCTCCACCGGCGGCGCCGTGCTGCTCGCCGTGATCTCCGCGGTCGCCTTCGCCACCATCCTCGCCGTGGTCGCGGGGCTCACCCTCGCCTCCTCCTCGTCCTTCGCGCACGACCTCTACGTCAACGTCATCCGCAAGGGCAAGGCCACCGAGAAGGAGGAGGTGCGCGCCGCCCGCTGGTCGACCGTGGTCATCGGCGCCGTCGCCATCGGCCTCGGCGCCCTCGCCCGCGACCTGAACGTCGCCGGCCTCGTCGCCCTGGCCTTCGCGGTCGCCGCCTCCGCCAACCTGCCGACCATCCTCTACAGCCTCTTCTGGAAGCGCTTCACCACCTCGGGCGCCCTCTGGTCGATCTACGGCGGCCTGCTGTCCTCCGTCGTCCTCGTGCTCTTCTCCCCGGTCGTCTCCGGCAAGCCCACCTCGATGTTCAAGGACTCCGACTTCTACTGGTTCCCCCTGGAGAACCCGGGCATCATCTCGATCCCGCTCGGCTTCCTGCTCGGATGGCTGGGAACCGTCTTGTCCAAGGACAAGGCCGACGCGCAGAAGTTCGCCGAGCTGGAGGTGCGATCCCTCACCGGAACAGGCGCTCACTGACATCGTCCGAACACCCAGCGTGGCCGCGTCGTACTTCTCTACGACGCGGCCGCGCCGCGTCTCGTTCATTCGGGCACCCCTGGAGGGCAGGACCGTCGCGTAGGCTCGAAGACGACGCCGCAGGACAACCCACACTGCGTCGCACCTCTACGAACCGGACAGGGGAGGGGGCCCAGAGTGCTTCTCGACACGTATGGCCGCGTGGCCACTGACCTGCGCGTCTCGCTCACCGACCGGTGCAACCTGCGCTGTACGTACTGCATGCCCGAGGAGGGATTGCAGTGGCTCGGGAAGTCGGACCTGCTCAGTGACGACGAGATCGTCCGGCTGATCCGCATCGCCGTCACCCGGCTCGGGATCACCGAGGTCCGCTTCACCGGCGGCGAGCCGCTGCTGCGCCCCGGCCTGGTCGGGATCGTCGAGCGCTGCGCCGCGCTGGAGCCCCGCCCCCGGATGTCGCTCACGACCAACGGCATCGGCCTCAAGCGCACCGCGCAGGCCCTCAAGGCCGCCGGCCTGGACCGGGTGAACGTCTCCCTGGACACCCTGCGGCCCGACGTCTTCAAGACCCTCACCCGGCGCGACCGCCACCGCGACGTCATCGACGGCATGGCGGCCGCCCGCGAGGCCGGCCTCACCCCGGTGAAGGTCAACGCCGTGCTGATGCCCGGGCTCAACGACGACGAGGCACCCGACCTGCTCGCCTGGGCCGTGGAGAACGCCTACGAGCTCCGCTTCATCGAGCAGATGCCCCTCGACGCCCAGCACGGCTGGAAGCGCGAGGGCATGATCACCGCCGGGGACATCCTCCGGTCCCTGCGCACCCGCTTCACCCTCACCGAGGAAGGCGCCGACGAGCGCGGCTCCGCGCCCGCCGAGCGCTGGCTCGTCGACGGAGGCCCGGCCACCGTCGGCGTCATCGCCTCGGTCACCCGGCCCTTCTGCGGGGCCTGCGACCGCACCCGGCTCACCGCCGACGGCCAGGTCCGCACGTGCCTGTTCGCCACCGAGGAGTCCGACCTGCGGGCCGCGCTGCGCTCGGGGCAGCCGGACGAGGAGATCGCCCGGCTGTGGAAGGTGGCGATGTGGGGCAAGAAGGCCGGATCCGGCCTCGACGACCCGTCCTTCCTCCAGCCCGACCGCCCGATGTCGGCGATCGGCGGCTGAGACCGGCCCGAGCCGGCCGTGCCGAGCGGGCCCGGCCGGCCGCTACCGGACGCGGCGGAGCGCCGGCCCCGCCGCTGCGTTCAGGTCCGCTCCGAGCCCTCCGGCTGCACCCACTCGTCGAACTTCACCACGTCCTTGAGGAATCCCCGCAGGTCGAGGAAGTGGGACAGGTGCGCGCGGTGCTCCTCGCACGCCAGCCACGTCTTGCGCCGCTCGGGCGCGTGCAGCGAGGGGTTGTTCCACGCCAGGACCCAGACGGCCGCGTCGCGGCAGCCCTTGGCGGAACAGACGGGGGCGGGAGCGCCGGAGGATTCGGGGGAGTTCACGCCTCAACCCTAGAACGGAAAGGCGACGCCGAGCAGCCACGGGGGGAGCTGCCCGGCGTCGGTCCGTCGCTCCGACGGGGGATGCGGAGCGCGTAGGCAGTATGTCACGCAGGACCCGGTGCGGTGCACAGGAACTTCACGATTGATCTGAGCTCTTCTTGAGGTTTCCCGCCTCCAGGGCGGGGTGCACAGGGGCGGGAACGAAGTGCGAGGGCAGCGACGGCGCCGACTCCCGCCCCGCGTTGGCGATGACCACGGCGACGTACGGCAGCAGCGCCCCCGCCACCAGCGTCACGATCGCCACGGGACGCTCCACGTTCCACAGCACGACGGTCGCGATGACCGACAGCGTCCGGATGACCATGGAGATCACGTACCGGCGCTGACGTCCGCGCACGTCCTCGGCGAGGCCCATCCTGGCCCCGGTGATCCGGAAGACCTCGGCCCCGTTCCGCTTCTGCCGCGCGTTCCGCTCCACCTGCTCCACCACCCGATCACCCGCCGGACACACCCCGGTCCGGACCCTCCCACGGTACGCCGCCCCGCCACGCACGGGGAGGGTGGGTGTCCCCCGAACGGCACTGTCCGAAATGCGCCGTACGCACCCATGATCGAGACTGGGCGGACATGCGCACAACGCGCCAGGAGGAGGCTCGACATGAGTTGGTTGTGGGCGATCATCGTCGGTTTCGTGCTGGGCCTGATTGCCCGCGCCATCCTGCCGGGCAAGCAGCACCAGCCGATCTGGCTCACCACGATCTTCGGCATCCTCGGCGCCGTCCTCGGCAACGCCGTCGCCACCTGGATCGGCGTCAACGACACCAAGGGCATCGACTGGATCCGGCACCTGCTGCAACTGGCCGGAGCCGTCGTCATCGTCGGCCTCGGCGACGTCGTCTACAACGCGCTCCGGGGCAACAGGCGCCAGACGATCTAGGGCGCGACCGCCCGACGCGCGAGGGGCCGGCCCGGACGACACGTCCGGACCGGCCCCCTCCCGCGCGCTCCCCCGGGGAGCGGCCGGGCGTCAGGCGCCCGTGACCTCCACCGCGGCCAGGTTCTTCTTGCCCCGGCGCAGCACCAGCCACCGCCCGTGCAGCAGGTCCTGAGCGCCGGGGACCGCGTCCTCGGCGGTCACCTTCACGTTGTTCACGTAGGCACCGCCCTCCTTCACGGTCCGACGCCCGGCCGACTTGCTCGCCACCAGCCCCGTCTCCGCGAACAGGTCCACGACCTGGCCCAGCTCCGCGACCCGCGCGTGCGGCAGCTCCGAGAGGGCCGCCGCCAGCGTGGCCTCGTCCAGCTCCGCCAGCTCGCCCTGCCCGAACAGCGCCTTCGACGCGGCGATCACGGCCGCGCACTGGCCCGCCCCGTGCACCAGCGTGGTCAGCTCCTCCGCCAGCGCCCGCTGCGCGGCCCGCGCCTGCGGCCGCTCGGCGGTCTGCGCCTCCAGCTCCTCCAGCTCCTCCCGGGTCCGGAAGGAGAGGATGCGCAGGTACGTGGAGATGTCCCGGTCGTCCACGTTCAGCCAGAACTGGTAGAACGCGTACGGCGTGGTCATCTCCGGGTCCAGCCAGACGGCCCCGCTCTCGGACTTGCCGAACTTGGTGCCGTCCGCCTTGACCATCAGCGGGGTCGCCAGCGCGTGCACGTGCGCCCCCGGCTCCAACCGGTGGATCAGGTCGAGCCCGGCCGTCAGGTTGCCCCACTGGTCCGAGCCGCCCTGCTGGAGCACGCAGCCGTAGCGCCGGTACAGCTCCAGGAAGTCCATGCCCTGGAGCAGCTGGTAGCTGAACTCGGTGTAGCTGATGCCCTGGTCGGACTCCAGCCGGCGCGCGACCGAGTCCTTCGTCAGCATCTTGTTGACGCGGAAGTGCTTGCCGATGTCCCGCAGGAACTCGATGGCGGACAGGCCCGCCGTCCAGTCCAGGTTGTTGACCATGAGCGCGGCGTTCTCGCCCTCGAAGGACAGGAACGGCTCGATCTGGGTGCGCAGCCGGGCCACCCAGTTCGCGATGGTCTCCGGGTCGTTCAGCGTCCGCTCGGCCGTCGGCCGCGGGTCGCCGATCTGCCCGGTGGCCCCGCCGACCAGCGCCAGCGGCCGGTGCCCGGCCTGCTGGAGCCGGCGCACGGTCAGGACCTGGACCAGGTGCCCGACGTGCAGCGAGGCCGCGGTCGGGTCGAAGCCGCAATAGAACGTGACAGGACCGTCCGCGAACGCCTTGCGCAGCGCTTCTTCGTCGGTGGACTGGGCGAACAGCCCGCGCCACTTCAGTTCGTCGACGATGTCCGTCACGGTCTCTCGACTCCTTCGAATGATGGATTGCGTCCTTCAGTCTAGGCGGGTCAGACTCCCTTGCTGACCGAGCTCATGTTGAAGTCCGGCACGCGCAGCGCGGGCATCGCGGCCCGGGTGAACCAGTCGCCCCACTCCCGCGGCAGGGTCCTCTCGGTCCGCCCCGCCTCGGTCGCCCGCGACAGCAGGTCCACCGGGGACTCGTTGAACCGGAAGTTGTTGACCTCCCCGACGACCTGCCCGTCCTCCACCAGGTAGACGCCGTCCCGGGTCAGCCCGGTGAGCAGCAGCGTGGCCGGGTCCACCTCGCGGATGTACCACAGGCAGGTCAGCAGCAGGCCGCGCTCCGTGCCCGCGACCATCTCCTCCAGCGACCGGTCGCCGCCCCCGTCCAGGATCAGGTTCCCGAAGGCCGGGGAGAGCGGCAGCCCGGTCAGCGCCGCGCTGTGCCGGGTCGTCGTCAGCCGGGCCAGCTCGCCGTTGGCGATCCACTCGGTGGCGGGGACCGGCAGGCCGTTGTCGAAGACCGAGGCGTCGTCGCCGGAGCTGTGCGCGATCACGAACGGCGCCGACTCCAGCCCCGGCGCGTCCGGGTCGCTGCGCAGCGTCAGCGGGAGCGGGGACAGCCGGTCGCCGACCCGGGTGCCGCCCCCGGGCCGGGAGAAGACCGTACGGCCCTCGGCCGCGTCCCGGGCCGCCGCCGACCACATCTGGTAGATCAGCAGGTCCGCGACGGCCGTGGGCGGCAGCAGCGTCTCGTACCGGCCGGCGGGGAGCTCGATCCGCCGCTCCGCCCAGCCGAGCCGCACGGCCAGCTCCGCGTCCAGCACGGTCGGGTCCACGTCCTTGAAGTCCCGGGTGGCGCGTCCGGCCCACGCCGAGCGCTGCCGGTCCGGGGACTTCGCGTTGAGCTCCAGCGTCCCGTTCGGCTGGTCGTGCCGCAGCCGCAGCCCCGTCGAGGTGCCCACGTACGTGGAGACCAGCTGGTGGTGGGCGAAGCCGTACAGCTCCCGGCCGCCCGCGCGGGCCCGGGCGAAGGCCTCGCCGAGGGCCGGCGCGAAGTCCGCGAACACCGCCGAGGAGGTCTCGGCCGGCCCGTCGGCGAAGTCCGGCGAGGCCGGGGTCCCGGTCACCAGCGGCTGCGCGTCCTCGGCCGGACCCGCGCCCCGCGCGGCCGCCTCGGCGGCCCGGACCAGCGGCTCAAGGTCCGCGGCGGTGACCGCGGAGCGGGTGACGACGCCCGACGCGGTGCCCTCCCCGCCGTCGACCGTGGCGATGACCGTCAGGGTCCGGCCTCGGGTGACGCCGTTGGTGGTGAGGGCGTTGCCGGCCCAGCGCAGGTTGGCGCTCGACTCCTCGTCCGCGATGACGACGCAGCCGTCCGCCGTGGACAGCTCCAGCGCGCGCTCGACGATCTCGTGCGGCTTGGTTCGGCTCATCGGCCGGCCTCCTGCGTGGTGTTCAGGATGTTCACGTCGCGGAACAGCGCGGACGGGCAGCCGTGCGAGACCGACGCGACCTGGCCCGGCTGGGCCTTGCCGCAGTTGAAGGCGCCGCCCAGGACGTAGGTCTGCGGGCCGCCGACCTTCTCCATCGAGCCCCAGAAATCGGTGGTCGTGGCCTGGTACGCCACGTCGCGCAGCTGCCCGGCCAGCCGGCCGTTCTCGATGCGGAAGAAGCGCTGTCCGGTGAACTGGAAGTTGTAGCGCTGCATGTCGATCGACCAGGACCGGTCGCCGACCACGTAGATCCCGCGCTCCACCCCGCCGATCAGGTCCTCCGTCGAGAGCCCGCCCGGATCCGGCCGGAGCGAGACGTTCGCCATGCGCTGCACGGGCACGTGCCCGGGGGAGTCGGCGTACGCGCAGCCGTTGGAGCGCCCGAGGCCGGTCAGCTTCGCGATCCGCCGGTCCAGCTGGTAGCCGACCAGGGTGCCGTCCTTGACCAGGTCCCAGCTCTGGGCCGCCACGCCCTCGTCGTCGTAGCCGATCGTCGCCAGGCCGTGCTCGGCCGTGCGGTCGCCCGTCACGTTCATGATCGAGGAGCCGTACTTGAGCGCGCCCAGCTGGTCGAAGGTGGCGAAGGAGGTCCCCGCGTACGCCGCCTCGTAGCCCAGCGCCCGGTCGAGCTCGGTGGCGTGGCCGATGGACTCGTGGATGGTCAGCCACAGGTTGGAGGGGTCCACGACCAGGTCGTAGCGCCCGGCCTCGACGCTCGGGGCCCGCATCTTCTCCGCCAGCAGGCCGGGGATGCGCTCCAGCTCCGCGCCCCAGTCCCAGCCGGTGCCGGTCAGGTACTCCCAGCCGCGCCCGGCGGGCGGGGCGATGGTGCGCATGGAGTCGAACTCGCCGGTGGTGGCGTCGACGGCGACGGCCGTCAGCTGCGGGTGCACGCGCACGCGCTGCTGCGTCGTCGAGGTGCCCGAGGTGTCGGCGTAGAACTTGTTCTCGTGGACGGCGAGGAGCGAGGCGTCCACGTGCGCGACCCCCTCGGCCGCCAGCAGCCGCGCGCTCCAGTCGGCGAGCAGGGCGGCCTTCTCGGAGTCCGGCACCCCGAAGGGGTCCACGTCGTAGGCGGAGATCCACGTCTTGTCGGCGTGCACCGGCTCGTCGGCGAGCTCCACCCGTTCGTCCGACCCGGCCGCCCTGATCACCTGGGCGGACAGCTTCGCCATGGCCACGGCCTGCGAGGCCACCTTGGCGGCGGCGTCCATGGTCAGGTCGACGCCGGAGGCGAACCCCCAACTGCCCCCGTGCACCACCCGGACCGCGAATCCGAGGTCGGTGCTGTCGGAGCCGCCGGAGGGCTTGGCGTCCCGCAACCGCCAGGAGGCGCTGCGGATCCGCTCCAGCCGGAAGTCGGCATGCTCGGCGCCCAGCGCGCGGGCCCGGGCGAGCGCCGCGTCGGCGAGCGCCCGCAGGGGCAGCGCGGTGAAGGCCGCGTCGATGGAATGGGGCACGGAAGTCCTCCCGGGGTCGGGGCCGGTCGCCCCGATCATGTCGCGCCCGGGGCCCTCGTGCCTACATCTTTCTGTAGGGACTCGACAGAGCGGGTCCCGTGGCCCTGTCGGAGCTCGATTCTCCGTACACCGGGTGCGACCTATAGGTTTTTGGTATTCAGACCGCTAGCGAAAGGGTGATCCGTTGAGCCGCTCGGTTCTCGTCACCGGAGGAAACCGGGGCATCGGCCTCGCCATCGCCCGTGCCTTCGCGGAGGCCGGAGACAAGGTCGCGATCACGTACCGCTCGGGAGAGCCGCCGGAGGCGCTCACCTCGCTCGGCGTCCTGGCGGTCCGTTGCGACATCACCGACTCCGACCAGGTGGAGCAGGCCTACAAGCAGATCGAGGACGCCCACGGCGCCGTCGAGGTGCTGGTGGCCAACGCCGGCATCACCAAGGACACCCTGCTGATGCGGATGTCCGAGGAGGACTTCGCCTCGGTCGTCGACACCAACCTCACGGGTACCTTCCGGGTGGTCAAGCGGGCGAACCGTGGCATGCTCCGTGCCAAGAAGGGCCGCGTCGTCCTGATCTCCTCGGTGGTCGGGCTGCTGGGCTCGGCGGGACAGGCCAACTACGCCGCCTCCAAGGCGGCGCTGGTCGGCTTCGCCCGCTCGCTCGCCCGTGAACTCGGCTCGCGCAACATCACCTTCAACGTGGTCGCCCCCGGCTTCGTGGACACCGACATGACGAAGGTGCTCACGGACGAGCAGCGCGCCGGCATCGTGGGCCAGGTGCCGCTCGGCCGGTACGCGCAGCCCGAGGAGATCGCGGCCGCCGTCAGCTTCCTGGCGTCCGACGACGCCGCGTACATCACCGGAGCCGTCATTCCCGTTGACGGCGGATTGGGCATGGGTCACTGATCACCATGAGCGGAATCCTCGAGGGCAAGCGCGTCCTCATCACCGGAGTGCTGATGGAGTCCTCCATCGCGTTCCACACCGCCCGCCTCGCCCAGGAGCAGGGCGCCGAGGTCATCCTCACCGCCTTCCCGCGGCCGACGCTGACGGAGCGCATCGCCCGCAAGCTGCCCAAGCCCGCCAAGGTCATCGAGCTCGACGTCACCAACGACGAGCACCTCGCGCGCCTGGAGGGCCTGGTCCGCGCCGAGCTCGGCGGCCTCGACGGCGTCGTCCACTCGATCGGCTTCGCACCGCAGGACGCCCTCGGCGGCAACTTCCTGAACACCCCGTTCGAGTCGGTCGCGACCGCCATGCACGTCTCGGCGTTCTCGCTGAAGTCGCTGACCATGGCCTGCAAGCCGCTCTTCCCGGAGAACGAGGGCGCCGCGGTCGTCGGCCTCACCTTCGACGCGCAGTTCGCGTGGCCGCAGTACGACTGGATGGGCCCGGCCAAGGCCGCGCTGGAGGCCACCAGCCGCTACCTCGCCCGCGACCTGGGCAAGGAGAAGATCCGCTGCAACCTGGTCTCGGCCGGTCCGATCGGCTCCATGGCCGCGAAGTCGATCCCCGGCTTCACGGAACTGGCGGACGTCTGGAACCACCGCTCCCCGATGGAGTGGGACATGAGCGACCCGGAGCCGGCGGGCAAGGGCGTCGTGGCCCTGCTCTCGGACTGGTTCCCCAAGACCACCGGTGAGATCGTCCACGTGGACGGCGGTCTGCACGCGATGGGTGCCTGACGGCCCCTCCCGCACGTACGGCGGCGGCCGCGCCCTCCTTCCCGGAGGGTGCGGCCGCCGCCGTTTTCGCGGTGCGGACAGCGGCCCGCGGTCCTCCGGTCGCTCGCATGTTCACCGTCGGAAGGGCGCTATCCGAGTCGAAAACCCAGACATATGCCTGCAAACTGGCCGAGTCGGGAACGTCCCGGCTCCTGCGGGGAGGAGGTACGGGCGTGCGCGCCAGGCCGAGCCGAGCCGTTTCGCTGCTGGTCACCTCGGTGATCCTGACCGGTTTCCTGGCCCCCGGAGCGGCCGCGCGACCCGCGGGAGCCGACCCCGCACCCGGCCCGGAGGCCGCGGTCCCCGTCCTGCCCCCCGCCGCCTCCGCGGTGGTGGACCTGGCAGCGATCCCCGACGAGCCCCCCGCCCAGCCCGCCCGGCCCGGCGGCGGCCGGCTCTTCGGCGCCGACTGCGACACCGAGATCGACGGCTCCACCGTGACGGCGTACTGCCAGAACGGCTATCCGGAGACCGACCTGCTGCGGCTGCACGTGGAGTGCGACCGCTGGTGGGACGTGGACGGGGACGGCGCCGCGGTCGCCGTGGACCCGGCCGGCCGGGTCGAGCTCACCGGCCGCTGCTGGAAGGAGGTCCGCGCGGCCTGGGTCACCCACCGGCGCCCCTGACGGCGCCGGCCGGCCCGCCGACCGCCCGGCCCGCGCCGCCCCCACCCTCAGCCGGAGGGGACGGCCCGCCCGCGGCTCAGGCAGACGAAGGGGTACCCGGCGGCCTCCGAGGCGGCCGCGTCGCCGTCCCCGCGCCGGATCGCGTCGATCAGGCGGGCGTGGTCCAGGTGGGCCGCGGGGTCGAGCACCGCGCCCACGTCGCCCCGCAACCAGTCCGCGACCAGGTCGCCGAGGTCCGCGTACAGCTCGATCAGCACGTCGTTGTGCGAGGCGGTCACCACCGCCATGTGCAGGCTCACGTCCGCCGCCACGAAGCGCTCGGTGTCCCCGCTCGCCCAGGCCTCCTCGCGCCGCGCCAGCAGCGCGTCGAGCTGGGCCAGGTCCCGCTCGGTCCGCCGCTCCGCCGCCAGCCGGGCCCCCGAGGACTCCAGGGTCGAGCGCAGTTCCGCGATGTGCCGCGGCTCGGCGCCCGCGAAGCGGCGGTGCATCACCCCGGCCAGCTCGCTCGTCGCGATGACGTAGGTGCCCGAGCCCTGGCGGATGTCGAGCAGCCCGTTGTGGGCCAGGGCCCGCACGGCCTCGCGGACGGTGTTGCGGGCGACGCCGAAGAGCTCGACGAGCTCCGGTTCCGTCGGGATGCGGAAGCCGACCGGCCACTCGCCGGAGGTGATCTGGTTCCGCAGCTGGGCGATCACCTGGTCGACGAGCGCGGAGCGGCGGGGCGAGGTCAGCGGCATGGGTTCCTCTCAAGAACGGCGCGCACGACTGGACAACCAATCATCCCATGATTCTATGATGGTTCAATGTCCGACGAAGATATCCAGACCCTGAACCGCCCGCAGGTCGTGCGCACCCCCGCCGACCAGCGCCTTCCCGTCCCCGCCCACGTCGCCCCGACGTGGCTCGGTCCGGTGCTCATCGTCGGAATCGTGTTGGCCGCCCTCAACCTGCGGCCCGCCATCACCAGCCTCGGCGCCCTCTTCGAGGAGACCCGCACGGGCCTCGGCATGAGCGGCACCGTCGCCGGCCTGGTCACCTCCGTCCCGGCCCTGTGCTTCGCCGTCTTCGGCGTCACCGCCCCCCGGCTCTCCCGCCGCTTCGGCCCCGCCGCCGTCGTCTGCGCCGGCATGGCCGCCGTCGCCGCGGGCCTGCTGATCCGGCCCTTCGCCGACAACGCCGTCGGCTTCCTCGCCGCCAGCGCGCTCTCCCTGGCCGGCATAGCCCTGACCAACGTGCTGCTGCCGGTCATCGTCAAGCGCTACTTCCCCGACCGCGTCGGCACCATGACCGGCCTCTACTCCATGGCCCTGGCCGCCGGCACCTCCCTCGCCGCCGCCGCGACCGTCCCGCTCACCGACGCCCTCGGCGGCAGCTGGCGCACCGGCCTGCTGGTCTGGGCCGTGCTCGCGCTGGCCGCCGTACTGCCCTGGCTGCCCGTCGCCCGCGCGTCCCGCCGGGCCGAGCGGGCGGCGGCCCAGGCGTCCGCCGACGGGCCCGCCGCACGGACCGACGCCGGCCCGCGCATCGTCCGCAGCCGCACCGCCTGGGCCCTGGCCTGCTACTTCGGCCTCCAGGCCACCGGCGCGTACGTCACCATGGGCTGGCTCCCGCAGATCTTCCGCGACGCCGGGGTCTCCGCCTCCACGGCCGGCGTGCTCCTCGCCGTCACCATGGTCATGGGCGTCCCGCTCGCCTTCGTCATCCCCGGCCTGGCCGCCCGGATGAGGAACCAGGGCGCCATCGCCGCCGTCCTCGGCGTCTTCGGCCTCGCCGGCTACCTCGGGCTCTACCTCGCCCCCGCCGCCGGCGCCTGGGCCTGGGCCCTGCTGCTCGGCATCTCGAACTGCGCCTTCCCCCTCGTCATCACGATGATCGGACTGCGCGCCAAGTCCCCGGCCGGCGTCGTCAAGCTCTCCGCCTTCGCCCAGAGCACCGGCTACCTCATCTCCATCCCCGGCCCGCTCCTCATCGGCACCCTCTACCAGCACAGCGGCGGCTGGGACCTCCCGCTCGCCCTGATGGCCGCCCTGCTCGTCCCGCAGATCGCCCTGGGCGTGCTGGCGGGCCGGGACCGGACGATCGAGGACGAATGCGGCGTGCGAGACTGATCGGCATGTCGCCCGTACTTGAACCGAACCCGCAGAACGGCCGCCGCAAGCTCGGCCTCGTCTTCGGCGCGATGATGCTGGTGACCGTGGTCATCGCGATCATCGCGACCATCGCCTCCCCCTGACACCGGGCGGGTGGTGGGGATAACCCCACCACCCCTAGGGGGCAGGGCTCAGGGTGAAGTGGGGTGTGCCCCGGATGGGAAGCGCGCCGTCGGATCCATAGATTCGAAGGCAGCGAGAACGTCCCGCCCGCGCACCCACGGAGGCGGCCATGTCGGCCCCCACGCACACCCGGCCCCTCCCGGCCGCCCCGCACTCCCGGCCGCTCCCGCCGCGCATCGCATCGGCGCGCCCGCGCGCGTCCCGTACCGGCGCCGACGCCCGGCTGCACTGGTGGGCCCTGGCCCTGCCCGCACTCGCCTTCGGCCTGCTCCTGCTGCTCCTCGCCGGGTCCGGCGAAGCCCGCGCCGCCTCCGGGGAGGGGGCCGGCCCGGGCCTGGTCCAGGTCGCGGAACAGCTCCTGCGCGCCGTCGGCTGACCCCCGCGCCCCCGTACGCGCCACACGCGCCCCGTAGCGGCCGGCCGGCCTCCCAACACCCTGCGCCCCGTGGCCCGTTTCGTGCGAAGCTGGGAGTCATGAGCGCCGACACACCCCGCAGGATCGCCCTCCTCCGGCACGCCAAGGCCGACTGGCCCGAGGTGTCCGACCACGACCGGCCGCTGGCGGAGCGAGGCCGCAAGGACGCCCCGGCCGCCGGTCTGAAGCTGGCCGAGACCGGCATCGCCTTCGACCTGGCCCTCTGTTCCACCGCCGCCCGCACGCGCGAGACGTGGAAACTGGCCGTCCAAGAGCTGCCGCACCGGCCGAAGACCTCGTACGAGGAGCGGATCTACGACGCCTCGCTCGGCGAGCTGATCGCCCTGCTGAACGAAACCCCCGACGAGGTCTCCGACCTGCTCCTCATCGGCCACAACCCGGGCGTGCACGCCCTCGCCGACGCCCTCTCCGGCAGCGCCGAGGGCGACACCCTGGCCCGGATGACCCGTACGGGCTTCCCCACCGCGGCGCTGGCCGTCGTCTCCTTCACCGGCCCGTGGAAGACGCTGGAGCACGGGGTGGGCACGCTGGTCGACTTCTGGACCCCCAAGGAACACTGACGTCGGAGGCCCGCGCGAACACGCATGGGGCCCCGGCGGGCGCGCTGCCCGCCGGGGCCCCATGCGTACGCGGTGCGCGCGCACCGCGTACGGCCGTCCCGGTCCGCGGGGCGGGGCAGGACGGGTGCGGATCAGGCCAGGTCGGCGGCCTCGATCTCCTCGCGGGTGATCCCGAGCAGGTACAGCACCGCATCGAGGAACGGCACGTTCACCGCGGTGTGCGCGGCCTCGCGGACCACCGGCTTGGCGTTGAAGGCCACGCCCAGCCCGGCCGCGTTCAGCATGTCCAGGTCGTTGGCGCCGTCCCCGATGGCCACGGTCTGCGACAGCGGCACGTCCGCCTCGGCCGCGAACCGGCGCAGCAGCCGGGCCTTGCCGGCCCGGTCCACGATCTCGCCCGTGACCCGCCCGGTCAGCTTCCCGTCGACGATCTCCAGCGTGTTGGCGGCGGCGAAGTCCAGCCCCAGCCGCTCCCGCAGGTCGTCCGTGACCTGGGTGAACCCGCCGGAGACCACGCCCACCTGGTAGCCGAGCCGCTTGAGCGTACGGATCAGGGTCCGGGCGCCGGGGGTCAGCTGCACCTCGGCGCGCACCTTGTCCACCACCGAGGCGTCCAGCCCGGCGAGCAGCGCCACCCGGGCGTGCAGCGACTGCTCGAAGTCGAGCTCGCCGCGCATGGCCCGCTCGGTGACCTCCGCGACCTCGGCCTCGCAGCCCGCGTGCGCCGCGAACAGCTCGATGACCTCGTCCTGGATCAGGGTGGAGTCCACGTCCATGACGACGAGGCGCTGGGCCCGCCGGTGCAGCCCGGCCGAGACCACGGCCACGTCCACCCCGATGTGCGCCGCGGAGGTGGCCAGCGCGGTGCGCAGCGGCTCGGTCTCGGTGCCCGACACGGCGAACTCCACCGCGGTCACCGGGTACTTGGCGAGGCGGAAGATGCGGTCGATGTTGCCGCCGGTCGCGGTGATCCGGGCGGCGATCTGGGCCGTGGACTCGGCGGTGAGCGGGTGCCCGAGCACCGTGACGTGGGAACGCCCGCTGCCGCGCGGCCGGTTGTCGCCCGTGCCGGAGAGGATCTCGGCCTGGAGCTTGAGGGAGTCGGCCCAGCTGTGCACGGTGGCCCGCAGGTCGCCCTCGCTGCCGGCGACGGGCCTGGTGACGAGGGCGCACAGGACGATGCGGCCGCGGGTGACGACCTGCTCGATGTCGACCACGTCGACGGAGTAGGCGGCGAGGGTGTCGAACAGCCCGGCGGTGATCCCGGGACGGTCCTTGCCGAAGATCTTGACGAGGAGGGTGGGGACGTCGGAGGTCTGCGATGCGCTCATGGTGAGCTCACCGTATCTTCCCGGCACCCCCGGCAGGACCCCCGTCCCACTCCCTGAACGCGGCGCCGCACCCGATCGACCCCGGTTCCGGGGCCGCGCGCGCCCGGCGTCCCGGCCGCGGTCCGGCCGCGGGCCGTGCCGGCCCGTCGCCGAACGTGACGGCCGCGGGCGGGACGTCCCCTATCGCACGCTCCGGGAGGCTTTCGGCCGCCCCGGCGGCCGGGCGCGCGGACCCCGGTCCGGCCCGGATTCCCCATGTGGGCGCGGGCCTGAAATAGTTCCCCCCGGATGTTCGCCATACCTAGGCTCCCTGACGTCATGGGGGGTTCTCGGGGGACTTAAGTGGGGCTGGAGTGCCGGAACTCGTACTGGAACTGAACGGAAGGACCTGGACGCTCGATCCGTCCAGGTCGTACTCGCTGGGGCGCGATCCCCAGGGGGACGTGGTGATCGACGACGCCAGGGTCTCGTGGCGGCACGCCACGATCAGCTGGAACGGCCGCGGTTGGGGGATCGAGGACCACGGCAGCACCAACGGCACCTACGTGCACGGCGCCCGGGTCCAGCTGGCCGAACTCGTGCCCGGCACCCCGGTCCACCTCGGAAACGCCACGGACGGGCCGCGACTGAACCCCGTCGCCCCCGTCGCCCCCGCGTACCAGGCGTCGGCCGCGCAGCAGGCGTACGCCCCGCAGCAGGCGGCCCCGGCCTACCAGGCCCCGGCCCCGCAGCAGCCGCAGCAGGCCCCGCAGCAGCCCTGGGATCAGCAGCACCAGCAGCACGCCCAGCCGCAGCACGCCCAGCCGCAGCACGGCCTTCCGCCGCAGGCGCCCGCCCAGCCGCAGGCCCACCTCCCGCACCAGCAGTCCGGCGGCCCCGGCGCGTCCGGCCCGGCGCAGGGGGCGGCTCCCGGCCACAGCGACCGCAGCCCGACGACGTTCCACCAGCTCTCGCTGGGCAACGTCATGCGGATCGGCCGCGCCCTGGACAACGAACTGGTCGTCTCCGACCTCCAGGTCTCCCGCCACCACGCCGAGTTCCGCTCGATGCCCGGCGGCCGCTTCGAGATCCGTGACCTCGGCAGCCACAACGGCACCTACGTCAACGGCCAGCCGCTGGCCAAGTCCGGTACGGCGCTGCTCGGCCCGAACGACATCGTCGGCGTCGGCCACTCGACCTTCCGGATCGTGGGCGACCGGCTGGAGGAGTTCGTCGACACCGGCGAGGTCTCCTTCTCGGCCCGCCACCTCACCGTCACCGTCGACGGCGGCAAGCAGATCCTCAAGGACGTCACCTTCGGCGTGCCGGAGAAGTCGCTCATCGGCGTCATCGGCCCGTCCGGATCCGGCAAGTCGACCCTGCTCAAGGCGCTGACCGGCTACCGGCCGGCCAACCAGGGCGACGTCCTCTACGACAACCGCAACCTCTACAAGCAGTTCGCGGAGCTGCGCCAGCGCATCGGCCTGGTCCCGCAGGACGACATCCTGCACAAGGAGCTGCGGGTCCGCACGGCCCTGAAGTACGCGGCCAAGCTCCGCTTCCCCGGCGACACCGCCGAGTCCGAGCGCGCCGCCCGCGTCGACGAGGTGCTGCGCGAGCTCAAGCTCGACATCCACAAGGACAAGAAGATCACCGCGCTCTCGGGCGGCCAGCGCAAGCGCGTGTCCGTGGCCCTGGAGCTGCTCACCAAGCCCTCGCTGATCTTCCTGGACGAGCCGACCTCCGGTCTCGACCCGGGCATGGACCGCGACGTCATGCAGCTGCTGCGCGGCCTCGCCGACGACGGCCGCACGGTCCTCGTCGTCACCCACTCGGTCGCCGAGCTGGCCATCTGCGACAAGCTGCTGGTCATGGCCCCGGGTGGCTCGGTCGCGTACTTCGGCCCGCCGGACGAGGCGCTGAACTTCTTCGGCTACGGCACGTGGGCGGACGTCTTCTCGGCCTTCGAGAACTACCGCGACTACGACTGGGCCGGCCGCTGGAAGGGCTCGCAGCACTACCAGCTCTACGCCGCCGACATCGACGCCGTCGCCCCGCAGTCGGTCGCGATGCCGCCGCACCAGCAGATGCGCCCGCCCAAGCCGCAGGGCTGGGGCTCCCAGCTGTGGACGCTGATCCGCCGCTACGTCTCGGTGATCGCCTCCGACAAGGGCTTCATCGGCCTGATGCTGATCCTGCCCGCCGTCCTGGGCGTGGTCTCCACGGTCATCCCCGCGAAGTTCGGCCTCGCGCCGCCCGTGGCCCCGTCCCGCTTCAACGGCGACGCCGGAACGATCATGCTGATCCTCGCGGTCGGGATGTGCTTCTCCGGAGCCGCCAACTCGGTCCGCGAGCTGATCAAGGAACGGGTGATCTACGAGCGCGAACGCGCGACCGGCCTGTCCCGCTCGGCGTACCTCATGTCCAAGGTGATCGTCCTGGGCGTCATCACGGCCATCCAGGGCGTGATCATCTGCGGGATCGGCTTCTACCCGCGCGACCTGCCCACCGAGGGCCTGCTGATGCCGCCGGCCGTGGAGATCTGCCTGTCGGTCATCGCGCTCGGCTTCACCTCGATGATGTTCGGCCTGGTCATCTCCTCGCTGGTGAAGACCGCCGAGAAGACGATGCCGCTGCTGGTCATGTTCGCGATCGTCCAGGTCGTCTTCACCGGCATCCTCTTCCAGGTCTACGACTCCCCGGGCCTGGAGCAGTTCGCCTGGCTGATGCCCTCCCGCTGGGCCATCGGCGCCGCCGGCACCACGCTGAACCTCGGCGTGCTCATGCCGCCGTGGGACGCCGACAACCCGACCAACACCGACCCGCTCTGGGACGCCACGGTCGGCCAGTGGACCCTGGACATCACCGTCCTGCTGCTCCTCGGCATCGCGTGCGGCTTCGCGGTGCAGCGCCTGCTGCGCCGTCACGAGCCGGAGGTCATGCGCGCCGGCAAGTAGCGCGGCGGGCCCACGGGCCCGGCTCCGCAGGCCCGCCCGCGGCCCCGCACGAACGCCTCAGGGCGGCACCCGCGTACGGGTGCCGCCCTGAGGCGCATGGGGGGCGGGAGGAACGCCGGGGGCCTAGTAGGCGCTGTTGACGTTGTCCATGGAGCCGTAGCGGTCGGCCGCGTAGTTGCACGCGGCGACGATGTTGGCGACCGGGTCGTACTGGTCGAACTTGGTGCCCTTGACGTGGTACGCCTTGAAGGTCGGCGCGATGACCTGGAGCAGACCCTTGCTGGGGATGCCGTTGCGGGCGTTGATGTCCCAGTTGTTGATCGCCATCGGGTTGCCGCTGGACTCGCGCATCACGTTGCGGTGGATGCCGGCGTAGCTGCCGGGAATGCCCTCGCGCTTCATGATGTGGAGGGCCTCCTTGATCCAGCCGTCCAGGTTGTTCGCGAAGACCGGGGCGCGGTTCGCGGAGCGGCTCGCGGCGGCCTTGGCCGCGCGGGCCTTCTTGGCGGCGGCCTCGGCCTTGGCCTTCGCCTTGGCCTTCACCGCGGCCGCGTCGTCGGCCTTCTTGCCCTGGAGGGCGGCGACGCTCTGCTGCACGGAGAGGTGCTGCTGTACGGCCTGCGCCTGGGCGCCGTCGACGACCTTCGTCCACGCCACGGGGGCGGCGGAGATGGTCTGGCTCTCGCTCTGGGCGGCCCCGGCGGGGACGAGCGAGAACGCGAGCGCGGCGGCACCGAGCGTGGCGACACCGGCGATGGACAGCTTGTGTGCCTTCGTCAGACGACTGTGACCGGGAGTGCTGGAAGCAGACATGGCGGGGCAACCTCTTCGTGTAGCGGGGTCCGCAGGAGAGCGCCGCGTCGATCCCGGGGGATCCGCGGCGCAGTGCGAGCGACGGGAGCAATTCTTAGCGGCGGCAAAATCCCCTGGCAACGGTGTGACGTACGATCCCGCTTAGTGGATCAGGGGGCTCAGGACAGGCCGGATTCCCGGCCCGGCGGCTAGGTGCGCCCGTGCTGACACCGTCTTTATCCGTCCACTAGGCACCTTCGTAAGTGATCTGGGTCCTATGCTCGGGCTCACATCGGGCAGGTGACGATCTGACCGAGAGTTGCTGCTGCAACGCTCCGCGTCACGAATGTCCGACCTGCGGGGGACCGCGCGCCGCCGCCCCTCCTCCCCGAGGCGGGGCCGGACCCCGCCCGCCCCCTCCTCACGTCGTAGGCCCAGCGGCCCCCCGACCCGGGACCACGGCCCGATTCCGCAGGTCAGCGCCGCGAGTACGGTGAACTCATGACAGCCACTCCCGTGCACGGCGGACACCGCGGCGGCCTGGCCGCGGTCAGCACCGCGCTGCTCGCCATGAGCCGCACGCTGGAGGTGCGCGACGTGCTGCGCACGATCGTCGCCTCGGCCCGCGAGCTGCTGGACGCCGAGTACGCGGCCCTGGGCGTCCCGGACGACCACGGCGGCTTCGCCCAGTTCGTCGTGGACGGCATCAGCGAGGAGCAGTGGCGCCGCATCGGTCCGCTGCCCCGCCAGCACGGCATCCTGGCCGCGATGCTCCACCAGGACGCCCCCGAGCGACTGGCCGACGTACGGCGCGACCCGCGCTTCGGGGGCTGGCCGTCCGCCCACCCCGACATGTCCGACTTCCTCGGCCTGCCCATCCGCGACGGCGAGGAGAACCTCGGCGCCCTCTTCCTCGCGAACAAGCGCGCGCACGGCAAGGGCGGGGGCGTCGGGGCCGGGGCCGGGTTCACCGACGCGGACGAGGAGCTCCTCTCCCTCCTCGCCCAGCACGCGGCCATCGCCCTCACCAATGCCCGGCTCTACGAGCGCAGCCGCGAGCTCACCATCGCCGAGGAGCGCTCCCGCCTCGCCCACGAGCTGCACGACGCCGTCAGCCAGAAGCTGTTCTCCCTGCGCCTGACCGCCCAGGCCGCCGCCGCCCTCGTCGACCGCGACCCGGCCCGGGCCAAGGGCGAGCTCCAGCAGGTCGCCGCCCTCGCCGCGGAGGCCGCCGACGAGCTGCGCGCCGCCGTGACCGAGCTCCGCCCGGCCGCCCTCGACGAGGACGGGCTCGTCGCCACCCTGCGCACCCACGTCCAGGTCCTCGACCGTGCCCACGCCGCACGCGTCACCTTCTCCTGCGACGGCGTACGGGCCCTGCCCGCGACGCAGGAGGAGGCGCTGCTGCGCGTGGCCCAGGAGGCCCTGCACAACGCCCTGCGCCACTCCGGCGCCGACCGGGTCGCGGTGACGCTGTCCCGTACGACATCCGGGGGAGCGGTCCTGGAGGTCAGCGACCCCGGTCGCGGCTTCGACCCCCGTACGGTCCGCAGCGCGGGTCGCCACCTCGGCCTGGTCTCCATGCGCGACCGCGCGAGCGGCGTCGGCGGCCGGCTCACCGTGCACGCGGAGCCCGGAAAGGGCACCACGATCGAGATGGAGGTTCCCGGTGGCTGACACCCCCGGCCCGATCCGCGTCCTGCTGGTCGACGACCACCAGGTGGTCCGGCGCGGCCTGCGCACCTTCCTGGAGGTGCAGGACGACATCGAGGTGGTCGGCGAGGCCGCCGACGGCGAGGAGGGCGTCGCACGGGCCGAGGAGCTGCGGCCGGACGTCATCCTCATGGACGTCAAGATGCCGGGCACCGACGGCATCGGGGCCCTGCGCGAACTGCGCGGCCGGGCGAACCCGGCGCGCGTGCTGATCGTCACGAGCTTCACGGAGCAGCGCACCGCGGTCCCCGCCCTGCGGGCGGGCGCGGCCGGATACGTCTACAAGGACATCGACCCCGACGCCCTGGCCGGAGCCATCCGCTCCGTCCACGCCGGCCACGTCCTCCTGCAGCCGGAGGTGGCGGCCACCCTCCTGGCCCAGGACGAGCAGGGCACCGCGCCCGGCCGGGCCGGCACGCTGACCGACCGGGAGCGGGAGGTCCTCGCCCTGATCGCCGACGGCCGCTCGAACCGGGAGATAGCGCGGGCGCTCGTCCTGTCGGAGAAGACGGTCAAGACGCACGTCTCGAACATCCTGATGAAACTGGACGTCTCGGACCGCACCCAGGCGGCGTTGTGGGCGGTCAGGCACGGGATCACCGACTGAGCGGGGCCGGCCGGGGCGCAGCCGGGCCCGCCCGGGAGCGTCGAGCTGTAGATCGGAGATTCATACCGTCGGGTGTATGTAGCCCACATGGCGTAACCCCGCGCCGGGGTGGCCGTTCTCCATGGCGTGTCGCGGCGGCTGGCCGCGGCCGACGTACTGGAGGACGAGAAACGTGAAGAACTTCAAGAAGGCCGCAGCCGTCACCATGATCGCGGGCGGCCTCATCGCCGCCGGCGCCGGTGTCTCCTCGGCGCACGGCGGTGCGTCGGCGGAGGGCGAGGCCCTGCACTCGCCCGGCGTGGCCTCCGGGAACCTGCTCCAGGTCCCCGTGAACGTCCCCGTGAACCTGGTGGGCAACACGGTCAACGTGATCGGCCTGCTGAACGGCGCCTTCGGCAACCACGGCGTCAACTTCTGACCCACCCGTGACGCGGGCCGCCGCCCGTCCGCCCGGCTCCACCGGACCCGGACCCGGCCGGCGCCCCGACGCGGTACCCGCGGCCCCGCTTCCCCCCTCTCCCCGGGAAGCGGGGCCGCCCCGTTCCCGCCCGACTCCGGGACGCAGGGCCGGCCCCCCCCCGGCGGCCCCGCCCTAGCGGCCCCGCTCGCGCTCCTCGACCGGCGCGTTGTACGCCGCCACCAGCGCCCGCCGGGCCACCCGCTCCACCGGCCGCAGGGCCTCCGCCCGCGCCGCCATCTCCGAGGCGGCCACCGCGCCGCCCGGACCGTGCTCGTACGCCAGGGACACCAGCAGGTCCACCCGCTGCGCCAGCGCCAGCACCCGCACCGCCCGCGGCGGATACCCCGGCGCGAGCACCTCGCGCCCGGCCTCCGCCCGCGCCCGGTACGCCGACAGGGCCGCGTCCGCCACCGGACCCGACCCCGCCACGTCCAGCCGGGTCAGCGCCGCCGTCGCCTCGCGCAGCGCCTCCGCCAGCTCCCGCTCCGCCTCGCCCAGCGACGGCACGTCCGCCGGCGGGGCCTCCCGTACCGGCAGGCAGTGCCAGATCACCGAGGTGTGCACATCACCCGACGGGCCCGCCTCCGCCACCTCCGGCACCAGCCCCACCGCCGCGCCCACGGCCACCACCGCCTCCTCGGCGTCCAGCGCCCGCGCGTTGAACTCCGGCGGCCCGCTCAGCCCCAGCGGATGCCCCGGCGCCGGCAGCGCCACCCGCAGCCCCGTCACCCCCAGCGCCCGCATCCGTCCCAGCGCCAACGTCAGCCCCACCGGACCCGGCTCCCCGGGCAACCCCTCCACCCGGTGCACGGCGTCCTCGCCCACGATCGACATCGAGGCCTCGTCGGGCGAGACCAGACCTGCCAGCAGTGCGTTCCCCCAGGCGGCCAGCCGCCCTGAACGTGGTTCGAAAAGCATCCCCCAACTCTACGGACCCCACCCCGGACCCGGCCCCGGCCCCGGACCCCTCTCCGAGTGGCGTAGGTTTTCCCCTGGGGCTGCGCCTGCCGGCGCACAGAGAACCGTGACTGCAAGGGGTGACAACACGCTCATGAGCGATGTTCTGGAGCTGGTGGACGTATCCGTGGTCCGCGAGGGCCGGGCTCTGGTGGACCAGGTCTCCTGGTCGGTGAAGGAGGGGGAGCGCTGGGTGATCCTCGGCCCCAACGGCGCCGGCAAGACCACGCTGCTGAACCTCGCCTCCAGCTACCTCTTCCCCACCAAGGGCAGCGCCGCCATTCTCGGCAGCACCCTCGGCAAGGTCGACGTGTTCGAGCTGCGCCCCCGCATCGGCGTCGCCGGCATCGCGATGGCCGACAAGCTGCCCAAGCGGCAGACCGTCCTGCAGACCGTCCTCACCGCCGCCTACGGCATGACGGCGTCCTGGCAGGAGGAGTACGAGGACATCGACGAGCAGCGCGCCCGTGCGTTCCTCGACCGGCTGGGGATGACCGACTACCTCGACCGGAAGTTCGGCACCCTCTCCGAGGGAGAGCGCAAGCGCACGCTGATCGCCCGCGCCCTGATGACCGACCCCGAGCTGCTGCTCCTCGACGAGCCCGCCGCCGGCCTGGACCTCGGCGGCCGCGAGGACCTCGTGCGCCGCCTCGGCCGCCTCGCCCGCGACCCGCTCGCGCCCTCCATGATCATGGTCACGCACCACGTCGAGGAGATCGCCCCCGGCTTCACCCACGTCCTGATGATCCGCCAGGGCAAGGTCGTCACCGCGGGCCCCATCGACCTCGAACTCACCTCGCGCAACCTCTCCCTCTGCTTCGGCCTCCCGCTGGTCGTCGAGCGCAACGGGAACGACCGCTGGACCGCCCAGGGCCTGCCGCTGCGCTGAGCCGCACCCGGGGACGGGCCGCCCGGTACGGGCCCCCTCGTCCCCTGTCCCGACCGCGCTCGCCGACCTACCATGACCATGTGGACATCGACGCATGGGTGTGGTGGCTGATCGGCGCGGTCGGACTGGGCATTCCCCTCGTCCTGACCGCGATGCCGGAGTTCGGCATGTTCGCCGTCGGCGCGGTGGCGGCCGCCGTCACGGCCGCCCTCGGCGCGGGGGTGACGGCCCAGGTCCTGGTCTTCGTGACCGTCTCGGTCGCGCTCATCGCCGTCGTCCGCCCCATCGCCAACCGCCACCGCGACCAGCGCCCCCAACACCGCAGCGGAATCGACGCGTTGAAGGGCAGATCCGCCGTCGTCCTCGAACGCGTCGACGGCGCCGGCGGCCGCATCAAGCTCGCCGGCGAGATCTGGTCCGCCCGCACCCTCGACGCGGACACCAGCTTCGAACCGGGGCAGTCCGTCGACGTCGTGGAGATCGACGGGGCGACCGCGGTCGTCATGTGAACCGCCGTAGGACGAACCGACGAACCGACCGACTATCGTCGTATGACCGCGAACCACCTTCGTATGACCGTCATGTGGGAAGCAGCCGACTCGCGGCCCCCGGGTCTGCGAGACTCCGCTCAACGGGGCAGCACAGACAGCCGGAAGGGCACGGGGAAACGCATGCAACCGATCATCATCGTCCTGATCATTCTGGTGGTTCTGGTCTTCATCGCACTGGTCAAGACGATCCAGGTGATCCCGCAGGCCAGCGCCGCCATCGTCGAGCGGTTCGGCCGCTACACCCGCACCCTCAACGCGGGCCTGAACATCGTCGTCCCGTTCATCGACTCGATCCGCAACCGGATCGACCTCCGCGAACAGGTCGTCCCGTTCCCGCCGCAGCCCGTCATCACCCAGGACAACCTGGTCGTCAACATCGACACCGTCATCTACTACCAGGTGACCGACGCCCGGGCCGCCACCTACGAAGTGGCCAGCTACATCCAGGCCATCGAGCAGCTCACCGTCACCACCCTGCGCAACATCATCGGCGGCATGGACCTGGAACGGACCCTCACCTCCCGCGAGGAGATCAACGCGGCCCTGCGCGGCGTCCTCGACGAGGCCACCGGCAAGTGGGGCATCCGCGTCAACCGCGTCGAGCTCAAGGCCATCGAGCCGCCGACCTCCATCCAGGACTCGATGGAGAAGCAGATGCGCGCCGACCGCGACAAGCGCGCCGCGATCCTCCAGGCCGAGGGCGTCCGGCAGTCCGAGATCCTGCGCGCCGAGGGCGAGAAGCAGTCCTCCATCCTCCGCGCCGAGGGCGACGCCAAGGCCGCCGCCCTGCGCGCCGAAGGTGAGGCACAGGCGATCCGCACGGTGTTCGAGTCCATCCACGCCGGCGACGCCGACCAGAAGCTCCTCGCCTACCAGTACCTCCAGATGCTCCCGAAGATCGCCGAAGGCGACGCGAACAAGCTCTGGATCGTGCCCAGCGAGATCGGCGACGCACTCAAGGGCCTCTCCGGCGCCATGGGCAACTTCGGCCCCATGGGCGGCGGCTCCGGCTTCAACCCGCAGAACTCCGGCAAGGGCGACGGAAGCGGCCACGCGAACGGGAACAGCGCCGGCCCCGCCCCCCAGGAGCGCCGCGAACAGCCCCCCATCGACTGACCGGACCGTCCCCTGTTGCATGATCGGTGAGGCCCCTCGACCTTCATGGCGGGGAGGCGACCCACTCATGCAAAGGGGATGGCCCCGCCCATGTCCATCTGGGAATCACTCGCAGTCTTCGCCGCCGGAATCGGCGCCGGCACCATCAACACCATCGTCGGCTCCGGCACCCTCATCACCTTCCCGGTGCTGCTGGCCACCGGCCTGCCCCCGGTCACCGCCAACGTCTCCAACACCCTCGGCCTCGTCCCCGGCTCCATCAGCGGAGCCATCGGCTACCGCAAGGAACTCCGGGGCCAGCGCGCCCGCATCCTGCGGCTCGGCTCGGTCTCCCTCGTCGGCGGACTCGCGGGCGCCGTCCTGCTGCTCACCCTGCCGTCCGACTCCTTCGACACGATCGTCCCCGTCCTCATCGGACTCGCCCTCGTGCTCGTCGTCTTCCAGCCCCGTCTCGCCAAGGCCCTGCGCCGCCGCCAGGACGCCGCCGGAGGCGACACCGGACACCCCGACGGCGGCCCCGCGCTGCTCTCCGGCATGCTCGTCGCCAGCGCGTACGGCGGCTACTTCGGCGCCGCCCAGGGCGTCCTGTACGTCGGCCTCATGGGCCTGCTGCTCCGCGACGACCTCCAGCGCATCAACGCCGTCAAGAACGTCGTCGCCGCCATGGTGAACGGCATCGCCGCCGTCCTCTTCCTCTTCGTCGCCGAATTCGACTGGACCGCCGTCCTGCTGATCGCGGTCGGCTCCACCATCGGCGGACAGATCGGCGCCAAGGTCGGCCGCCGCCTGTCGCCGACCGCCCTGCGCGCGGTCATCGTCACCGTCGGGATCATCGCGATCGTCCAGCTGCTGGTCCGCTGAGCGACGTAGCGGAGCTACGGCGCCCCGCCACACCCGGTCCGGACGCCCCCTCGGCGCGGGCGCCCGGCCGGCCCGGCACGATCCGGGCGAGACGGCCTAGGCGGAGCGCTCCAGCCACTCGGGCAGCGCGCCCTGCCCCGCCACCCCCAGGGCCAGCAGCATCGCGTCCGCCGGGGAGGGCACGAAGGGCCTCCGGAGCAGGGGCATCCCCGCCTCCTCCGGGGTCCGGGCCGCCTTGCGGTGGTTGTCCTCGGCGCACGAGGCCACCGTGTTCAGCCAGGTGTCCCCGCCCCCCTGGGCCCGCGGCAGTACATGGTCCACGGTCGTCGCGCGCCTCCCGCAGTACGCGCACCGGTGCTGGTCCCGGATCAGCACCCCCCTCCGCGACCAGGGGGCATGTCTTCGGAAGGGCACCCGGACGTACCGGCAGAGCCTGATCACCCGGGGCATCGGAAGCTCCACGGTGGCCGCACGCACACGCAGCTCGGGGTGCGACTGCTCGACGACGGCCTTGGCCTGGAGCACCAGGACGACGGCCCGGTTCAGCGTCACCGTCGACAGCGGCTCGAAGCTCGCATTCAGCACCAGCGTGTCCCGCATCTCGCCCACCTCCCGTGTGCAGGCCCGCGACCACACCGGCAGCAGGGCCCGCGACCACTCTGGCCGCGCGCGCCACGCGGGACAACGCAATAAAAATGCCCGGTCCAGGCCGTCTTTAGACCAGGACCGGGCAAACGCTCGGCGAAAGATCGAGCGGGAGGGCGTGCGCGCGGGCGCACGGAACGGCGCCCGCGGCGGCAGCCGCGACGCCGTACGGACGATCAGCCGGCCGCGGACCCGTACTCACCGACGAGCTGCGCCCGCCCGAGGGTGTGGAACCGGAGGTTGAACCCGACCACGGCCGGAGAGACGTCCGCGTCGGGCCCCAGCTTCTCCTGGTCCACCGCGTACACCGTGAACACGTACCGGTGCCGCTCCCCGGCCGGCGGAGCCGCCCCGCCGAAGTCCTTCGTCCCGTAGTCGTTCCGCACGTGCACGGCCCCCGCCGGCAGCCCCTCGAACTTCCCGCCGCCGGCCCCGGCCGGCAGCTCGGTGACCGACACCGGCAGGTCGAAGAGCACCCAGTGCCAGAACCCGCTGCCCGTCGGCGCGTCCGGGTCGAAGCACGTCACGGCGAAGCTCTTCGTCCCGGCGGGGAAGCCCTCCCACCGCAGCTGCGGCGAGGTGTTGCCACCGGACTGCACCTGGGCCCCGCCCAGCTCGGCCCCCGGCGCCAGATCCTCGCTCACCACCGTGAAGGCGGGCACCTCGGGATGGAAGTCGTGCGGAAGAGGAGCCCTGTTCTGCTCGGTCACTGCTGACCCTCCTGGATCGGATACCTGGTCGGATGCGCTGCCTGACAGGAGCCTAGGAGGCTAGAGCCAGTTCCGGGTGGAGCCCACCGAGGCGATCCACTGGTTCAGGTACGCCGCCCAGTCCGTGTCCTGGAACGAGTGCAGCCCGACCTGGAAGCAGCGGTAGGTGTCGCTGCCCTCGCTGAACAGCCCCGGCTTCTTGTCCATCTCCAGGACGACGTCCATCTCCCGCCCGTCGGAGACGAAGGTCAGCTCCACCTGGTTCAGCCCCCGGTACTGCGACGGCGGCAGGAACTCGATCTCCTGGTAGAACGGCAGCGTCTGCCGCGTCCCGCGGATGTGCCCGCGCTCCATGTCGGCGCTGCGGAAGGTGAAGCCCAGCTGGCGGAAGGCGTCGAGGATCGCCTGCTGCGCCGGCACCGGGTGCACGTTGATCGCGTCCAGGTCGCCCGCGTCGACCGCCCGCGCGATCTCCAGCTCCGTGCTGACCCCGATGCTCATCCCGTGCAGCGGCTGCCCCCCGAAGTGGGTGATCGGCGTCTCCGCCGGAATCTCCAGCCCGAACGGCACGACGTGCAGCGCACCGGCCTGCACCTGGAAGGCACCCCCGAGACGCTGCTTGGTGAAGACCACGTCCTGCTTGTACTCCTGGTCGCCGCCCTCCACCTCCACGCGCGCCTGGAGACCGACGGACAGCCCCTCGATCTGCTGCTCCACGGACCCGCCCTGGATCCGGACCTCGCCCTGGACGATCCCGCCCGGGACGACGTTCGGCTCGGTGATGACGGTGTCCACCGACGCCCCACCGGCACCCAGGCTCGCGAACAGCTTCCTGAACCCCATGCTCAAACTCCCCTGATACGCATCTAAGGACCTGACGGCGGGCCCACCGCACGCCTCACGGCCATGCGCGCCCCGCCCACCTCTTCTTACCAACTACCTCGTACCAACGCGGAACCACGGGCCCCGGTTGCAGGCGCGCCCGTCCACTACGCTCGACCGAATGAGCGCGCGCCCCGACCGTACGCCCCTGGCGCGGTCCTTCTTCGACCGCCCGGTCCTCGCGGTGGCCCCCGACCTCCTCGGCCGCACCCTGGTCCGCCGCACCGCCGACGGCCCCCTGGAACTCCGCATCACGGAGGTCGAGGCGTACGAGGGCGAGGCCGACCCGGGCTCGCACGCCTACCGCGGCCGCACCGCCCGCAACGCATCGATGTTCGGTCCGCCCGGACACGCGTACGTCTATTTCATCTACGGCATGTGGTTCAGCCTCAACCTGGTGTGCGGTCCGCCCGGACACGCGAGCGGGGTCCTGCTGCGCGCGGGGGAGGTGACGGTGGGTGCGGACCTGGCAGCCAAACGCCGAGTCTCGGCCAGGCACCCGAGGGAACTGGCCAAAGGCCCGGCCCGCCTGGCCACGGCCCTGGACATCGACCGCTCCCTCGACGGCACGGACCTGTGCGCGGACCCCGATTCCCCCTTGTCGGTCCTGCATGGCACCGCGACCCCGCCCGGCCTGGTGAGCAGCGGCCCCCGCACCGGGGTGGGCGGCGCCGGCGCCCACCACCCGTACCGCTTCTGGCTCACCGGTGACCCGACCGTCAGCCCCTACCGCGCGCACAGCCCTCGTAAACGCCCAACTTGACTCGCTCCCTCGTCCCGCCTAACGTAGCCCGAGCCACTTGAACGGGGCACTGCCCTCAGCAGACCCCCAGAGCGGTCAACCAACTCCCTACGACGTACCCCTGGCGGGGTCCTCTTCGGCGTGTCCGAATTCCCCGCCAACCGCTCGATTATGAGCGGCAGAGGGAAAGCGTTAATGTGGCGGAGCGCCGAAAGGCACAGACCCCCAACGGTCATCGAATTCAAATCCGAGCCGGTATCGGCGCGGAAATGATCTGGTAGAGTTGGAATCGCTGGAAAGGGAAACGCGAAAGCGAAAACCTGGAAAGCGCCGAGGAAGTCGGACACGAAAGAGTCTGATAGAGTCGGAAACGCAAGAACAGAACGAAGCGAAGCCCGGAGGAAAGCCCGAGAGGGTGAGTACGAAGGAAGCGTCCGTTCCTTGAGAACTCAACAGCGTGCCAAAAATCAACGCCAAAAGTTGATACCCCGTCCATTTCGGTGGATGAGGTTCCTTTGAAAAAGTCCTGTGGGGCGCCGGTTTCGGTGTGCTTGCAGGCGACAAAACACAGCGAGGACGTTGTGGATGACCGGTCTCATTCCGACCTGGTTGTCCCGCTCTTAGTGTGTGTTGACCCGATTACGGGTAAACATTCATGGAGAGTTTGATCCTGGCTCAGGACGAACGCTGGCGGCGTGCTTAACACATGCAAGTCGAACGATGAAGCCCTTCGGGGTGGATTAGTGGCGAACGGGTGAGTAACACGTGGGCAATCTGCCCTTCACTCTGGGACAAGCCCTGGAAACGGGGTCTAATACCGGATACCACTCCTGTCTGCATGGGCAGGGGTTGAAAGCTCCGGCGGTGAAGGATGAGCCCGCGGCCTATCAGCTTGTTGGTGGGGTAATGGCCCACCAAGGCGACGACGGGTAGCCGGCCTGAGAGGGCGACCGGCCACACTGGGACTGAGACACGGCCCAGACTCCTACGGGAGGCAGCAGTGGGGAATATTGCACAATGGGCGAAAGCCTGATGCAGCGACGCCGCGTGAGGGATGACGGCCTTCGGGTTGTAAACCTCTTTCAGCAGGGAAGAAGCGAAAGTGACGGTACCTGCAGAAGAAGCGCCGGCTAACTACGTGCCAGCAGCCGCGGTAATACGTAGGGCGCAAGCGTTGTCCGGAATTATTGGGCGTAAAGAGCTCGTAGGCGGCTTGTCACGTCGGATGTGAAAGCCCGAGGCTTAACCTCGGGTCTGCATTCGATACGGGCTAGCTAGAGTGTGGTAGGGGAGATCGGAATTCCTGGTGTAGCGGTGAAATGCGCAGATATCAGGAGGAACACCGGTGGCGAAGGCGGATCTCTGGGCCATTACTGACGCTGAGGAGCGAAAGCGTGGGGAGCGAACAGGATTAGATACCCTGGTAGTCCACGCCGTAAACGTTGGGAACTAGGTGTTGGCGACATTCCACGTCGTCGGTGCCGCAGCTAACGCATTAAGTTCCCCGCCTGGGGAGTACGGCCGCAAGGCTAAAACTCAAAGGAATTGACGGGGGCCCGCACAAGCAGCGGAGCATGTGGCTTAATTCGACGCAACGCGAAGAACCTTACCAAGGCTTGACATATACCGGAAAGCATTAGAGATAGTGCCCCCCTTGTGGTCGGTATACAGGTGGTGCATGGCTGTCGTCAGCTCGTGTCGTGAGATGTTGGGTTAAGTCCCGCAACGAGCGCAACCCTTGTCCTGTGTTGCCAGCATGCCCTTCGGGGTGATGGGGACTCACAGGAGACCGCCGGGGTCAACTCGGAGGAAGGTGGGGACGACGTCAAGTCATCATGCCCCTTATGTCTTGGGCTGCACACGTGCTACAATGGCCGGTACAATGAGCTGCGATACCGTGAGGTGGAGCGAATCTCAAAAAGCCGGTCTCAGTTCGGATTGGGGTCTGCAACTCGACCCCATGAAGTCGGAGTTGCTAGTAATCGCAGATCAGCATTGCTGCGGTGAATACGTTCCCGGGCCTTGTACACACCGCCCGTCACGTCACGAAAGTCGGTAACACCCGAAGCCGGTGGCCCAACCCGTAAGGGAGGGAGCTGTCGAAGGTGGGACTGGCGATTGGGACGAAGTCGTAACAAGGTAGCCGTACCGGAAGGTGCGGCTGGATCACCTCCTTTCTAAGGAGCACAGTACCGATTGCAGACAAATGTTCTGCACGGTCAGCTCATGGGTGGAACGTTGATTATTTGGCACGGTTTCCTGGATGGAATCACAAGTACTGCTTCGGCGTGGAAAGTGACTCTCTGACGGGGGATCGTGTCTGGCACGTTGTTGGGTCCTGAAGGTACGGCCGTGAGGTTGTGTCTTCTTGCCGGCCCCAGTGAACTTGACCTGTATGGGTCAGGGTGATGGGTGGCTGGTCGTTGTTTGAGAACTACACAGTGGACGCGAGCATCTGTGGCCAAGTTTTTAAGGGCGCACGGTGGATGCCTTGGCACCAGGAACCGATGAAGGACGTGAGAGGCCGCGATAGGCCCCGGGGAGCTGCCAACTGAGCTTTGATCCGGGGGTGTCCGAATGGGGAAACCCGGCAGTCGTCATGGGCTGTCACCCACTGCTGAACACATAGGCAGTGTGGAGGGAACGCGGGGAAGTGAAACATCTCAGTACCCGCAGGAAGAGAAAACAACCGTGATTCCGGGAGTAGTGGCGAGCGAAACCGGATGAGGCCAAACCGTATGCGTGTGATACCCGGCAGGGGTTGCGCATGCGGGGTTGTGGGAATTCTTTTGATCGGTCTGCCGGCCGGTCGGCGAGTCAGAAACCGTTGATGTAGTCGAAGGACATGCGAAAGGTCCGGCGTAGAGGGTAAGACCCCCGTAGACGAAACATCAGCGGCTTGCTTAAGAATCTCCCAAGTAGCACGGGGCCCGAGAAATCCCGTGTGAATCTGGCGGGACCACCCGCTAAGCCTAAATATTCCCTGGTGACCGATAGCGGATAGTACCGTGAGGGAATGGTGAAAAGTACCGCGGGAGCGGAGTGAAATAGTACCTGAAACCGTGTGCCTACAAGCCGTGGGAGCGTCGCTGTATGTGCTTGCACATACAGTCGTGACTGCGTGCCTTTTGAAGAATGAGCCTGCGAGTTAGCGGTGTGTAGCGAGGTTAACCCGTGTGGGGAAGCCGTAGCGAAAGCGAGTCCGAATAGGGCGATTGAGTTGCACGCTCTAGACCCGAAGCGGAGTGATCTAGCCATGGGCAGGTTGAAGCGGAGGTAAGACTTCGTGGAGGACCGAACCCACCAGGGTTGAAAACCTGGGGGATGACCTGTGGTTAGGGGTGAAAGGCCAATCAAACTCCGTGATAGCTGGTTCTCCCCGAAATGCATTTAGGTGCAGCGTCGTGTGTTTCTTGCCGGAGGTAGAGCACTGGATAGGCGATGGGCCCTACCGGGTTACTGACCTTAGCCAAACTCCGAATGCCGGTAAGTGAGAGCACGGCAGTGAGACTGTGGGGGATAAGCTCCATGGTCGAGAGGGAAACAGCCCAGAGCATCGACTAAGGCCCCTAAGCGTACGCTAAGTGGGAAAGGATGTGGAGTCGCAGAGACAACCAGGAGGTTGGCTTAGAAGCAGCCACCCTTGAAAGAGTGCGTAATAGCTCACTGGTCAAGTGATTCCGCGCCGACAATGTAGCGGGGCTCAAGCGTACCGCCGAAGTCGTGTCATTGCAGCGTATAGCCCCAACGGGTGTTGTGATGGGTAGGGGAGCGTCGTGTGCCGGGTGAAGCAGCAGCGGAAGCTAGTTGTGGACGGTTCACGAGTGAGAATGCAGGCATGAGTAGCGATACACACGTGAGAAACGTGTGCGCCGATTGACTAAGGGTTCCTGGGTCAAGCTGATCTGCCCAGGGTAAGTCGGGACCTAAGGCGAGGCCGACAGGCGTAGTCGATGGACAACCGGTTGATATTCCGGTACCCGCTTTGAAACGCCCAATATCGAATCCTCTGATGCTAAGGCCGTGAAGCCGTTCCGGACCCTTCGGGGAAAGGAAAGTGGTGGAGCCGCCGATCCAAGGTGGTAGTAGGTAAGCGATGGGGTGACGCAGGAAGGTAGTCCAGCCCGGGCGGTGGTAGTCCCGGGGTAAGGGTGTAGGCCGAGGGGTAGGCAAATCCGTCCCTCATATAAGGCTGAGACCTGATGCCGAGCCGATTGTGGTGAAGTGGATGATCCTATGCTGTCGAGAAAAGCCTCTAGCGAGTTTCATGGCGGCCCGTACCCTAAACCGACTCAGGTGGTCAGGTAGAGAATACCGAGGCGTTCGGGTGAACTATGGTTAAGGAACTCGGCAAAATGCCCCCGTAACTTCGGGAGAAGGGGGGCCATCACTGGTGAGAGGACTTGCTCCTTGAGCTGGGGGTGGCCGCAGAGACCAGCGAGAAGCGACTGTTTACTAAAAACACAGGTCCGTGCGAAGCCGTAAGGCGATGTATACGGACTGACGCCTGCCCGGTGCTGGAACGTTAAGGGGACCGGTTAGTACACTTTCGGGTGTGCGAAGCTGAGAACTTAAGCGCCAGTAAACGGCGGTGGTAACTATAACCATCCTAAGGTAGCGAAATTCCTTGTCGGGTAAGTTCCGACCTGCACGAATGGCGTAACGACTTCTCGACTGTCTCAACCATAGGCCCGGTGAAATTGCACTACGAGTAAAGATGCTCGTTTCGCGCAGCAGGACGGAAAGACCCCGGGACCTTTACTATAGTTTGATATTGGTGTTCGGTTCGGCTTGTGTAGGATAGGTGGGAGACTTTGAAGCAGCCACGCCAGTGGTTGTGGAGTCGCCGTTGAAATACCACTCTGGTCGTGCTGGATGTCTAACCTCGGTCCGTGATCCGGATCAGGGACAGTGTCTGATGGGTAGTTTAACTGGGGCGGTTGCCTCCTAAAGAGTAACGGAGGCGCCCAAAGGTTCCCTCAGCCTGGTTGGCAATCAGGTGTTGAGTGTAAGTGCACAAGGGAGCTTGACTGTGAGACCGACGGGTCGAGCAGGGACGAAAGTCGGGACTAGTGATCCGGCGGTGGCTTGTGGAAGCGCCGTCGCTCAACGGATAAAAGGTACCCCGGGGATAACAGGCTGATCTTCCCCAAGAGTCCATATCGACGGGATGGTTTGGCACCTCGATGTCGGCTCGTCGCATCCTGGGGCTGGAGTCGGTCCCAAGGGTTGGGCTGTTCGCCCATTAAAGCGGTACGCGAGCTGGGTTTAGAACGTCGTGAGACAGTTCGGTCCCTATCCGCTGTGCGCGTAGGAATATTGAGAAGGGCTGTCCCTAGTACGAGAGGACCGGGACGGACGAACCTCTGGTGTGCCAGTTGTCCTGCCAAGGGCATGGCTGGTTGGCTACGTTCGGGAGGGATAACCGCTGAAAGCATCTAAGCGGGAAGCCTGCTTCAAGATGAGTATTCCCACCTCCTTGAGAGGGTAAGGCTCCCAGTAGACGACTGGGTTGATAGGCCAGATGTGGAAGCCCGGTAACGGGTGAAGCTGACTGGTACTAATAGGCCGAGGGCTTGTCCTCAGTTGCTCGCGTCCACTGTGTTAGTTCTGAAGCAACGAACAGTTGCTGGTTTCTAGAGCTAGAACATAACTACAAAGTGTGCTTGTTCGCTCGAAACCGATAGGGTTTCGGTGGTCATAGCGTTAGGGAAACGCCCGGTTACATTCCGAACCCGGAAGCTAAGCCTTTCAGCGCCGATGGTACTGCAGGGGGACCCTGTGGGAGAGTAGGACGCCGCCGAACAATCTTTCAAAGGACCCTTGGTCCAGCGTTCAACGCTGGACCAAGGGTCTTTTTGTTTTTCAGCTTCTTTTGCCGAAGCGCGGCCATGGGTTGGTTGCGCGAGAATGACTAGCGGTACCCCGAAGACAGGAGTCACACCCATGTCCAACTCTCCCGACGATCGTCCGGAGCGCGAGCCTCGGCGCAACGACGGCGGTGACAGGGGCGGCTACCGCGGGGGCCGTGACGACCGTGGCGGCGACCGTCCCCCGTTCCGCCGTGACGACCGTGGTGGTCGGCCGGCCGGTTCCGGTGACCGTCCGCCGTTCCGTCGCGACGACCGAGGCGGTCGTCCCGCCGGCGGTGGTGGCGGCGGCTTCCGCCGTGACGACCGCGGTGGCGACCGTCCGTCCTACCCGCGTCGCGATGACGACCGGGGTGGCCGTCCCTCCGGTGGTGGCGGCGGTTTCCGTCGCGACGACCGCGGTGGCGACCGTCCGAGCTTCCCGCGCCGTGACGATGACCGTGGTGGCCGTCCCTCGGGTGACCGTCCCTCCTACCCGCGTCGCGACGACCGGGGTGGCGACCGTCCCTCGTACCCGCGCCGTGATGACGACCGTGGTGGGTTCCGCGGCGGTCGTGACGACCGTGGCGGTGACCGTCCGTCCTACCCGCGTCGCGATGACGACCGGGGTGGCCGTCCTTCGTTCCGTCGTGACGACGACCGTGGCGGCCGTCCTTCGGGCGACCGTCCCTCCTACCCGCGTCGTGACGACCGTGGCGGTGACCGTCCGTCCTACCCCCGTCGTGATGACGACCGTGGGGGCCGTCCCTCCGGTGGTGGCGGCGGTTTCCGTCGCGACGACCGCGGTGGCGACCGTCCGAGCTTCCCGCGCCGTGACGATGACCGTGGTGGCCGTCCCTCGGGCGACCGTCCCTCCTACCCGCGTCGTGACGACCGCGGCGGGGACCGTCCGTCCTACCCGCGTCGCGATGACGACCGGGGTGGCCGTCCTTCGTTCCGTCGTGACGACGACCGTGGCGGCCGTCCTTCGGGCGACCGTCCCTCCTACCCGCGTCGTGACGACCGCGGTGGCGACCGTCCCTCGTACCCGCGCCGTGATGACGACCGTGGTGGGTTCCGCGGCGGTCGTGACGACCGTGGCGGTGACCGTCCGTCCTACCCGCGTCGTGACGACCGGGGTGGCGACCGTCCCTCGTTCCGTCGTGACGATGACCGTGGCGGCCGTCCCTCGGGCGACCGTCCCTCCTACCCGCGTCGTGACGACCGCGGTGGCGACCGTCCGTCCTACCCGCGTCGCGATGACGACCGGGGTGGCCGTCCCTCCGGTGGTGGCGGCGGTTTCCGTCGCGACGACCGCGGTGGCGACCGCCCCTCGTACCCGCGCCGGGACGACCGGGGTGGCGACCGTCCCTCGTTCCGTCGTGACGACGACCGCGGTGGCCGTCCCTCGGGTGACCGTCCGTCCTACCCGCGTCGTGACGACCGCGGTGGCGACCGTCCCTCGTACCCGCGTCGCGATGACGACCGGGGCGGCTACCGTGGGCGTGACGACCGGGGTGGCGACCGCGACTTCCGTGCGGACCGCGACCCGGTCAAGCGGCTGCCGATCGACGACGACGTCACGGGCTTCGAGATCGACTCCGACGTCCGTCAGGAGCTCCTGAGCCTGCCCAAGGGCCTGGCCGAGGAAGTCTCCAAGAACCTGGTCATGGTCGCGCGGCTGATCGACGACGAGCCGGAGCAGGCCTACGCGTACGCGCGCATCGCCCTGCGCCTGGCCTCCCGCGTCGCCGCGGTCCGCGAGGCCGCCGGTTTCGCCGCGTACGCCACGCAGAAGTACAGCGAGGCGCTCGCCGAGTTCCGTGCCGCCAAGCGCATGACCGGCTCCGTCGAGCTGTGGCCCGTGATGGCCGACTGCGAGCGCGGTCTCGGCCGGCCGGAGCGGGCGTTGGCCATGGCCGGCGAGCCCGAGGTGCAGAAGCTGGACAAGGCCGGCCAGGTCGAGATGCGTCTGGTCGCCGCCGGTGCCCGTCGGGACCAGGGGCAGCTCGAAGCCGCCATCGTCACCCTGCAGAGCCCGGAGCTGGCCTCCAGTTCCGTCCAGCCCTGGACCGCGCGCCTGCGGTACGCCTACGCCGACGCCCTGCTGGCGGCCGGTCGTGAGGACGAGGCGCGCGAGTGGTTCGGCAAGACGCTGGAGGCGGACAAGGACGGGGCGACGGACGCCTCCGACCGTCTCGCCGAGATCGACGGGGTCGAGTTCGTCGACGCCGCCGTCGAGCACGGCGACGCCGATGGTGACGTCGACGTGGACACGGATGCCGAGGACGACGCCGACGTCGAGGACGACCTCGATGACGACGATGACGACGAGGACGACGAGCAGGACGCGGCCGAGGTGGCCGCCGCCGAGCGCGCCACCGACGTGGCCGAGTACTACGACGAGGACGACGACGAGTACGAGCCGCTGGAGCAGTCCGCGGCCGGCGACGACGAGCGGGAAACGGGCCGCGACAAGGCCTGACGCATGACGTGAGAAGGGCGGTACCCCGGTCGGGGTACCGCCCTTCCGCGTTTCCGGAGCCGGCTGCGGAGCGGTCAGACCATCCCGCGCAGGACCAGGCCCGTGGCCGGCTTCGGGCCGAACGAGGTGGACTTGCGGGGCATGGTGACGCCCTGGCGGGCCAGGTCGCGGACGACTTCCTCGCGTACCGGGTGCAGCAGGACGGCGGTGCCGTTGTGGCGCTCGGCCATGGCGACCGTGGACGGGGTGTCGTGTATGTAGGTGATGTGCTCCGGGGTGTCCGGGACATTCCAGAGTCCGTCGAGCAGGGTCTCGTGCAGCACCGTGGCGTCCAGTCGGCGCCACGCCTCCGGACGGTCGCGGCGCACCGTGCGGTCCAGGAGGGCCTGGTCGGGGTCGGTCACCAGGTGGAAGCGGCCGTCGCCGGTGAGGAGGAAGGCGTTGCCGCGTTCGGCGGCGTCCGCCAGGGCCTCCACGGCGAGGGGCAGCGGTCCGTCGACGGTGCGCACCCGGAAGTGGCCGTCGAGGGCTGCGAGGGCGTCGGCCACCGGCAGGCGGCGCAGCATCCGGTGGATGGCGCGGACCTGGAGGGGGTAGCGGGCGGTGTCCACGAGGAGGACCAGGCCGAAGTCCCACGGGGTGGGGGAGGCGTGCTCCTTCTGGAGGCGCAGGTAGGTGGCCCAGCGGTGGTGGCCGTCGGCGATGAGCGCCTGGCGGTGCCCCAGGTCGGCGGTGACGGTGGCCAGGTCGTCCGGGTCGGTGATCGCCCACAGCCGGTGCTGGAAGCCGTCCTCGGTGGTGGTCGACAGCAGCGGCGCGCGGCCGGCCGTCCGCTCGACGACCGCGGCCGCGCCCGTGCCGGGGTCGTCGCCGCGGTAGGTGAGGAGGAGCGGTTCGAGGTTGGCCGAGGTGGCCCGCATCAAGCCGGCCCGGTCCGCGACGACGTCGGGCATGACGTCCTCGTGCGGCAGGACGATGCCGGCGTCGGCGGGGGAGAGGGCGAGGGCGCCGATGAGGCCCCGCTGCAGCACGCCGGCCCGGCGTTGTTCGTACACGTACAGCGCCGGCTCGGGGTCGGTGCCGAGGACGCCTTCGGCGATCCATGTGCGCAGCGCGCGTGCGGCCTGGTCGTTGCGGGCGGCCGGGGTGCCGGCCTGGGGCAGGATCAGACGCACGATGTTGTGCGGGTCGGCGGATTCGAGGTGGTCGACTCCGTCCGGGCGTACGACCACGTCGTACGGGGGCGAGGTGACGGCGGCCAGGCTGCCGACCCGCTCCGGAACGTAGCGCAGGCCATGGAACGGGAGCAGGCGCAGCCCGTGGTCAGCGTTGCCAGGTGTGGTCATTGGTGCATGGTAAGACCCGTCTCGGGATGCGGGATGATCGGGGGACGAGCACATGTCACACAAGATCGATCGTATGAGGAGCGGACAGGATGACCCGGCAGAGCAGGACCAGTCCCGCGGCGAGCGAGCGGAGTCTGCACCAGGCGTACGACACGGCCCTGCTCGACCTCGACGGGGTGGTGTACGCGGGCGGTGAGGCCATCGCGCACGCCGTGGACTCCCTCGCGGCGGCCCGCGCGGACGGCATGCACCTCGCGTACGTCACCAACAACGCGCTGCGCACCCCGGACGCGGTGGCGGAGCACCTGGGCGAGCTGGGCATCCCGACCGAGGCGGGCGAGGTGATCACCTCGGCGCAGGCGGTGGCCCGGTTGATCTCGGAGCAGGTGGCGACGGGTTCGAAGGTGCTGGTGATCGGCGGGGAGGGGCTGCGGGTCGCGCTGCGCGAGCGCGGGCTGGAGCCGGTGGACTCGGCCGACGAGGAGGGGCTCGCGGCGGTCGTCCAGGGATACGGGGGGCCCGGGCTGGAGTGGGCGCGGTTCGCCGAGGCCGCGTACGCGATCAACCGCGGGGTGCCGTGGTTCGCGTCCAACACCGACCTGACGATCCCGGGCGCGCGGGGGATCGGTCCGGGCAACGGGGCGGCGGTGGAGGTCGTGCGGATCGCCACGGGCGCGGAGCCGCAGGTGGCGGGCAAGCCGCAGACGCCGATGCACCGGGAGACCGTGCTGCGGACCGGGGCGAAGCGGCCGTTGGTGGTCGGGGACCGGCTGGACACCGACATCGAGGGGGCGTTCAACGGCGAGGTCGACTCGCTGCTGGTGCTGACCGGGGTGACGGACGCCGCCCGGTTGCTGCGGGCCGAGCCCCGGCACCGGCCGACCTATGTGGACCGGGACCTGCGCGGCCTGCTGACCGGGCAGCCGGAGGTGCGCGAGGAGGACGGCGCGTGGGCGTGCGGCGGATGGAGCGCGCTGGTGGAGGACGGGGTGTTGGAGCTGCGGACGGAGCCGGCGCGGGCCGCGGACGCCGACCCGGTCGACGGGCTGCGGGCGCTGTGTGCGGCGGCCTGGAGCGAGGCGGGCGACGGGGCCGGCACGCTGGACGCGGAGAAGGCGCTGGCCCGGCTGGAGCTCTGAGGGGTGGGAGGGCCGGTGCGGGCGGTCGAACGGAGGGCTCGAACAAGTAGCAGGGTAGGCTAACCTAACCTGCGTGTTGGTCGAGAGTCCCCCAGAATCCGAACCGGGTACGGCACGCGGACGGTCCGCGGGCGCCGTCGCCCGTCCGCGCCACGGCGCCCGCGCCGCCGGTCTGTTCGCCGCCCTCGTGGTGCTCGCGCTGATCGCGCTGCTCAGCATCGCCGTGGGTGCCAAGCAGATGGCCCTCGAAGAGGTCTGGCACGGTCTCTTCCACTACGCGGGGACCCCCTCCGACGTGGTGGTGCGGGACCTGCGCGTGCCCCGCACCCTGCTCGGGCTGATGGTCGGCCTCGGCCTCGGCCTGTCCGGTGCGGTGATGCAGGCGCTGACCCGCAACCCGCTCGCCGAGCCCGGCATCCTCGGCGTCAACGCCGGCGCCGCGGCCGCCGTGGTCTCCGCGATCAGCTTCTTCGGCGCGAACTCCCTGAACGAGTTCGTGTGGTGGGCCTTCCTCGGCGCGGCCGTCGTCTCGGTCGTCGTGTACGTCCTCGGCGGCAGCCGCAGCGCCACCCCCGTTCGGCTCGCGCTCGCCGGTACCGCCGCCAGCGCGGCCCTGCTCGGCTACATCAACGCGGTGCAGCTGATGGACAGCAAGGCGCTGGACAAGCTGCGCTTCTGGACGGTCGGTTCGCTCTCCTCGGCCACCATGGACACCGTCCGGCAGGTGGCCCCCTTCCTGCTGGTCGGCGCGCTGCTCGCGCTGACCCTCGGCCGGCCGCTCAACGCCATGGCCATGGGCGACGACACGGCCCGGGCGCTCGGCGCCCACCTGACCCGGACCAGGATCGTCGCCGTGCTCGCCATCACCCTGCTGTGCGGGGCGGCGACCGCGGCCTGCGGGCCCATCGTCTTCGTCGGGCTGATGATCCCGCACCTCGTACGGGCCTTCACCGGGCCGGACATGCGCTGGGTGCTCGCGTACTCGGCCGTGCTGTCGCCCGTCCTGCTGCTCGGCGCCGACGTCGTCGGCCGCATCGTCACCCGGCCCGCCGAACTCCAGGTCGGCATCGTGACCGCGCTCGTCGGCGGCCCCGTCTTCATCTACCTGGTTCGGCGCAAGAGGATGGCCCAGCTGTGACCGCGAACGTGCATCAGGACCGGGCGGAGCGCCGGCAACCGGCGGGGGCCGCCGACCCGGCGGGCCGTCGGGATCCGGCGCGGCCCGGCCGCTCCGGCCCCCGGCCGCTGCGCCTGCCCGGCGGGACGTCGCTGCGCGTCGAACGGCGCGCGCTGGTCGTCGGGGCGGTGCTCGCCGCCGCGGCCCTGGCCCTGTCCGTCCTGCTCGTGGGCACCGGCGACTTCGAGATCGCGCCGTGGGACGTCGTGCGGACCGTCCTGGGCGACGGCACCCCCGCCACCGAGTTCATCGTCAACGACCTGCGGATGCCGCGCGCCGTGGTGGCCCTGCTCGTCGGCGCCGCGCTGGGCACGTCGGGGGCCGTCTTCCAGTCCGTCTCGCGCAATCCGCTCGGCTCGCCCGACCTCCTCGGCTTCGGGTACGGCTCGGCGGTCGGCGCGCTCGCCGTCATCATCCTGTTCCACGGCGACGCCGCCGAGGTCGCCGTCGGCGCACTGCTCGGCGGTCTGCTGGCCGGTGCGGCCGTCTACCTGCTCGCGTACAAGAAGGGCGTCCAGGGCTACCGGCTGGTGCTCGTCGGCATCGGCGCCTCCGCGATGCTCGTCGCGGCCGTCCAGTACCTGATCACCAAGGCCCAGCTGACCGAGGCCGGCCGCGCGATGGTCTGGCTGACCGGTTCGCTGGCGGGCCGGGACTGGGCGCAGGTGTGGCCGCTGCTCGGTCTCTGCGCCGTCCTGTTCCCGCTGATCCTCGGGCACGGCCGGGCCCTGCGGATGATGGAGATGGGCGACGACGCCGCGCACGCCCTGGGCGTACGGGTCGAGCGGACCCGGCTGCTGCTGATGGTGGCGGCGATCCTGCTCACCACCGCGGCGAGCGCGGCCGCCGGGCCCATCAGCTTCGTGGCGCTGGCCGCGCCGCAGCTGGCCCGGCGGCTGACGCGCTCGCCCGGGGGGAACCTGCTGACGGCCGGACTGATGGGCTCGGTCCTGCTGCTGGCGTCCGACTGGGGCTCCCAGCGGGCCTTCGGCTCCGACCAGATGCCGGTGGGTGTGGTCACCGGGCTCGTCGGCGGTGTCTACCTGCTCTGGCTGCTCGTCACCGAGCGCAAGGCGGGACGTATATGAACCTGAGGAGTGGGCAAGTGCAGCGGCTGACCGCGCAGAACGTGACCCTCGGCTACGACCAGCGGGTCATCGCCGAGAACCTGTCGGTGGAGATCCCCGACCATTCCTTCACCGTGATCGTGGGCCCCAACGCCTGCGGCAAGTCCACGCTGCTGCGGGCCCTGTCGCGGATGCTGAAGCCGGCGTCCGGGCGGGTGCTGCTGGACGGGCAGGCCATCGGGTCGATGCCGGCCAAGAAGGTCGCCAAGACCCTCGGGCTGCTCCCGCAGTCCTCGATCGCGCCGGACGGGATCACCGTCGCCGACCTGGTCTCGCGCGGCCGGTACCCGCACCAGGGCCTGCTGCGCCAGTGGTCCCCGGAGGACGAGCGGATCGTCGTGGAGTCGATGGCCTCCACCGGGGTCGCCGAACTGGCCGACCGCGCGGTGGACGAACTGTCGGGCGGGCAGCGCCAGCGCGTGTGGATCGCGATGGCGCTCGCCCAGCAGACCCCGCTGCTGCTGCTCGACGAACCGACGACGTACCTGGACATCCAGCACCAGCTCGACGTGCTGGACCTGTGCGCCGAACTGCACGAGAACCAGGGGCGGACGCTGGTGGCGGTGCTGCACGACCTGAACCACGCCGCCCGCTACGCCACGCACCTGATCGCGCTGCGCGACGGCGAGGTCGTCGCGGAGGGGCCGCCGTCCGAGGTGGTGACCGCCGCGCTGGTGGAGAAGGTGTTCGGGCTGCGCTGCCAGGTCATCGAGGACCCGGAGACGGGGACGCCGCTGGTGGTCCCGGCGGCGCGCAGGGCCCGTACGAAGGCCGCCGCGACCGCCTGAGCGTCGGGCCGGGCGGCCGGGCGACGGGCGCGGGGCCGGCGTGCGCGTCCGTACGCCGGCCCGACCGTGCCCGGGCGTCGGCGGCGGGGCCGCTCACGGGAGCGGGCGGATCAGAGCGGATCAGAGCAGGCTCTTGAGCCGCAGCAGGTCGCGGAAGCCGGCCTCCAGCCGGACCCGGCCGGAGGCCCACGCCTTGGCGAACTTCAACTCGCCCGCGACCAGGGCCACCAGGTCGTCGCCGGTCATCGCGAGCCGGATCTCGGCCTTGGCGGCGGGCGGCCCGGGGGCGAGCGCGTCCACCCTGATCCGGCCGCCGTCGAGGCGGCCGGTGAACGTCCGGTCCAGGTCGGTGATGTGGCAGCTCAGGGAGCGGTCGAGCGCGGCCGCGCCGCGCGCGTCGCCGTCGGCCTTCGCGAGGTTGCCGGAGAGGTGGTCGAGTGCTTCGCGGCACTCCTCGATCGTAGCCATCGTGATCACGACCGTACCGCAGAGCCGTGCGTGGTCACGGGGGGCTTCGGGGTAGCGTCTGGGCATGACCGACGAACCGGCCGGAGCCGCCCCACCCGCCACCGGGCCGGCGGAGGCCGCCGAGGCCCGCTCGGCCGCCGGGCCCGAAGCGGTGGGAGCGCCCGCCGGACCCGTGGCGCTCGGTGTCGTGCGCACCCCCAGCGGGCACCCCGGGGTGGACGCGCACCTGGCGGGGCTGGCGGCCGCGGACCACCTCACGGCGGACGGACACCTCGCGGTGTACGAGGATGTACACCAGGGGCTGCGCGAGGCGCTGAGCGCGCTGGACGCACCGCCCGCCCCGGGTCCGCACGACAACAGGAGCTGAACCGAACGTGGCAGGAGTGGCACGCCGCCGCCTGGACGCCGAACTGGTACGCCGCAGCATGGCCCGCTCGCGCGAGCACGCGGCTCAGCTGATCGCCGCGGGCCGGGTGACCGTCGGCGGCACCACCGCGACCAAGGCCGCGACCCAGGTGGAGACCAGCGCGGCCCTGGTGGTCCGCACGGACGACAGCGACCCCGACTACGTCTCCCGCGGCGGCCACAAGCTCGCCGGCGCGCTGGCCGCGTTCCGGCCGCTGGGGCTGCGGGTCGAGGGCCGCCGCGCGCTGGACGCGGGCGCCTCCACCGGAGGGTTCACCGACGTGCTGCTGCGGGCCGGCGTCGCCCACGTGATGGCCGTGGACGTCGGCTACGGCCAGCTCGCCTGGTCGCTGCAGAGCGACGACCGGGTCACCGTCAAGGACCGGACGAACGTGCGCGAGCTGACGGTCGAGCAGATCGACGGCATCCCCGCGGACCTCGTCGTCGGCGACCTGTCCTTCATCTCCATCGGCCTGGTGCTGCCGGCCCTCGTGCGGTGCACGGCGCCGGACGCGGACCTGGTGCTGATGGTCAAGCCGCAGTTCGAGGTCGGCAAGGACCGGCTCGGGAGCGGCGGTGTGGTGCGCAGCACGGAGCTGCGCGCCGAGGCGGTGCGGGGCGTGGCCGCGCAGGCCGCGAAGCTGGGGCTGGGCGTGCTCGGGGTCACCGCGAGTCCGCTGCCCGGGCCCTCCGGCAACGTCGAGTACTTTCTCTGGCTGCGGGCGGGGGCACCGGCCCTCGACCCGGCGGATGTCGACCGTGCAGTGGCGGAGGGGCCGCAGTGACAGATTCAGCAGCTTCAGGGGCTTCAGGGGTGTCGGGCGCGGGACGGACCGTCTTCCTGCTCGCGCACACCGGGCGGCCGGCGGCCATCCGCAGTGCCGAGCTGGTCGTACAGGGCCTGCTGCGGTGCGGGCTGGGCGTACGGGTCCTGCAGGACGAGGCGGTGGACCTGCCGCTGCCGCGCGAGGTGGAGCTGGTGGCCGAGTGCACCCCGGAGGTGCTGGAGGGCTGCGAGCTGCTGATCGTGCTCGGCGGGGACGGGACCCTGCTGCGGGGCGCGGAGTTCGCGCGCGGCTCGGGGGTGCCGATGCTGGGCGTCAACCTGGGGCGGGTCGGGTTCCTCGCGGAGGCCGAGCGGGACGACCTGGACCAGGTCGTGGACCGGGTGGTGACGCGGGACTACGAGGTCGAGGAGCGGATGACCCTCGACGTGACCGTGCACACCAACGGCGACGTGGTCCACCGGGACTGGGCGCTCAACGAGGCCGCGATCCAGAAGATGTCGCCGGAGCGGATCCTGGAGGTGGTCCTGGAGATCGACGGGCGTCCGGTCTCCGGCTTCGGCTGCGACGGGATCGTCTGCGCCACGCCGACGGGATCGACCGCGTACGCCTTCTCGGCCGGCGGGCCGGTGGTCTGGCCGGAGGTGGAGGCACTCCTGATGGTGCCGATCAGCGCGCACGCGCTGTTCGCGAAGCCGCTGGTGACCTCGCCGGACTCGGTCCTGGCGGTCGAGGTGCAGACCGGGACCCCGCACGGGGTGCTGTGGTGCGACGGGCGGCGGATGCTGGAGCTGCCGGCCGGGGCGCGCGTGGAGGTCCGGCGCGGAACGGTCCCGGTGCGGCTCGCGCGGCTGCACCACGCCTCGTTCACGGACCGGCTCGTGGCGAAGTTCGCGCTGCCGGTATCGGGCTGGCGCGGGGCGCCCCACTGACCCCGCGGGAGACCTCCGGCGCGCCCTCTTTTCGTACATCGGTTCGAAAGACTCCGGCGGGTGACGTCACATGGCACCGGTGAAACCTCGGTATCGTCGTCCCGTGCTTGAGGAGATGCGGATACGGTCGCTCGGAGTCATCGACGACGCGGTGGTCGAGCTGTCGCCCGGTTTCACCGCGGTGACCGGCGAGACCGGCGCGGGCAAGACCATGGTCGTCACCAGCCTCGGCCTGCTGCTCGGCGGGCGCGCCGACCCCGCCCTGGTGCGGATCGGGGCCAAGGCGGCGGTGGTCGAAGGCCGTCTCGTCATGCGCCCCGACGCCCCCGCCGCCCTGCGCGCCGAGGAGGCCGGGGCGGAGCTCGACGACGGCGCCCTGCTGATCAGCCGGACCGTCTCCGCCGAGGGACGCTCGCGCGCCCACGTCGGCGGCCGGTCCGTCCCCGTCGGCCTGCTCGGCGAACTCGCGGACGACCTCGTCGCCGTCCACGGCCAGACCGACCAGCAGGGCCTGCTGCGCCCCGCCCGGCAGCGCCAGGCCCTCGACCGGTACGCCGGCGGGGCCGTGGCCGTCCCGCTGGAGAAGTACGCGTCCGCCTACCGGCGGCTGCGCTCCGTCGCCGTGGAACTGGACACCCTCACCACCCGGGCCCGGGAGCGGGCCCAGGAGGCGGACCTGCTCCGCTTCGGCCTGGAGGAGATCGCGGCCGTGGAGCCGCTGCCCGGCGAGGACGTCGAGCTGGCCGCCGAGGCGGAACGGCTCGGCCACGCCGAATCGCTGGCCTCCGCGGCCCAGGTGGCGCACGCCGCCCTCGCGGGCAACCCCGAGGACCTGGAGGTCGTCGACGCCAACACGCTCGTCGCGGGCGCCCACCGCTCCCTGGAGTCCGTACGCGCCCACGACCCGGCGCTCGGCGCCCTCGCCGAACGGATCGGCGAGCTGGGCATCCTGCTGGCCGACGTCGCCGGCGAGCTCGCCGGGTACGCCGACGACCTCGACGCCGACCCGCTGCGGCTGGCCGCGGTGGAGGAGCGCCGGGCGGCGCTGACCCAGCTCACCCGCAAGTACGGAGCCGCCGACGCCACCGTGGAATCCGTACTGGCCTGGGCCGAAGAAGGCTCCGCACGGCTGCTGGAGCTCGACGGGGACGACGAGCGGATCGCCGAACTCACCGCCGAACGCGACGGGCTGCGCTCCGAACTGTCGCTGCTGGCACAGGCGCTGACCGACGCCCGGGTGGAGGCGGCCACCCTCTTCGCCTCCGCCGTCACGGAGGAACTCGCCTCGCTGGCCATGCCGCACGCCCGCGTCACCATCGACGTCCGGCAGACGGAGGACCCCGAAGGGGTCGAGGTCGGCGGCCGGGCCGTGGCCTACGGCGCGTCGGGCGCCGACGAGGTCGAGCTGCTGCTCGCCCCGCACCCCGGAGCGCCGCCGCGGCCGATCGCCAAGGGAGCCTCGGGCGGTGAACTCTCCCGGGTGATGCTCGCGGTGGAGGTCGTCTTCGCCGGCTCCGACCCCGTGCCCACCTACCTCTTCGACGAGGTCGACGCGGGCGTCGGCGGCAAGGCCGCCGTCGAGGTGGGCCGGCGGCTGGCCAAGCTCGCCCGGTCGGCGCAGGTCGTGGTCGTCACCCACCTCCCGCAGGTCGCCGCCTTCGCCGACCGGCAGCTGCTGGTCGAGAAGACGAACGACGGCTCGGTGACGCGCAGCGGCGTCACGGTCCTGGAGGGCGAGGCCCGCGTCCGCGAGCTGTCGCGGATGCTGGCGGGCCACGAGGACTCCGCCTCCGCGCGCGCCCACGCCGAGGAACTGCTGGCGGCGGCGCGCGCCGACGGCTGAACGGTGCCGTACGCGAGGGCCCGGCGCGGGGACGCGCCGGGCCCTCGCCACGTCCGGCGCAGCCGCGGCGACCGGGACGCGGAGCCCCGGCGACCGGTACCGCAGGGCAGCCCGGCGCGGGCCGCGGGGCCCCGCGCCCTGCCCCGCGGGCCCGCGGCGCGTTCCGCGGCAGCCTTCGCCGGGTGACCGCGGGGGCGCCGCGCCGACGCCCGCATAGCCCGTGTGGGTGAGCCTGAGGGGGGTCCGGCGAGATCTCGTACGGGATACGCACCCGTATGGTCCCGGAACGCGCGTACGGACTGGCATCCTGGGCGACGTCTCTGACTCCCCTCACCCTGGAGCTTCGGCCCGTGAGCAGCTCCCCGGTCACCTCCCCGGCCCCCGCACAGCCCTACGGGCGGCCCCCGCTGCGCACCGTCCACGTCCTCGGCGGGAGCGCGGGCGACGGCGGCTGCGCCCACGTCCGGTCGCTCGCCACCGGGCTCGCCGCGCGCGGGGTGCGGGTCACGGTCTGCGCGCCCGTGGCGGCCGAGGGCGAGTACGACTTCACCGGCGCGGGAGCCCGGTTCGAGCCCGACGCGGCCAGCGCGCTGCGGGCCGCCTGCGCCGGCGCGGACGTGGTCCACGCCCACGGCGTGCGGGCCGGGATGCGGGCCCTGCTGGCCCTGCGCGGGCGGCGGGTCCCGCTGGTGGTGAGCTGGCACGGCGACGGCCCGCCGGCCGCCGGCGCGCTCGGCCGGCTGGGCCGGCTGCTGGAGCGGCAGGTCGCCCGGGCCGCCGCGGTGGTCCTCGGGGCCTCCTCGGACCTGGTGGACCTCGCCCGGCTGCGCGGCGCCCGCGACGCGCGGCTCGCACCCGTGGCGATCCCGGCCGCCCCCGAGCCCGACGACCCCGGCAAGGCGCGCGCGGAACTCGGCGTCGTCGGCAGGCCCCTGCTGATCGCCGTCGGCGGCCTGGCACCGCACCGGGGCTACCCCGTCCTGCTCGACGCGGCCCGGGACTGGCGGGCGATGGACCCGCTGCCGCTGCTCGTGATCGCGGGGGAGGGGCCGCTGCGCGCGGAACTCTCCCGGCGGATCGAGGCCGAGGGCCTGCCCGTACGGCTGCTCGGCCACCGCCGGGACGCGGCGCAGCTGCTGGCCGCGGCGGACCTCGCCGTCCTGCCGGGCCGGGGCGAACCGCGCGCGCCCCTGGCCCAGGAGGCGCTGCGGGCCGGAGTGCCGCTGGTGGCCGCCGCCGTGGGCGGCGTACCGGAACTGGTGGGCGAGGGCGCGGCCCTGGTCCCGTACGGGGACGCGCCCGCCCTGTCCGGGACCGTGACGGCCCTGCTGGCGGACCCGGACCGGCGGGCGTCCCTCGCCGCCGCCGGACGCGCCCAGGCGGCGACCTGGCCGTCCGAGGACGACACCGTCGCCCAGGTCCTCTCGGTCTACGACGAACTGATGGAACGCCCGCGGCGCTAGTGACCTGAGTCTGAGGTTTGTCGTTGGTTCGGTATGAGTCGTCCGGGTCCGAAGATTCCGCCGTTGTCGGTCACTGATGCCCAGCGGGCTGTGTTGGAGGGTTGGTTGCGTCGTCGCTCGACGGCCCAGGCTTTGGCTCAGCGGTCGCGGATCGTGTTGGAGTGCGCGGGTGGGCACTCGGTCATGGAGGTGTCGCGGCGGCTGGGGATCGCTCCGGACACGGTCCGCACGTGGCGGCGGCGTTTCCTGGAGCACGGCCTGGACGGGCTGGGCGACGAGCCGCGTCCGGGTGTCCCGCGGAAGATCACCGACGCGGATGTCGAGCGGGTCATCGTCAAAACCCTGGAAGAGACGCCGAAGAACGCGACGCATTGGTCGACGAGGTCGATGGCCGCGGCAACCGGGATGTCCCAGTCGACGGTCTCGAGGATCTGGCGGGCGTTCGCGCTGGCCCCGCACCGGTCCCAAACGTTCAAACTGTCGACGGACCCGCTGTTCATCGACAAGGTCCGTGACGTGGTCGGTCTCTACCTCGACCCGCCGGAGAAGGCTTTGGTCCTCTGTGTGGACGAGAAGTCGCAGATCCAGGCCCTGGACCGGTCCCAGCCGGTCCTGCCCATGATGCCCGGCGTTCCCGAGCGCCGTAGTCACGACTACATCCGCGCCGGCACCACCACCCTCTTCGCGGCCCTGGAGGTCGCCACCGGCAAGGTCATCGGATCACTCCACCGCCGCCACCGGGCCGCCGAGTTCAAGAAGTTCCTGACCAAGGTCGACAAAGAGGTCCCGGCGGATCTTCAGGTCCATCTGATCCTCGACAACTACGCGACCCACAAGACGCCGGACATCAAGAAGTGGCTGCTGGCCCACCCGCGGTTCCACCTGCACTTCACACCCACCAGCGCGTCCTGGCTCAACCTGGTCGAGCGGTGGTTCGCCGAGCTCACACAAAAGAAGCTCAAGCGGGGAGTCCACCGCTCCGTCCAGGCCCTCGAACGCGACATCCGGGCCTGGCTGAGCGACTGGAACGACCAGCCCAGGCCCTTCGTCTGGACGAAGACAGCCGACGAAATCCTCGACAAAGTCGCCGCCTACTGCCACCGAATCTCTGACTCAGGTCACTAGGTCGTCTCTTTCGGATCGTGCCGGTTGAGCCCGCGTCGGTGCCGGGCGGCGCGGGTCAGGCAAGATCCGGAAGGGACGCCCCAGGCGTCCGCACGGCGGCGCCGGGTCAGGACGCGGTGTGGCGGCGGGCGCGCAGGGCCAGGCTCAGGGAGAGGACCGTCTCGGGGTCGTCCAGGTCGGTGCCCAGCAGGTCCGCGATGCGCGCCAGCCGGTTGTAGAGGGTCTGGCGGTTCAGGTGGAGCTCGCGGGCGGTCTCCGCCTTGCGGCCCGCGTGCGCCAGGTACGTCTCCAGGGTGGGCAGCAGCGGCGGCCGCGAGGCCACGTCGTGCGCACGCAGCGGGCCGATCGCGCGGTCCACGAAGGCGGCCAGGTCGGGGTGTTCGCGCAGCCGCCACAGCAGCAGGTCGATGTCCAGGCGGCGGGCGTCGTACCAGGGGCGGGCCGGCAGGCCGTGGGCGGCCGTGGCCGTCTCCGCCGCGTGGCGCAGGCCCGCCGAGGCGGCCGCCCAGCCGCCCGCGACGCCCACCACCACCGCCGGCGGCGAGGCCGCACGGTCCAGTCCCGCCCGCTCCACGCCCGCGCGCAGCGCGAGCGCGACCCGGTCCGCGACCGCCGTGCGCTCCGACTCCGCCCGCAGCGAGACCAGCAGCGGCACCCGGCCCTCGACCGGCCGCACCCCCAGCAGCACCGGGACGCCCACCGACGACAGCTCCTCCAGCACCGCGCGGGCCAGCACGGCCCAGTTGCCGGACGGGCCCAGCTCCGAGGAGAGCCGCATCACCACCGGCAGCAGCGGCCCGGCACCCGGCTTGAAGCCCAGGACGCGGGCCTGGGCGGGCGCGTCCTCCGCCGAGATGCGGCCCTCGGCCAGGTCCGTCAGGAAGTCGCCGCGCCCGCGCGCCGCCAGCTCGTCCTCCTGCCGCGCCTGCATGAGGACGACGGCCAGCACCCCGGCCGTGCGCTCCGCCGCCATCCGGTGCACCGGCAGCAGCGGGGCCGAGACCCCGGTCAGCACCACCCGGGCCCGGACCGAGCCCGTGCCGTGGCCGCCCCCCGGCACGTCGACCACCACCGTGTTCCCCGACGGCTCGGCCTCGCGCTGGCCCCGGAGCCCCTCCCAGACCTGGAGCGGGTCCGCGCCCGCGTCGTTGGCAGAGCCGCCCGCCGCGTACAGCAGCTGCCCGTCCGGGGTCTCCAGGAACACCGGGTTCCCGGTGAAGTCGGCCAGGATGCGCAGCACCTGGGGGATGCCGCCGCCGCCCAGCAGGGCCTCCGTACAGCGCCGGTGGACCTCCTCGGCCCGCTGGAGCAGCGCGTAGTGGCCGTTGACGATCTCGGTGTGGACCTCCTCCGTGACGGCGACGAAGGGCACCTCCCGGTGCAGCTGGACCAGCGGCAGGCCGGCCGTCCGCGCCGTCTCCACGATCGTCGCGGGCAGCCGGGTGAAGCGCGGGCCCAGTTCGACCACCAGCGCGGCGATGCCGCGGTCGGCGAGACGGCGTACGAAGGCCCGCTGCTCGGCGGGGCGGGTGCCGAGGCCGAGGCCGGTGGTCAGCAGCAGCTCGCCGCCCTTGAGCAGGGAGGCGATGTTGGGGACCTCGCCCGCGTGCACCCAGCGGACGGTCCGGCCCAGCCGGTCGGCGCAGGCCACCACCTCGGGAAGCCCGCTGCGCAGCCCCGGCAGCTCCAGTGCCCGCTGAACCGTGATTCCGCCCTGGTTGTCCATGCCGCCGGACGCTACCAGGGGGCCGGGCCGGGCCGGTGCCACAGCCGAAGCGGAGGGGATCGGCGGGAGCGGTCCTACGCCCCGGCCAGGCCCTGGTCCCGTCCGGGGGCGGCAAACGGAAGCGGGAGCGGAGCCCGTACGGCCCGCTCCCGCCCCGACGTCCCCGGAGGGGCGCTCCGGTCCGGCTACCCCCCGTACGCGCCGCTCGCGGTCAGCCGCAGGGCCGTGTCGATGAGCGGAACGTGGCTGAAGGCCTGCGGGAAGTTCCCGACCTGCCGCTGGAGCCGCGGGTCCCACTCCTCGGCGAGCAGTCCCAGGTCGTTGCGGAGCGCCAGCAGCCGCTCGAACAGCCGCCGGGCCTCGTCCACCCGTCCGATCATCGCCAGGTCGTCGGCCATCCAGAAGGAGCAGGCGAGGAAGGCGCCCTCGTCGCCCTCCAGACCGTCCACGCCGGCCTCGCCGCCCGTCGTGGGGTAGCGCAGGATGAAGCCGTCGGGCGTGGACAGCTCGCGCTGGATCGCCTCGATGGTGCCGATGACCCGCTTGTCGTCCGGCGGCAGGAAGCCCATCTGCGGGATGAGCAGCAGGGAGGCGTCGAGCTCCTTCGACCCGTAGGACTGGGTGAAGGTGTTGCGCTCCTTGTCGTAGCCCTTCTCGCAGACGTCCTGGTGGATCTCGTCGCGCAGCTCGCGCCACCGCTCCAGCGGTCCGTCCGCGTCGCCGCTCTCGATCAGCTTGATCGTGCGGTCCACGGCCACCCAGGCCATCACCTTCGAGTGCACGAAGTGGCGGCGCGGGCCGCGCACCTCCCAGATGCCCTCGTCGGGCTGGTCCCAGTGGGTCTCCAGGTAGCGGATCAGCTTGAGCTGGAGCAGGGAGGCGTAGTCGCTGCGGGCCAGCCCGGTCATGTGGCCCAGGTGCAGGGCCTCGGTGACCTCGCCGTACACGTCGAGCTGGAGCTGGCCGGCGGCGCCGTTGCCTACCCGGACCGGGGTGGAGCCCTCGTAGCCGGGCAGCCAGTCCAGTTCCGTCTCGCCGAGCTCGCGCTCGCCGGCGATCCCGTACATGATCTGCAGGTTCTCCGGGTCGCCGGCCACCGCGCGCAGCAGCCACTCGCGCCAGGCGCGGGCCTCCTCGCGGTAGCCGGTGCGCAGCAGCGAGGACAGGGTGATGGCGGCGTCGCGCAGCCAGGTGTAGCGGTAGTCCCAGTTCCGGACCCCGCCGATCTCCTCCGGGAGGGAGGTGGTCGGGGCGGCGACGATCCCGCCGGTGGGGCCGTAGGTGAGGGCCTTGAGGGTGATCAGGGAGCGGATCACCGCCTCCCGGTAGGGGCCGTGGTAGGTGCACTGCTCGACCCACTCGCGCCAGAACTCCGCGGTGGCCTCCAGGGCCTCCTCGGCGTCCGGGGTCTCCGGTGCGCCCTTGTGGGAGGGCTGCCAGCTGATGGCGAAGGCCACCCGGTCGCCCGGTCCGACGGTGAAGTCGGAGTAGGTCGTCAGGTCCTTGCCGTAGGTCTGGGCCTCGGTGTCCAGCCAGACCGAGTCGGGTCCGGCCACGGCCACCGTGCGCCCGTCGACCTTGTGGACCCAGGGCACGACCCGCCCGTAGCTGAAGCGCATGCGCAGGGCGGACCGCATCGGGACACGGCCGCTGACCCCCTCCACGATGCGGATCAGCTGAGGGGCGTGGTCCTCGCGGGGCGGCATGAAATCCACCACGCGGACGGTTCCCCGCGGGGTGTCCCACTCCGACTCCAGGACCAGCGAGTCACCGCGGTACCGGCGCCGGGTCGCCCGGGGGGCGTCCACGCCCGCCGGGAACGCCGGGCCGATCCGCCAGAAGCCGTGATCCTCGGTGCCGAGAATGCTCGCGAACACGGCATGGGAGTCGAAACGGGGCAGGCACAGCCAATCCACGGCCCCGTCCCGGCAGACCAACGCGGCGGTCTGCATGTCCCCGATCAGTGCGTAATCCTCGATGCGCCCGGACACGTGCATCTCCAGTCGAACGGCCACGTCCGCCCCGAAGGGCGCTTGCATTGCGCGGTTGCGCGGTCACCCGTGGGTGGGGGATCTCCGCGCTGAGCCCATGATTCCGCATACGGGCTCGGGTCGGCCGTCTGACGGACTGCCCGGCGGCGATGTTCGCAATATCCGAGCAGGATATGACGGCACCCTAGTGATCTCCCTAAGCCTGCGAAGAATGTGACTAGGCCAAACGGGTGAGCAGCCGATATGTCCGCCGACGCGGCTTCGGACACGGCCGCGGGACGTCGTCGGAGGCGGACCGGCCCGGGCGCTGATAGGCTGATACCCCGTGGACCGGTGGTCTGCCTGTGCGAACCAGGAGCCCCGAAACCGCAGCTTCGGCGCCCCCTGAGACCCTTCCGGATCGACGGAGGCCGGCGCCGGACGCACCTCACCTCGCGACCACGGGAGCCCCCTCTTGGCGATGCCGCCCAAATCCATGACGACCAAGCACATCTTCGTCACCGGGGGTGTCGCTTCGTCCCTCGGCAAGGGCCTGACGGCCTCCAGCCTGGGTGCGCTGCTGAAGGCTCGGGGCCTGCGGGTCACGATGCAGAAGCTCGACCCGTACCTGAACGTCGACCCGGGGACGATGAACCCGTTCCAGCACGGTGAGGTGTTCGTCACCAACGACGGCGCCGAGACCGACCTGGACATCGGCCACTACGAGCGGTTCCTGGACGTCGACCTCGACGGGTCGGCGAACGTGACGACCGGACAGGTGTATTCCACCGTCATCGCCAAGGAACGCCGCGGCGAGTACCTCGGCGACACCGTCCAGGTCATCCCGCACATCACCAACGAGATCAAGCACCGCATCCGCCGCATGGCGACCGCGGACGTCGACGTCGTCATCACCGAGGTCGGCGGGACCGTCGGCGACATCGAGTCCCTCCCGTTCCTGGAGACCGTCCGCCAGGTCCGCCACGAAGTCGGCCGCGACAACGTCTTCGTCGTCCACATCTCGCTGCTGCCCTACATCGGCCCCTCCGGCGAGCTGAAGACCAAGCCCACCCAGCACTCGGTCGCCGCCCTGCGCAACATCGGCATCCAGCCCGACGCGATCGTCCTGCGCGCCGACCGCGAGGTCCCCACCTCCATCAAACGCAAGATCTCCCTGATGTGCGACGTCGACGAAGCCGCCGTCGTCGCCGCGATCGACGCCAAGTCGATCTACGACATCCCCAAGGTCCTGCACACCGAAGGCCTCGACGCCTACGTCGTCCGCAAGCTCGACCTGCCCTTCCGCGACGTCAACTGGACCGTGTGGGAAGACCTCCTGGACCGCGTCCACAACCCCGACCACGAAGTCACCGTCGCCCTCGTCGGCAAGTACATCGACCTCCCCGACGCCTACCTGTCGGTCACCGAGGCCCTGCGCGCCGGCGGCTTCGCCAACCGCGCCCGCGTCCACGTCAAGTGGGTCACCTCCGACGACTGCAAGACCCCCGCCGGAGCCGCCACCGCCCTCGCCGACGCCGACGCGATCTGCGTCCCCGGCGGCTTCGGCGACCGCGGCGTCAACGGCAAGGTCGGCGCGATCACCTACGCCCGCGAGAACCGCGTCCCCCTCCTGGGACTCTGCCTCGGCCTGCAGTGCGTCGTCATCGAGGCCGCCCGCAACCTCGCCGGGATCACCGACGCCAACTCCACCGAGTTCGACGCCTCCACCCCCCACCCCGTCATCTCCACCATGGAAGAACAACTCGCCTTCGTCGAAGGCGCCGGCGACCTCGGCGGCACCATGCGCCTGGGCATGTACCCCGCCAAACTCGCCGAGGGCTCCCTGGTCCGCGAGGCCTACGGAGACCAGCCCTACGTCGACGAACGCCACCGCCACCGCTACGAGGTCAACAACGCCTACCGCAGCGAACTCGAACAGAAGGCCGGCCTCGTCTTCTCCGGCACCTCCCCCGACAACACACTCGTCGAATACGTCGAATACCCCCGCGACGTCCACCCCTACCTCGTCGCCACCCAGGCCCACCCCGAACTCCGCTCCCGCCCCACCCGCCCCCACCCCCTCTTCACCGGCCTCGTCAAGGCGGCGGTGGAGCGGCAGCAGTCCGCGAAGTGAGAGCCTGACCGCATAACGTAGACAGCCGGGGCACGGAATCGTGCCCCGGCTGTCGCGTTTCTCGGGAAGGTACGGCCATGGCCATGGGCAACGACATCGTGGACACACCGGAGTCGTGGGAGGTCGTCGCCTCGCGCACCCCGTTCCAGGGCGCCAAGACGGCCGTCAGGTCGGACCAGGTGCGGATGCCCGACCGGGCGGTGGTGCGCCGCGACTACCAGGCGCACCCCGGCTCGGTGTGCGTCCTGGCACTCGACGAGGAGCAGCGCGTCCTGGTGCTGAAGCAGTTCCGGCACCCGGTCCGCCACCGCCTGTGGGAGCTGCCCGCCGGGCTGCTGGACGTGGCGGGGGAGAACCCGCTGCACGCCGCCCAGCGCGAGCTGTACGAGGAGGCGCACGTCAAGGCCGAGGACTGGCGGGTGCTGGCCGACTTCTTCAGCTCGCCGGGCGGATCGGACGAGGCCGTACGGATCTTCCTCGCCCGCGACCTGGCCGAGGCCGAGGGGGAGCGGTACGAGGTGTCCGAGGAGGAGGCCGACATGGAGATCGCCCGGATTCCGCTGGCCGACCTGGTCGCCGGAGTGCTGGCGGGCCGCCTCGGCAACCCGGGGCTGGTCACGGGCGTGCTGGCCGCCTCGGCCGCGCTGGCCGGGGAGGGCCTGGACGCACTGCGGCCGGCCCTGGCGCCCTGGCCCGCCCGCCCGTACGAGGCCTGAGCGACCGGCGGTGGGGCCGAACGGCCCGCTGGTGTGACCATCCGCTGATCCGATTGGGGGATTTGCCCGCCGCGCTCCACCCGGCTCGTCGCTCTGCGTGAACTACGCTCGCAATCCGAACGCAGGGAGAGGAGCGGTTTCCGTGACGGATTTCGTCGGGCGGCGGCGTGAGCTCAAGGAGCTGCGCGAGGACATCGCACGGACCGGGCTCGACACCCTCTCGGGCCGCAAGGCCAAAGCACCCCGGGCGCGCGTCCTGCTCGTCGCCGGACGCCCCGGTTCGGGGCGCACCGCCCTGGCCGAGGCGTTCGTGCGCGAGGTCGCCGAGCAGTACCCCGACGGGGTGCTGCGGACCCGGCTCACCTCGCCGGGAGGGCAGGGCGTGCCGACCGAGCGCGCCGTCCGCGACCTCCTGGAGGGACTGGGGCGGCCCACCCCGCCCGGAGCCGGCGAGGACGACCTCAGCTCCGCGCTGCGCACCGCGCTCACGGGCCGGCGGGCGATCGTGCTGGTCGACGACGCCGCCGACCCGCAGCAGGTCGACGCCCTGCTGCCCGACACCCCCGAGTGCCTGGTCGTGGTGACCGCCGAGGGCCCGCTCACCGGCATCCCCGACGTGCGCCCCTGCACCCTCGGCGGGCTGGACACCCCCTCCGCCGTGCAGATGCTCGCGCACAACATCGGCGACATCCGCGTCACCGTCGACCCCCGGGCCGCCGAGGCCCTGGCCGAGGAGTGCGGGGGCCAGCCCGCCGCGCTGCGCCTGGTCGGCGGCTGGCTCGCCGCCCACCCCAAGGCCTCCGTCGCCGACGTGGCCAAGCAGCTGCACGACATGCCGGCCAGCACCGGCGGTCCGCTCGCCCGCGGCTTCCGGCTCGTCTACGAATCGCTGCCGCAGCCGGCCCAGCGCACCCTGCGGCTGCTGCCGCTCGCGCCCGCCGGCATCGTCGACGCGCACACCGCCTCCGCCCTCGCCGGCTGCTCGGTCGCCGCCGCCCAGTCCACGCTGGACGACTTCGCCGGACTGGGCCTCCTGCACCCGGCCCAGGACGGCCTGTTCCAGGTGCCCGGCTCGCTCGCGCCCCTGCTCCAGGCCCTGCTGGAGGCCAAGGAGCGCCCCGCCGAGGTGCAGCTCGCCCGGGCCCGGATGCTGGAGCGCACGGTACGGCTGCTGCTTTCGTGCCGGGCCATGGCCGAGGGCGAGGAGGACCCCGGCATCGGCGGCCCGGAGAAGCTGGGCGGCCTGCCGCGCGCCCTGCGCTTCCCGGACCGGCGGGCCGCCGCCACCTGGCTGGACACCCGGCTGCCCGCGTTGACCGCCGCCGCCTCGCTGGCCGTGGCCGACGGCGAGCTGGACACCCTGGCCCGCCGGCTGGTCGCCGCCCTCGTACGGGCCCTCGCGGCCCACCGCGGGACCGCCGAGGCCGCCCCCGAGCTGTACGGGTTGCACCGACTGGTGCTGGACGTGGCCGAGCGTCGGGACCTGTACCGCGAGCAGGCCGCGGCCCTGCTCAACCTGGCCGATCTGGACGCCGAGACCGGCCGCACCCAGGAGGCCCTGGAGCGCTACCGGGCCGCGCTGGACGCCGGACGGGCCGCGAACGACCCGTACGCGGCCGGCCGCGCGATGGAATCCGTAGGGGGTGCGTACCAGGAGCTGGCGGACTGGCACCGGGCCTCGGACTGGTTCGGCCGGGCCCTCTCCCACGCCCTGGCGCGGGGGGAGCGCGCGGACGAGGCCAGGCTGTACGGACGCCTCGGCAACGTGCACACCTACACGGGTCGCTACGGGGACGCGCTGCGCAACTGGCGGGCCGCCGCCAAGGGCTACCGCAAGCTGGCCGATGTACCGGGCCAGGCAAAGGCGTTGAGCGAAATGGCGCGGGTCCAGGAGTACGCCGGCCGGCCCGAGGAATCCCTGCACACCTGCCGGGAGGCGGTGGAGCTCGCGCGCCGGGCCGGGGACCAGCGGCTGCAGGCCGCGCTGCAGGTGCGGCTGGCCGACACGCTGGACCGGCTCGGCGACCCCGCGGCCGCGAGGTTGCACCGGTCCGCAGCCGACAGATTGCTGGGCGACGACCCCGCAGCCTGCGAAATCCGCAGTAGTTCCGACTAAGATTATTCGTTTGCAAGGCTAGACAGCGCCTCATCCTTCATTAGACTGGCTTCACCACGTCATCCTGTGGTGCATCCCGTTGCGCGTTCTTGTGGGCGGGTATGTGTGTCATTGCCCCGAAAAACCCCCTGAGCCAAGGACCGTGATCGACGATGAAGGTCGGCATCCCCCGCGAGGTCAAGAACAACGAGTTCCGTGTCGCCATCACGCCCGCCGGCGTGCATGAGCTGGTCCGGGGCGGCCACCAGGTCTTCGTCGAGCAGAACGCCGGTGTCGGTTCCTCGATCACCGACGCCGAGTACGTGTCCGCCGGCGCCGAGATCCTCGGCACCGCCGACGAGGTCTGGGCCGCCGCCGACCTGCTGCTCAAGGTCAAGGAGCCCATCGCGGAGGAGTACCACCGCCTCCGCAAGGACCAGACGCTCTTCACCTACCTGCACCTGGCGGCCTCCCGCGAGTGCACGGACGCCCTGCTGGCCTCCGGCACCACCGCCATCGCGTACGAGACGGTCGAGCTCGCGAACCGCGCGCTCCCGCTGCTCGCCCCGATGTCCGAGGTCGCGGGCCGCCTGGCCCCGCAGGTCGGCGCCTACCACCTGATGCGCTCGGCCGGCGGCCGCGGCGTCCTCCCCGGCGGCGTGCCCGGCACCTCGGCCGGCGAGGCCGTGGTCATCGGCGGCGGCGTCTCGGGCTGGAACGCCGCGCAGATCGCCATCGGCATGGGCTTCCACGTGACCCTGCTCGACCGCGACATCAACAAGCTCCGCGAGGCCGACAAGATCTTCGGCACGAAGATCCAGACGATCGTCTCCAACGCCTACGAGCTCGAGAAGGCCGTCCTGGCGGCCGACCTCGTCATCGGCGCGGTGCTGATCCCGGGTGCGAAGGCCCCGAAGCTGGTCACCAACGAGCTCGTCTCCCGGATGAAGCCCGGAAGTGTCCTTGTCGACATCGCGATCGACCAGGGCGGCTGCTTCGAGGACTCCCGTCCGACCACGCACGCCGACCCGACCTTCCAGGTCCACAACTCGGTCTTCTACTGCGTCGCCAACATGCCGGGCGCGGTCCCGAACACCTCCACCTACGCGCTCACCAACGCCACGCTGCCCTACATCGTGCAGCTGGCGAACCTCGGCTGGGCCGAGGCGCTGCGCCGCGACCCGGCGCTCGCGCTGGGCCTCAACACCCATGACGGGCAGGTCGTTTACGGCTCCGTCGCCGAGGCCCACGGCCTCCCGACCCTCCCGCTGAGCACCCTGCTCGGCTGAGGCGTCAACGACTGACGTCAATCTCACGTATCCGGCCGGACCTTGCTCGCGAGGTCCGGCCGGACGTGTTTGCGACCGCTTCCGAGACCCCGCTCAACTCGCCTCGAACGTAACCCTTTAACCCTTTCGCGCACCCGCGAAACTTCCCGGCGACAGCTCGGACGCCCTTGACAGAGTGGTGTTCGGTTGCCGACACAACGCGTCGGGTCCGGCGGATTGTGTTGCCGCTGAGTGGTGACACGCCATAGAGTCGCCAACCGTCGGCATGGTGCCACGCTGACCTATCGATAAGTGTCCTGGTCACGTCCGAGGAGGTAAGACGACTTGTGAATGAGTCGACATTTGCTCCTGGAGGTGGTCGAGCAGGGACGCCGGAGCGGGGCCAAGGCCCCGTCGGCCTTGAGGCTGTCGGCTCCGTCGCAGTCCGCACCTTCGCAAACCACCAGCACCTGACGACGCCCCGAAACAGCATGGACGGCCTAGACGTGAACTCCAGGGCCGGCGACCCGAGCGGCGACAAGCCCGTGGGATTCGCCGACTACGACAACGTGCCCGAAGGGCATTTCTACGACCCCGACGCGGAGTACGAACCGGACCCCGAGTACGCGGCCACCCTCGCCCCCGACGCTGCCCGGCAGCGCCGTGAGCGGATCGGCCCGACCGGACGCCCGCTGCCGTACTTCCCGATCCCCGGACCGCTGACCGACCACGGCCCGGCGAAGATCATCGCGATGTGCAACCAGAAGGGCGGCGTGGGCAAGACCACGTCGACCATCAACCTGGGCGCCGCGCTCGCCGAGTACGGCCGCCGCGTGCTGCTCGTCGACTTCGACCCGCAGGGCGCCCTGTCCGTGGGCCTCGGCGTGAACCCGATGGAACTCGACCTGACGGTCTACAACCTGCTCATGGAGCGGGGCATGTCGGCCGACGAGGTGCTGCTGAAGACGGCGGTCCCCAACATGGACCTGCTGCCGAGCAACATCGACCTGTCCGCCGCCGAGGTGCAGCTGGTCAGCGAGGTCGCGCGCGAGTCCACCCTGCAGCGGGCCCTGAAGCCGCTGATGGCCGACTACGACTACATCGTGATCGACTGTCAGCCCTCGCTCGGCCTGCTGACCGTGAACGCCCTGACGGCCGCTCACAAGGTCATCGTCCCGCTGGAGTGCGAGTTCTTCGCACTGCGCGGCGTGGCCCTGCTGACCGAGACCATCGAGAAGGTGCAGGAGCGGCTCAACCCGGAGCTGGAGCTCGACGGCATCCTCGCCACCATGTACGACTCCCGTACGGTGCACAGCCGCGAGGTCCTGGCCCGCGTGGTCGAGGCCTTCGACGACCACGTCTACCACACGGTCATCGGCCGCACGGTGCGCTTCCCGGAGACCACCGTCGCCGGTGAGCCCATCACCACGTACGCCTCCAACTCCGTCGGCGCCGCCGCCTACCGCCAGCTGGCCAGGGAGGTGCTCGCCCGGTGTCACGCCGAGTGAGTCTGCCCGGAGCCGACGAACTGTTCCGCACGACCGGGGGGATGGCCCTCCAGTCCTCCTCGCCGCGCCGGGGAGCCGACGAGGCGCCCGCCGCGGAGCACTCGACGGCCCCGGCGGACAACACGGCGGGGGAGGGCCGCAGCCGGGAGGCCGCGGCCGGCGCGTCCCCCGCGGTGGGGGCGCCCAGGCGGCCGCAGGAAGGTTCTGCCGGATCCGCGAACGGGCCCGCCCAGCCGGGCGGGCGCGGCAAGGGGCAGGGCCGGGGCGCCAACCGGCGCCCCAGCGGGCGCGAGCGGCACGACGAGAAGATCACGGTCTACGTCTCCGCCGAGGAACTCATGGACCTGGAACACGCGCGGCTGGTGCTGCGCGGCGAGCACGGCCTGGCGGTCGACCGCGGCCGCATCGTCCGCGAGGCGGTGGCGGTCGTCCTCGCCGACCTGGAGTCCCGGGGCGACGCCAGCATCCTCGTACGGAGACTGCGCGGCCGCTGACGGCCGCTCCCGGCTCCGCCGCTCCCGCCGCCGGGGCCGGGGCCCGCCTAGGCTGCCGGTGCGGCCCGGAGCCCCACCCGCCGGTCCGGACGCCGCTCCGCCGCCCCTGCGCACCACCCTGGACCCCCATGCCCCTGCCCGCCGAACCCGGCCGACCGCCCCGCCGACCCCTGGGGCGAGGCCCCGACTCCGGGCCGGGCGCGCCGGGAGACGGCGCCACGGCCCCTGGAGCGGCCGCTGCGCCGCCCGCACCGGCCGCGGGCGTGCCGGGTCCCCCGCAGGGCCCCGAGCCCGCCGCAGGCGCCCCCGAGGGCCGTCCGGCGCCTCCGGCGGCCGGAGACGGGCGCTTCACGTTGCGGCTGGCCAACTTCGAGGGACCGTTCGACCTGCTCCTCCAGCTGATCTCGCGGCACAAGCTCGACGTCACCGAGGTCGCCCTGTCGCAGGTCACCGACGAGTTCACGGCCCACATCCGCGCCATGGGCCCCGACTGGGACCTGGACCAGACCACCGAGTTCCTCGTCGTGGCCGCCACCCTCCTCGACCTGAAGGCCGCCCGGCTGCTGCCGGTCGCCGAGGTCGAGGACGAGGCCGACCTCGCGCTCCTGGAGGCGCGGGACCTGCTCTTCGCGCGCCTGCTCCAGTACCGGGCGTACAAGCGCGTCGCGGAGATCTTCGAGGACCGGGCGGCGGTCGAGGGCCGCCGCCACCCGCGCACCGTCGGCCTGGAGCCGCACCACGCCGACCTGCTGCCCGAGGTGGTCATCGGGATCGGAGCCGAGGGCTTCGCCCGCCTCGCGGCCCGGGCGATGCAGCCCCGGGCCAGACCGCAGGTGTACGTGGACCACATCCACGCCCCGCTGGTGAGCGTGCGCGAGCAGGCCGGGCTGGTGGTGCTGATGCTCAAGGCGCGCGGGGAGGCCACCTTCCAGGAGCTCGTCGAGGACGCGGGGGACACCCTCACCGTCGTCGCCCGCTTCCTGGCCCTCCTGGAGCTCTACCGGGAGAAGGCGGTCGTCCTCGACCAGGAGGACGCGCTGAAGACCCTCACCGTGCGCTGGAGCGGCGGCGACGGCGACGGGATGCCGACCGTGACCGACGAGTTCGACCAGATCGTGGAGGCGAAGGATTGAACAGCGACGCGAGCCCCGCGCGGTCGGACCGCGCCGCTCCCAGCCCGGCCCCGGCGGGCACCGTGGCCGGGCTGGAGCTGAAGCCGGCCCTGGAGGCCGTCCTCATGGTCGTGGACGAGCCGGCGACCGAGGCGCACCTGGCGAAGGTGCTGGAGCGGACCCCGCGCGAGGTCGCGGTGGCCTTGCGGGAGCTGGCCGAGGAGTACACCGCCGCGGGCCGCGGCTTCGAGCTGCGGCTGGTGGCCGGCGGGTGGCGGTTCTACAGCCGGGCCGCCTGCGCGCCGGCCGTGGAGGCGTTCGTCCTGGACGGCCAGCAGGCCCGGCTCACCCAGGCGGCCCTGGAGACCTTGGCGGTCGTCGCCTACCGCCAGCCGGTGAGCCGCTCGCGGGTCTCGGCGGTCCGCGGAGTCAACTGCGACGGGGTCATGCGGACCCTCCTGCAGCGGGGTCTGGTGGCCGAGGCGGGGACGGAACCCGAAACAGGTGCGATCCTGTACAGGACGACGAACCACTTTTTGGAGCGGATGGGCCTGCGCGGCCTGGACGAGCTCCCGGAGCTCGCGCCCTTCCTCCCCGAGGCGGACGCGATCGAAGCCGAGACGCAAGAAGGTGTGCCGTCGTTCGATCCGGACGCACCGGACACTGATGAAGACGACGACAAGACGACGGAACTTTGATGCGAAGCAGCGGCAACGGCAACGGCAACGGTGGCGGCAACAGGAACAGCGGCGGCGGTGGCGGGCGCGGTGACTCCCGCGGCGCCGGCTCCGGCGGTGGTGGCCACCGCGGCGGCAACAGCGGCGGCGCGGGCTCCCGCGGCGCCGGCTCCGGTGGCGGTGGCCCCCGGGGCGGTAGCAGCGGCAGCGGCTCCGGCGGCGGTTACCGGAGCGGCAGCAGCGGCGGCTCCGGTGGCGGCGGTTACCGGAGCGGCAGCAGCGGCGGCTCCGGTGGCGGCGGTTACCGGAGCGGCAGCAGCGGCGGCTCCGGTGGCGGTGGCTACCGGGGCGGCGGCAGCGGCGGCGGCTACGGCAACAGCGGTGGCGGCTACGGCGGGGGCTCCGGCGGATCCGGCGCGGGCGGTGCGCGTGACCGCGACCGCGACCAGGCCCCCCAGCGCCCGCGCAACCCCCGCCCCGAGGAGCGCCGCTACGACGTCGGCCCCGAGGGCGAGCGCAACGGCCGCGGCGGTGCCAAGGCCGGCGGCGGCGGTGCCCGCGGCGCGGCCGACGCAGGCCGGGGCGGATCCGGCGGCGCCCGCGGCGCGGCGGCGCGCGGCGGTGCCAAGGGCGGCCCCAAGACCTCCAGGACCCCCGGCATCGGCGGGGCCGGCGGCCCGCGCCGCGGCCCGGGCAGCCGCAGCGGCCAGTCCCGCCCGCGCGAGCTGGACGCGCGGATCGAGGAGCGCGTGCGCGACCGGTACGCCGACAAGCCCGTGATCAAGACCCCGAAGACCTTCCCGGGTGCGGAGGAGGAGGGCGAGCGCCTGCAGAAGGTCCTCGCCCGGGCCGGCATGGGCTCGCGCCGCGCGTGCGAGGAGCTCATCGAGCAGGCCCGCGTCGAGGTCAACGGCGAGATCGTGCTGGAGCAGGGCAAGCGCGTCCAGCCGAAGGACGAGATCAAGGTGGACGGCCTGACCGTCGCCACCCAGTCGTACCTGTTCTTCGCGCTGAACAAGCCGGCCGGCGTCGTCTCCACCATGGAGGACCCCGACGGCCGCCAGTGCCTGGGCGACTACGTCACCAACCGCGAGACGCGCCTCTTCCACGTCGGCCGGCTCGACACCGAGACCGAGGGCATCATCCTGCTCACCAACCACGGTGAGCTGGCCCACCGCCTCACGCACCCGAAGTACGGCGTGAAGAAGACGTACGTCGCGGCGATCACCGGCCCGCTGCCCCGCGAGATCGGCAAGCGCCTCAAGGACGGCATCGAGCTGGAGGACGGGTACGCCCGCGCCGACCACTTCCGCGTCGTCGACCAGGTCGGCAAGAACTACCTGGTCGAGGTCACCCTCCACGAGGGCCGCAAGCACATCGTCCGCCGCATGATGGCGGAGGCCGGCTTCCCGGTCGAGAAGCTCGTGCGCACCTCGTTCGGCCCGATCGAGCTGGGCGACCAGAAGTCCGGCTGGCTGCGCCGGCTGACCAACACCGAGGTCGGCATGCTGATGCGCGAGGTCGGCCTGTAGGACCGCGCCGGCCGGGCCCCCGCCCGGCCCCGTCATGCGAGCGGAAGAGCCCGCAGTGCCCACGGCACTGCGGGCTCTTCCCTTGCCCGGACCCCCTTCCGTGTTTATAGTCAGTCTGACTATTAAAAGGAGGGGGGCCGGGATGGACTGGACCCTGAGCGGGACCGAGGTGCTCGGCTTCGCCACCGGCGCCCTGTGCGTGTGGCTGGTGGCCCGACAGCACGTGGCCAACTGGCCGATCGGCATCGCCAACAACGTCTTCTTCATCGTGCTCTTCGCACAGGCCGGCCTCTACGCCGACGCCGGACTGCAGATCGTCTTCATCGCCCTCGCCGCGTACGGCTGGTGGTCCTGGACCCACGGGGGTGGACCGGGAACCGCGGGAGCCCTGCCGGTGCGCCGCACCACGCGCGCCGAATGGGCCGCGCTGGCCGCGGCGGGGGCGGTGGGGGTCCCCCTCCTGACCCTGCTGCTCGACGGCGCCACCGACTCCACCGTCCCCTTCTGGGACGCCCTGACCACCGGGCTCTCGCTCGCGGCCACCTACGGCCAGTGCCGCAAGCTCGTCGAGTCCTGGTGGCTGTGGATCGCCGCCGACCTCGTCTACGTCCCGCTCTACGTCCACAAGGGCCTGCACCTCACCGCCCTGCTCTACGTCGGCTTCCTCGCCCTGTGCGCGGCCGGCCTGCTCGGCTGGCGCCGGACCCTGACCGCCCCGGTGGCCGACGCCGCCCGTACGGCCCGGGGGGCGACGGCGTGAGGCGCTTCGGCCACGGGCTGGTGCTCGGCAAGTTCTACCCGCCGCACGCCGGCCACCACCACCTGGTGCGCACCGCCCAGGACCGCTGCGAGCGGCTGACCGTGCTGGTCTGCGCCGCCTCAGTGGAGTCCGTACCGCTCGCCGACCGGGTCGCCTGGATGCGCGAGGCGCACCCCGGGGCGGACGTCGTCGGCGCCGTCGACGACATCTCCGTGGACCTGCACGACCCGGCGGTCTGGGAGGCCCACATGGCCGTCTTCCGGGGTGCGGTGCCCGGGCCCGTCGACGCGGTCTTCACCTCGGAGGAGTACGGGGCCGAACTCGCCCGCCGGTTCGGCGCCGAGGAGGTCCTCGTGGACCCGGACCGGACGCTGTTCCCGGTCTCCGGCACGGCCGTACGGGCCGACCCGGTGGCCCACTGGGGATTCCTGGGGCCGGGCGTACGGGCCGCGCTGACCCGCCGCGTCGTCGTCCTCGGCGCCGAGTCCACCGGCACCACCACCCTGTCCCGGGCCCTGGCCGCGCACTACCGGGCCCGCGGCGGCGTCTGGGCGGCCACCGGCTGGGTCGCCGAGTACGGCCGCCGCCACAGCGAGGAGAAGCTCGCCGCGGCCCGCGCCGCCGACCCCGGCGCGACCTGGGCCGACATCACCTTCACCACGGACGAGTTCCCCCTCATCGCCCGCCGCCAGGACATCGCGGAGGAGCGGGCGGCCCGGCGGGGCTCCCCGGTGCTGATCTGCGACACCGACTCCTTCGCCACCGGGATCTGGCACGAGCGCTACCTGGGCCGCCGCAACGAGGAGGTCGAGCGGACCGCCGCCCTCACCCACCGCGACCTGTACCTGCTGACCGACCACGCCGACGTGCCCTTCGAGGACGACGGACTGCGCGACGGCCCGCACCTCAGACCCTGGATGACCGAGCGCTTTCGCACCGGACTGGAGGCGACCGGACGGCGCTTCCTGACCGTGCGCGGCGACCGGCGCGCGCGGCTGGCCGCCGCCGTGGCCGCCGTGGACGGGCTGCTCGCGGAGGGCCGGCGCTTCGCCGACCCGCTGCCGGAGAACCGGTGACCGGGGCGCCGGCGGGCTACGACCCCCGCGCCTTCGAGCCGTTCGCGGTGACCGCCGACCTCGCCGTGCTCACCGTGCGGGGCGGGCAGCTGCACGTCCTGCTGATCCGGCGCGGCCAGGACCCGTACGCGGGCGCCTGGGCGCTGCCCGGCGGCTTCGTGCTGCCCCGCGAGTCCGCCGAGGGCGCCGCCCGCCGCGAACTGGCCGAGGAGACCGGGCTGCCCGTGGCCGTGGTCGACGCCCTGCACCTGGAACAGCTGCGCACCTACAGCGAACCGGACCGGGACCCCCGGATGCGGGTGGTCTCGGTGGCCTTCACCGCGCTGGTCCCCGACATGCCGGAGCCGACCGCGGAGGGCGGCGGTGACGCGGACCGGGCCCGCTGGGTGCCGGCCGGGGAGGCCCGGCAGCTGGCCTTCGACCACGCGGTGATCCTGGCGGACGCCCGCGAACGGGTCGGCGCGAAGCTGGAGTACACCTGCCTGGCCCGCGCCTTCTGCCCGCCCGAGTTCACCCTGGGCGAGCTCCAGGCCGTCTACGAGACGGTCTGGGGCACCTCCCTGGACCGCCCCAACTTCCGCCGCAAGGTCCTGGCCACCCCCGGCTTCGTCGAAGCCGTACCGGGGGCCGCCCGGCTCACCGGCGGACGCGGCAAGCCCGCAGCGCTCTACCGGCCCGGGCCCGCCACCGCCCTGCACCCGCCCCTGCTCCGCCCCACGGAGGGACACCAGCGATGACGAGCACCACGAAGCGCGCGGCCACCGGCGCCCTGATAGGCCTGGCGCTGGGCGACGCCCTGGGCTTCCCCACCGAGTTCAACGACGTCCCCTCGATCCTCGCCAAGACCGGCCCGTGGCGGGAGACGGCCCTGCCCCGCCCGGCCATCGTCACCGACGACACCCAGATGACCCTCGCCCTGGCCCGAGGCATCCGGACCGCCGCCGAACGGGGCCGGGTCGGCCCGCTGCGGCTGGCCCGCCCGGTCCGCGAGGAGTTCGTCGACTGGTACCACTCCCCGGAGAACAACCGGGCCCCCGGCCGCACCTGCATGACCGCCTGCCGGCTGCTGGACCGTCCCGGACGCGACTGGCGCGAGGCCAGCCAGGTCGGCTCCAAGGGCTGCGGCGCGAACATGCGGGTGGTGCCCGTCGGGCTGGTACCCGGCTGGACGGACGAGGAGCGGGCCGGCGCCGCCCAGCTGCAGTCCGCCCTGACCCACGGCCACCCCACGGCCCTGGCCGCCTCGGACCTCACGGCCCGCGCGGTGCACCTGCTCGCCGGGGGCGCCGAGGTGACCGGCCTGGTCGGACGGCTGCGCTCGTACGCCCTGGAGAACCGCACCCGCTACCACGAGCGCTGGCTCGGCGACCTCTGGGCGCGGACCGCCTCGGACGCCTCGGCCGAGTCCTTCATCGCGCGGGGCTGGGACGACTGCCTGGGCGTGCTGGACCGGCTCGCGGCGGCCCTGCGCGCCCCCTCCCCGGAGACCGACCCCTGCCTGACCACCGGCGACGGCTGGATCGCCGAGGAGGCCCTCGCCACCGCCCTCCAGTGCTTCCTGCTCTTCCCGCAGGAGCCGCTGACCGCCCTGCGCCGCGCGGCCTGCACCGCGGGGGACTCGGACTCGATCGCCTGCCTGGCGGGCGCCTTCGCGGGGGCCCACCTCGGCGCGGACGTCTGGCCGCGCGAGTGGGAGGGCCGCATCGAGTACCGCGACGAACTGCTGGCCTTCGGTGCCCTCTGGGACGCCTGACGGCCGGGCGCGGCGCTACCGCGCGTCGGCCGGAGCGGCCCCGCCCGGCGCCGCTCCGGCCGACGCGCGGCGGGTGCGCAGGAGAAAGTCCGAGACCCGGGCGAGGTCCGGGGACTCCGGCAGCGGGGTGGAGGCCAGGGCGGCGTCGGCCTGCTCCGTCAGGCGGTCCATCCAGGCGCCGACCTCATCCCAGCCGAGCTCGCCGCGGCGGACCGCGAGGAGGCGCTCGCGGTACGGGCCCGCGTCGACGACCAGGCGGCCGGTGCGCAGCAGGTCCCGGCAGGACAGCAGCAGCCGCAGCAGGTGCATGGCGTGCTTCCAGCGCGGGGCGCCGTGCACGCGCAGGTCCGCGAGGAGCCTGCCGCGCTGCGAGACGGCGTAGCGGGTGAAGGTGGTGTGGGCCCGGCGGGAGAGGAAGGCGTCGCGCAGCGCGAGCAGTTCCCCGCCGACCGGGGTGACCCGCTCCACCAGCGGGGAGTGGAGGCACTCCAGGATGTTCGGGTTGGCGCGCAGCGCGAGTTCGCAGAAGCGCTCCAGCTCCCAGGAGAACTCCTCCTCCCGGGGGCCGTCCACGTGCGCCGGGGGCTTCTCGAACCGCCAGAACAGCGGCGTCGGGGCGAGGTAGACACCGCGCCGGTCGGTGTCGCTCGCCTCCGTCGCCAGTCCGAACGCCCGGGAGCCCATCACGCACCGGTAGACCGTGTGGTCCCGCACCAGCGTCAGATCGTCCATCCGGGGAGCCTAGGCACCACCGGCGCGGCTACGCGAGCGAGATACTGCCGTCGGCCGCGACGGTGATCTGCTTCTCCGGCAGCGGGCGGGTGGCCGGACCCCTGGCCACCGCACCGTCCGCGACCTTGAACTCGCTCCCGTGGCACGGGCAGTCGATGGTCCCGTCCGCCACCTTGTCCACCAGGCAGCCCGCATGGGTGCAGACCGCCGAGAAGCAGCGGTAGCTGCCGGCCGTGGGCTGGGTGACCACGAGCTTCTCGTCCTTGAGAACGGTGCCGCCGCCGACCGGTACGTCCGTCGCCTTGGCGATCACCTTGCCGCCGCCGGCGGGCTTCGAGGTCGGTGCGGCCGAGCCGGCGGGCGCCGTGGCCGAGCCGGCCGGCTCGCTCGGGGAGGCCGTCCCGCCGTCCCCGCCGCAGGCGGCCAGTGCCCCGCCCGCGACGGCGGCCGCGCCTGCCGCCAGTACGGTCCGCCGGGCGGTACGCGTGAGGTCGGTCATGACTGTCTCCTCGCTCTGTGGCCGGATGGCGTGCAGCATCCTGGCCTGCGGCGGCCTCCCGGAGAAGGACGCCGCGCCGATTCAGGCACCCGCTCGCCACGGGGCCAGTGAGGCCGGGGCGTCGGGTGTGCGTACGACTTCCCACACGCGGACCACGGCCTCCCGGTTCAGCGGGCCGTACACGTGCGGATAACGAGCACCCGGTTCACCCTCCCGGCGGACCTCCGCCGTCAGGGCCGCCTCGTCGAGCTCCACCGCCAGCAGGGGCCCCGGGACCGCGCGGTAGTGCGCGTCGGCGATGGCGAGCGCGGTCGGCACATCCGCCGAACAGTGCACGAAACCCTCCGCCGCGAGCGAGGGCGGGGCGTACGCAAGGCCGGGCGCGGCGGCCCAGTCGGCGAGCGGGACGATGTGGAAGACCATGCCGACCGTTCTACCGCAGCCCCCGCCCGGCCGGGCGTCGAGTGGCAGCGCCGTCCGGTTCGGGTGACATTGTCGGTGTCCCGAAGCGGGTACGCCGCCGTCCGCGCGCGGCCCGGTCCCTCATCGAAAGGCACGACCATGGCGGGTAACGACCTCGGCTCCCTCCTCGGCTCCCTCCTCGGCGGCGGCCAGGGCGGCGCCGGCGGAGGTGGCGGCGGCAACATCCTCGGTGCGCTGCTCGGCGCGCTGACGGGTGGCGCGGGCGCCGCCGGGGGCGCGGGCGGGGCGGCCGGCGCGCAGGCCGCGGGCGGCGGCGGCAACCCGCTGGGCGGCCTGATGGACCTGCTCGCCAAGTCGGGCCTCGCCGACCAGGCCAAGTCGTGGATCGGCACCGGCGAGAACCAGCCCGTCGACGCCGACCAGATCAAGGAGGCGCTGCCCGCCGGCACCCTTCAGAAGGTCGCCGACCAGGCGGGCGTCAGCCCCGAGCACGCCGCCGACCAGATCGCCCGGTCGCTGCCGCAGGCCGTGGACAAGCTCACCCCGGGCGGTCAGGTGCCCGCGGGCTCGCTGGAGGACATCATCCGGCAGCAGAACCTCTGACGGCCCGGGCGGGCCGGACCGCGCGACCACGGCGGGGCCCGGCGGTCCGTCCCACGGGACGGACCGCCGGGCCCCCGCGCCGTCCGGGCTGGCTACCCTGGCCGGACACCCCGTCCCGACCCGAGCCGTACGCACAACTGGAGCGCCCCGTGAGAACCGCCGTCGTCATCGGAACCGGACTGATCGGCACCTCGGCGGCGCTCGCCCTGTCCGCCCGCGGGATCGCCGTCCACCTCGTCGACCACGACCCGGCCCAGGCCCGTACGGCCGCCGCCCTCGGCGCCGGCACCGACGAGGCCCCCGAGGGCCGGGTGGACCTCGCGATCGTCGCCGTGCCGCCGGCCCACGTGGCCACCACCCTCGCCGACGCGATCCGGCGCGGAGCGGCGCGGGCGTACGTGGACGTCGCCAGCGTCAAGGGCGGGCCCCGCCGCGAACTGGCCGCGCTGGGCGTGGACGTCGGCGCGTACATCGGAACCCACCCGATGGCCGGCAAAGAGCGCTCGGGCCCGCTCGCCGCCACGGCCGACCTCTTCGAGGGACGCCCCTGGGTGCTCACCCCGACCCGGGACACCGGCCACGAGGTGCTCAACCTCGCGCTGGAACTGGTGGCCCTGTGCCGCGCCGTACCGGTGGTGATGGACGCCGACGCCCACGACCGGGCGGTGGCGCTCGTCTCGCACACCCCCCAGCTGGTGTCGAGCATGGTCGCCGCACGGCTGGAGGAGGCCGACGAGACGGCGGTGCGGCTGTGCGGGCAGGGCATCCGCGACGTGACCCGCATCGCCGCCTCCGACCCGCGGATGTGGCTGGAGATCCTCGCCGCGAACCCGGGACCCGTCGCCGACGTGCTGTCCGGGATCGCCGCCGACCTCGCCGAGACCGTGGAGGCCCTGCGCGGCCTGCAGTCCGCCGACGAGGAGAAGCGGCGGGGCGGCGCCGCCGGCATCGAGGACGTGCTGCGCCGCGGCAACGCCGGCCGGGTGCGCGTCCCGGGCAAGCACGGCGCGGCGCCGGCCGTCTACGAGACCGTCGCCGTCCTCATCAGCGACCAGCCCGGCGAGCTGGCCCGCATCTTCGCCGACGCCGGGCGGGCCGGGGTCAACATCGAGGACGTGCGCATCGAGCACGCCACGGGCCAGCAGGCCGGCCTCGTGCAGCTGATGGTGGAACCGCGGTCGGTGACCGGCCTCACGGCCGAGCTGCGCGAACGCGGCTGGGCCCTGCGCCAGCAGTAGGCCCCGCACCGGCCCCGGAGCAGGGCGGGGTCAGGGGGCGCCGGGGGCCGGTAACCTTGAGGAGGGGCGTCTTTTGCGCGCCCGGACACGCACGCGCAACCAGGAAGGTGCCCGCACCGTGGAAACCGTAGCTCCGTCCGCCGTGATCGTCGCCATCGACGGTCCCTCCGGCACGGGCAAGTCCAGCACCTCCAAGGCCGTGGCCGCCAAGCTCGGGCTGCGCTACCTGGACACCGGTGCCCAGTACCGGGCCATCACCTGGTGGATGATCACCAACGGCGTCGACACCGACGACCCGCAGGCCGTCGCCCTCGCGGCCGGCAAGCCGGCCATCGTCTCCGGCACCGACCCCCACGCCCCCACGATCACCGTGGACGGTGTGGACGCCGCCGCCCCCATCCGCACCCGGGAGGTCACCGCGAAGGTCAGCGCCGTCAGCGCCGTCCCCGAGGTGCGCACCCTGATCACCGCGCTCCAGCGCTCCATCGCCGCCGAGGAGACCGGCGGGATCGTCGTCGAGGGGCGGGACATCGGCACCACCGTCCTGCCCGACGCCGACCTCAAGGTCTTCCTGACGGCCTCCGCCGAGGCGCGCGCCGCGCGCCGCAGCGGAGAGCTCCGGGGCCAGGAGGCCGCCGGCCTCGCCGCCACCAGGGAAGCGCTGATCAAGCGGGACGCGGCCGACTCCGGCCGCAAGACCTCCCCGCTGGCCAAGGCCGCTGACGCGGTCGAGGTGGACACCACCGAGCTCACGCTCGACCAGGTGATCGAGTGCATCGTCACGCTGGTGGAGGAGAAGCGGGCGGTCCGCTCGTGAGCGAAGCGCCCTCCTCCAAGGGTGCGGCGGTCGGCAGGCGCATCGGGATCGGCCTCATGTACGGGCTGTGGAAGCCGCGCGTGATGGGAGCCTGGAAGGTACCCGCCTCCGGACCCGTGATCCTCGCCGTGAACCACTCGCACAACATCGACGGCCCCATGGTCATGGGCACCGCCCCGCGGCCGCTGCACTTCCTGATCAAGCAGGAGGCGTACGTCGGTCCGCTCGGCCCCTTCCTCGACGGGATCGGGCAGGTCAAGGTGGACCGCGCCGGCGCCGACCGCCGTGCCATAGGCCGCGCCCTCGGCGTGCTCGACCAGGGGGGAGCCCTGGGCATCTTTCCCGAGGGCACCCGGGGCGAGGGCGACTTCGCCTCGCTCCGCGCGGGGCTGGCGTACTTCGCCGTCCGCAGCGGAGCGCCCATCGTGCCCGTCGCCGTCCTGGGCAGCGGCGACACCCCGGGACGCCTGGTCAAAGGGCTCCCGGCCCTCAAGAGCAGGGTCGACGTCGTCTTCGGCTCGGCCTTCGACGCGGGGGACGGCAGTGGCCGCCGGACCCGTACCGCACTGGACGAGGCCACCGTACGCATCCAGGACCGGCTGACCGCCCACCTGGCCGACGCCAAGCGCCTCACCGGGCGCTGAGCGAGACTTGAAACCAGTAGTGGAACCGCGCTGCGCGGGAGCCACCGACCACCACGAACGACGAGGAACGGACTTCATGAACGACCAGCACGACCACGGAGCACTTGGCGACGCCGAGTACGCGGAGTTCATGGAGCTCGCCGCGGAAGAGGGCTTCGACATCGAGGACGTCGAAGGCGCGCTGGAGGAGGCCGCTGCCGGCCCCCTCCCCGTCCTCGCCGTCGTCGGCCGGCCCAACGTCGGCAAGTCGACCCTGGTGAACCGCATCATCGGCCGCCGCGAGGCGGTCGTCGAGGACAAGCCCGGCGTCACCCGCGACCGCGTCACGTACGAGGCCGAGTGGGCCGGACGCCGGTTCAAGGTCGTCGACACCGGCGGCTGGGAGCAGGACGTCCTCGGTATCGACGCGTCCGTCGCCGCCCAGGCCGAGTACGCCATCGAGGCCGCCGACGCGGTCGTCTTCGTCGTGGACGCCAAGGTCGGCGCCACCGACACCGACGAGGCCGTCGTCCGGCTGCTGCGCAAGGCGGGCAAGCCCGTCGTGCTCTGCGCCAACAAGGTCGACGGCCAGAGCGGCGAGTCCGACGCGGCCGCCCTGTGGTCGCTGGGCCTCGGCCTGCCCCACCCGGTCTCCTCGCTGCACGGCCGCGGCACCGGCGACATGCTCGACGCCGTCCTGGAGGCCCTGCCGGAGGCCCCCGAGCAGACCTTCGGCGCCGCCGCTCCCGGCGGCCCGCGCCGCATCGCGCTCATCGGCCGCCCGAACGTCGGCAAGTCCTCACTGCTCAACAAGGTCGCGAAGGAGGACCGCGTCGTCGTCAACGAGCTGGCCGGCACCACCCGTGACCCGGTCGACGAGCTCATCCAGCTCGGCGGCGTGACCTGGAAGTTCATCGACACGGCGGGCATCCGCAAGAAGGTCCACCTCCAGCAGGGCGCCGACTACTACGCCTCGCTGCGCACGGCCGCCGCCGTCGAGAAGGCGGAGGTCGCTGTCATCCTGATCGACACCACCGAGCAGATCAGCGTCCAGGACCAGCGCATCATCACCATGGCGGTCGAGGCCGGCCGTGCGATCGTGATCGCGTACAACAAGTGGGACGAGCTCGACGAGGAGCGCCGCTACTACCTCGAGCGCGAGATCGAGACCGAGATGCAGCAGGTCTCCTGGGCTCCCCGGGTGAACGTCTCGGCGCTCACCGGCCGCCACATGGAGAAGCTGGTCCCGGCGATCGAGACCGCCCTCGCGGGCTGGGAGACGCGCGTCCCGACCGGCCGCCTCAACGCCTTCCTCGGCGAGGTCGTCGCCGCCCACCCGCACCCGATCCGCGGCGGCAAGCAGCCCCGCATCCTGTTCGGCACGCAGGCGGGCAGCAAGCCCCCGCGCTTCGTCCTCTTCGCCTCCGGCTTCCTGGAGCACGGCTACCGCCGCTTCGTCGAGCGCCGCCTGCGCGAGGAGTTCGGCTTCGAGGGCACCCCGATCCACATCTCGGTGCGGGTGCGCGAGAAGCGCGGCGCCCAGTACAAGAAGAAGAAGTAGCCGGCGGAGCCGTGCGCGAAGGCGTGCGCGCGGTCGTCGGGCCGGGTCAGTAGCCCCGGCGCGGAGCGGGCGGCAGGGCCGCCGGGATGTGCGTCATCCCGGTCTGGTGCTGCCGCCCGCTCGCGTATGCGGCGCCCCCCGCGTACGAGTAGGCCGGCTCGGGCTGCTGCGGGGGCTGCGGGACGTACGCGGGCTGCCAGGCGTCCGCCGACTGCCAGGTGGGGCCGCTCCAGCCGCCGTAGGGGCCGGCGGTGTACCCGCTCCCGTACGAGAACGACGTGAAGCCGAGGTTCTCCTCGCCGCTGCGGTCGCCCGGCAGGGACCGGAAGGAGCGCAGGTACTCGGAGTACAGCGCGTCGTAGATCGGGGTGTGCGAGGCGGCGGCCGGAAGGCCGTCCAGATCCCGTACGGCGCGGACCGGGGCGATGGTGCCGGGAGAGGACGGGGCGCGGGAGGAGTCGTATGAATGCACGTACCAGCCAACGAAACGGGCGCCTTGCGGATGCGGGGTGACGGGGGAGAAAACGCAGATCGCCGGGGGTGCGCGGGACGGACCGCGCACCCCCGGCGCATGCCGCCCGGCCCCGGGGCGGGGGCTGGACGGCCGTCTCGGCGGCGGGGTGGTCAGGCGCCGGGGGTACCGGCCAGGGGCATCGAGGCGGCGACCAGGCGGCCCGCGGCGGCGGCCTTGTCGAGCGCGTCGCGCAGCAGGTCCTCGCGGGGCTGCTGGCCGATCGAGCCGACCGGGGCCGCGTAGACGAGCACGCGCTGGGTCTTGTTGACGGCCGCGCGCCAGCCGTCGGTGACCGACAGGGCCTGGTGGGCCTGCCACCAGGACACCGGACGGCCGCCGTCGGCGCCCGGCTGCAGGACGGCGTGCAGCTGTCCGGCGGCGAGCAGGACCGACCAGCCCGCCAGCCCGGCGGGGAGCGCGGAGGTGTCGGTGACCGGGACGAAGCCCTGCTCGATGAGGAGCGGCAGGAAGTCGTCGCCGGGACCGTCGCTGCCGGGGCGGGCGATCGGCGCGGTCGGCTCGACGACCAGGGCCGGGTGCAGTTCGCCGCCGATCAGGACCAGACCGCTCGTGATGCCGAGGACGGCCTGGCCGCCCGGCACGCCCTGCGGGCCGTCGCCGGCCGGCGCGGCGGCGGGGGCCGGGCTGTCGCCGGTGATGCTGGCGACGGCGCCCTGGAGCTGCTCCTCGGAGACCGTCACGACCTGCGAGGGGATGCAGGTGGCGTGGGCGAACGCGAGGACCGCGGTCTCCTCGCCGACGAACAGGACGGTGCTGGTGCGGTCGTTCTGCGGGTCTCCGGGGGTGCGGCACGAGGTGCAGTCGTAGCTGCGGGGTGCGTCGTCGCCGACGAGCAGCCTGTCGGCTTCTTCGTCACCGATCTCGGCACGTACCTCGTCACTGACGTCGAGCATGGGCGGCACGGGGTGGCTCCTCGGCATAGGTGCGGGGGCCGGGTGGTTCCCGGCTCGCCGGGCTCAACGGAGGAGCGGTGGCCGGGGTCACGCCATGGGAGGGAACGGATTCGAACCGGACCCCCGGAAGGGTGAACGGCCGGTGCGGGGGTTCGTGTTCGGACCAACTCTGTTCTGGTTGTGCCCAGTTGACGGCTGTTGCTGTCCGCTTCGGCGCGGGGTGCAAGGGGGCCGGCCGAGTGGCGCCCGGGGGCGCGCGGTGTGGCGCGCGGGGAGCGCGGGCGGGGCTGCGTAGCGTGGCCCGATGCCCGACTCCCGGATCCGGCCGGCCGCGACCGCGCTGGTGGCCGCACTGGTGCTCGTCCTCCCCTGGGACGCGGCGCGCGCCGCGGCCCCGCCGCCGCCCGCGCCCGGGCCCGCCGGCGCCGGCCGCCCCGGCTCGCCGGGCTCGATCGGGCGGGGGCCCGGGGACTGCGGGCCCGGCGGCCAGTGGCCCTGGGACTGCGTCGCCGACTGCGAGAGCGGCGGCCGCTGGGCGGTCAACACCGGCAACGGCTTCTACGGGGGGCTGCAGTTCTGGCAGCCGACCTGGGAGGAGTACGGGGGCCTGGCCTTCGCGGCGCGCGCGGACCTGGCGAGCCGGGCGCAGCAGATCCGTGTGGCGGAGGACGTGCTGGGACGGCAGGGCTGGGACGCGTGGCCGGTGTGCTCGAAGCGGTACGGGCTGGCGGGGCGGATGCACGTGGTGCGCGCCGGGGACACGCTCGTGTCGGTCGCGGCGCAGCGCGGGGTTCCGGGCGGGTGGCGGGCGCTGTACGAGGCGAACCGCGGGGTGCTGGGCGATGCGCCGGGACGGCTCGCGGTGGGCACCCTGCTGGCCCTGCCCGCTCCGGCCCCCGCGCCCGCGGTCCGGCCCCCGGTCCCCGGAGCCGCGACCCCGGCCCCCGCGGGCACGCCTGCGGCGACCGCTCCCCCGCCCCCGGTGCCCGCCCCGGCGCCCTGAGGGCGGGCCCGGCGGCCGGGGCGGCCGCGCCGACGGGGAGCGTCGAGCCGTGGACGCGTACGGCTTCCCGCGCGCACCGGGGCGCCGAACCTGACGTTCCGGTGATTCGCGTCATGTTGCTCGGCCGTGAGTTCGAAGTGGTCGGGCCGCCCGAGCCGACCGGCCGGATCAGGCCCGCGCAGGATCTCCCGGATCGGGCTGCCGAGACCGTTCAGGTGAAGGAAATGTGAGGGGTCCGAGGGGCGGTCACGTGATCCCGTCCGGGGCGCCCGCAACAATCCGCGACGGTAATCGGCGGCTTCTCGGAGAAAATGCCACCGGGTCTTTCCGGCCGGTGTCCCGCTGGTCGGAAAACAAAGGGAAACCGTCGATATTCTGTGACACAAGCGTGACCCGGGATGGACGAACGTACCGGCGTGGCGCTGACGCCGGACGGGTGGGCGGCCCGGGGAACGGCCGAGGCGGCCGGGTCGTGGACCCGGCCGCCTCGTCGTCGCGGGGAGGTGGTGCGTACCGCCCCGTGCGGATCAGCCGCCGGTCACCGGACGGGCCGTGGTGCCCCGGGCGGCGGTCCGCTCGGTGTGCGCCGGGCGGCGGTTGCCCAGGGGCGTGACCGGGGTCCGCTCGGAGCGGACCAGGTGGGGCCGGGCGGTCGGGTGCACGGCCGGGCGCGGGGCCGGGGAGTGCCCGCCGGCCGCCGGGGCCGCGGGTGCGGCCGGGGCGGGTGCGGCCGCGGGGGCCGCGGCCGGCTGCGCACCGGCGTCGGCGGTGGCGTCCGCGGGGGCCTCGGCGGGCAGCCGGAGCCGCCACTTGCCGCCCGCGGAGAGCAGCGGGGTGAGGGCGACGGCGACCGGGGCGGGGATCCGCCCGGTCTCGGCGCGGCGGCGCAGCAGCTCGCGCAGTTCGAAGACGTAGGCCTCGACCCGGGCGATCAGCGGCTCGAACCAGGGGAGGGCCAGCAGGATCAGCAGCCCCGCGGACCAGCCGAGCAGGACGTCGCTGACCCAGTGGGTCCCGAGGTAGACGGTGGTGGCGCCGACGCTCAGCGAGACGACGGCGGAGACCACGGACAGCACCCGCCGGGTGACCACGGTCGAGGCCAGGTAGGCCAGGATTCCCCAGGTCACGACGGCGTTGGCGGTGTGGCCGGAAGGGAATATATCGCCGCCCGCGAAGAGCTCGGCGGAGCCGATCTCGGTGGCGTAGTGCGGGCCGAGCCGGCCGAGGCCGATCTTGACGGCCCCGACGGTGACGTTCAGGAGGAGCAGGGCCACCCCGAGGGTGATCAGCGGTCGCAGGGTGTGCTGGCGCCAGGAGCGCCAGCCGAGCCACGCGGCGACCATCACGGCGGTGGGTCCGCGCTGGCCCAGGACGACGAGGTAGTCGAGGAAGGCGTGCAGCTGCGGCCACTGCTCGTAGGGGCGGAAGAACATCACCTGCCAGTCCAGGCGGACGAGCCAGGACGTGGTCAGGACCGCCACCACGATCGCCAGGTAGAAGGCGAGGGTGGAACCCAGGAGTACGACGCGGTGCCGGCTCATCTGCGGGGTCTGCAGATGAGCCGGTCGCTCTGGTTCCCGGTCCAGCCGGGCGAACACCCGCTCCAGACGGGTCAGGATTTGGTCGGTACGCACTCAATCGACGTTACCGCGCGCGGCTGGTCGGGCCGGGCGAATCGCGGGCTTTGTGATGACCATGTGATGTGGAGTTGGTCTCACGCGGGACTTAATCCCGGCTATTTCGAGTGCCGTTGGATGTAGTCCGATCGGACGTCCCGGAAATTGTTTCGCACACTTACCCGAGCTTTATGACCCCAGGTCAATTCCTTTGCTGAACCATGTATCGGAATGGGCCATTCCGTGATCTACGGAGGTCCCGACCCGTTCAGCCAGAACGCCCCGTAGGTCGCCGAGAGCAGCGCCGCCGCTCCCAGCACCAGCCCCGCCCGGCGCGTCCGCCACCGCCCCAGCGCCACCGCCACGGGCAGCAGCAGCGGGAAGGCGGGCAGCAGCAGCCGGGGCTTGGAGCCGAAGTACCCCGACGCGCACAGCGCCAGCGCCAGCACGATCCCGCAGTACACCAGCAGCGGCGCCGGCTGCCGCTGCCGTACGCAGCGCACGTACAGCCAGAGCACCAGCGCCACCCCCGCGACCAGCCCCAGCCCGGCGGCGAAGGCCGGGGAGGCGAGCCGGTCCCCGACGAACCGGGCGAAGGCCCAGCCGCCGTCGAAGCCGTTGCCCCAGCCCGCCTGCACGTCCAGGTACCCCAGCGGTCCGCCCCCGGTCCGCGCGCCGACCCACACCACGTACGCCCCGGCCCCCAGCGGAGCCAGCGCCGCGCCCGCGGCCATCCGCCGGGACCGCTCGCCGTCGCGCAGGGCCGCCGCGACCGCGACCCACACCGCCGCGACCACCGCGGCGCCGACCGGGCGGGTCAGCCCGGCCGCGGCCGCGAGCAGCCCGGCCGTCAGCCAGCCCCCGCGCAGGGCCGCGTACAGCGCCCAGGCGGCGAGCGCGGTGAACAGGGCCTCGCTGTAGGCCATCGACTGCACGATCCCGACCGGCAGCGCCGCCCAGAGCGCGACCGCCAGCACCCCGGCCCGGCGGCCGTACAGCAGGTCCGCCACCGCGAAGATCCCCCAGGCCGCGGCGAGCCCGGCCAGCGCCGACACCACCAGGCCCGAGGAGCCGTACGAGAACCCGGTCGCGGCGCCCACCAGCCGCTCCAACCACGGGAGCAGCGGGAAGAAGGCCAGGTTCGAGTGGACGTCCCCGTTCGGGAGGACCACCTCGTACCCGTACCCCCCGGCCGCGACGCGGGCGTACCACAGCGAGTCCCAGCGGGCCGACAGCAGCGTGTGCGGGCTGCTGCCGACGGCCGCGCCCCAGCCGGCGAGCACGGCCAGCCCGAGCAGCCGGACCGCGGCGAACACCGTCAGCGCGGGCGCGGCCCGGCGCAATCCAAGATCCTTCACGGGCATGATTATCGGGGCCCGGACCGGTGGGGCGGGCCGAGGACCACGGGCCGTGAGCGTGCGGGTACGCGGGGGAGGGAACGGGGCTCGGAGAGTGGCGCACACCACACGGCGGCCGCCGCGGGGATGAGAGCTTGACCACGTGTCCGACAGGGGAACTCGCGTACGCTGACCGTTCACTCGCGTGTCGACGCCGGACCCCGTGGGAACCCGCACCGCACGACTCCGCGGCTCCCGAACCACGCTGGTCCGCCGAGTGCGAGGGATCACCTGGGAGGTACACGCATGTCGGGGACGAACCCGGCCGACCGCAGCACCCCTTCCCCCTGGCAACGGCTCGCCGCGGCGTCCGGCGGGGGCAACCGCTGGGTCGTCCTGGCCGTCCTCTGCGTCAGCCTCGTCCTCGTCGCGCTCGACGCGACGATCCTGCACGTGGCCGTTCCCTCCGTGACCGAGGACCTGCGTCCCGGCCCGATCGAACTGCTGTGGATCGTCGACGCCTACCCGCTGGTCTGCGCCTCCCTGCTGATCCTCTTCGGCACCCTCGGCGACCGGGTCGGCCGCCGCCGCGTCCTCCTCCTCGGCTACGGGATCTTCGGCGCGGCCTCGGCCGTCGCGGCCCTCGCCGACAGCGCCCAGGTCCTCATCGCCGCCCGCGCCCTGCTCGGCATCGGCGGCGCGATGATCATGCCCGCCACCCTGTCGATCCTGCGCCAGGTCTTCCCCGACCGGCGCGAGCGCGCCCTCGCCATCGGCATCTGGACCGCCGTGGCCGCCGTCGGAGCAGCCGGCGGACCGGTCATCGGCGGCTTCCTCGTCCAGCACTTCTGGTGGGGCTCGGTCTTCCTCATCAACATCCCGCTGATGGCGCTCATCCTCCCGCTCGGGCGCTGGCTGCTCCCCGAATCCAAGGGCGCCGCCGACGGCCCCTGGGACGTGCTCGGCGCGCTGATGGCCGCCGCGGGCGTGCTCGGCTCGGTGCTCGGGGTCAAGCGGCTGGGCGCCGAGCGGCAGCTGCTCGACGCCGAGGCGATGGTGCCGCTGTTGCTGGGAGCGGCGCTGCTCGTGCTGTTCGTACGTCGGCAACGGCGGCGCGAGCACCCGCTGATCGACATGCGGCTGTTCTCCCGCCCCGCCTTCACCACCTCCGTGGGCTGCATCGTGCTCGCCATGCTGGCCCTGGTCGGCCTGGAGCTGATCGCCGTCCAGTACCTCCAGCTGGTGCTGCACCTGAGCCCGTTGGAGACCGGCCTGCGGCTGCTGCCGCTCACCTTCGCCGCCATGGCCGCCGGCGCCACCGGCTCCTACACGCTGGCCCGGATCGGTCCGCGCACCATGGTCTCGCTGGGCTTCCTGCTCACCGCGGCCGCCGTGCTGCTGCTGACCCTCATGGGCCAGCAGGACCGGCCCCTGCTGCTGACGTGCGGGTTCATCCTGCTCGGCTTCGGACTCCAGACCACCCTGTTCGCCGCGTACGAATCGATGCTCAGCGAGGCCCCGGCGGCCACCGCGGGCGGCGCGGCCTCCATCGGCGAGACCTCCTACCAGCTCGGCGCGGGCATGGGCATCGCCCTGCTGGGCAGCGTGATGAACGCCGCCTACGCCCCGGGACTGGCCCGGGTGCCCGGAGTCCCGGCGAGCGACTCGGCGGGCGCCGCCCACTCCCTGGGCGAGGCCTACCAGATCGCCGCGCACCTCGGGGGGCCCGCGGGGGCGTCGCTGTACGCCGCCGCCCGGCACTCCTTCGTGCACGGGCTGCACGTGACGCTCGTGGTGAGCGCCGGGCTGCTGCTGGCGGGGGCGGCGATGGCGCTGAAGCTGCCGCGGACGATGGAGTGCGGGGCGCCCGACGCCGGGCCGGAGGGCGACGGGGTGCGGCTGCCCGCGCAGTCGAAGGGGCGCCCGGCCGAGGGGTCCGCGGTGCGGGCCGCCGGCGAGCCGCGGCTGTCCGCGGCGGAGCGCGCCGGCTGACCCCGTCCGGGTCCGGCGGCCGGCGGTGTGCGCGTACGGACCCGCCGCTGACGGGCCCCCGCGCCCGCCCGGCCCGCGCGCCCCTCCCACCCCGGCCGGGGTGGGAGGGGGTGGACGGGCGGGGAAGGGGCCGTCTAGCGTCGGGGCCGCCGCGCAATACCTGCGCTGCCCGGTGGCGTCCTGCCGGCCGGGCCGGACCGGTACGGCGCCCCCGGGTTCGACTTCGGCCGCCGGGAGGCCCCGTGTCCGCGTTCCTGCCCCACGATCCGCTCGGGCTCGACGAGCTCCTCGACCCGGAGGACCTCGCCGTCCGCGACACGGTCCGCGCCTGGGCCGCCGACCGCGTGCTGCCGTACGTCGCCGAGTGGTACGAGAGCGGCGAGCTGCCCGCCATCCGCGAGCTCGCCCGCGAACTGGGTTCGCTCGGCGCCCTCGGCATGTCCCTCACCGGCTACGGCTGCGCCGGGGCCAGCGCCGTCCAGTACGGCCTCGCCTGCCTGGAGCTGGAGGCCGCCGACTCCGGCATCCGGTCGCTGGTCTCGGTACAGGGCTCCCTCGCGATGTACGCGATCCACCGCTACGGCTCCGAGGAGCAGAAGCTGCGCTGGCTGCCGGGCATGGCCGCCGGCGAGCTGATCGGCTGCTTCGGGCTGACCGAGCCGGACCACGGCTCCGACCCCGCGGGCATGCGCACGTACGCCAAGCGCGACGGCACCGACTGGGTGCTGAACGGCCGCAAGATGTGGATCACCAACGGCTCCGTCGCGGCGGTCGCCGTGGTGTGGGCGCAGACCGACGAGGGGATCCGCGGCTTCGCGGTGCCCACGGACAGCGCCGGCTTCTCCGCGCCGGAGATCAGGCACAAGTGGTCGCTGCGGGCGAGCGTGACCAGCGAGCTCGTCATGGACGAGGTGCGGCTGCCCGCGGACGCGGTCCTTCCGGGGGTCACCGGGCTCAAGGGGCCCCTCGGCTGCCTCAGCCACGCGCGGTACGGAATCGTCTGGGGGTCCATGGGCGCGGCGCGCGCCAGCTTCGAGTGCGCGCTCGACTACGCCGGGACGCGGGAGCAGTTCGGCAGGCCGATCGGCGGCTTCCAGCTCACCCAGGCCAAGCTCGCGGACATGGCCCTGGAGCTCCACAAGGGCATCCTGCTCGCCCACCACCTGGGCCGGCGCATGGACGCGGGCACCCTGCGGCCGGAGCAGATCAGCTTCGGCAAGCTCAACAACGTCCGCGAGGCCATCGAAATCTGTCGGACCGCGCGGACCATCCTGGGTGCCAACGGGATCTCCCTCGAATACCCCGTCATGCGGCACGCCACCAACCTCGAATCGGTCCTCACCTACGAGGGCACCGTCGAGATGCACCAACTGGTGCTGGGCAAGGCGCTCACCGGGCTCGACGCCTTCCGGTGAGGGCCCTGCCTAGCTCTGGTTGAAGAAGTCGCGCGAGCGGCCGCCGGGCTCGCCGCTCACGATCTGGGTGTCGGCCGGGGTCAGCAGGAAGACCCTGGTCGCCACCCGCTCGATGGACCCGCGCAGGCCGAAGGTCAGGCCGGCCGCGAAGTCGACGACGCGCTTCGCGTCGCCCGGGTCCATCGACGACAGGTTCACGATCACCGGGACGCCCTCGCGGAACAGCTCGCCGATGCCGCGCGCGTCCCGGAAGCCGTCGGGGGTGACCGTCGCGATCCGACGGCCCTGCTCGACGGCGGACTCCGACGCCACCCGGACCCGGGGGTCGGTGACCCACTGGTCGCCCGGGCCGGAAACCGAGCCACCCCGGGCCGCCTCCGCGTAATCGTCGTCGTAGTAACGCTCGTCGTCGCTGTCTTCCACGAGACCCAGCCAGGCACTCGCCTTGCGCACCGAACCCATGGACGCCTCCTTTCACCGCGGTCGTCTGTCTTCTCTCCGCTGCCCCTATGGTCGTCCATGATGCTGACAACGCGCCAAGTGGATAGTCGCCGCGCAGGGGTTTCGTGACGGTACTGGTGCAGAACATCCGTTGCACGGTCAAGGATTCCAGCGGCTACCGCTGCTGACTGAGTGAAAATACGACCGCTGCTGCCGAACGGGTGAGCGGTGCGGGCATTCGAGTGAGGCGCCGGGGTCGATACGATGCCCCGCAGGCACGCGCACGACACACGGGGGCAGTGGATTGTTCGGGATCGTCAGACCTTGCACGCACCGGCTGGGGGAGCGGTTCAAGGGCGAGTGGATGGCCCATCTCTGCGGGCTCTGCCTGGCACTTCGCGGGGACCACGGCCAGTTCGCCAGGATCGTCACCAACTACGACGGGCTGCTGGTCTCCGTTCTGACGGAGGCTCAGTCGGGCCCCGCGCCCGGTGCCCGGCGCACCGCGGGACCCTGTCCACTGCGCGGGATGCGCACGGCCGAGGTGGCCCGGGGGGAGGGGGCGCGGCTCGCCGCCGCCGTCTCGCTCGTGCTGGCCTCCGCCAAGGTGCGCGACCACGTCGCCGACCGGGACGGGCTGTTGGCCCGGGCCCCGATCGCCCTGGCCGCGCGCCGGGTGGCCCGCGGCTGGGACCGGGCCGGGGCCCGCACCGGGGCCTCCCTGGGCTTCGACACGGCGGTGCTCGTCGACGCCGTGGACCGGCAGGGCGGCATCGAGGCGCTGGCCGGGGCCGGCACCTCCGTGCTCGTGGTGACCGAGCCGACGGAGACCGCGACGGCCGCAGCGTTCGCGCATACCGCGCGGCTGGCCGGACGGCCAGGCAACGCCGCCGCGCTCACCGAGGCCGGCCGGTACTTCGGGCGGCTCGCGCACCTGCTGGACGCCGTGGAGGACCGGGACGCCGACGCCGCCGCGGGCGCCTGGAACCCGCTCACGGCCACCGGTACCCCGCTCGCCGAGGCCCGGCGGCTGTGCGACGACGCGCTGCGGGGCATCCGGCTGGCGCTGCGGGAGGTGGAGTTCGCGGACGCGGGGCTGGCCCACCGGCTGCTGGTGCACGAGCTGCGCACCTCGGTGGACCGGGCCTTCGGGACCGGCTCGTGCGGCCACGGACACGCCGCGACGGCCTCGGCCGGCCCGACGGCCCCCGGGCCCCGGGCGGGCGCCCCGGGCAACCCGTACGCGGCCCCCGGGGGCGATCCGTACGCGGGCGGTCCGAACGGCGGCGGGAACCCGTACGGCGGCGGGAACCCGTACGCCCCGGGCGCCCCGTACGCGCCCGGCGGGCCGGGGACGCCGCCGCCCTCGGGCCCCGGCGGAGGGGGAGGCGGCGGGCGGCAGCCGCGCAAGCCGCGCCGCGGGCTGCTCGCGGGCTGCGCGGTGGCCCTCGGGCTGTTCTGCACCTGCCGGCTGTGCTGCACCGAGCACGAGGGGCCGTGGTCGCGGGAGAAGAAGCAGCCGTGGTGCGACAACTGCGACTGCGGCTGCGACGGCTGCGACGGGTGCGACTGCGACGGGTGCTGCTGCTGTCCCTGCGACGGCTGCTGACACCCGCTCAGCTCCCGCGCAGGTCCGGACGGGGTACGGGGCGGTTCCCGTCCGGACGGGTGTGGAAGGGTTGACCGGCATGAGCGATGACGCAGACGAAGCGCGGGCCGAGTGGCGCGCCTGGCACGAGCGGCGGGTGGCCGCCGTCTCCGCCCCGTACGGCCCCCTGGCACTCACCGGCACCCACTGGCTCGCCGATTACCCGGAAGGTCGAATTCCGGCCGTTCCCGGGCACTGGCGCCCGACCGGTGACGGGGTGGAGCTGACCGCGGCTCCCGAGGACTCCCTGCGCCTCGACGGCGAGCCGTTCACGGGCGGGACCGTCCTGTCCGCCGACGGCGGCCCGCCCGAGCGCGCGCGGCTCTCGGCCGACGGCGGGGCGCGCCTGGTGGTGATCCGGCGCGAGGGGGAGTGGGCGGTGCGCGTCTTCGACCCCGGCTCCGAGGCCCGCCGCACCTTCGCGGGCATCGAGGCCACCGCGTACGACCCGGCCTTCGCCGTGCCGGGCCGCTTCCGCCCGTACGACCGGGACCGCACGGTCCAGGTGGAGAACGCGGACGGGCGCGCCCGGGGCCTGGGGCTCGGAGGCGAGCTCGCCTTCGCCCTCGGCGGCGCCGAGCACACCCTCCAGGTCGCCGTGGACGAGGGCGACGGCGGCCTGTGGGCCGTCTTCGGGGACGCCACCGGCGGCCGCTCCAGCTACCGCTTCCGCTTCCTGCGGCCCGGAACGCCGGCCGCGGACGGCACCCTCACCGTCGACCTCAACCGGGCCCTGCTGCCGCCCTGCGCCTTCGCGGACCACTTCATCTGTCCCTTCCCGCCGCCCGGGAACACGCTGCCGTTCGAGGTCGCCGCCGGGGAACGGCGGCTGAAAGCCGCCCTTGCGACCGGTATCTGACGCCACCACACTCCCGAGAGTGTTGTCAGGGGCACGGCATAAATCTCTGCGCTCCGCGTGCTCCTGCTGCGCCTCACGGGCTCCGGCCACCCCCACGATCGCCGGGCCCCCGAACCTTTCCGGAGGACGACAAGTGAGGATCCAGAGCATCACCCGTACCAGGCTGCTCGCGGCGGCCACCGGCCTGGCCGCCGTCGCAGCGCTCGCCGCCCCCACGGCGGCCAGCGCGGACGCCCAGGACGGCGGCTTCAGCCCCGCACGTCTCGCCTCGGCCGGCGCGTCCGTACTGCGCGCCGACGTGGCCGGCACCGCCTGGCACACCGACCCCGCCACCGGGACCCTCGTGGTCACCGCCGACTCCACCGTCTCCGCCGCCGCCCTCGCGAAGATCAAGCGCGAGGCCGGAAACGACGCCGGGGCCCTGCGCATCGAGCGCACCCCGGGCAAGCTGACCAAGCTGCTCTCCGGCGGAGACGCGATCTACGCGTCGAGCTGGCGCTGCTCGCTCGGCTTCAACGTGCGCAGCGGCAGCACGTACTACGTCCTGACCGCCGGCCACTGTACGGACGGCGCCGGCACCTGGTGGAGCAACTCCGCCAAGACCACCGTGCTGGGCTCGACGGCCGGCTCCAGCTTCCCCACCAACGACTACGGCCTGATCAAGTACGCCAGCAACTCCCCCGTCCCGCCGGGGACCGTCGGCAGCCAGGACATCACCAGCGCCGTCGACGCCACCACCGGCATGTCCGTCACCCGGCGCGGCTCCACCACCGGCATCCACAGCGGCTCCGTGACCGGCCTCAACGCCACCGTCAACTACGGCGGCGGCGACGTCGTCTACGGCATGATCAAGACCAACGTGTGCGCCGAACCCGGCGACAGCGGCGGCCCGCTCTACTCCGGCACCCGCGCCGTCGGACTCACCTCGGGCGGCAGCGGCAACTGCTCCTCGGGCGGCACCACGTACTTCCAGCCCGTCGTCGAGGCGCTGAACGCCTACGGGGTCAGCGTCTACTGACGCGCGCCCGCGCGCCCCGTCCAAGCCCTGGACGTCCTTCCGCCTTCTGGGAGGATGTCCAGGGTGTCCACGGGGGAGGCTTTCCGCATGAAACGCATCGGCGTGACCGGGCACCGGTCCATCCCCGGCGAGGCGCTCGGCCACGTGGAGAGCGGCCTGCGGGCCGTACTGGCCGGGCGCGACGGGCCGCTGGAGGCCCTGTCCAGCCTCGCCGACGGAGCGGACCAGCTCTTCGCCGTCATCGCGCTCGAATACGGCGCCGACCTCACCGCTGTGATCCCCAGCCACGACTACGAGGACGCCTTCGACGACGCCGGGGCCCTGGACCGCTACCGGGGGCTCAGGAGCCGCGCCGCCCAGGAGGTCCGGATGGACTTCGCGCACTCCACGGACGAGGCGTACTACGCCGCCGGCACCTACATCGCCGACAGCTGCGACCGGCTGGTCGCCGTCTGGGACGGACGGCCCGCGCGCGGGCACGGCGGCACCGCCGAGATCGTCGCCTACGCGCGCACCCTCGGCAAACCGGTCACCGTCATCTGGCGCGAGGGCGTGGTCCGGGACTGAGCGCACCGCACGCCGCCCGGACCGCACCCTCGGACCGGCGCCCCGTCAACTGCTGTGCCGGGCCAGCCAGTCGGTGTGCTGCGGGGAGACGTAGCGCTCGGTCTCGTACACCGAGGACGGCCACTGCGACTCCGTGATCGTCGTCTGCATCACCACCATCATCGCCGCCAGGTCCTGCTCGATCAGACTGTGCGCCTCGATCAGCGGATGGTGCCGGCGCACCTCGTTCCAGGCGATCCCGGCCGCCGCCGCCGCGCTCAGCAGCGCGGTCAGCTCCGGACCCGGACCCGAGCCGAACATCCCGACCACCGCGAACAGCAGGGCCAGGCAGGTCAGCAGCACGATCGTCCACGACCACAGGGCCGTGGCCCGCCGGGACACCTCCGTGCGCCGCCGGTACCAGTTGCGCTGCTCGATCAGCCGGTCGCGCACGTACGTCTCCCGGCGCACCGCGTAGCCCGCACCGCGCAGCCGCTCCATCGCACCGGTGATCTCCCCGCCCTCCGGCACCTCGCCGGTCGCGCGCGGATCCTCCCAGCCCATCTTGCGCAGCTCGTCGAGCCCCTTCTCCAGCCGGGTCCGGTACGTCTCCCGCGCCCCGGCCACCCCACTGCCGAACGGCGCCCCGTGCACGGCGTACCGCCAGGCCAGCGACTTGATGAACTCCGCCGCACTGCGGTTGAGCTGCCACTGCGGCCGGGCCCTTCGCCGCGTAGCCCGTACGCCCACGGCCAGCACCCCGGCGTACGCCACCACGCCGAGCAGCCCGAACAGGCGCACCGCGCCCAGCCGCGGCCCCGACGGCAGCGCCACCGCGGCCGCGGCCGCGACGAGCAGCAGCAGTTGCGCGCGGGTGGCCTGGACGGACTCCCGCTGCCGGGCCACGGCCGCCCGGTCGGTGTGGTGGAAGAGGGCCGGCAGGTCCTCGTTTCGAAAGGTCGTGCTGTCGCTCACGGCGCCCCCTGCGGTCGGGTGGCGGCCGGCCGGGCCCCGGGCCCGGCCGGCCGCGGTCGGGTCACACGGCGAGGGGCTCCAGGTCACGGTGGACCCGGCGCTCGTCGCGGGCGTAGCGGGTCAGGCCGTGGTCCTCGCCGAGCAGCCGGGTCAGCTCGGCCACCGCCTCGGCCCGCACCCGGGCCGCGTCCTCCTTGCGGCCCATCGAGTCCAGGCTCACGGCCATGTTGGAGGCGCTCGCCAGGGTCTCCGGGTGGTGCGCCCCGAGGGCCCCGCGCAGCCGCATCACCGACAGGCGCTCCAGCTCCAGCGCCCCCTCCGGATCGCCCAGGTCCGCCCGGGCGTTGGCCAGGTTCAGGTGCGCGAAGATCGTGTGCGGATGGTTGTCGCCCAGCACCTCGCGCATGTGCCGGATCGTCTGCCGGAGCATCGTGTCGGCCGTGTCCGCCGCCCCCGTGCCCCAGTGGAACACCGCCAGGTTGTTGGTGGCCGCCAGGGTGTACGGGTGGCGCTCGCCCGGCACCTTGACGTACTCGTCGAGCACCTCCTGCGCCAGGTCCCGCGCAGCCCCCGGGTCCCCGGTCGCGAACAGGTCCGCTGCCAGGTTCAGCTCGCAGGCCAGCAGGTCCGGGTTGACCGAGGTGTACTTGGCCCGGTAGCGGTTGCGGGTCGCGGTCGTCAGCCGCAGCGCGTCCTCCAGGTCGCCCGCCCGCCGCAGCGACACCGCCAGGTTCTTCGCCGCCGACAGCGTGCCCGGGAAGGCCCGGCCCAGCTGCCGCTTGTAGATCTCGTACGTCCGGGCCAGCAACTGCACCGAATCGTCGTAGCGCCCCACCTCGCGCAGGTCCCGGGCCAGGTTCTGCGCCGACGACAGCGTGTACGGGTGCTCCGGCCCCAGCACCTCCGTCCGCCGGTCGAAGACCTCCTGGTCGATCTCCCGCGCCCGCGCGTACTGCCCGACCATGCGCAGGTTCAGCGCCAGGTTGTTCGCGGCGGCCAGGGTGCGCGGGTGGGCCTCGTGGAAGATCTGCCCGAAGCCCTCGTGGGCGGACGTGGCCAGCTCCATCGCCTCGCCGTACCGGCCGAGCGCGCCCAGGTCCATCGCCAGGCCGCTGGTGGTCATGTAGGTGTGCGGGTGCGAGGGGCCGAGCGCGGTGCGCTGGCGCTCCAGCGTGCCCCCGTCCAGCTCCATCGCCTCCACGAACCGGCCCTGCGAGCGCAGGATGTTCGACAGGTGGAACCTCAGGTAGAGGTACTGCAGGTCGTGGTCGCCCAGGGTCTCCTTCCAGACCTCGCGCAGCTCCTCGCCCAGCTGGTGCGCCGCCTTGAAGTCACCGCGCTTCCACAGGTACCGCACCCGGTCGATCAGCAGCCGGCGCGTCTCCGGCTCACGGCAGTGCCGGGCGTCGGACGGGGTCAGGTGCGGCCAGATCGTGGCGAACCGGGGCCAGGTCTCCGGGTTGTCGATCGGCTCGTCGTCGTCCGGCCGGGCACCCGCCAGGATGCGGTGCACCGCGTGCCGGGCCTCGCGCTGCTCCTCCTCCGACAACTGCGCCCGGATCACCGCCTGGACCAGCCGGTGGACCTGGATGCTGTTGCCGACCTGGTCGACCTTGGCCAGCGCGAACCGGCCGATCTCCCGGATCACCCGGCCCAGCACCAGCTTCTCCTGGAGCGAGGCGTCGTACGGCTTCAGCGCGTCGATCATCTCCTTGCTGTACAGGAGGTTCGCGGAGATCGGCTCCGGCGCGAAGAAGGCGCACAGCTGCAGCAGCCGCACGGCGGCCGGGGAGCGGGACTGGAGCCGCTCGATGGACACGTTCCAGGTGGCGGCCACCGGCTCCGGGTAGCCGGGCGGCTGGTTCAGGGCCAGCACCCGCGCGGCCTGCTGCGCCAACTGCTCGATGTACGCGGACACCGGGGTGGCCGTCTCCGCGATCCACGCCCCTGCCTGCTCGACCGCGAGCGGCAGGTCGCCCACGGCCACGGCCACCTGCTCGGCATCGTCCTTGGACAGGCCGGGCGCCCGACGCTGGAGGTGCTCGACGGACTCCTCGCGCAGGAACACGTCCACCGGCAGCGCGTCACCGTACTGCGACCAGGACTGGTTGCGGGAGGTCACCAGCACGTGGCCCGGACCGCCCGGCGGGAAGAAGCGCTTGAGGGTCTCGGGATCGTCGGCGTTGTCGAAGACCAGCAGCCAGCGCGAGGAGGGCACCCCGCGCCGCAGCAGGTCGATGGCCTCCTGCGAGGCCGACGCCATGTCCTCGCCCGTCTGCGCGCCCAGCCGTACGGCCAGCTCGGCGAGGGCGGCCACCACGTCGTCGGTCTGCTCGGAGGAGATCCACCACACCAGGTCGTAGTCGGCCATGAACCGGTGCACGTACTCCAGCGCCACCTGCGTCTTGCCGACCCCGCCGAGCCCGTACAGCGTCTGCGGCTGCGGCAGCACCACGGCCATGCCGCCGCCGAGCCGGTCGCGCATCCGCTCCAGCACGATGCCGCGCCCGGTGAACCCGGAGTTGCGCGGCGGCGCGTTCCAGATCTTGGGCACGGTCCCGGGGAACCGGGGACCGGGCCGGGAGGCGCCGGTGACGCCGTCGGGCAGGGCCGTCGGCCGCTCGACCGCGCGCAGCAGGGCCGTGGCCGCGTGCACCTCGTCGAGCCGGAAGAGGTCCACCGGGTTGCGGTCGATGTACGGGGTGGCGAGGCGCACGTCGCCCACCCGCAGCGGCACCAGCCGGCGCCGGCCGCCGGTGGGGTCCTCGGCCGCGGCCCGGTTCCACACGTCCACGGCCCGGGCCGACTTCAGGTAGGCGGCGGAGAGCAGCACCACGGTCCGGGCGGCGGTGTCCACGCCGATGCCGGTCCCGCCCAGCGTGTCGCCCGAGCCCGAGCCCGAGTCCGCGCCCGCGGCCGGTCCGGGCGCCGGGCGTTCGGCGGAGACGTCCCGCGGGACGACCCGGAAGCCGGCCCGGGTCAGCACCGACTCGATCCAGTCGGCCCACATCCGGTTCTCGGCGACGTAGGAGAGGAACAGGTCGGCGGGGAGCGCCGGGCGGCGCCGGGTGAAGGCGTCGCGGATGCGCAGCCGCACCTCCTCCCCGACGGCCGGCATGGAGGTGACGGCGCCCTCGGTGACCACGGTGGTGAGGCGTTCGAAGGCGGAGAGGAGGGAGTTGGCGAGCCCCGCCTCGTCGCCGAAGGTGGCCAGGGTCTCCTCGTAGGCGTAGTACGGCCGGTACGGGATCTCCACCGCGCCCCAGTACGAGGTGAGCTCGTCCCCGACCAGGCCGTTGGGGAAGCGGTCGAACTTGATCCGGGCCAGTGCCCGGCCCGCGTCGGCCTTCTCCTTCTCGCCCTCGTCGATCCGCATGGGCACCGGGTAGATCGTGATGCCGCGGTCGTTGAACCGCTCGTCGATCTGCCGGGCGACGGCGGCGGCGCCGTCGATGGACTGGTCGGAGAGGGTGAAGCAGTCGACCAGGACGTCCGGGAGGTGCACGGTGCAGATGTCCGCGATGTCGGAGAGGCCGGTGCGGCTGTCGATGAGGACGTAGTCGTAGTTCCGCTTCATGTCCGCCCGCAAGGCGTCGAAGAAGAGCCCGCCGCCGAGCCGGTCGTAGAAGTTGTCCCAGTCGAAGGTGGACACGGTCGCCGAGTACTCGCGGTTCTGCCGGCCCGCCGACACGAAGTCGAGGGTGCCGCCGTCCGGGAACTCCCAGCCCAGGGTCTCCGGGGTCAGCGAGACGGCGTGCGGCTGGATGCGCGCGTAGTCCCGGTGCCAGTCCGGGGCGCGCTGCACCGGGCTCGTCGCGGCCCAGGCGTACTCGCTGATCAGGTCGATGACCCCGGTGGTGGCCCCCAGCGTGGAGGGGTCCAGGAACGGGTGGAAGAAGCGGTGCAGGCCCGGGGCCTCCAGGTCCCAGTCCACGGCGAGGACCCGCTTGCCGTTCGCCGCGAGGATCCAGGCGGTGTTGGCCAGTGCCATGGTCCGGCCCGTGCCGCCCTTGTACGAGTAGAAGGTGACGATGCGCCCGTCTCGGGTGTCCCTGCTGTCGCTACTCGGTGTCATCCGCGTCCCCCCGGTCGGTCTCGGTCGTGTCGTGGTGGCCTTCGTGCGCGTCGGGCACGTCGAGCGGGAACGGGACCGGCGGCGGTCCGCCCATCCCCATCGGCCCGAGCAGCCGAGGGCGTTCGATGCGCGCGTTGCCCGCGGGCAGGTACACCTGGGCGTGTCTGAGGAACTGCTGGGCCGCGGCCTCGACCACCTGCGGCAGGATCTGTCCGAGGGTCTCCATGTTGGCCACGCCGTTGGCGGCCGCGCGGCAGGCGATCCGGCCCTGGCCCATCTTGACCGGGAGGGTGTCCTCCAGCCGCCGCGTCAGCTCCGCCTCCTTCGCCCGGCTCTGGTGGTCGTAGCGGTTCCACGGCACGACCACGTTGATCCACGGGCGGGACTCCTGGTCGAAGGCGGCCAGCCGGCGGCGCCGCTGTTCGTCCTCCACCACCCAGCGGTCCACGATCAGGATCTCCGGCCGGGTGGGCGGCTGCTTGCCGTCGAAGTGCCCGGCCTCGTCGTCGAAGGAGGAGAGCGTGGTCTGGTAGTCGAGGTTCCTGACCAGGTCCTCGGCCACGTACGCGACGGGCCGCTGGGCGACCGGATGGTACGGGTTCCACTCCAGGGCGCTGTCCCCGTAGTACTCGGGGCTGCGGCCGTCGGGCAGGTCGTGCCGGGAGGCGGCGGCCACCGTCACGTGGAGGCTGCGGGCGGGGGCGCCGCTGGGGCCGAAGGCGCTCGGCACCACCCGGTAGTCCACCGGGCGGATCGGGTCGAGGCGGACGGTCTCGGCGACCCGGACGATGCGCTTGGCCAGTTCGTACACGGCCCGCTCGTACTGCTCGGCGTAGCCGCGCAGCTTGATCAGGCCGTACAGTCCGTCGGTGACGTAGCGCTCGCCGAAGGTGTTGTGGTTGAACTGCAACCGCTCGGCGGGGCCGGGCAGTTGGGCGGGCGGCACGGGCACCCACAGGGCGGGCACGATGGCCTCGGCCGGCTGGTTGCTCACCGCGCCGTGCCGGATGGCGCGCTGCGCGAAGGCGAACCACTCCTTCCCGCACATCTCGCTGGCGAAGTACCGCGGCGAGAACAGGGGGACGAAGACCCGGCAGGTGGCGAGCGCCGCCCCGAGCCGCTCCGACCAGCCCTCGCCGCTGCGTATCTCCCGGTCCATGAAGCCCGCGTCGGATCCCGCCGGCAGGTCCGTCAGCGCCATGACGTGGCTGCACAGGTCACGGAAGAGGCGCTCGACCCACATGTCCGGGTCCGGCCCCCCGGCCCCGAACCTCGGTGTATGCGCATAACTGAGAAAAAAATACGGCTGCACTGATGCGGGCACACGCCCCCCGTCCCGAAGATGCGAGCGAAGAAACATCATTCCGGAGCCGCATCGCCACATCCCCTCATCGTTCAGTCAATCAGCATCTGTTTTCGGTCATCCAGGCAAGGGCGTGATCGACGGCTTCCGCGAGCGAGAAGAGCATGGCCGAAGCCCCTCCCACCAGCCCCTCGCGCACCCGCGAATTCGGGAACGTGCCACCGATCTCCGCGAAATCCCCGTCGTCCAGTACGACGTCCTCGTACGCGATCCACTCCTTCCCCCGCATCCCCCCCGGAAGGTTCACCTTCACCACACACTCGTACATGCGCAAGGGGGGCTTCGGAATTCGATACTCCGCGAGATGGAAAGCGGTGCACGAGGAAAACCCCACATTGATCATGAGTACCTGTCCCCCCTCCCGGCACAATGCGCCCAGCGGGGACTCCTCGCCGAGATGGCACGCGGCGGGGTGGCCGCAGCACAGCCGCGCCGCGTCCGCGCCGAGCGCGGCGAACGAGGTCTGCGGGTGGGCGCTGCGCACCGCGCCCGGCGCCGTGCGCACGGCCTCGGCGAAGACCCCCGTGCCGTGGCCGGGGGTGACCTGCGGGTCGAAGGCGGGCATCCGGGCCCGGAAGGCCCGCACCTCCTCCCCGGACAGCCCGGCGACGCGCTCCAGGTGGGCGCTGGAGGTGGTGGAGTTCTGCGGGGTGAACGCCGGCACCACCAGGGTCCCGGCGGGCCCGAGGACCCCGGTCAGGGCCTCCCGCAGCTCCCCGGCCCGCAGCCCCGTCCCGCGCAGGGCGGTGTGCGCGAGCAGCCGCGCGCCGGGCCGCACCCCCAGGAGCACCAGCTGCTCCGCCAGGGCCGCGGCCCCCGCGCTCACGCGCCGACCGCCTTCAGCTCCCACCGCAGCTCCGCGACCAGCCGCTTGCCGGTGACCGTCAGCTCGGCCGCACCCGCCAGGCGGTCCAGGGCCCGGTGGATGCGGCCCGAACCGCCCGGCTCCGCGGCCGCGGTGGCCCGCCGGTACGCCTCCACCGCCACCCGCTCGTGCACGTCGGCCAGCAGCCTGGACACCGGGACCGGCTCCTCCCGCCACGGCGAGGGGTGCTGCCACGCCCCGTCCAGCGCGTACAGGTCGGCCACCTCGGTCAGCGCCCGCAGCCGGGCCCGCCGCCGCCCGGTCAGCAGCGCCAGCGCCGTCTCCCGGACCCCCGCCGCGTACGGCACGCCGAGCGCCCCCGGCCCGTGCCGGCCCGCCTCGCCCCAGTCGCCGGAGCGCGGACCGCCCGCCAGCGGGGTCACCGTGGTCAGCCCGGCCGCCGCCGCCCCGGCGAACTCCGGCACCGCCGACCGCAGCAGCGCCCACGCGCCGTCCAGCGTGCCCCGCCACTCCTCGGCCTCGCCGGCGCCGAGCCGGAGCCGGGGCGGCCGGGCGAAGCAGTTGCGGTACGGGTCCAGGTCCTCCAGCGCCACCGGGGCCGCGTCCGGCCCCGCCGACCAGGTCCGTACGGGCTGCCAGCGCGCGTCGCCCGCCGCCGGGCCGAAGCGGTGCTCGGCGCGGCCGTCCCGTACCGCGTAGCCCTCGTCGGTCACCCGCAGCACCGCCCGCCCCTCGGTCCCCGGCGCCCCGAGCCGCAGCAGGCCCAGCGTCGGCAGGTACACCTCGCCGTCCCGGTAGGCGACGTCGGCCGGCAGGTCCAGCCGGCCCCGCAGCACGGCCGCGGCGGCGAGCGCGGTCAGCCGGCGCGCCGGCTCCCCGGGGTCGGGCCGGCCGGCGCCGGGCCCGCCGGGCGCGGCGCGGTCCAGGGCCGCCAGGACCCAGGTCCGGGTGAAGGGGTGGTCCAGTACGGCGTCCAGCGCCCCCGCGCCGGCCTCCCCGGCCCCCTCCACGGCCGCCAGCAGCTCCCAGGCCCGCGCCCAGGCCGGGTCGGGGGCCAGGTCGGCGTGCAGCCGGGCCAGCAGCACCCGGGTCAGCTCCTCCTGGGACCGGGCCAGTTCGGCGGGGTCGGTGAGGGCGGGAGAGGTCTGCCGGGCGGCGGTGCGGCCCTCGACGCCGTCCACGAGTTCGCGCAGGTCGGTGCAGTAGACGGAGGGGTTGTCGAAGCCGTTGGCCTCCCGGTACCGGTGGGTGTACAGCCCGCCGCCGCACGAACGTACGACGGGGCACCGGCGGCACGCACCGCTGACGCCCGCCAGGCCGAGCTGCCGGGCCCGGACACCGGGGTGCGCGGCGACCTGGTCGAAGGTGTGGTCGAAGACGTTGAAGCCGGTGGCCGCGGCCCCCTCGAAGGCGCTCTTGAGGGAGTCCACCTGCTCCAGCGTCCCGTCGGTCTCCACGACGACGAGGTCGGTGGGGGCCAGGCCCAGGGACTCGGTCAGGCTGGGGCCGCCGCCCAGGGTGGACAGGAGGGAGTCGAAGAGCCGCACCGGCACCGGACGGCCGAGCCGCTCCCAGTGGTCGAAGACGCGCAGGAGCCAGCGCGCGTACGCGTCGGGGGCCCCGTCGGGACGCTCGGGGGGCGTCTGCCAGGTGGCGTGCGGGAGCAGGAAGTCCACCCGCGGGGGCTCCAGCGCGACGAGCGCGTCGAGGACGGCGACGGGGTCGTTGGCCACGTCCACGGTGCACAGCAGGCCCAGGTACAGGTGGCGGTAGGGCGGGGAGCGCAGCAGGTCGACGGCGGCCAGGACCAGGGGGTGGCTCGTCCGGCCGTCCGCGAAGCGGCGGTGGCGGTCGTTGGCGGCGCGGTCCCCGTCGAGGGAGACGCCGACGCGCACGCCGAACTCGGCGAAGAGGTCGAGGTGGCGGGTGTCGAGCCGGAGGCCGTTGGTGTGCACGCGCAGGTCGAGCGCGGCGGTCCCGGCGAGGGCCCGGGTGAACTCCTCGCACACGAGCCGGAGCCGGTCGGGGCCGGCCAGCAGGGGTTCCCCTCCGTGGAGGATCACCGTGACGGAGGGGAGTGCATGGTCACGGGCATGTGCGGCGAGCCGCGACGCGGTGTGCGAAACGACCTCGGGGGAGATCACTTTCGGCCGGGCTCGCCAGCTCTGGTCTGCGTGTTCGTAGACGTAGCAATGATCACAGGCAAGATCGCATCTGCTGTGAACTTTCAGGACGATCTCGCGAAATGCGATCAGGCCGGTCATTCCGCCAGTCTAGAGCGCTTACTTCGGGGTCAGAGAGCGGAGTTGAAGGTCGGCGCCTGAACCGAACGACCGGATTCCGCCGGCAGCACGCGGCCCAGTGCCGCCGCCGCGGACGCACTGCGGACGTCGATCTGGGCGAGCGGGGTCCGGCGGGCCTCTGCCGTGCCGGTCGAGGGGGAAGCGGAAGTGTTCACGACACCGTCCTTGGGGGCCATGGGGAATGGGCGGGGGAATGGCGGCAACGACACGCTGCCGTCAAGCCTGGACTTTACTCGGCCACACCCCATTGGCAACCGAGGCATGACGCCTGGTCAAGCGTTCCGGTGAATGCCGCGCGCCTTTCACGAGGGGCGTATGCGGCCGTTCGCCGTAAGGCAAGATCCTTTTTCATCGCGGGCGGCGGGGCGGGGGCGCGGACGGGGTGCGGGCCGTCGCTCAGGCCGGCTGCTGTTCGCTCGCCGGGGGCGCGGGCGCCTCGCGCAGCAGCCAGTTCAGTACGTCGGGCAGCGCGCGCAGCGCCGCGAAGTGGGCGGCGGCCGGGTCGATGGCGGCGGTGGCCCCCGGGATGCGCCGGGCCAGCCAACGGGAGTGGCCGACGGGGGAGAAGACGTCGAGCTCGCCGTGCCAGATCAGCACCGGACAGCGGATGTCGGCCGGGTCGAAGCCCCAGGGGCGGCTGAAGGCGAGGGCGTCGTCGATCCATCCGTACGCCGAAGTGCGCAGCCCCTCCTGGTAGTTGCGCAGCAGCATCGAGCGCAGGCCGGCGTCCGCGACGATCGCGCGGTCGCTCGCGGTCAGCTCCCGGCGCAGTTCGTCCAGGAGCCGGCCGGGGTCCCGGCGGATGCCGGCGGCGCGCGGGATGAGCCGGGCGGCCAGCCCCTCGGGGTCGTCGAAGGCGGTGGAGTACTCCCGCACGTTGGAGTCGGCCATGCCGGCGAACCAGTCCAGGTCCTCCGCGTCCCAGGGGGCCAGGCCGACCAGGGCGGCCGTCCGGGTGACCCGGTCCGGCAGCAGGGCGGCGCAGGCCAGGGCGCCGGGGGCGCCGCCGGAGCGGCCGGCGACGGCGAAGGTGTCCAGGCCCAGGGCGTCGGCCACGGCGGCCACGTCCCGGGCCGTGTCGGCGACCGTGCGGCCGGGGTGGCGGTCGGAGCCCCCGTAGCCGGGCCGGTCGTAGGCGATGAGCTGCATCCTGCGCTGGTAGAGGACCATGCCCCGGGGTGCGGGCCCCAGGCGGCTGCCGGGCGTGCCGTGGAGCAGGAAGACCGGTCTGCCGCCCGGGTCGCCCCAGCGCTCCACGGTCAGCGCGCGTCCGTCGGCGGTACGCACCTGATCGCGCACGCGCTCCCTCCCTCAGGTCGACGCGGGTCGTCCCGTGATTGTGCGCTCCCGGGGGAGGAGTGCGGTAGGGCGCACTCCGCCGATATTCTTGTGAAAGTTTTCACAAGCGTACGCGGGACGTTGGTCCTCCGGTATATGTCCTGGTCACATCGGTGATCGAGGGGGAGTGAACGAGCGTGAACGGACCTTCGGCACCCCGGCTCGGGCCCTTTTCGGCGCCTCGGCTTCCGCTTTCGGGTGTCGAATTGAGGCATCAGGAAAACGCGTCGCCGGGTTCGGGCCGGTCGAAATGAAGGAGTTCCTGCCATGCAGGCCAACGAGATGGTGGACGGACTGGTCCAGCGGGCGCTGGGCGCGCTCGGCCGGTTCGAGTCGTTCAACCAGGAGCAGGTCGACCACATCGTCAAGAAGGCCTCCCTCGCCGCGCTCGGCCGGCACGGAGAGCTCGCGCAGCTCGCCGTGGAGGAGACCGGCCGGGGCCTCTTCGAGGACAAGGCGGTCAAGAACCTCTTCGCCTGCGAGCACGTCGTGAACTCGATGCGCGGCCTCAAGACGGCGGGCGTCATCCGCCGCGACGAGCTGAACGGCATCACCGAGATCGCCGAGCCGGTCGGCGTCGTCTGCGCGATGACCCCGGTCACCAACCCGACCTCGACGACGATCTTCAAGGCGCTCATCGCACTGAAGACCCGCAACCCGATCATCTTCGCCTTCCACCCCTCCGCGCAGCACTGCTCCGCCGAGGCCGCCCGCACCGTGCGCGACGCCGCCGTCGCCGCGGGCGCCCCGGAGGACTGCGTGCAGTGGGTGACCGAGCCCTCGATGGAGGCCACCGGCGCCCTGATGAACCACCCGGGCGTCTCCACCATCCTGGCGACCGGCGGCAACGCCATGGTCAAGGCCGCGTACTCCTGCGGGAAGCCGGCCCTCGGCGTCGGCGCCGGCAACGTCCCCGCCTACGTCCACAAGAGCGCCAAGCTGGGCCGCGCGATCCACGACATCGTCCTCTCCAAGGCCTTCGACAACGGCATGATCTGCGCCTCCGAACAGGCCGTCATCCTCGACCGGGAGGTCTACGAGCAGGGCCTCGCCGAGTTCCGGCGCCTGGGGGCGCACGTGGTGACCGCCGCCGAGAAGACCAAGCTGGAGCAGTTCGTCTTCGGCACGACGGCCTACGCCGCCGACTGCGCGGACGCCCGGCTGAACCCGGCGGTCGTCGGCAAGTCCCCGCAGTGGATCGCCGAACAGGCCGGGTTCACGGTCCCGGACGGGACCTCGATCCTGCTGGCCGAGTGCCACGAGGTCGGCGACAGCGAGCCGCTGACCCGCGAGAAGCTCTCCCCGGTGCTGGCCGCCCTGAAGGCCTCGGACACCGAGCACGGCCTCGAACTGGCCGCGGCGATGGTCGAGTTCCACGGGCTGGGCCACAGCGCCGCCGTCCACGCCGAGGACGAGGCGCTGGTCGAGGAGTTCGGCCGCAGGGTCAAGGCGATCCGCGTCATCGCCAACTCGCCCTCCACCTTCGGCGGCATCGGCGACGTCTACAACGCCTTCCTGCCCTCCCTGACCCTCGGCTGCGGCTCCTACGGCCACAACTCGGTGTCGAACAACGTCACCGCGGTCAACCTGGTCAACGTCAAGCGGATCGGACGCCGCAACAACAACATGCAGTGGTTCAAGGTTCCGCCGAAGATCTACTTCGAGCGCAACTCCATCCGCTACCTCGGCGAGATGGACGGCATCGGCCGCGTCTCGATCGTCACCGACAGGACGATGGTCGCCCTCGGCTTCGTGCAGAAGGTCACCGACATCCTCCACGCCCGCGAAGGCGCCGTCGCCGTCCAGGTGATCGACAACGTCGAGCCCAACCCGGAGCTGTCCACCGTGCGGGCGGGCGCCGCCATGATGCGCGAGTTCCGGCCCGACACGATCATCGGCCTCGGCGGCGGCTCCCCGATGGACGCCGCGAAGATCATGTGGCTGATGTACGAGCGCCCCGAGGTGGAGTTCGGGGACGCGAAGGAGAAGTTCTTCGACATCCGCAAGCGCGCCTACACCTTCCCCTCGCTGGGCGGGAAGGCCCGGATGGTGGCCATCCCGACCACCTCGGGCACCGGCTCCGAGGTCACCCCGTTCGCCGTCATCTCCGACCCGGCCGCGGCCCAGAAGTACCCGCTCGCCGACTACGCGCTGACCCCGGACGTGGCCATCGTCGACCCGGTCCTGCCGATGGGGCTGCCGCCCACGGTCACCGCGGACTCGGGCTTCGACGCCCTGACACACGCCACCGAGGCCTACGTCTCCGCGTACTCCAACGACTACACCGACGGGCTCTGCCTCCAGGCGATCAAGCTGATCTTCGAGAACCTCCAGCGCTGCGTCGTCGACGGGCCGAACGACCCCGAGGCCCGCGAGAAGATGCACAACGCCTCGACCGTCGCGGGCATGGCCTTCGCCAACGCCTTCCTCGGCCTGGTCCACGCCATGGCGCACACCCTGGGCAACACCTTCAAGGTCGCCCACGGACGCACCAACGCGATCCTGCTGCCCCACGTGATCCGCCACAACGGCACCGTCTCCCACAAGGCCACCCCGTGGCCGAAGGCCGAGGTCTACCGGGCCCCGGAGCGGTTCCAGGAGATCGCGAAGATGCTGGACCTGCCGGCCGCCACCCCGGCCGAGGGCGTCGAGTCCTACGCCCGGGCCGTCGAGGAGCTGCGCACCCGGTGCGGGATCCCGTCCTCCTTCGCCGAGGAGGGAGTGGACGAGGCCGCCTTCGTCGAGGCCCTCCCGACGCAGGCCATGAACGCCTACGCGGACCAGTGCGCCCCCGCCAACCCGCGGATGCCGATGATCGACGACATGAAGCGGCTGATGCGGCAGGCGTACTACGGCACCGCGGAGGGCGCTCCGGCGGAGGTGACCGCCGCGCCGGCGAAGGCCGCGAAGGGGGCCGGGGCCGCCGCGAAGAAGAAGTAGCCGGCAGCCCGGGCCCGCCCCGGCCCGGCAGACCGGTCAGAGGACCCGTCCGGACAGCACGTCCGGGCGGGTCCTGGCGTTCCGGCGCGTGCGGGGGGCGTGCGGGTCCGCGGGTCCTGGCGTTCCGGCGCGTGCGGGGGGCGTGCGGGTCCGCGGGTCCTGGCGTTCCGGCGCGTGCGGAGGGCGTGCGGGTCTGGGGGGGCCTCGCGTTCCCACGCGTGCGGAGGGCGTGCGGGTCCGCGCGGGCCGTGTGTGCGGGGCGGCCCGGGCCGCTCAGAGGTGCGGGATCAGGGCCGCGGCCGCGGAGCGGGCCCGTTCCAGGGCGACGGCCCGGTCCGCGCCGCGCTGGCCCAGCACCACGCGGGTGCTCAGCCCGTCCAGCAGGGCCAGCAGCTCCGAGGCCCGGCCCGGCACGTCCATCGCCGCGAAGCGGCCCTGGGCGACCCCCTTGGCCAGCAGGGCCTCCAGGTCGCGCTGCCAGCCGTCGTCGATCTCCTGCTGGGCGGTGCGCAGCGGTTCGTTGGAGGCCGTACGTGCCCACAGCTCGATCCACAGGGTCCAGCGCGGGTCCCGGGGGCCGCGCGGCAGGTACAGCTCGGCGAAGAGGGCGAGCTTGCGGTGCGCGGTGACCCGGCGGCCCATCAACGCCGCCCGCTCCAGGCCGAGTTGGGTCTCGCTCCAGCGCAGCGCCTCCAGCAGCAGCCGGTCCTTGCTGCCGAAGTAGTACAGGATGTGGCCGCCGCTGGTGCCGAGGCGCTCGGCGAGCGCGGACATCGTGAGCGCCGCGAGCCCGTCCTCGGCGATCGCCGCCATGGCCTCCTCCAGCATCCGCTCCTGGGCGATCTGCCCGTCGCGCCGCCGCGCCGCTCCCGCCACCGGTCCCCCTCCTGATCTTCGTCGCCCGACCTTATCCCGGACAGGGTCTTGACGGGAGGCCGGTCCGCCCCGCATCTTGAATGCCATTCAAGAACCTAGAACGTCGTTCAAGGTTCGGTGGGTCGAAGATCAGGGGTACGGCGCATGGCACAGCAGGAGACGACGGCCGACGTCGACGAGGTGTTCCGGGTCGAGACGCACGGCATCGACCCCATCCCCGACGAGGAGCGCCACGGCAGTGCCAAGGACCTCTTCTGGCTCTGGTTCGGCTCCAACCTCACCTTCACCTACGTGATCAACGGGTCCCTCGCCGTCGCCTTCGGGCTCTCCTTCTGGCAGGCCACCGCCGTGGTCGTGCTCAGCGGACTGTCCTTCTTCGCGGTCAGCGCCGCCGGACTCAGCGGCATCCGCACCGGCACCGCCACCCTGGTCATCTCCCGGGCCGCCTTCGGCGTCCGCGGCAACTTCCCGGCCGGCGTCCTCAACTGGGTGGTGAGCATCGGCTACACCATCGTCAACACCGTGGTCGGGACCCTGGCCCTGGAGGTCTTCCTCGCCGAGATCGGCCTCGGCAGCGGCAGCGCGGTGCGCGCCCTCTCCCTCGCCGTCACCCTCGCGCTGACCTTCGCCGTCGCCATGTGGGGCCACGCCACCGTCCAGTTCGCCGAGCGCTGGATGGCCTACGTCCTCGCCGCCGGCTTCGGCGTCCTGCTGGTCTTCGTCCTGCCCGGCGCCGACACCTCCGTCCCGGCCGCGGCCCCCGGGCTGTCCGGCTGGAGCCTCGCCTTCGTGGTCATGCTGGCCGGGCCGTTCTCGTACCTGCCGATGCCCGCCGACTACACCCGCTACCTGCCCCGGACCACCTCGCTGAAGTCGATCACCTGGACGGGCGCCCTCGGCGGCTTCGTCTCCTCCGTCGCCCTCGGCGTGGCCGGGGTGGCCGCCGCCACCCAGACCGACATGACCGACGCCGTGGCCGGCGCCGAAGGACTGCTGCCCGGCTGGTTCCGGCCGCTGTTCCTGGCCCTCGTCCTCGGCGGCTCCGTCACCAACTCGATCATCACCCTCTACTCCTCCAGCCTGAACCTCCAGGTCCTCGGCATCCCCTGGAGCCGCTCCCGCGCCATCGTGATCAGCGCCGCCGTGACCGCCGCGGGCTCGCTGGCCGCGCTGTTCCTCACCGACTTCACCACCTCCCTGCTCTCCTTCCTCTCGCTGCTGATCATCGTGTTCGCGCCCTGGGGCGGGGTCTTCCTCGCCGACATGCTGCTGCGCCGCTGCCGCTACGACGCCGACGCACTGCACGCCGGGAGCGCGGGCGCCTACTGGTACCGCGCCGGCTACCACCCGGCCGGCCTCGCCGCCCTGCTCGCCGGCATGGCCTTCGCCGCCCTGACCTGCGACTCCGAGCTCTGGACCGGCCCGCTGGTCGCCCCGCTCGGCGGCGCCGACCTCACCCTCCTCGGCTCGGTCGTCTCCGGACTCACGTACTGGGCCCTCGTACGCCGCGGCGCACCGGCGCCGGTGCCGTCCGCCTGACCCGGCGCCCGCCCGCCGCCGAGCCCCCCGATCTCCGTCCGATCTCCGTCTCGACCGCGCACCCGATCCGTGTCCGACCCGCATCCGTCTCTGCCGCACAGGAGCACCACCCCATGGCCACCAGCCCCTTCCCCGCCGACCTGCTGCTCACCGGAGCCCGCATCCACACCGTCGACCCCGCCCTGCCGGAGGCCGAGGCCCTCGCCGTGCACGACGGGCGCGTGGTGTGGCTCGGCGCCGACGCCGACGCCGACCAGTGGCGCGGCCCGGACACCGAGCTGCTCGACGCGGGGGGCCGGCTGGTCCTGCCCGGCTTCATCGACGCGCACAACCACGTCCGGCTCGGCTCCGACGACGCCTGCGTCCAGCTGGCCGGGGTGCGCACCCTGGACGCCATCCTCGACCGGATCGGCGCCTGGAAGGAGGCCCACCCCGACGCCGGGTGGATCGAGGCGGAGGCCTTCGACTACTCGGCGGTCCCGGGCGGCCGGATGCCCTGCGCGGCCGACCTGGACCCGGTCACCGGCGACACCCCGGCGATCGTGCTCTCGTACGACGTGCACACGGCCTGGCTGAACACCGCGGCCATGCGGCGCCTGGGCGTGACCCGCGACCACACCGACCTGCCCTTCGGCACGGCGGCGGTGGACCCGCTGACCGGGGAGCCGACCGGCTTCGTCAAGGACTTCGCCGTCAAGGGGCTCTCCCGGGACGGCCACCGCGCCCTGCGCGACCTGGGCGTGCCGTGGGCCTCGCCGGACCGGCAGTACGGACGGCTCGTGAAGAGCCTCGACGACGCCATCGGCTTCGGCATCACCACGGTGGTGGAACCCCAGAACTCCCTCGACGACCTCGGGCTCTACGAGCGGGCCCGGGCGGAGGGACGGCTGCGCTCGCGGATCGTGGCCGCCCTGTTCCACCCGCGCGGCACCACGGAGGAGGAGCTCGACGACTTCGCGGCGGCCGCCCGGGCGTACGCCGGCGACCGGCTGCGGGTGGGCCCGCTCAAGCTGTACATCGACGACGTGGTGGAACCGCGCACGGCCGCCCTGCTGGAGCCGTACACCGGGTGCGGCGCGCACCGGGGCGAGACCTTCTACCCGGCGGAGGAGTTCGCCGGGCTGCTGGCGCGGCTGGACGCGCGGGGCTTCCAGTGCTTCGTGCACGCCACGGGCGACCGGGGCATCCGCACGGTGCTGGACGCGGTGGAGCACGCCCGTACGGTCAACGGCCCGCGCGACGCCCGGCACCAGGTGGTGCACGTGGAGTGCCTGGACCCGGCGGACGTGCCGCGCTTCGCCGAGCTGGGCGTGGTCGCCTGCATGCAGCCGCGGCACTGCGCGCCGGAGATCGCCGGGCCCGGCCAGGACTGGGCGGAGAACGTGGGCGAGGACCGCTGGCACAAGGCCTGGCCGATGCGGAGCCTGCACGAGGCGGGGGCGGTGCTGGCCTTCTCCAGCGACTGGAACGTGGCGGAGATGGACCCGATGGTCGGCATCTACACGGCCGTCACCCGCCGCCCCCTCGGTGGCGGCGACCCGTGGCAGCCGGCCGAGACCGTGGACGTGGCGACGGCGGTGTACGGCTACACGATGGGCTCGGCCCACGCCAACTTCCTGGAGGCGGAGCGGGGTTCGCTGACGGTGGGCAAGGCCGCCGACTTCGTGGTGCTGTCCCGGGACATCCTCACCGTCCCGCCGGAGCTGATCCCGGGCACGGTCGCGACGACCGTGGTGGTGGCGGGCGAGGTGGTCCACCGGGCGGCCTGACGCGTCCGTCCGGCCCGGTGTCCGTTCGGCCTGACGCGACCGGCCGGTCCGATGGTCCGGCCGGTGCGACGGCCTCGGCGCCCCACGGCGTCCGGGCCGCCGGGCCGGGCCGGGGAGGTCAGGCCTCGGGGGGTTCCTCGGGGGCGAGGAAGCGGCCCATCGGCAGCACCTGGCGGCCCCAGGTGCTCGCCATGATCTGGCCGGCGAGCAGATAGGTGGCGCCCAGGGCGGCCAGCAGGCCGCTCCAGCCGGTGACCCGGTTCCAGGTCTGCGACCCGGTGAAACCGCTGACCGTCATCGCGACGAAGACGACCAGCACGCAGGTGAAGGTGGACAGCAGCACGAGGTGGATGCGCCAGCTGCCGATCCACAGCACGAACACCACGAACACCCAGGGCAGGGTGAACAGCCCGTTGACGTCCCCGCGCAGCGCCGGATCGGTGGCCGGCAGCACCCACTGGATCAGACAGGCCTTGGCCATCCAGAAGAGCCCGAACCCGCCGAAGACGGTGGCGTGCCAGGTATCGCCGCGCTGTGCCTGGAAGAGCCCGGCCAGCAGCTGGGCGAGGCCGCCGACGAAGAAGCCCACCAGCGGGAGCACCGAGTGGCCGAGCTCCTCCGGGAAGACGCCCGCGTCGATGCCGGTGGCGATGACGGTGACCACGATGAAGCCGGTGAGGCCGAGCGCGCCCAGCTGGGCCTGGGCGCTGGGTTCCATCCGCTTGACGGAGACGGCCTGTTCGGCCGGTCCCTGGAGGTTGCGGAGGGGGTTGTTCACCGCGGGCCGCTCCCCTCGCCCGCGAGCCGGGGTGCGGACGGGGCGTCGTCGGGCAGTCCGCTGCCGACGGCGGGCCCCGGCCGGCCCCGGCGGAACACCGCGCAGGCGAGGGTGACCGCGGAACCGACCACCGCCCAGCCGGCCAGCACCAGCATCGGCCCGCCCGCGCCGTTGCCCCGGAAGTACGCGATCGAGCGCGCGGCGTACGTACCGGCGCCCGGCGGCAGGGCCGGGCCGATGGCCTTCCAGAACGGCGGCAGCAGCGGGTACGGGTAGGCGCCGCCGGCGCTCGGGTTGCCGAGGACCACGACCAGCAGGATCGCGAGGCCGATGCCGACCACGCCCGCCAGCCCCTGGAGGGCCAGCGTGATCGCGCCGACCGCGAAGACGACCAGGGCGCCCAGCCCCCACAGGCCCATCAGCGAGCCGGGCAGCGCGCCCAGCACCGGGCCCGCGATGACCGCGCCGAGCAGCCCGGCGACGATCGCGTACGCGAGCAGGGCGCCGAGCCGGATGACGGCGCGGGCCGAGTTCGCGGGCCGGGCGCCGGCGCTGATCGCCAGGATCGCGGCGCACAGGTAGCCGCCCACGCACCAGCCGACCACCAGGTAGAAGGCGCTCAGCCCGCGTCCGTCGCCGGCGGCGGACGGGGCCACGTCGACGACCCGGACGGTGCGCCCCTGGCTCTGCTCGACCAGCCCGACGATCTCCTCGACGGCCGTCGCGAGCGAGGCTCCGGAGCCGGTCGCGACCAGCAGCTTGTCGGTCCGCCCCGCCGGGTCGATGACCAGCGCGGCGTCGATGTCCCGGTTCATGATCCCGGCGGTCGCCGCGGCCTCGTCCGCGACGACGCGCGGGTCGAGGGGGTTGCCGGGCAGGGAGCCGAGCTGCTTCACGGTCTGCTGGGCCACCTGCGGGAGGGGAGCGGCGACCGCGATCGGGATCTCGCTCGGCTTCGGGTGGTGGAAGGCGCCGATGTACGAGGTGATGAAGGCCAGCTGGAGGGCCAGCACCCCCAGGACCAGCAGGGCTGCCCGGATGGTCACGGCGTCCTTGATCTCGGCGAGGAACCCGCCGGACGGGCCTGCGGCGGTGCTGTCTGTGGGCTGGGTCATGCCCCCACGCTCGGCGTGCCGGGGGCGGGACGCAGCAGGGGAGGACCAAATGGATGATCGAACACGTGTTTCGCACGGGTATTCGAATTGCTCTATGGTGGAGACGGGGGAGGTGTTCATTCGAGCGAAGCAGGAGGCCGCGGGTGCCTGGTTTTACGCATCTGCACACCGTTTCGGGGTTCTCCGTGCGCTACGGAGGCTCCCACCCGGAACGACTGGCGGAGCGCGCCGCCGAGCGCGGCATGGACGCCCTCGCCCTGACCGACCGCGACACCCTGGCGGGCGCGGTGCGCTTCGCCAAGGCGTGCGCGCGGGCCGGGGTCCGCCCGCTGTTCGGGGTGGACCTCGCCGTACCGCCCGCCGCGGCGGCGCCGGCGCGGCCGCGCACGGCGGCCGCGGCGGCCGGGCACGCCGGGTCGGGGGGCCCGGCGAACCCGGCCGGGCACCGGAGCCCGGCCGGCCCGGCGGGCTCCGGTGCGAACGGCCCCGGCGCGAGCGGCGGCCCCGGCCCGGCCGAGGTGTCCCACCGGCGGCGGAACCCGGTCAAGGGCGGGGCCTTCGTCGACGAGTCCGCCCCCCGCGCGGTCTTCCTGGCCCGGGACGGGGCCACCGGCTGGGCCGAACTGTGCCGTCTGGTCACCGCCGCCCACGCGGCGGCGGACGGCGACGGCCCGGCCGGGGGCGGGCAGCGGCCGGTGGCACCCTGGGGCGCCCTCGGCGGAGACGGCGTGTTCGTCCTGCTCGGACCCGGTTCGGAGGTGGGCCGGGCGCTCGCCGCCGGCCGTCCCGACCGGGCCGTCCGGCTCCTCGCGCCCTGGCGGGAGGCGTACGGGGAGTCGCTGCGGCTGGAGGCCGTCCACCACGGCCGCTCCGGCACCGGCCCCGGATCGCTCCGGCTGGCCGCCCGTACGGTCGGCTTCGCCGCCGAACAGGGCGTCCCGGCCGTGCTGACCAACGCCGTCCGCTACGCCGACCCCGGCCAGGGCCCGGTCGCCGACATCCTCGACGCGGCCCGCCGGCTGGTCCCCATCGACCCCCGCGGCCCCCTCGACACCGGCGAACGCTGGCTCAAGGACCCCTCCGCCATGGCGGAGACCGCCGACCGGATCGCCCGGGCCGCCGGACTGCGCCCCGCCGACGCGCGCGGGCTGCTGGCGGAGACCCGCCGTACGGCCGAGGCCTGCGCCGTGGATCCCGAGGACGACCTCGGCATGGGCACGGTGCACTTCCCCGAGGCGCGGCTGGTCGGCGCGGCCCACCGCAGCGCCCAGCGGGTCCTCGCCTCCCGGGCCGCGGCCGGCATGGTGCTGCGCGGCCACGCGGGCCGGCGCGCCTACTGGGACCGGATGGAGGAGGAGCTCGACGTCATCGCCCACCACGGCTACGCCTCCTACTTCCTGACCGTCGCCCAGGTCGTGCAGGACGTGCGGGACATGGGCATCCGGGTGGCCGCCCGCGGCTCCGGAGCCGGCTCGCTCGTCAACCACCTGCTCGGCATCGCGCACGCCGACCCCGTCGAGCACGGCCTGCTCATGGAACGCTTCCTGTCCACGCGCCGGCGCGTCCTGCCCGACATCGACATCGACGTCGAGTCGGCCCGCCGGCTGGAGGTCTACCGGCGGATCATGGACCGGTTCGGCACCGAGCGCGTCGCCACCGTCGCCATGCCCGAGACCTACCGGGTCCGCCACGCCATCCGCGACGTCGGCGCCGCCCTGTCCATGGACCCGGCCGCGGTCGACCGCCTCGCCAAGGCCTTCCCGCACATCCGCGCCCGCGACGCCCGCGCCGCCCTGCGCGAACTGCCCGAACTGCGCGACGTACGGGGCGAGTCCCACGGCCGGCTGTGGGAACTGGTCGAATCCCTCGACGCGCTGCCGCGCGGTACGGCCATGCACCCGTGCGGGGTGCTGCTCTCCGACGACTCGCTGCTCGCCCGTACGCCGGTCGTGCCCACCAGCGGCGAGGGCTTCCCGATGTCCCAGTTCGACAAGGACGACGTGGAGGACCTCGGGCTGCTCAAACTCGACGTGCTGGGCGTGCGGATGCAGTCCGCGATGGCCCACGCCGTCGCGGAGCTCAAGCGCGCCACGGGGGAGGAGCTCGACCTGGACGACCCGGCGCAGGTGCCGCCGGACGACGCGGACACCTACCGGCTGATCCGCTCGGCCGAGACGCTGGGCTGCTTCCAGATCGAATCCCCGGGCCAGCGCGACCTGGTGGGCCGGCTCCAGCCGTCGTCCTTCCACGACCTGGTGGTCGACATCTCCCTCTTCCGCCCGGGGCCGGTGGCCGCCGACATGGTGCGGCCCTTCATCGAGGCCCGGCACGGCCGGGCGCCGGTGCGCTTCCCGCACCCCGACCTGGCCGACGCGCTGGGCGAGACGTACGGGGTGGTCGTCTTCCACGAGCAGATCATCGAGATCGTGCACGTGATGACCGGCTGCGGACGCGCCGAGGCGGACCGGGTGCGGCGCGGGCTGTCCGACCCGCCGTCACAGGGACGGATCAAGGTCTGGTTCGCGGCGCGGGCGGCCGAGCGCGGCTACCCGCCGGAGGTGGTCGCCCGTACCTGGGAGATCGTCGAGGCCTTCGGCTCCTACGGCTTCTGCAAGGCGCACGCGGTGGCCTTCGCGGTGCCCACCTACCAGTCGGCGTGGCTGAAGGCGCACCACCCGGCGGCCTTCTACGCCGGGCTGCTCACCCACGATCCGGGGATGTACCCGAAGCGGCTGCTGCTGGCGGACGCGCGCCGCCGGGGCGTGCCGGTGCTGCCGCTGGACGTGAACCGGTCGGCGGTCGCCCCGCGCATCGAACTGGTGTCCGATGCGTCCGTCGGTACGTGGGGGCTGCGGCTCGGCCTGTCCGACGTCCACGGCATCAGCGAGGCCGAGGCGCGCCGCATCGAGGAGGGGCAGCCGTACGCTTCGCTGCGCGACTTCTGGGACCGGGCGCATCCGGGGCGCCCGGTCGCCGAACGGCTGGCCCAGGTGGGCGGATTGGACGCGTTCGGCGCCAACCGCCGCGACCTGCTGCTGCACCTGACGGAGCTGCACGGTGCGCAGCGGGCGGCCGGAGCGCGCGGCGGCGCCGCCCAGCTCCCGCTGGAGGGCGGCCGGTCCACGGCCTCCGTCGGGCTGCCCGACCTGTCCGACGCGGAACGGCTCAGCGCCGAGCTCGGGGTCCTCGGCATGGACGCCTCGCGGCACCTGATGGGGGACCACCACGCCTTCCTGACGGAGCTCGGAGTGGTCCCGGCACGCCGGCTGCGGGACACCGCGCACGGGCAGACGGTGCTGGTCGCGGGCGCCAAGGCGGCCACCCAGACCCCGCCGATCCGGTCCGGCAGGCGGGTCATCTTCACCACGCTGGACGACGGCACGGGCCTGGTCGACCTGGCCTTCTTCGACGACAGCCACGAGCGCTGCGCGCACACCGTCTTCCACTCCTTCCTGCTGCTGGTGCGGGGCGTCGTGCAGCGACGGGGCCCGCAGAGCCTGAGCGTGGTCGGGGCGGCGGCGTGGAACCTGGCGGAACTGGCGGAGCTGCGGTCCTCGGGCGGCCTGGACGCGGTGGCGGCCCGGCTGGCCGCGGGCGGCGAGGGCGCGCCGGGCGGCGACGGCACGGAGGACGGCGCGGACGGCGGGAGCGCGGGCCCCGACGCCGGGGCCGACGGCGGTGCCGGTGCCGGGACCGGGCCTGACGCCGGGCCCGGCGGCGCCGGTGGCGACCGCCGGATCCGCCTGTCGACGGGGTTCGAGCTGAACCCCTGGGCCGACCTCCAGCCGCCCGGTACCGGCGCCGCGACCGGACGCAAGCTGTGGCACTCCAGCCCGGGCAGCGCGGGATGACCCCCGCCGCCCGCGACGCCCGTCCCCCGGCTCCCGCCGCCGCGGCCGGTGACGGGTACGGCCCGCCGCCCCGGACCGTCGCCCCCACCGCCCCCGCGGCCGTGATGTGCCTGCGGCTCCGGTCCGCCGGCGGGGAGCCGCTCGGGGCCGAGGCGTACGCCGGGGTGCTGGCGCTGCTCGACTCCTTCACCCCGGCCGTGCAGGCGCTGCCGCCCGACGCGGCCCTCGCCGACGTCCGGGGCGCGCTGCGCCACTTCGGCTGCGACGCCGTCCGGCTCGCCGCCCTCGTCCGGGTCCGCGCCCTGGCCCTGTACGGGGTGGACGCCGCGGTGGGGGTCGCCGGCAACCCCATGCTGGCCCGGACCGCCGCCCGCCAGGCCCGCCCCGGCCAGACCCTGGTGGTCCCCGGCGACCCCGCCGCCGCCGGAGCGTTCCTGGCCGCCCGGCCCGTCACCGAACTCGACGGGGTCGGCCCCAAGGCCGCCCGTACGCTGTGCTCCTACGGGCTCGACTCCGTCGGGCGGGTCGCCGCCGCTCCGCCCGCCGCGCTGCGGCGCATCCTGGGCGCCCGGCTCGGGCGCGAGGTGCACGAGCGGGCCCGGGGGATCGACCGGACCGCCGTCCAGCCGGGGGCGGCCGCCCGCGCCATCGCGGCCGAGCGGCCCTTCGACCGGGACGAGCTGGACCCCGTACGGCACCGCCGGGCGCTGCTCTCGCTGACGCAGGAGCTCGGCGCGCGGCTGCGCGGCCGGGAACCGGGGCAGGGCCAGGTCTGCCGCACCCTCTCGCTCAGCGTCCGCTGCGCCGACCGCACCACGCTCACCCGCACCCGCACCCTGGCCGAACCCACCGCGCACTCCGACGCCCTGACCGCCACGGCCTACGCCCTGTACACGGGCCTCGGCCTGCAGCGGGCCCGGGTCCGCGCGCTGTCCCTGCGGGCCGAGGACCTGTCCCCGGCCGAACGGGCCGTACGGCAGCTCAGCTTCGACCCGCAGGACGAGAAGGCCCGCCGGCTGGAGGCCGTGACGGACCGGGTGCGCGCCCGCTTCGGCCCGCACGCCATCGCCCGCGGCTCGCTCGCCGCCGGGTGAGCGCACAGTTTTTACCGACGCGTAACTTCCCAGTTTTGCTACCCGCCCGTAATTTGACGGCAGCAGCACCCCTTGTGATCCGGATCACGGGATGAACCCCCACGCTCCATCCCCTTGAGTCGCAACCGCAAGGAGATCACACGATGCTGCCCTGGAGACGCCTGCTCCGCCCGCTGGCCGTCCTCACCCTCGCCGCGGCGGCGCTCGTCGCCCCCACCGGCGCCGCTCAGGCCGCGTCCGCGCCCAGCAGCGGCTGGAACAACTGGTCCTGCAAGCCCTCCGCCGCCCATCCCCGCCCCGTCGTGCTCGTCCACGGCACCTTCGGCAACTCCGTCGACAACTGGCTGGGCTTCGCGCCCTACCTCGTCAACCGCGGGTTCTGCGTCTACTCGCTCGACTACGGCCAACTGCCCGGCGTGCCCCTGTTCAACGGGCTCGGCCCCATCGACAAGTCGGCCGGCCAGCTCGACGCCTTCGTCGACCGGGTGCTCGCCGCCACCGGCTCCGCCAAGACCGACATCATCGGCCACTCGCAGGGCGGCATGATGCCGCGCTACTACCTGAAGTTCCTCGGCGGCGCCGCCAAGGTCAACGCCCTGGTCGGACTCGCCCCTGACAACCACGGCACCACCCTCCTCGGCCTCACCGAACTGCTCCCGTACTTCCCCGGCGCCGAGGACCTGCTCAGCGCCGCCACCCCCGGCCTCGCCGACCAGATCGCCGGCTCCGCCTTCCAGAACAAGCTGAACGCGGGCGGGGACACCGTCCCCGGGGTGAAGTACACGGTGATCGCGACCCGGTACGACGAAGTGGTCACGCCGTACCGGACCCAGTTCCTCGTCGGACCGAACGTGCGCAACGTCCTGCTCCAGGACCTGTGCGCCGTGGACCTCTCGGAACACGTCGCCATCGGGCTCACCGACCGGATCGCCTGGCACGAGGCGCTCAACGCCATCGACCCGGCCCACGCCGAACGGACCACCTGCGCGTCGGTCTTCGACTGACGCGCAGGTGGTCCGCAGGCCACCGGACCGGCCGGAGGGGGGGAGCGGGCCCGGTGGGCCGGGTGGACTGGTGGACTGGTGGACTAGCGGCCGTGGCGGCCCGCGGCGGTACGGCGGCGGGCCAGGCCGAAGAGCACGGCCGCGCCTACGGCCAGCACGCCGGCGCCGGTGGCCGCGATCACCGGGGTCGCGCTGCCGCCGCCGGTCTCGGCGAGGTTGCCGCCCGGCGCGGACCGCGCCGGGACCGGGGCGGCCGAGCCGTTGGTCTTCGGGTCGTTGTCTCCGTGGCCGTTGTGCTCCACCGAGGAGCCGGCCGCGCCGTCGGCGATCTGCCGGTCCGTCGGAACCTGGGCCACCGGCCCGGCGCCCTCGGCGCCGGGGGCCGGGGACCCGGTGGACGGCCCGGCAGAGGGGGCGGTGCCGGCCCCGGTGCCGGAACCGGGGCCGGTCCCCGTGCCGGCGCTCGGCTTGCCGCCGGGCCCGGCCGTCGGGCCCGTACCGGCCCCGCCGCCGCTGTCCTTGCCGAAGACGACGTCCGAGCAGGTGTAGAAGGCCTCCGGGCTGTCCGAGCGCTGCCACACGCTGTAGACCAGGTGGCGGCCGGACTTCTTCGGGACGGTGCCGGAGAACACGTAGTCGCCGTTCTGCATCCCCGGATCGGTGACCTTGAGGAACGGCGCGGGCTCCAGGTCCGACCACTTCAGCGGCTTCGCCGGGTCGTACCCGTCCTTCGTCACGTACAGCTCGAAGGACCCCTTGTGGGGGGCGGTGCCCTTGTAGCGGAAGGTGTGCGCGCCCGCCGTCATCGGGCTCGACGGCCAGTCGGCGCGGGCCAGGTCCAGCCCCTTGTACTTGGCGTTGCCCGCCGAGCACAGCTGCCCGTCCGGGATCAGCGACCGGCTCCGACCGGCCGCGTCGGCGATGTTCACCGCGTTCCAGTCGTAGAACGCCTGAGCCCCGCTCGCCGCCACCGCCGCCCTGCACGCGGCGGAGTCGGGCGACTCCGGCCCCTCCGCGTAGCAGGCCGCCACCCGGCTGACCGGGTCCGTCATCGAGCCGTGGGCGGCCGCGGGCCCGGCGCCGTACGCGGCCACCGCCAGCGGGGCCAGACCTGCGGCGGCGATGCGGGTGACGGTGCGACGTGCGGGCATGGGTGGATCTCCTTCGGGCGCGGACAGGGCCGCCAGCGGAACCGGGCGGATGCGGCGCCGTCCCCGACGGGGGACGCGGCGCCGCATCCGGCCCTCCCTGGCCCCGCCAAGCTAGCCCGCGGAACCCGGCGTTCCGAGGCTTCCGGGCGCCGGGGAGCGATCCTTAGGGTCTGCTTAAGGCGCCGGTAAGAGGCCGCTCAGGAACCGGCCCGAACCGGCTACGCGGGGATCGTGGACAGGGTGGGCAGGGCCGGGATCACGCCCGCCAGCCAGCCGGTCGGCTCCGTCGTGAAGCGCGGGGCGCCCGCCACCTCCCACCACGAGCGGACCGCCGTGGTCCGTACCGGCTCACCGGTCCGCCGGTCGACGTACTCGACCGGCCGCTCGCCGGTCAGCCGGGTGGCGACCTGGCCCCGCTTGCAGGCGGCCGGGAAGTCGTTCCAGTTGACGCCCGCCTCCGACCACAGCAGCTCCTGCATCGCCCCCGTCGAGACGCGGTGCAGCCGCTCGTGCGGGAAGTGCGCCTGGGCCGCCATGGAGATGCTGTTGCGGACGGCGTCCCGCTGCCGCCACCGGAAGTAGTGCGCCACCTCGACCGGATCCGACAGGGTGAACACCCTGGCGTCGAACAGCGCCCGCCGCCCGGGCCGCCGCTCGCCCAGCACCGCCGTGGCCAGGGAGGCGGACACGGACAGCTGCTTGGCGACGACCCCGCCGAACCAGGGCTCCGTGCCCGCGGTCGCGAAGTCGGTGAGCAGCAGGCTGATCTCGTCGGACTGGGCGTAGGCGAGCGCCGCGCCCGCCGCCTCCGCGCACAGGGCCTCGGCCACCGCGCCCATGTCCGCGATGAAACCGGTGTCGAACGGCTTCTCGGCGTCCCGGAGGTAGGTGTGGAAGGCGCGGCCGTCGAGCCGCAGGATCGTATAGGTGCGGCGGGGCAGGACCGTCCGGTACGCGGCCTCGTACCGCTTCATGCGGTCGCCGAGTGCGGTCGTGTCGCTCATCGTCCCCCCAGGTGTGGTCTCTGCCCGAGGCTAACGGCGCACGGGGCCCCGGGGCACGCCCGTCACGGCGCGCCCCCGGCCGCCGCTCGGCCGAGCAGCGCCGCCAGCCCCGCCGCGGAGCGGGCCTGGTCGTCCAGGGCGTCCAGTGCGCGGACGGCCTGCGCGGCCGCCTCCGGATCGGAGGTCCGCAGCCCGCTCGCGGCGAACTCGTCCTCGTCCAGCCGCAGGACGCGGCTCCCGTCCGCCGACACCCACAGGTCCAGGTCCAGGTCGTCCACCACGATCTCCGTGCCGCGCACCAGGGCCGGCCGGGTGACGTCGCAGTACCAGCCCTTGAGCACCCCGGCGCCGGTCCACACCTCCTTCACCGCGTACCAGCGGGTGCGCCAGAAGTGCTCGACGAAGACGTCTCCCGGCTCGAAGCGCACGAAGCCGAAGTCCCGTACGCCGTCGGCCGCCCAGGGCGCCCGTACGGAGATCCGGTCGCCGTCGTCGGCCACCCCGACCGCCGGATAGCGGATCTTGGTCCGGCCGGCCTTGGTCAGTACCACGGTCAGCTGCTGCCCGTTCATCGTGCCTCCGACTTCCTGGCGGACCGCGTCCCGGCGGCGCGGATCCCGTACCCGAACCGTCCCTCGACCGCGGTCACGAGGCCGACGCTACGGGCGGACGGGCCCACGGCGCCTCCCCTTTCCGTCCGGTGCGGGAGAATCGGCGCGTGACCCCGACGAACCTCAAGATCACCCTCGACGGCTCGGCCGGCTCGGCCGCCCCGTACGAGCAACTGCGCGCCCAGATCGCCGACCGGGCCCGGTCGGGAAAGCTGCCGGCGGGCTTCAAACTGCCGACCGTCCGCGGCCTGGCGGAGGAGCTGGGACTGGCGGCGAACACCGTGGCCAAGGCCTACCGGGCGCTGGAGGCCGACGGGGTGATCGAGACCCGCGGCCGCAACGGCACGTTCGTCGCCGCCGCGGGCGAGGGGCCCGCCCGAGAGGCCGCGTCCTGCGCGCAGAACTTCGCGGAACGGGCCCACCGGCTCGGCCTGACCCGCGCCGAGGCCCTCGCCGCGGCCACCGAGGCCGTGCGCGCGCGCTACGGCTCGTAGCCCGCGCGGCCCGGCCGAGGGCTCCTAGAGGTAGAGGCCCGCGTCCGCGGTGTGCGGCTGGGGCGGGAGGACCGAGGCCGGGCCCGCACCGCGGCGCAGGGCGAAGAGCTCCGCCAGGCTGGCGCCCTCGCGGGGCACTCCCTCGTCCGTCCCCAGCCAGTCCACCGACTCCCGGTGGGTGAGGCGGCCGACCTCGACGCGGGCCAGGCAGCGGCCCGGCCGGACCACGGCCGGGTGAAGCCGTTCGAGGTCCTCGTTGGTCGTCACGCCCACCAGCACGTTGCGGCCCTGCCCCAGCAGCCCGTCCGTCAGGTTGAGCAGGCGGGAGAGCGCCTGGCCCGCCGTGTGCCGGGCCTCGCCGCGGATGAGCTCGTCGCAGTCCTCCAGCAGCAGCAGCCGCCAGCGGCCCTTCGCCGTGCCCTCGTCCTCGCCGATCGCGATGTCCATCAGGTAGCCCACGTCGTTGAAGAGCCGCTCGGGGTCCAGGACGCAGTCCACCTGGCACCAGTCCCGCCAGGAGCGGGCCAGCGTGCGGAGCGCCGAGGTCTTGCCGGTGCCCGGCGGCCCGTGCAGCAGCAGCAGCCGTCCGGCGATGTCGTCCGGGGTCACCTTCATCAGCCGGTCCAGCGCCCCGGCCACCGGCGCCGTGTAGTTCGGCCGCACCTCGGCCCAGGTGCCGGCCGCGATCTGACGGGTCGTGCGGTACGGCCCGCGGCGCGGGGAGACGTACCAGAAGCCCATCGTCACGTTGTCCGGCTGCGGTTCGGGCTCGTCCTGGACCCCCTCCGTCGCCCCGTCGAGCACCCGCGCGGCGAGTTCCTCGCTGACCGCGGTCACGGTGACGTCCGCGCCCCGGTTCCACCGGGAGACGAGCATGGTCCAGCCCTCGCCCTCGGCGAGGGTGGCGCTGCGGTCGCTGTCGCGCGCCGAGCGCAGCACGGTGGCCCCGGGCGGCACCAGGCCGGCTTCCGGCTTCACCCGGTCGATCGACACGCTGTGCGAGAACGGCTGCTCGCCCGAGGCGAACCGGCCGAGGAACAGGGCGTCGACCACGTCCGACGGCGAATCGCTGTCGTCGACGTTGAGCCGGATCGGCAGCGCGTCATGCGGGTTGGCTGGCATGGCGCCCATGATCCGGCACGAACTGCCCCTGTGCACCCGCGTTTCCCCGGAACGAGTGGCCGCGTTATCCCTTCAAACCCGTCGCGGGTGAAGGTTCGGACCGCAAGCCCGCACCGAATGTTCTTGGCATGAACACTTCCGGTGAGCCGGTGTTGCTTGTACCACGGACTCAGGAGTAACCCCCCACTAGGAGCCGCATACATGAGCACGAGATCCTCTCGCTTCGCCGCGCTCGCCTCCGCCCTGCTGCTGGCCGCCGGCGCCGCACTCTTCGGCGCGGGCCAGGCGTCCGCCGCCGCCGACTTCGGCTACGTCGCCCTCGGCGACTCGTACTCCTCCGGAGTCGGCTCCGGCAACTACGACAGCGCCAGCGGCAACTGCAAGCGCACCACCCGCGCGTACCCGGCCCTGTGGGCCGCCGCCCACTCCCCGCAGAGCTTCGCCTTCGTGGCCTGCTCGGGCGCCCGCACCGGTGACCTGCTCGCCAACCAGCTCGGTCCGCTGAACTCCGGGACCGACCTCGTCTCCGTCACCATCGGCGGCAACGACGCCGGATTCTCGGACGTCATGACGACCTGCGTGCTCCAGTCCGAGTCCACCTGCGTCAGCCGCGTCAACCAGGCCAAGGCCTACGTCGACTCCACCCTCCCCGGCCAGCTCGACCAGGTGTACAACGCCATCGACAGCCGGGCGCCCAACGCCCGCGTCGTCGTCCTCGGCTACCCCCGCTTCTACAAGCTCAACGGCACCTGCGTCACCGGTCTGACCGAGGGCGAGCGCACCGCCATCAACAACGCGTCCGACTACCTCAACGCCGCCGTCGCCAAGCGGGCCGCCGACCACGGCTTCACCTTCGCCTCGGTCGCCGGCGCCTTCACCAACCACGAGATCTGCTCCAGCAACGCGTGGCTGCACAGCGTCAACTGGCTCAACATCGGCGAGTCCTACCACCCCACCGCCGCCGGACAGTCCGGCGGCTACCTGCCGGTCTTCACGAACGCGGCCTGACCGCCCGTACGCGGACGCGGACGCGGACGCGTAACCGTCCCGCCCGGACCTCCGGCGCCCGCCCCGGCGCCGGAGGTGCCGGCGGGGGACCGGCGGGTCCGGCGGCCCGCCGGTCCCGTCAGCCCGCCAGCAGCAGCCACCCCAGGGCGACCAGCGCCAGCAGCAGCACCGCGACCCCGGCGGCCAGCAGCAGTCCGGCCCGGCCCTCGCGCGGCGCGTCCGACGACGGCCGGTCCTCCCGCGCCGGGTCCCGCACCCCCTGCGCCCGCGCGCCCTCCGCGCCCCCGTCGTCGCCGTCCTCCCGCGCGGGCCCGTGCGCCGCGCCGCCCCCGCCGCCCGGCGGCTCCTGCCCGGGCCGCGCCGCCGGGGCCGGGCCGCCGGGCTCCGACACCGGCCCGCCCGAGGCCCGTACGGCCCCGCCCGCGCCCACCAGCCGCAGCATCCGGGCCGCCTCCGCGGGCCCCGTCCGCTCGGCCGGGTCCCGACGCAACAGCCCCTCCAGCACCGGCTCCAGCGGCCCCGCCCGGCGCGGTGCGGGCACCCGGGCGCCCGCGTCGGCCCGGGGCGCTTCCGACGGCGCCGCCCGCGGCGGGGCCCCCTCGACGGCCGCGTACAGCAGGGCCCCCAGCGACCACAGGTCCGAGGCGGGCCCCGGCTCCCCGCCCGCCACCTGCTCGGGGGCGAGGAAGGCGGAGCCCGGGGGGTCGGCGATGCCGAAGTCGCCCAGCAGCACCCGGCCGTCGTTGGCGATCAGTACGTTCGAGGGCCGCACGTCCCGGTGCAGCACGCCCGACTCGTGCGCCGAGCGCAGCGCCGCCAGCACCTGTTCCCCGAGGTGCGCGGCCCGCTGCGGCGGCATCGGCCCTTCGGCCTCCAGCACCTCGGCCAGCGACAGCCCCCGCACCAGCTCCATCACGATCCACGGCCGCCCGGCCTCCGAGGCCACGTCGTACACGGTGACCACCCCGCGGTGCGAGATCCGGGCCGCCGCCCACGCCTCGCGCTCCAGCCGCCGGTGCGTCCGCAGCAGTTCCGCCGGGTCCGCGCCGGCCGGAGCCCGCACCTCCCTGACGGCCACGTCGCGGGCCAGCACCTCGTCCCGCGCCCGCCACACGACACCCGTCCCGCCCCGGCCCACCGGCTCCAGCAGCCGGTAGCGGCCCGCCAGCACCCGGCCGGCGCGCCCGGGGCCGCCCGCGTCCCCGCCGCCCGCGCCCCGCGCGTTCCCGCCCGTGGTCCCGTCCGCGGTCCCGTCCGTGTTGTTCCCGTCCACGCGCCCCCCATGTGTACGTCGATGCGTCACAGCGTGATCACTCCAAGTTAGCGCAGTGTGCGCGAAGTGGCTCCCGTCGTGACGCGACCGACCGTCCGGCCTGCGGCGCAACGTGCGGAAAGGCCCGGGAATCCCGTCCGCCCTGTGCGGAGAGTGAGGGTCGACTCCGCTGAGTAATCGTCAACTCCCCGTCGCCACAGGGGTAATTCACACCACCGGGATACCCGAGCGCGACGCGGGGACGATAGGGTTAACCTGCCCGGGCCGGGTGCCCTCGTACGGGTGGGGAGAGATCATGGAACAGATAGCAATGCGCAGCAGGCCGCCTCGCGTGCCTGCCATCACCTGCGGCGGCAACGCGACCAGTTCGCGCCTCGACCGCCATCTCGCCGTGCTGGGCGGCCCCGCCGTCCCGCACCGGGAGACGGCCGAGGCGACCCTGCTGATGCGCGAGCTCACCTCCCGCGACCACACGCACCGCCTGCGGAGCCGGAGCGCGCGCGTCTCGCTCTTCGCGCCGCTGCGCCGCCTGCGTCGCACGCTCTTCGGCAGCCGCCGCTCGTAACCGTCCCCCGTACCGCAGCCGTTCGCCCCAGGGCTCCCGGCTTCCCGGCCCTACGCGACCACCCCGTCCCGACGCAGTTCGGCGATCTGCCCGTCCGTCATCCCCAGGGCGCGCAGCAGAGGACCGGTGTGCTCGCCGAGCGCGGGCACCGCACCCATGTGCGGTGCCGCGCCGCCCGGCAGCCCGATCGGCGGCAGCAGTGCCCGCAGCGGGCCGACCGGTGACCCCACCTCGCGCCACCGGTCCCGGGCCGCAAGTTGCGGATGCCCGGCCAGTTGCGCCACCGAGTTCAGCCGTGCGCAGGCGATGCCCGCCGCCTCCAGCCGCCCGACGGCCTCCTCCGCGTCCAGCCCGCCCAGCGCCCCGGCCACCACGGCGTCGGTCTCCGCGCGGTGCGCGGTCCGGGCCGCGTTGGTCGCGTACGCCGGATCGTCCGCCAACTCAGGCCTGAGCAGCACCTGTTCGGCGAGCCTGCGCCACTCGCGGTCGTTCTGCACCGACACCAGTACCCGGTCCCCGTCCGCCGTCGGGTAGGCGTCGTACGGCGCGATCACCGCGTGCGCCAGCCCGGTACGGCCGGGCGGCCGGCCGTCGTGCAGGGTGTGGTGCAGCGGATGGCCCATCCACTCGGCGAGCGCGTCCAGCATGGACACCTCCACCCGGCCCCCGCGCCCGGTCGTCCCGCGCCGCAGCAGCGCGGCCAGCACCCCCGAGAACGCGTACATGGCCGCCGCGATGTCGGCGGCCGGGATACCGGCCTTGACGGGCTGTCGCGCCGTCCCGGTGACCGAGACCAGGCCGGCCTCGCACTGCACGAGCATGTCGTAGGCCCGCTTGTGGGCGTACGGGCCGTCCGGGCCGTAGCCCGAGACGTCCACGGCGACCAGCCGCGGGTAGCGCGCGCACAGCGCGGCCGAGTCCAGCCCCAGCCGGGCCGCGGCCCCGTGCGCCAGGTTCTGCACGAAGACGTCCGCGCCGGCCAGCAGCCCGTGCAGCGCGGCCAGGCCGCGCGGGTCCTTCAGGTCGAGCGCGATGGACTCCTTGCCGCGGTTGGCCCACACGAAGTGCGAGGCGAGTCCGTGCGCGGCGGTGTCGTAGGCCCGCGCGAAGTCGCCGCCGTCGGGCCGCTCGACCTTGATGACCCGCGCACCGAGATCGGCCAGCTGACGGGTGGCGAAGGGGGCCGAGACGGCCTGTTCGACGGCGACGACGGTGATTCCGGCGAGGGGCGGCGGCTCGGGCAGCGGCGCGTCCGGCCGCTGCGGCGGGTGCTGCGACAGGGGCGCGGGCGCGGTGTTCTCGGTGTCCATGGCCCCGATCCCTATCCCGTCCGGACCCGCCCTGTCACCCCCCCCGGAAGGTCAGCCCCCCGTGCCGCGCGCGAACCGCCGGGTCGCCAGCGGCACGAAGACCAGCAGCAGCAGCGCCGACCACAGCAGCGCCCCGGCCACCGGATGCGCGGTCGGCCAGGCGGCCCCCGGCGCGGCCCCCGCCCCGGCCCCGCCGACCGGGTTCCCGCACAGCTCGCGCACGGCGGTGGCCACCGCGCTGATCGGGTTCCACTCGGCGACCGTGCGCAGCCATCCGGGCAGCCCCTCGGTCGGCAGGTACGCGCTGGAGAGCATCGGCAGCAGGAACGTGACCCCGCCGAGCCGTCCCGCCGCCTCCTCGCTCCCGCTCAGCAGCCCGAGGTACGTCCCCACCCACGCGGTGGCGAACCGGAAGAGCAGCAGCACGCCCAGGGCCCCGAGGGCGCCGGCCGGCCCCGTCTCGATCCGCCAGCCCATGGCCAGCCCCACCAGCATCAGCGGAACCAGCGCCGCGCCGGTGGTCACCAGGTCGGCCCCGGTCTGCCCGAGCGGTACGGCGGCGCGGCTCATCGGCAGTGTCCGGAAGCGGTCGGTCACCCCGCGGTGGGCGTCCTGCGCGGCCGTGAACAGGCTGGCCATCAGGCCGTTGGCGGCGGTCGCGGCCAGCAGCCCGGGCACCAGGAACGCCCGGTAGCCGGAGCCCGGCATGGCGAGGGCGCTGCCGAAGACGTAGCCGAAGAAGAGCAGCATGGTGACCGGCATGGTCTGGGTCAGGACGAGCAGTGCCGGGGCGTGCCGGGCCTTCTGGAGCTGCCGGGTCAGGACCGCTCCGCCCTCGTACAGCAGGGTGCTCATGCGGCACGCCCCGTCCGGCCGTCGCGGGCGCCGGATCCGACGGCCTGCGGGCCGGGCGCCCGGGTGAGGCGCAGGAACACCTCGTCGAGCGTCGGTGGGCGCAGGCTCGCGTCGGTGACCGGCACCCCGGCGGTGTCGAGCGCGCGGATGATCCGCGGCAGGGTCAGACCGGTGTCCAGGACCGTCGCCCCGACCGTCAGGCGCTCCGCGTCGAGCACGGGGTGGCCGCCGGTGAGCCGGTCGAGCACGGCGGCCGCCTCCACGACCGCCTCGCGGACGGCCACGTGCACCTCGGCGTAGGAGCCGATCCGGGCCTTGAGTTCGGCCGGGGTGCCGGTGGCGGCGGCCCGGCCTGCGTCGACGAGCACGATGTCGTCGGCCAGCCGGTCGGCCTCCTCCAGGTACTGGGTGGTGAGCAGGACCGTGGTGCCCTCGGCGGCCAGCTCGCGGACGGCCGTCCAGATCTGCTCGCGGGCCGAGGGGTCGAGTCCGGTGGTGGGCTCGTCGAGGAAGAGGACCCGGGGGCGCGCGAGCAGCCCCGCGGCCAGGTCGAGGCGTCGGCGCATGCCGCCCGACCAGGTGCCGGCCACCCGGTCGGCCGCCCCGGTGAGTCCGAAGCGCTCCAGCAGCCCGTCGGCCCTGGCCCGGCCGGTGGCGCCGCGCAGCCCGGCGAGGCGGGCGAAGAGCCGGAGGTTCTCGCGGCCGGTCAACTCGCCGTCCACCGAGGCGTACTGGCCGGTGACTCCGATGGCGCGGCGGACGAGGGCGGGTTCGCGGACGACGTCGTGGCCGGCCACGAGGGCGCGGCCGCCGGTGGGCGCGGTGAGCGTGGCGAAGATCCGTACGGCGGTGGTCTTGCCCGCGCCGTTGGGGCCCAGCAGCCCGCAGACCGCGCCCTCGCGGACCGCCAGGTCGAGCCCGCGCAGGGCCCGCACCTCGCCGTAGCCCTTCTCCAACCCCTCACTAAGTACAGCGTACGTAGTATTCATGTGCCGCACCCTACCCCACTGCGTACGCCGTACGTAACTAAGATGGCGGAGAGAAGACGAGGTGATCCGAGCCATGACGACCGGCGGGCGACCCGCTGAACCCGAAGTGATCTGGGCCCGCCCGCAGCGGGCCGGCCGCGGACCCAGGCCCGCGCACAGCCGCGACTCCATCGCCGCCGAGGCGGTGCGGATCGCCGACGAGGAGGGGATCGAGGCGGTCTCCATGCGGCGGGTGGCCGCGGGGATCGGCGCCGGGACGATGTCCCTGTACAACTACGTGCCGCGCAAGGACGACCTGTACGAGCTGATGGTCGACGCGGTCAGCGGCGAGTACGCGCTGACCCCGCCGACCGGCGACTGGCGCGCGGACCTGCTGGCCCTGGCCCGCCGGACACGGGAGCTGATGCACCGCCACCCGTGGCTGCCGCGGCTCCTGAGCCCCGTGTACGGCTTCGGCCCCAACGCCCTGCGCTACCTGGAGCACAGCCTGGACTGCCTGGGACCGCTGGAGGCGCCGGCCGGGGAGAAGCTGGAGCTCGTCGCCGCGATCAACGGCACGGTGGCGACCTTCGTGGCCAGCGAGCTGGCCCTGGCCGAGAGGGTCCGGTCGCTGCCCTGGAGCGAGGCCGCGGAACAGGGCGTGCGGGCGGCCTGGATCGGCTCCCGGCTGGCCACGGGGAAGTACCCGCGGCTGGCGGCGGCCCTCGCGGCCGGATCGGGGGACGGCGAACCGGGCGCGGAGTCCGGGATCCCGCACGGTCCCGACCTCACGGCGCACTTCGACCGCACGGTCGGCCGCCTGCTGACGGCCTGGGAGCCGTAGTTCGGCGCGGCTACAGCAGGGCGAACTGGCCGCCCGGGCCCTCCTCCCGGTGGTCCAGCACCGAAGCGGGGCGCCGGGCCCGGCGCGGCGGCGGCAGCACGCCGGCCGCGCGCAGCTCGGCCGCCGCCAGAGCGGGACCCGGCTCGAACGCGGCCCGCTCCGGAGCCAGGGCGGCCAGCAGCGCCAGCGTCGTGACGAGCCCGAGCAGCTCCGAGGTCCAGGCCTGCGGCCACTCGGCGGGCCCCAGCGCCTCCAGCCCGTCGGCCGCCGGGTCGCGGTGCGCGGTCCGGGCGGCGAACCACGACTCCAGCACCCGCACGCCGCGGGCCTCGTACGCCCAGGCCCCGGCCGGGACGGGGGAGAGCGTGCCGCTGCCCAGGCCCAGCACCTCGTCCCCGGCGTCGTACGCGAGCCCCTGCGGCCAGCCCGCGACCGCGGAGCGGACGTACGGGCGCCGGCCGCCGGGCAGCCGGGGCGGTTCGCCGCCGCGCGCCCCGCGCAACTGCACGGCCAGCAGCCGGTGGCCCAGCTCCAGCCCGGCCCGCCAGCGCTCCGGGTCGGCGGCGAGCGGCACCTCGTACCCGCGCGGGCCGGGCCGGCCGGCGGCGAGGATCCAGCACAGCACGTCCTCGGTGCTGGCCCAGCCGCCGTAGCGCGCGCCCAGCAGGGGCAGCAGCCCGGGGGCGAGGTTCGGCTCGGCGCCGCCGGGGCGCCGGTGCAGCGGGCGGACCCGGCCCAGCCGCCCGGCCGGCAGGTGGGCGGTGACCAGCAGCTCCGGGGTTTCGACCGCGAACAGCTGCTGTCCGTCGAGCACCCGCCAGAGCTCCGGGCGGGCCGAGTCGATCAGCCGCTGGTCGGGCAGCAGCCACTGCTCGTCGAAGGGGGCGCGCAGCACTCGTACGGGCTCGGGGCACGGGCCGGGTGCGTCGGCGAAGCGGGCCGTGGCCGCCGAGCGCTGGCCCGGCAGCGCCGCCGCCCCGGCGGACGGCGTACGGCTGCGGCTCGGCCGGAACAGCCGCTCGCGTTCGGCCCCTTCGGCGTCGGCCAGCGCGGCCCAGCGGCTGCGCAGGGTCCCCGGGTCGGGGGAGGCCACCCAGTCCCGGCCGAGGCGCAGGCCGCCCACGGCCCACGGCATCAGATCGTCCAGCAGCGGTGCGTCGTCGCTCACGCCGCCGATGGTAGCGACGGCGCCCGGCGGCCGGGCCGCGTCCAGGCCGAAGGGCTACGCTCCTTGTGTACGCATTCGTACCGTATGCAGCGAGGAGACGTCGATGAGTCAGTACGACGAATACTCCACTCCGTCGCAGGCCGAGGGGGAGCGCCTGGACGAGGACATGAGCGAGGCGCAGCGCAGGGAGCGGCACCCCCAGACCACGCGCACCACGCCGTCGCAGGCGGAGGGCGAGCGCACCCCGGAGGACGACGAGCGGTAGCCCGCGACGGCGGCGGTGGCCGGTGGCGCGCGCCGCCGTCCGTGCGCGGTCGACCGTCAGGGCGCGTCGGCCGTCCGGACGCGCCGACCGTCAGGGCGCGTGGGCCGTCAGTGTGCGTCGACCGTCACGGTGAACGAGAAGCGGTCGCCGCGGTAGCGGATCCGGGCCACGTCGACCACCCGGCCGTCCTCGTCGTAGGTCACGCCCGTGTAGTGCAGGATCGGGCTCAGCAGCGGCACCTTGAGCAGCTCGGCCGTCTCCGGATCGGCGAGCCGGGCCTCGACCGTGTCCGTGATCCGGCTGATGCGCACGCCCGCGACGTCCCGCAGCACCTTGGTCATCGGCCAGCGTTCGAGGTCGGCGGCCTCCACCGACGCCGCGAACCTCGGCAGCACCGCGTTCTCCGCCCAGTTGGTCGGCTCGCCGCTCTCGCGGTCGTGGCGCAGCCGCCGGAAGGTGACCACCTCGGGCGTGTCCGGGAAGTGGGCCAGCAGCTCCCCGGACACGGCCGTGCGGCCGTGCCCGAGGACCGTCGTGCGGTCGCCCGACTGCTGGGCCACGATCGCGTCGACCGAGCCCAGCAGGCGCACCGGGGCGCCGCGCCGCGCGCCCGGCTCGATGAAGGTGCCGCGCCGCCGGTGCCGGCTGATCAGGCCCTCCCCCTCCAGCTCCTTGAGGGCCTGCCGCATGGTCAGCACGCTCACCCCGTAGTGCCCGGCGAGCTGCTCCTCGGTGGGCAGGCGCAGCGAGGCGTCGGGGGTGCGCCCGAGTATCGAGGCGCGCAGCGACTGTGACACCTGGTACCAGAGCGGGAGCTTCCGGTTCAGTACCAGGGAGTCCGGGGCGAAGGCGGTCACGGGTGTTTCTCCGTACGGCTGGACAGGGGCGGTGCGGCGGTGCGGCGAGCGTACGCAGTGCGGGTCAGGCGCGGAAGTGGCGCTGCAGACCCTGCCACACGTCGTCGTAACCGCGCTGGAGGTGTGCGGCGCCGGCCGCCTGGGCGGTCGCGGTGATCGGCCAGCGCGTCTCGAACATGAAGGCCAGCCCGTCGTCGATCTTCTGCGGCTTCAGTTCGGCCGCGCTCGCCCGGTCGAAGGTCTCCCGGTCGGGGCCGTGCGCGGACATCATGTTGTGCAGCGAGCCGCCGCCGGGGACGAAGCCCTCGGCCTTGGCGTCGTAGGCCCCCTCGATCAGGCCCATGTACTCGCTCATCACGTTGCGGTGGAAGTAGGGCGGGCGGAAGGTGTCCTCCCCGACCAGCCAGCGCGGGGCGAAGACCACGAAGTCCACGCCGGCCAGGCCCGGGGTGTCGGAGGGCGAGGTCAGGACGGTGAAGATGGACGGGTCGGGGTGGTCGTGGCTGATCGAGCCGAGCACGTTGAACCGGCGCAGGTCGTACACGTACGGGACGTGGGTGCCGTGCCAGGCGACCACGTCGAGGGGGGAGTGCCCGTAGGCCGCCGACCAGAGGTTGCCGCAGAACTTGTTGACGACCTCGGTGGGCCGGTCGAGCAGGTCGGGGTCCTCGAAGGCGGCCACGGGGGCCCGGAAGTCGCGCGCGGCGGCCAGGCCGTTGGCACCGATCGGGCCGAGGTCCGGGAGCTCGAAGGGGCGGCCGTAGTTCTCGCAGACGTACCCGCGGGCGTCCGCGTCGAGGAGCTCGACGCGCAGGCGCACCCCGCGCGGGACGAGGGCCACCTCGCCGGGGCGCACGGCGAGCAGGCCGAACTCGGTGCGCAGCAGCAGTCCGCCGCGCTCGGGGACGATCAGCAGTTCGCCGTCCGAGTCGCTGAACACCCGGTCGGTCATGGGGGCGTTGGCGGCGTAGAGGTGGATGGCCATGCCGGTGCGCTGGGCGGCGTCCCCGTTGCCGCCGAGGGTCCACAGGCCGGCCAGGAAGTCGGTGCCGGGAGCCGGGTCGGGCAGGGGGTTCCAGCGCAGCCGGTTCGGGTCGGCGGGGGCCTCGGTGAAGGGGCCGGTGCGCAGGGCGCCGTTGTCGACGCGGGTGAAGCGGGGGTGCGCGGCCGAGGGGCGGACGCGGTAGAGCCAGGAACGGCGGTTGCCGCGGCGCGGCTCGGTGAAGGCGGACCCGCTGAGCTGCTCGGCGTAGAGGCCCAGCGGGGCGCGCTGGGGCGAGTTCCGGCCGAGCGGCAGGGCCCCGGGAACGGCTTCCGAGCTGTGCTCGTTGCCGAACCCGCCGAGGTACTCCAGGGCCTCCGCCGTCTTCCTGGCCCGCTCGCTGCCGGACTGCTCGGTCATGTGCCGCTCCCGCTCCTTCGAAGGAATCCTATGGGTGACCTTAGGATTCCGGACCCCGTGCGTCAACGGCGGCTCCCGGCCACGCGCCGGGCCGGGGAGGCGCGGATCGCGGCACGGGCGGACGCGGATTCCCGCACGGGGGGATCCGAAAAGGTGAACATTGCTCTACTCTCACGCGCATGTCGTGGACCCGCAGGTTCCCTGCCGTGCCGGCGGCGCTCCTCGCCGCCCTCCTCTCCCTCCTGACCGTCCTCGCCGCCGCGCCCGCCGCCCGGGCGCACGAGGAGCGGCCCGTCACCCTCCCCGACGGCACCGGCTCCGTGCCCGCCTACCGGGCGGCGGAGCCCGACGTACTCGTCTGCAAGACCGACCGAGCCGCCTTCGAACGCCGGATATCCGCCTTCCCGGACGACCTCAGACAGCGCAACCTCGCCCTCTACGAACGCTGCGAGAAGAGCGGCTACCGCCACCTCCAGGAAGCCGTCGACGCGGTGGACCGGCCCGGCATGAACATCGCGATCCTCCCCGGCCTCTACGAGGAGGAGCCCTCCCTCCCGCAGCCGGCGGGCGAGTGCGCCGCGCTGAAGGCACCCCAGTCGTCGCTCGGCTACCAGATCCTCAGCTACGAGCAGCAGGTGCAGTGCCGCCACAACCAGAACCTCGTCGCGATCCTCGGCAAGACCGACCTCCAGATCGAAGGCACCGGCGCCTCGCGCCTGGACGTGGTCGTCGACGCCAAGTACCAGAAGCTCAACGCCATCCGCGCAGACCGGTCCAACGGCGTCTACTTCCGCAACTTCACCGCGCAGCGCACCACCTTCAACTCGCTGTACGTCCTCGCGGGCGACGGCTTCGTCATCGACGACGTGCTGACCCGCTGGAACGACGAGTACGGCTTCCTGACCTTCGCCAGCGACCACGGCCTCTACAAGAACTGCGAGTCGTACGGCAACGGCGACTCCGGCATCTACCCCGGCAGCGCCTCCAACATCAACGACGGCCGCGGCTACGACGTCCCCCGCTACTCCATCGAGATCACCGGCTGCCGCAGCCACCACAACATGGTCGGCTACTCCGGCACCGCCGGCGACTCGGTGTGGGTGCACGACAACGAGTTCGATCAGAACATGGGAGGCGCCTCGATGGACAGCGCCTTCCCCGGCCACCCCGGACTCCCGCAGAACCACGCCAAGTTCGAGCGCAACCTGATCCACGACAACAACCAGGACTACTACGGCAACGTCGCCGACGGCACCTGCGCCAAGCCGCCCGTCGAGCGCGGCTACGAACGGGGCGTCGTCTGCCCGCAGATCTCCATGCCGCCGGGCACCGGCATCATCACCGCCGGAGGCAACTGGAACCTCTACGAGGACAACTGGGTGTACGGCCACGAGCGCGCCGGCTTCTTCCTCTCGGCCGTGCCCGCCTTCATCCGGGGCGAGGAGGCGTGGTCGAAGCAGACGGACACCTCCCACCACAACCGGTACGCCGGCAACGTCATGGGCCGCGACAAGTCCGGCGCCGCCCGCCCCAACGGCATGGACGTGTGGTGGGACGGCCAGGGCCGCGGCAACTGCTGGCAGGACGGCCCCGCCGGCTCGACCCCGGGCGCGGTGCCGCAGTGCGGCGAACGCCGCGGCGCCGTCTCCGGAGCATCGGCCCGACTTGTCGGCGAACCCGTCAAGCTCGTCCAACTCCTCGTCTGCGCCGACTACAACGTCCAGGCGCGCAAGCTCCCGGCCGGCTGCGACTGGTACGGCGCCCGCGGGCTGGAGCGGGTCGAGACCCAGCTCGCGCTGGCCGTGGCGGCCGTGCTCCTCCTCGTCGGCGGCGTCCTGTGGCGCCGCCGGCTGCGCGGCTCCCGGCTGGGCACGGCCGCCTCGCTGCTGGGCCTGGCCGGGCTGGCCCTGGACGTGGCCGGCTCCACGACGGCATGGGTGTCCACGCCCGTCCCGGCCGTCGCGCTCCTCCTGCTCGGGCTGTGGTGGGCGGGCGCGGGGCTGGCGCTGCGGCCCACCCGCCCGTGGCTGGCCCGCCTGACCCTGCTGCTGGCCGGCCTCACCCTGCTCGACGCCTTCGACAAGGCGGTCCTGATGATCCCGTGGACCCCCCTGAGCCCCGCCTGGGTACGCGCCCTCGTCGCCGTGGTCTGGGTCCTGTGGGCGGTCGTCGCCTCGGCCCGCCCCGGCACCCCGGACGGCACCCCGGCGAACGACCGCACCCCGGCCCCGGCCGCCCCCGCGCCGACCCCGGCCCACCACGCCGCCCGACCCACCTCCGGAGACGAACGATGAACGCGGACGACACGGACGGCACGGGCGGGTCGGGTGGCGCGGACGGGTCGGGCGGGGCGCCCCGGGGCCGACGTGTGCCCCGGCCCGCTCGCCGGGCCGCCCGCACCACCGCGCTGCTCGCCCTCGCCCTGCTCCTCGCGGGCGGCGCGGCAGCGGGCTGCGGCGGGCGGGCCACCACCCACCACAAGCCCGGCACCACGCACGAGCAGGCATCGGGCAGCGCGGGCACCCTGCTCACCGCCGACGACGGGGCCGGCCACCGGCTCCGCGAGGTCCCGGCCGACGACGCGCCGAAGGTCCGGCTCGCCGCCCGCCCGGACTCCGAGGACGGCTGGAACCTCCAGCTGACCGTGGAGAACTTCCGCTTCACCCCCGACAGCACCGGCGGCGCCGCCCTCCTAGGCGCCGGCCACGCCCACCTGGAGCTGGACGGCCGCAAGGTCGCCCGGCTGTACGGCCCCTGGTACCACCTGCCCGCCGCGCAGGTCCCCGAGGGCACGCACACCCTGACCGTCCGCCTCTACGCCGACGACCACACCGCCTGGGCGGTGGCCGGCAAGCCGGTCGAGGCCACGGCCCCGCTCACCGCCGCCGGGGGAGTGCCCGGCGGCGGCCACGCCCACGACGCCACCCCGTCGCCACAGCTCCCGCCGCAGCCCTCCGAACAGGCCGCCGACCGCACCGTCACCGTCACCGTCCGGGACGGCAAGGTGAGCCCCGCCCCGGCCCGGACCGAGGTCAAGCGCGGCGAACGCGTCGCCCTCCGCGTCACCAGCGACCGCGGCGACACCCTGCACGTCCACGGCTACGACAAGGAACTCGTTCTGCCGGCAGGCCAGGAGGCCACCCTGGTCCTGACGGCCGACCGCACCGGCCTGTTCGAGGTGGAGACCCACGAGTCCGGCCTCGTGCTGACCCAACTCCTCGTCCGATGACCCGCCCCGACCTCGGCCCCCACCGCGACCCGGTCACCGGCCCGGGCCACGGCCCCGCCCGGGGCGTCGGCGCGGCGCCGCTGTCGGTGGGCCCGTGCTGAGCGGCCCGGGTGCCGGTGCCGGTGCCGGTGCCCGTGTGGGTGCGGGTGCCGGGCCCGGCGCGTGGGGCGGTGGCGGTGGCGGTGCGGAGAGCGGTGGTGGCCAGGGCGTGGTCCTTCACCCGGCCGATCCGCTCACCGCGCTCGCGCACGGGATCGGCTCCCAGCACGATCTGCCGATCTCCCCCTTCTACGCCTTCGCGGGTGCCTTCGCCGCGCTCTTCGTCTCCTTCCTCGCGCTCGGTCTGCTCTGGTCCACCTCCCGCTTCCGCGGGGACCGCTCGGGCCTCGCCCTGCCCGCCGCGGTCCAGCGGGTGGCCGACGCGCCGGCCACCCGCACCGCCCTGCGGGGAATCGGTCTCGCCGCCGCGCTCGCCGTGCTGTCGTACCTCCTCCTCGGTCCCGACGACCCCGCCCGGAACCCCGCACCCGGCGCCGTCTACGTCCTCCTCTGGGTGGGCCTCGTGCCCGCGTCCCTCCTCTTCGGCCCCGTCTGGCGCCTCCTCAACCCGATCCGCACCCTGCACCGCCTGCTCTCCCGCGCCCTGCGCCGGAAACCCGACCGCCCCCTTCCCGCCCTGCTCGGCCAATGGCCCGCGGCCGCGGGCCTCTTCGCCTTCACCTGGCTCGAACTCGCTTCTCCCGATCCCGCGTCCACCACCACCCTCCTCATCGCCCTCGCCACCCACACCACCGTCCAACTCACCCTCGCCGCCCGGTTCGGCGAGCGCTGGTTCGACGACGGAGACCCCTTCGAGGCCTACTCCGCCCTCCTCGCCCGGCTCTCCCCCCTCGGCCGTCGGAACGACGGCCGCCTCGTCCTGCGCAGCCCCTTCCACGGACTCGACGCGACGCCCGAGCGGCCCGGACTCGTCGCCATCGTCTGCGTCCTGCTCGGCTCCACCGCCTATGACGGCTTCTCCGACAACCCCGCGTGGATCAACGTCCTGCAGACCTCCCCCCTCGGCCGCACCCCCACGGCCACCCTCGGACTCCTCGGCTCCGTCTCCCTCGTCGCCGCCCTCTACTGCCTGTGCGCGGCGGCCACCCGGCTCGTCAGCGGCCCGCACCCCGGCCCGCTCACCGCCTTCGCGCACTCACTCGTACCGATCTCGCTCGGCTATCTGATCGCCCACTACTTCTCCCTCCTGGTAGTCGAAGGACCACGCACGGTAAGCATGGCACTGGGCACTGACAACGCCCCCGAACCCGCTCCACCCCTGGGCCCCGGCGGCCTCGCCGCCCTCCAAGTGATCGCCGTCATCACCGGGCACGTACTCGGCGTGGTCGCCGCGCACGACCGCTCCGTGCGCCTCTTCCCTCCCGCGAAGGCGGTGGCCGGTCAACTGCCGCTGCTGGCACTGATGATCACGTACACCCTCGGGGGGCTGACCCTCCTGCTGAACTGAGGCCCGCGCCGGACGGGCGGGACCCGGAGCGGCATGATGGACCCCGTGCCCCCTGCCCACCCCCTGCGCCGCACCCCCGTCCAGCAGCGCAGCGCCGACCGGCTCGCCCGGATCCTCGACGCCTGCGCCGAACTGCTCGACGAGACCGGTTACGAGAACCTCAGCACCCGCGCCGTGGCCCAGCGCGCCGGCGTGCCGATCGGGTCCGTCTACCGCTTCTTCGGCAACAAGCGGGCCCTGGCCATCGCCCTCGCCCAGCGCAACCTGGACCGCTACGCCACCGGCATCGCCCACCGCCTCGCCGGCCTGCCCGCCACACCGTGGTGGCCCGTGGTGGACGCCGTGCTGGACGAGTACCTGGCGATGAAGCGCAGCGTCCCCGGGTTCGCCCTGGTCGACTTCGGCGTACCCGCACCGCCGGCCGAGGGGCCCGAGGCGGACCCCAACCACGCGGTGGCCGTCCGCCTCACCGAACTGCTCGGCGCGCACCTGGGCCGTACCCCCGACACCGTCCTGCACCGGGCCGTCCTGGTCGCCGTCGAGGCCACCGACGCACTGATCCACCTGGCCTTCCGCACCGACCCGGCGGGCGACCCGGACATCGTCTCCGAAACCCGCGCGATGATGCACGCCTACCTGGCCCGCGTCCTCGACCGACCCGCACCGGACCCCGAAGCCAAAGCCGAAGCCAAAGCCGAAGCCGAAGCCGAAGCCGAAGCCGACCCCGAAGTCGAAGCCGAAGCCGACCCCGCCCCTGAACCTGAACTCGGCCCTGACCCGCCCGGCCTGACCCGCCCGGCCTGACCCGCCGGGCCTGACCCGCCCCGGCCGCCGGGCCTGACCCGCCCGCCCCGGCCGCCGACTCCGCCCTGACCGTCGAGCCCGCCCCGCCGCCGCTCCCGTCCCCGTGGCCCCACGGCCCCGTCGGCCCGCCGGGCCCCACCGGACCCGTGTGGCCCCTCCGTACGCGGCCGGTCCCCGCCGCCCCCTCCCCACCGTGCCTACCGGTCGGTATGCTCGATCGCCCGTGTGCCCCGTGCCCGCCCCGGCCGCCACCGCGGCCGGCAGCCCCCTGGAGCGCCCATGTCCCGCACCGCCCTGCGCATCTGCCCCCTCTGCGAGGCCACCTGCGGCCTCACCCTGACCATCGAGGGCTCGGCCGTCACCGGAGCCCGCGGAGACCGCGAGGACGTGTTCAGCCGCGGCTTCGTCTGCCCCAAGGGGGCGGCGTTCGGGGAGCTCGACGCCGACCCCGACCGCCTGCGCACACCCCTCGTCCGTCGCGACGGCCGGCTGCGGGAGGTCGGTTGGGAAGAGGCGTACGACGCCGTCGCGGCCGCCGTGCCCGCCTTGGTCCGGGAGCACGGGCCGCAGTCGGTCGGCGTCGTCCTGGGGAACCCGAACGTCCACACCATGGCCGGGGCCCTCTATCCGCCGCTCCTGCTCAAGGCGCTCGGCACCCGCAACCTCTTCACCGCCAGCACCCTCGACCAGATGCCCAAACACGTCTCCAGCGGGCTCCTGTTCGGCGACCCCTTCGCCATCCCGGTCCCCGACCTGGACCGCACCGACTTCCTGCTGCTCCTGGGCGCCAACCCGGTCGAGTCCAACGGCTCCCTGTGCACCGCACCCGACTTCCCCGGCCGGCTCAAGGCCCTGCGCGCCCGGGGCGGGACGCTGGTCGTCGTGGACCCGCGCCGCACCCGCACGGCCCGGCTCGCGGACCGCCACCTCGCACCCCGGCCCGGGAGCGACGCCCTGCTCCTCGCGGCGCTCGCGCACACCCTCCTCGAAGAGAAGCTCACCGCGCCCGACGCGTCCGGAGAACGGACCGAGGGGATCGGGGAACTCGAGGTCGCCCTCGGGAGTTTCACTCCCGAGGCCGTGGCACCCGCCTGCGACCTCACGGCAGCCGAGATCCGCACCCTCGCCCGCGAGCTCGCCGCCGCGCCCACCGCCGCCGTCTACGGGCGCATCGGCAGCTGCACCGTCGAGTACGGGACGGTGGCCAGCTGGCTCGTCGACGTACTGAACATCCTCACGGGCAACCTCGACCGGCCCGGCGGAGCCCTCTTCCCGCTCTCCGCGACCGCCGCCGCACCCCGGCCGGCCGGGCCCGGCAAGGGGTTCGCCCTGGGCCGCTGGTCGAGCCGGGTCGGCGGCCACCCCGAGGCCAAGGGCGAACTGCCCCTGACCGCGCTCGCGGAGGAGATCGAGACTCCCGGCGAGGGGCGGATCAGGGTGCTGCTCGCCATCGCGGCCAACCCCGTCCTGTCCGCGCCCGACGGCAACCGGCTCGACCGCGCGCTGTCCGGCCTCGACTTCATGGTCTCCGTCGACCCCTACCTGAACGAGACGTCACGCCACGCGCACGTGGTGCTGCCCCCGCCGCCACCCGCGCAGAGCGCGCACTTCGACTTCGCCTTCAACGGATTCGCCGTGCGCAACCAGGTCCGCTACTCGCCCGCGGCCGTTCCCCTGGAGGAAGGGCGCATGGACGAGTGCGAGATCCACGCGCGGCTGGTCCTCGCCGTCTCGGGCCTGCACGGAGCCCCGCCGGAGGCCGTGGACGACCGCGTCATCGCCGACACCCTCGCCCGGGCCGTCGCCGACCCCCGTTCGCCCCTCTTCGGCAGCGACCCCGCCGAGCGGGCCCGCACGCTGGCGGGGCGCGGCGGCCCCGAGCGCCGGCTCGACCTGATGCTCCGGCTCGGCCCCTACGGCCTGGGCCTCGACGACCTCCGGCGAGCCCCGCACGGCATCGACCTGGGCCCGCTGCGCCCCCGGCTCGCGGACGTACTGCGGACCCGCAGCGGCAGGATCGAGCTGCTGCCGGAGCCGATCGCGGCCGAGCTCCCCCGGCTGCGCGCGACGCTCGCCGACCGCCCCGCCGCCCTGGTGCTCGTGGGCCGCCGCCACCTGCGGTCCAACAACAGCTGGTTGCACAACGTCCCGGCCCTCACCGGAGGTTCCAACCGCTGCACGCTCCAGGTGCACCCGCGGGACGCGGACCGGCTGGGCCTCGCCGACGGCGCCCTCGCCCGGATCACCGCCGACGGCGGCAGCCTCGACGTGCCCGTCGAGGTCACCGACGCCGTCCGCACCGGGGTCGTCAGCCTCCCGCACGGATGGGGACACGACCGGGCCGGCACCCGGCTCTCGGTCGCCGCCGCCGCCCCCGGGGTCAACGTCAACCAGCTGCTCGACGGCAGCCGACTGGACCGGCTGTCAGGTACCGCGGTGCTCAACGGATTCCCCGTCCACCTCGCACCCCTGCCCTGAGCTGGGGTTTTGCTCGTATTGCTCACGCGTAGACGTCTTGTTGGCCCGAGGGTGCGCGCCTACGTTCCCACCATGCTGACCTTCCTCGGCTTCGCCATGATCGCGACCTTCCTGGTCCTGATCATGATGAAGAAAATGTCGCCCATCGCGGCGCTCGTCCTCATTCCCGCGCTGTTCTGCGTATTCGCCGGAAAGGGCGCGCACCTCGGCGACTACGTGATCGACGGCGTCGGCAAGCTCGCGCCGACCGCCGCCATGCTGATGTTCGCCATCGTCTACTTCGGCGTGATGATCGACGTCGGCCTCTTCGACCCGATCGTGCGGGGCATCCTGCGCTTCTGCAAGGCCGACCCGGTGCGGGTCGTCGTCGGCACCGCGGTCCTCGCCGCGATCGTCTCGCTCGACGGCGACGGCTCCACCACCTTCATGATCACGGTCTCGGCCATGTACCCCCTGTACAAGCGGCTCGGGCTGAGCCTGGTGGTCATGACGGGCGTCGCGGCCACGGCCAACGGCGTCATGAACACCCTTCCCTGGGGCGGCCCCACGGCCCGCGCCGCCACCGCCCTCAAGCTCGACGCCGGCGATGTGTTCGTGCCGATGATCCCGGCCCTCGCCGTGGGCCTGCTGTTCGTCTTCGTCCTCGCGTACGTCCTCGGCCTCAAGGAGCGCCGCCGGATCGGCCTGCTGGCCCTCCCGGGCGAGGAGGACACCGCGGACCGCGCCGCGGAGCACCTCGTTCCGGCCGGTGCCGGCACCGGCATCCGTACGGGCGGCGGTCCCGGTACGGGCGGCGGTCCCGGTACGGGTACGGGTGCGGGCGCGGGCGGCGGTGACGCCGACGGCGCCGACGGTGCCGGGGAGTCCGCCGCGTCCTCCGGCGCCGCCGGGACCACCGCCCCGAAGGACGGCCCGGGCGAGTCCCCGGAAGAGGGGTTCCAGGGCCTCGACCCGCACCGCGCCACCCTGCGGCCGCACCTCTACTGGTTCAACGCCGGCCTCACCGTCGCCCTCCTCACCTCGATGATCATGGAGCTGCTGCCCATCCCGGTGCTGTTCCTGCTGGGCGCCGCCCTCGCCCTCACCGTCAACTACCCCCACATGCCAGACCAGAAGGCCCGGATCGCCGCCCACGCCGACAACGTCCTGAACGTCGCGGGCATGGTCTTCGCCGCCGCCGTCTTCACCGGCGTCCTCACCGGCACCGGCATGGTCAAGAACATGGCCGACTGGCTCGTCGGCGCCATCCCCGAGGGCATGGGCCCGCACATGGCCCTGGTCACCGGTCTGCTGAGCCTGCCCCTGACCTACTTCATGTCGAACGACGGCTTCTACTTCGGCGTCCTGCCCGTCCTCGCCGAGGCCGGCGCCGCCCACGGCGTCTCCCCGCTCGAAATCGCCCGCGCCTCGCTCGTCGGCCAGGCCCTGCACATGTCCAGCCCGCTGGTTCCGGCCGTGTACGTCCTCGTCGGAATGGCGAAGGTGGAGTTCGGCGACCACACCCGCTTCACCGTGAAATGGGCGGCCCTGACCTCCCTGGTCGTGCTCGCGGCGGGCATGCTTTTCGGCATCATCTGATCCCGGTCACCCCTGGCGCACCGAAAACTACCGGCGCTAGTTTGTAGGGTGTCCGCCAGGTCAGGTCTACGCGCCGGTGCGTGCTCGGGAGGAAATGCCATGAAGGCCCACGACGGGATGTACATCGGCGGGCAATGGCGGCCCGCCGCCGGCCGCGAGCGGATCGAGGTCCGCAACCCCGCCGACGAGCAGATACTCGCCGAGGTCCCGGCCGGTACCGCCGAGGACGTGGACGCGGCGGTGCGCGCGGCCCGGGCGGCCCTCCCGGGCTGGGCGGCCACCGCCCCGGCCGAGCGGGCCGCCCTGATCGGCGCCCTCCGCGACGTGCTGACCGCCCGCAAGAAGGAGATCGCCGAGACCGTCACCGCCGAACTCGGCTCCCCGCTGGGCTTCTCGGAGGCGGTCCACGTCGGCTCGCCCATCGCCGTGGCCTCCTCCTACGCCGAACTCGCCGCCTCGTACGCCTTCGAGGAGCGGATCGGCAACTCCACCGTCCTCCTGGAACCGGTCGGCGTGGTCGGGGCCATCACGCCCTGGAACTATCCGCTGCACCAGGTCGTTGCCAAGGTGGCACCCGCTCTCGCCGCCGGCTGCACCCTCGTACTCAAGCCGGCCGAGGACACCCCGCTCACCGCACAGCTCTTCGCCGAAGCCGTGCACGAGGCGGGCATCCCGGCCGGAGTCTTCAACCTGGTGACCGGGACCGGCCCGGTCGCCGGGCAGGCCCTCGCCGCGCACGACGGGGTCGACCTCGTCTCCTTCACCGGCTCCACCGCGGTCGGACGGCAGATCGGCGCCACGGCCGGCGCCGCCGTCAAGCGGGTCGCCCTCGAACTGGGCGGGAAATCGGCCAATGTCATCCTGCCCGGGGCCGATCTGCCCAAGGCCGTCGCGGCGGGCGTGGGCCACGTCATGAACAACAGCGGCCAGAGCTGCAACGCGCTCACCCGGATGCTCGTCCACCGGGACCAGTACGAGGAGGCGGTCTCGCTCGCGGCCGCCGCCGTCGCCAAGTACCCCACCGGCGACCCCCGCGAGCCGGGCACCCGCCTCGGCCCGGTCGTCAACGCCAAGCAGCACGAGCGCGTGCGCGGCTACATCGCCCAAGGCATCGAGGAGGGCGCCCGACTCGTCGCGGGCGGCCCCGACGCGCCCCACGCGCAGGGGTACTTCGTCGCTCCGACCGTGTTCGCCGACGTCACCCCCGAGATGACCATCGCCCAGGAGGAGATCTTCGGACCGGTCCTGTCGATCCTCTCCTACGAGGACGAGGAGGACGCCCTGCGCATCGCCAACGGGACGGTCTACGGCCTGGGCGGGGCGGTCTGGGCGGCGGACCAGGAGACGGCCGCGGCCTTCGCCCGCCGCATGGACACCGGCCAGGTGGACATCAACGGCGGCCGCTTCAACGTGCGCGCGCCCTTCGGCGGCTACAAGCAGTCGGGCGTCGGGCGCGAGCTCGGCCCGCACGGCCTGAGCGAGTACCTCCAGACCAAGTCCCTGCAGTTCTGAAGACGGAGACGACGACCATGGTCCGCGCCGCCATCCTGCCCGCCGTCGGAGCCCCGCTGGAGATCCGGGACATCGTGCTGCCCGAGCCCGGCCCCGGCCAGGTCCGGGTACGGCTCACCGCCGCCGGGGTCTGCCACTCCGACCTCTCCCTCACCGACGGCACCATGCGCGTCCCCGTCCCGGCCGTCCTCGGCCACGAAGGGGCGGGCACGGTCCTGGCCGTCGGGGACGGAGTCACGCACGTCGCCCCCGGCGACGGCGTGGTGCTCAACTGGGCCCCGTCCTGCGGTGCGTGCCACCACTGCGGCATCGGCGAGGTCTGGCTCTGCGTCGAAGCGCTCCGCGGAGTCGGCGCCGTCCACGCGCACGACGCCCGGGGCAACGAGCTCCACCCGGGGCTGAACGTGGCCGCCTTCGCCGAGGAGACCGTCGTCGCGGCCCGCTGCGTACTGCCCGCGCCCACCGGAATCCCGCTCGCGGAAGCCGCCCTCCTCGGCTGCGCCGTGCTCACCGGCTACGGCGCCGTCCACCACAGCGCCCAGGTCCGCCCGGGGGAGTCCGTCGCCGTCTTCGGGGTCGGCGGCGTCGGCCTGGCCACGCTCCAGGCCGCCCGGATCGCCCAGGCGGGCCCGATCGTGGCCGTCGACGTGTCACCGGCCAAGGAGGAACTGGCCCGGGCCGCCGGCGCCACCGACTTCGTCCTCGCCTCCGACACCACCGCCAAGCAGGTCCGCGCGCTCACCGGCGGCCGGGGTGCGGACGTCGCCATCGAGTGCGTGGGCCGCGCGGAGACCATCCGCGCCGCCTGGGACTCCACCCGGCGCGGCGGCCGCACCACGGTCGTCGGCATCGGCGGCAAGGAGCAGCAGGTCACCTTCCACGCCCTGGAGATCTTCCACTTCGCCCGCACCCTCACCGGCTGCGTCTACGGCAACAGCGACCCCGCCCGCGACCTCCCGGTGATCGCCGAACACGTCCGCGCAGGCCGCCTCGACCTCGGCGGACTCGTGACCGACCGCATCACCCTCGACGGCATCCCGGCCGCGTTCGACGCCATGCTGGCGGGCAAGGGCGGCCGCTCCCTGGTCGTCTTCTGAGCACCCGGATCCCGGGCCCCGCCCCGGCCGGGACGGGGCCCGGGATCTCGGACACGGCCACGGGGCACGGTGACCGGACACGGCCACGGGATTCGGCTACCGGACTCGGCCACGGGACTCGGCCACGGGATCGGGCGGCAGGGGCCCCTCACGCCCGCGCGTCCGCCGGCCCGGCGGGCGCGGCCGTCCCCGCTGTGGCCGCCCCCGTCCCCGCCGCCCCCGTCCCCGCCGCCAAGGCCTCGTACTGGAGGGCCAGTCCGTCCAGGAGGGCCGCGAGGCCGGTGTCGAAGGCGCCCTCGTCCACCTCCCGGCGGCGTTCGGCCAGCAGGTGCGCCTGTCCCAGGTGCGGGTAGTCCGCCGGGTCGTAGGCCGTCTCGTCGTCCACGAAGCCCCCGGCGAACGAGGCCACGGCCGAGCCCAGGATGAAGTACCGCATCAGGGCGCCGATCCGGGTCGCCTGCGCCGGAGGCCACCCGGCGTCCGTCATCGCCCCGAACACCGCGTCCGCCACCCGCAGCCCCGCCGGCCGGCGCCCCGGGCCCCGCGCCAGCACCGGGACGATGTTCGGATGGTCCGCCAGGGCGTCTCGGTACGAGTGCGCCCAGGCGCGCAGCGCCCCGCGCCAGTCCCGGCAGCCCTCGAACATCGACAGGTCCACCCGCGCGCTCACCGCGTCCGCCACCGCGTCCAGGATCTCGTCCTTGGTGCGGAAGTGGTTGTACAACGAGGGCCCGCTGACTCCCAGAGCCGCCGCCAGCCGCCGCGTGGACACCGCCTCCAGTCCCTCCGCGTCCACCAGCGCTCCCGCCGTCTCGACGATGAGCGCTCTGCTGAGGAGGGGCTTGCGCGGTCTGGCCATGCGCCACATAGTAGGCCCCGAGCGCTCTTAACTACCGCTGCTAGTTAACGACCCCGGAGGTGCCCGGTGAACCTGGAGCCGAGCGAGGAGCAGGCCGCCGCACGCCGGCTCGCCCGCGATTTCACCGCGCGCGAGGTCGTCCCGTACGCCGCGGCCTGGGACCGCGCCGAGAGCGTGGACCGGGCCATCGTGAAGAAGCTGGGCGCGGTCGGCTTCCTCGGCCTGACCGTCCCCGAGGAGTACGGCGGATCGGGCGGCGACCACCTCGCCTACGCCATGGTCACCGAAGAGCTCGGCCGCGGCGACTCCGCGGTGCGCGGCATCGTCTCCGTCTCCCTCGGCCTGGTCGCCAAGACCATCGCGGCCTGGGGCACCGAGGAGCAGAAGCACGCCTGGCTGCCCCGCCTGTGCTCCGGCGACGCACTCGGCTGCTTCGCCCTCACCGAGCCCGGCACCGGCTCCGACGCGGGCCACCTCACCACCCGTGCCGAGCGCGACGGGGACTCCTACGTCGTCACCGGCGGCAAGACCTTCATCACCAACGGCACCTGGGCGGACGTGGTGCTGCTCTTCGCGCGGACCAACGACCGGCCCGGACACCACGGGATCTCCGCCTTCCTGGTCCCCGCCGACAGCCCCGGCCTCACCCGCCGCGAGATCCACGGCAAGCTCGGCCTGCGCGGCCAGGCCACTGCCGAACTGGCCCTCGACGGCGTGCGCGTGCCCGCCGCCGCGATGCTCGGCCCCGAGGGCAAGGGCTTCTCCGTCGCCATGTCCGCGCTGGCCAAGGGGCGGATGTCGGTGGCCGCCGGCTGCGTCGGCATCGCGCAGGCGGCGCTGGACGCGGCCGTCTCGTACGCCACCCGGCGCGAGCAGTTCGGCAAGCCCATCGCCGGGCACCAGCTGGTGCAGGAGCTGATCGCCGACATCTCGGTCGACGTGGACGCGGCCCGGCTGCTGACCTGGCGGGTCGCGGACCTCGTCGACCGCGGGCGGCCGTTCGCCACCGAGGCCTCCACCGCCAAGCTCTTCGCCTCGGAGGCCGCCGTGCGCGCCGCGGGCAACGCCCTCCAGGTGCACGGGGGGTACGGCTACATCGACGAGTACCCGGCCGGCAAGCTGCTCCGCGACGCCCGCGTGATGACCCTGTACGAAGGCACCAGCCAGATCCAGAAGCTGCTCATCGGCCGCGCCCGCACGGGCGTGTCCGCCTTCTGACGCCGCGGCCCTCCGCGCCCGCCGGGTGCGGATGAGTACGCGCCTGAGTACGCGCGCGGATGCGGCCCCGGGCCCCGGGCCCGGATGCTGTGCCCATGAACGAGACACCGGTCAAGCAGCAGAGCACCGGGGCGTACTACGGCCAGGCCGTCGCCTCCTTCGGCATCGCCATGGCCTCCGTGGCCGTGGGGATCTACAACCTGGAGGTGGACGGCTGGGTCCGTGCCTTCCTGGGCATCGCGGCCCTCTACCTCATCACCTCCGCCTTCACCCTCGCCAAGGTGATCCGCGACCGGCAGGAGGTCACCCAGATCGTCAGCCGCGTCGACCAGGCGCGGATGGAGAAGATGATGGCGGAGTACGACCCCTTCGCCCCGAAGTAGCCGAGACGGCCGAAGTGGCCGAGACGGCCGAAGTGGCCGAGACGGCCGAGGTGCCCGGCCCCGCCCGCTCCGGGCTAAGCGCTTGCTCACCCTCGGGTAGGGTGTCCCTTCCCACGAGGCGGAGAGGGTGAGCGAGCGATGGACAGCGCGGAGGAGACGGCCGAGGGCTACCGGCCGTGGTCGGAGGTCACTCCCGACGCGGCCCGGCGGCTGCTCGTCGCCGCCGTGGAGGCCTTCGCCGAGCGCGGCTACCACGCCACCACCACGCGCGACATCGCCGGCCGGGCGGGCATGAGCCCGGCCGCCCTCTACATCCACTACAAGACCAAGGAAGAGCTGCTCCACCGCATCAGCCGGATCGGCCACGACAAGGCCCTGGAGATCCTGGCCACCGCGGCGGAGGCTCCCGGCAGCGCGGCCGGGCGGCTCGACGCCGCCGTACGGTCCTTCGTCCGCTGGCACGCGGCGCACCACACCACCGCGCGCGTGGTCCAGTACGAGCTCGACGCCCTCGCGCCGGAGCACCGCTCCGAGATCGTGGCCCTGCGCCGGCGGAGCGACGCCGCCGTGCGGCGCATGCTCGCCGAAGGGGTCGCGTCCGGGGAGTTCGACGTCCCGGACGTGCCCGGCACCACCCTCGCCGTCCTGTCGCTCTGCATCGACGTGGCCCGCTGGTTCAGCGCCGACGGGCGGCGCACGCCCGACGAGGTCGGCGCGCTCTACGCCGACCTCGTGCTGCGCATGGTGGGCGCCCGGACGCCCGGCCCCCGGACGCCCGGCTCGCCGACGTAGGGCTCCGGCCGCAGGGTTCCCGGCCGCAAGGCTCCCGGCCGCGGGGATCTTCCGGAGGCGGTGCCCGGTCCTCAGAAGTAGTAGCGGGACACCGACTCCGCGACGCACACGGGCTTCGTGCCGCCCTCGCGCTCGACCGTCACGGTCGCCGTGACCTGGACGCCCTCACCCGCCTCCGCCACCTCCGTGATCACGGCCGTGGCGCGCAGTCGCGATCCGACCGGCACCGGCGCCGGGAAGCGCACCTTGTTCGTGCCGTAGTTGATGCCCATCCGCATCCCCTCGACGCGCATGACCTGCGGCACCAGGCTGGGCAGCAGCGACAGCGTCAGGTAGCCGTGCGCGATGGTGGAACCGAAGGGTCCGGCCGCCGCACGCTCCGGGTCCACGTGGATCCACTGGTGGTCGCCCGTGGCGTCCGCGAAGAGGTCGATCCGCTTCTGGTCCACCTCCAGCCAGTCGCTCGCTCCGAGCGGCTCGCCCGTCCCGGCGTGCAGCTCCTCGGCGGACGTGAACACCCTCGGCTCGGCCATGCCCTGTTCCTGCCTCTCACAGACGACTGGCCACCGGGGCTGGCCACTGACCCGCGCACGAACAAGCGCTTGCTCAGGATGCTGGGACGCCCTGTGTATGTCAACGGACCTCCGACTACCCTCGGCCTGGTGCCGCAGATTCCCGAGAAAATCCACGAACTCACCGTCGGCCAGCTGTCCGCCCGCAGCGGCGCGGCCGTCTCCGCGCTCCACTTCTACGAGTCCAAGGGCCTGATCAGCAGCCGGCGCACGTCCGGCAACCAGCGCCGCTTCACGCGCGACGCGCTGCGCCGGGTGGCCTTCGTCCGGGCAGCCCAGCGCGTGGGCATTCCGCTCGCCAGCATCCGCGACGCCCTCGCCGAGCTGCCCGAGGAGCGGACCCCCACCCGCGAGGACTGGGCGCGCCTCTCCGAGGCCTGGCGGGCCGAGCTCGACCAGCGCATCGCCCAACTGGGCCGGCTGCGCGACCACCTGACCGACTGCATCGGCTGCGGCTGCCTGTCGCTGGAGAACTGCGCGCTGTCCAACCCGGACGACGTCTTCGGCGAGCGGCTCACCGGCTCGCGGCTGTAGTCCCCCGCCCGACTGCCGGCCGGCCTCCGACCCGGTGCCGCTCCGCCCCGTCCCCCTCCGCCCCGGCCGCCGCCACCAGCTCGGCGTTGGACCGGGCCGGCCGGCCGTCCGGCAGCCGCAGTACGTCGCCCGCCCCGGTCCGCGCCCCCGTGCCGCAGCGCGCCGCCAGCCGCAGCACCGGCCAGGCCGCCTCCCCCCGCCCGTACAGCAGCAGGGCCACCGGCGGCAGCCCGCCCAGCCCCGCCACCAGAGCCGGGTCGGCCGCCGCGAGCTCGGCCGCCAGCCGGACCCGCCCGCCCGGGTCGCGCACCGGCCAGGCAAGGAAGCGCGCCATCGGCTCCGGTCCGGCCGGGCCGCCGAGCGGGACCACCGCGTCCACCGCGATCCCGCGCGCGAGCAGGGCGTCCGCCAGTGCGGCCGCCCCCGGCTGCGCGAAGTGCACCTCGGCGCGGTCCGGCAGCACCGTCCACGACCGCACGCGCTCCAGCCGCCCCGCCGGGTCCGGCTCGGCCGCCGTGCCCAGCGACACCGACAGCGGTACGCGGACCCCCGCGCCGCGCAGCGCCTCCAGCGCCGGACCGACCACCCGCGGCGACAGGCTCTCGCGCCCGCACGGGGTCCGCGGGTGCACCAGCACCTCCGCCGCGCCCGCGGCCACCGCCTCCCGCGCCGACTCCGCCAGGGCCCCCGGCGACATCGGCACGGCCGGGCCGTCCGCCGCCCCCCGCGCCCCGTTCAGCGACACCAGCAGCGCGGGCCTCACGCAGCCCCCGCCGCCGGCGCCTCCGTCAGCGCGGGCCGGGGCACCACGATCCCGCAGCCCGCGCACACCGGCCCGTCCCACGCCCAGGCCCCCTCCCAGGGGCCCGGCCCCGCTCCGTGCACCGCACCGTGGCCCGGGTGCGCCCGCGGGCCCGCGCCCTGCAGCGGGATGGCCCCCGGCCACTTCAGTTCCTCGTCCCCGCAGATCGGGCAGCCGGTCCCCGGCTCCGACTCCAGCGCCCGCACCAGCCGCCGCAGCACCTCGCCCAGCGCCCCCTCGGGCCGCACCCCCGGATCGGCGCAGCGGACCACGGCGTCGCCGCTCCCGCCCCACGCCCACTCGGGCCGGCGCAGGCCGTGGTGCTTCTCGCGTCTGCGCCGCTCCGCGAACTGCCGCTCGTACTCCAACCAGACCGCCCGCGCCTCCTCCAGCTCCTCCAGCGCGGCGACCAGCCGCAGCGGATCGGCCCCCCGGTCCTCGGGAGCGATCCCGTGCCGGTCGCACAAGTGCCACCACGTGGCCCTGTGCCCGTACGGGGCGAACCTCTCCAGGCAGCGGCGCAGCGAATGGCGCCGCAGGGCCCGGTCGTTGCGTGCGTCACGCACCTGATAGGCCAGACTCCGGAATCCCGCCATCACACCTTCACCTCCGCTGATGTGCCCAACATGCCCGGCCTACCGCGGGCGCATGCGGGGGCGGTCGAGGCGTGCGGGTGGCACATGGCCGGAAGTCAGCGCCCCATGCGCCCCGCGCCGACCACGAGCCGGGCCAGTTCCTCGTGGCAGATGTCGCTGTGCGCCCCCGACGGCGGGCCGCCCCGCCGGACCACGGAGCCCGCGTCCACGCTGACGCAACCGGTCGTCGGCACCCCTTGGCGCAGGGCCGCGCCGAGGCTCAGCCGCGCCGCGCCGGGCACCGCCTGCACCCCGTCGTGACCGATCGCGCCCCATCGTGCGTCGAAGCCCAGCAAACCGGCCGAATCCCCTGCCATCCGGGAGGCCAGCGGATAGAACACCCCGAGCGAGGCGTCGTACGGGGAGTGGCAGGCCACCACCGGCCCGTCGACCCGGTGGTGCAGGCCGCGCAGGGCGCCCCCGCGCTCCGCGTCGTGCGGTAGGCGGTCGGCGAACGCGTAGTGGGAGAAGGCTCCCTGCAGCAGGGACAGCGACTTCACGAACCGGGCGTCGTCGGGCACCGCGCGCAGCGCGAAGGACACCAGCCGCGCCCCGAAGCTGTGCCCGATCAGGTGGACGCGCAACGCCGGCCGCCGCTGCGCCAGCTCCACCAGCGCCGGACCGAGACCGTGCTCGCCGATCAGGCCCGCCCGCCTCTTCATCTGGTAGTACGTCGCCTGCCGCAGCAGCTCCTTGGCCCCGGACCACAGCACGCGCAACCCCTCGCCGGCCACCGGCACGAGCCCCTCCCCGCCGCTCCCGCCCGCCACCGCGCCCCGCGCCGCGTCCTCCGGCACCGGCGGGCCGCCCGCCTCGGCCAGCGCGTCGGTCAGGGACCGGCACACCTCCAGGACGTCCTCCGCGAAGAGGGCGGGGACCGGCGGCGCGTCGGCCGTGGGCACCGCGTTCACCCCCGCCAGCTCCCGGACGAGCGCGCCGAACTCGATGAACGCCGCCGCCGACTCCTCCCGCTCCTCCAACAGCTCGGCCACCCGTTCCAGCTCCGCCGAGCGGCCCGGCCAGAACGCCTCCAGCGCGTGCCGGGTGGCCGGGTCCAGCGCGGTGCCGAAGCCCGGCCGGCCCAGGGCGTCGGGCCCGTCGAAGTCCGGTATCGGCTCGTCCGAGAACCGCATCGACGGCCAGACCACTCCCACGTACCCCAGCCGCACCCCCGACCCCACCAGCCCGGGGAAGGGGCCGAAGAACCGGTCGTAGAGCCGGGTCGCGGTCGACGGATCGCTGTTCCAGCCGTGCGCGAAGACCAGCAGGTCCGTCGCCTCCATCCGGGCCACCGAGCCCAGCGCGGCCCGGTCCGCGTCGCCCTCGGAGTCGAAGGCCAGCTCCGCGTACGGCCCGACCCCGATCCCGCCGCCCGCGGCCACCGCGCCCGCGATCCCGCCGTCCCCGGTCCCGCCGTCCCCGGTTCCGGCGATGCCCGCCGCTCCGGCGTCCGTCCCGACGTTGTCCGCCATGGCGTGTCCCCTCCACCCGTCACCGCGCCGTGCCTCCGGCGCGTCCAGCATCCTGCCGGCGCGCCCGCGCGACCAGCCCCCGGGACGGACCGGCCGGAGCCCCGTCACCGGTAGAGCAGGTACTCCTCGCGGACCGCCGCGAACCGGGCGAGCCCGGCCGCCCAGTCACCCGCGACCTCCTCTACCCCGGCCCCCGCGTCCACCAACGCCCGTACCCGGTCCGATCCGGTCAGCCGGTCGATCCAGTGGTCCGCGCGCCACGCGAACCCGCTCCAGGTCCGCCGCGCCGTCACCAGCAGCCCGATCCCGGCCCGGACCGGGTCGAAGGCCTCCCGGTCGTGGACGATCAGCCGCACCCCGCCGCACACCCGGCCCGCGTGCTTGGAGAACGAGGGCGTGAAGTACGCCTCCCGGAACCACACCCCCGGCAGGTCCAGCGCGTTCGCCGCCTCCGCCCACCGGCGGTCGACGCCCTCCGCCCCGAGCACCTCGAACGGCGTGGTCGTGCCGCGCCCCTCGGACAGGTTCGTCCCCTCGAACAGGCAGGTACCGGCGTAAGCGAGGGCCGTGCCCGGCGTGGGCACGTTCGGGCTCGGCGGCACCCAGGGCAGCCCCGTCGCGTCGAAGAACGCGTCCCGCCGCCAGCCGCTCATCGCCACCGTCCGCAGCCGGACGGGCCCCTCGGGCGCGCCGCTCAGGAACTCCCCGTTGAAGAGCAGCGCCAGCTCGGCCACCGTCATCCCGTGCGCGAGCGCGATCGGCTCGCGGCCCACGAAGCTCGCGTACGGCCGCTGCAGCACCGGCCCCGCCGCCCGCCGCCCACCGGACGGGTTGGGGCGGTCCAGCACCACCACCGCCTTGCCCGCGAGGGCGGCGGCGCGCATGCAGTCGTACAGGGTCCAGATGTAGGTGTAGAAGCGGGCCCCGACGTCCTGGACGTCGAAGACGACCGTGTCCACCCCGGCCGCCGTGAACACCTCCGCCAGCCGCCGGCCGCTCCTGTCGTACGTGTCGTACACCGGAAGGCCGGTCGCCGGATCGCGCGAGGCCCCCTCGGAGCCGCCCGCCTGCGCGGTCCCGCGGAAGCCGTGTTCGGGCCCGAACACCGCGACCAGGTCCACCCGGTCGTCCGCGTGCAGCACGTCGACCAGGTGGCGGGCGTCCGGCGTGATCCCGGTGGGGTTGGTGACGACCCCGACCCGCTGCCCGGCCAGCACGGCGTACCCGTCCTGCGCGAGCCGCTCGAACCCGGTCCGCACCCGCCCGGCCGGAGCCCGCCCGGGCCGCGGGCCGGCCGGCGCCGCCGCGGCGGCCGCGCTCCCGGCCCCGGCCGCGGTGCCTCCGCCCGCGCCGACCGCGCCGACCGCGCCGCCCGCGCCCACGGCCCCGGCCAGCCCCAGCACACCGCGTCGCGACAGCCCCGTCCGACCCGTCCGACTCATCCGACCTCACCCGACTCATCCGATGCGCATGGTCCAACCGGCCCGCCCGGTGCGCCCGACCCGTCCGGTGCGTGCGGTCCACCCGGCCACGCTAGGCAGCCCACCCCTTCCGCTCCGACATACCGACTGGTTAGTCTGCCCGCGACCCTCCCGCAGATTTCCGGCGGCCCCGCCCCGGCGCCCGGCCGTCGGCCACGAAAGGTGACCCCGTGAGCGCGTACCAGGACCAGCGAGTCGTCGTCACCGGTGCGGGCGGCGGCATCGGAGCCGCCCTCGCACAGCGCTTCGCCGACGAGGGCGCGACCGTGGTGGTCAACGACCTCGACCCCGCCAAGGCCGCCGCCGTCGCCGCGGCCATCGGACCGCGGGCGCTCCCGGTGCCGGGCGACGCCTCGCAGATCGTGGAGCGGGCCCGCGAGGCGCTCGGCGGGACGGTGGACGTCTACTGCGCCAACGCCGGACTCGCCTCGGGCGGCGACGCCTTCGCCGACGAGGCCGTGTGGGAGGCGGCCTGGGACACCAACGTGATGGCCCACGTGCGCGCCGCCCGGCTGCTGCTGCCCGCGTGGCTGGAGCGCGGAAGCGGCCGCTTCGTGTCCACCGTCTCCGCCGCCGGGCTGCTGACCATGATCGGAGCGGCCCCGTACAGTGTCACCAAGCACGGTGCGCTGGCCTTCGCCGAATGGCTCTCGCTGACCTACCGCCACCGCGGCCTCCACGTCCACGCCGTCTGTCCGCAGGGAGTGCGCACCGACATGCTGACGGCCGCGGGCTCGGCGGGCGAGCTGGTCCTCGCACCGACCGCGATCGAGCCGGAGTCCGTCGCGGACGCCCTGTTCGACGGCATGGAGAAGGACCGCTTCCTGATACTCCCGCACCCCGAGGTCGCGGAGTTCGCCACGGCGCGCGCCACCGACCCGGACCACTGGCTGGCCGCCATGAACCACCTCCAGCGGAAGTGGGAGGCCAGGTGACCCGCGGGCCCGTCGCCCCGGCGGCCGCCGGTTCGCGGCCGCCGTCGCCTTCGCCCTACGCCGCCAAGCCCTGGCTCCGGCTCCTCGCACCGGCCCAGCGGGCGCCCGTGAGCCCCGGCCCACGGTGCTGCACGCCTTCCGGGCCGCCGCGCACCGGGCCCCCGGACGCACGGCCCCGGCCTACTTCGACGCCGCGTCACCTACGCCGAGGCCGACGCGCTCTCCGATTCCGTGGCCGGCCACCTCGCGGCGCACGGCGTCCGGCGGGGGACCGGGTCGCCGTCATGCTCCAGAACACCCCGCACTTCGTGCTCGCCGTCCTCGCCGCGTGGAAGGCGGGGGCGGTGGTCGTCCCGCTCAACCCGACGTACAAGGCGGGGGAGATCGGCCACGTCCTGCGCGACTCCGGCGCCACCGCGCTCGTCTGCGACGGCCGGGCCTGGAGCGCGTACGTCCGCGAGGCCGCCGCCGGCAGCGCCGTACGGGCCGTGCCGACCGCCCGCGACCGGGACTTCCAGACGCGCGACGACCCCCGGGTCCTCCCCCCGGATCCGGACCCGGCCCCCGCCCCGACCGACGCCGCCCCGGCCACTCCCGCCACCCCCGCCACCCCGGACCCGGCCGAGATCGCGGTCCGCGGCCCGCAGGTCGTACCGGGGTACTGGGGCCTGCCCGACGAGAGCGCCGCCGCCTTCCCGGACGGTGAACTGCGCACCGGCGACGTCGGGTTCATGGACGCGGACGGCTGGCTCTACGTCGTCGACCGCACGAAGGACATGATCAGCGCCTCCGGCTTCAAGGTATGGCCGCGCGAGGTCGAGGACGTGCTCCACACCCACCCCGCCGTCCGCGAGGCGGCCGTGGTCGGCGTCCCGGACCCGTACCGCGGGGAGACCGTGAAGGCGTACGTCAGCCTGCTGCCCGGCACCTCGGTCGAACCGGCCGAGCTGTCCGCCTACTGCGCCGCGCGCATCGCCGCGTACAAGTACCCGCGTCAGGTGGAGATCCTGCCTGTCCTTCCGAAGACGACCAGTGGCAAGATCCTGCGACGGGAACTGCGCGACCGCGGCTGAAAACGGTCGGACGGTCGTACGGCCGGACGGTCGTGGGACCCGCGGGGACGACGAGGGACACGAACGGAAGGGAAGGTCAGCGCCATGGCGGCCAGGACCACGGAGCCCGAGGGCACGCAGGGCACGCAGGGCACGCAGGGCACCCGGGGTGCGCAGGCCCCTCAGGGCGCGCACGAAGCCCCGGTACCGCAGCGGCTCCTCGCGGTCGCCACCCGGCTGTTCGCCGAGCGAGGCTACGACCGCACCTCGGTCCAGGAGATCGTCGAGGCGGCCGGCGTCACCAAGGGCGCGCTCTACCACTACTTCGGGTCCAAGGACGACCTGCTGCACGAGGTGTACGCACGGATGCTGCGGCTCCAGCAGCAGCGGCTCGACGTGGTGGCCGGATCCGACGCCCCCGTCGAGGAGCGGCTGCGCGCGGCCGCCGCCGACGTCGTCGTCACCACCATCGAGAACCTCGACGACGCGATGATCTTCTTCCGGTCGATGCACCAGCTCGGCCCGGAGAAGTTCAAGCAGGTGCGCGCGGAGCGCCGCCGCTACCACGAGCGGTTCCGGGCCCTCGTCGAGGAGGGCCAGCGCAGCGGGGTGTTCTCCACGGCCACGCCGGCCGACCTGGTCGTGGACTACCACTTCGGGTCCGTCCACCACCTGTCCACCTGGTACCGCGCCGACGGCCCGCTCACGCCGCAGCAGGTCGCGGACCACCTCGCCGACCTGCTGCTGCGCGCGCTGCGCCCGTAGGACGGCCCGCAGGACCTCTCGCGGGACCGCCCGCCGGCACGGGGGCCGGCACGGGGATCAGCCCAGCGGCAGGACCCGGCGGCCCCACGTCTCCTCGGCCACCACGGCGAAGGAGACGTACCAGGCGATGCCCGCGCACAGCAGGCCCAGGAAGCCGCCGGCCCGGCCGAGGGCGGTGACCTGGGCCAGATCGCCCAGCGCCAGGAAGAGGAAGGTCAGGGCCAGTACCGTGAACAGCGCACGGTGCGCGAGGTCCAGCCGCAGCGCCGCGACCGCCATGTACGCGGTGAACACGAACCAGGCCAGGAGGAACCACCCGGTGGCCACGTGCGCCTGGTCGGCCGGCAGGGTGGGGACGACGAACTTCACGTAGCCCGCGAAGGACATCCAGAAGGCGCCGTACGAGACGAACGCCGTGGTCCCGAAGGTGTTGCCGCGCCGGAACTCCAGCACGCCGGCGACGAACTGCGCGAGCCCGCCGTAGAACAGGGCGAGCGGCAGGACGACGGCGGACAGGGCCGCGTTCGCGACCAGTCCCGAGTTGAAGAGGCTGAGCACGAAGGTGGTGAGAGCGAACGCGGCCAGCCCGAGGGGGCCCGGGTTCGCGAGCCGCGGCGCGGCCGCGGCGGGGGCGGCCGCGGCGTCGGGGACGTCGGGGACGGTCACCGGCGGCGCGGCGGGGGCGGCCAGGGTGGAGCTAGGCATGGCTGTGTGCACTTTCGGTGGGGGGTATACCGAATATATCGGACCTTCGGGGTGGTTTAGACCACCCCGAAGCCCCCCGCCCGCGCCTCACACGTACCGCTTCAGCTCCCGCCGCGCCAGCGAGCGCTGGTGCACCTCGTCCGGACCGTCCGCCAGCCGCAGCGTCCGCGCCGCCGCCCACAGCTCGGCCAGCGGGAAGTCCTGGCTCACCCCGCCCGCACCGTGCAACTGGACGGCCTGGTCCAGGATCGACACCACCGCGCGCGGGGTCGCGATCTTGATGGCCTGGATCTCCGTGTGCGCGCCCCGGTTGCCCGCCGTGTCCATCAGCCAGGCCGTCTTCAGCACCAGCAGCCGCAGCTGCTCCACCGTGACCCGGGCGTCCGCGATCCAGTTCTGCACCACTCCCTGGGCGGCCAGCGGCTTGCCGAAGGCCGTCCGCTCCACCGCCCGGCGGCACATCAGCTCGATGGCCCGCTCCGCCATGCCGATCAGCCGCATGCAGTGGTGGATCCGGCCCGGCCCGAGGCGTGCCTGGGCGATGGCGAAGCCGGTGCCCTCCTCGCCGATCAGGTACGAGGCCGGGACCCGGGCCCCGTCGAACACCACCTCGGCATGGCCGCCGTGGTCGTGGTCCTCGTACCCGTACACGGTCATGGCCCGGCGCACCTCGACCCCCGGGGTGTCGCGCGGGACCAGGATCATCGACTGCTGGCGGCGCGGATCGGCGCCCTGCGGGTCGGTCTTGCCCATCACGATGAAGACCGCGCAGTCCGGGTTCATCGCGCCCGAGATGAACCACTTGCGCCCGGTGACCACGTACGCGTCGCCCGCACGCTCGATCCGCGTCTCCACGTTGGTCGCGTCCGAGGAGGCCACCTCGGGCTCGGTCATCGCGAACGCGGAGCGGATCTCCCCGGACAGCAGCGGCTCCAGCCAGCGCTTCTTCTGCTCCTCGTCGCCGAACTGGGCGAGCAGCTCCATGTTCCCGGTGTCCGGCGCCGCGCAGTTCGTCGCCATCGGAGCCAGGTGCGGACTGCGGCCGGTGATCTCGGCGAGCGGCGCGTACTGGAGGTTGGTCAGCCCGGCGCCGTACGCGGCGTCGGGCAGGAAGAGGTTCCACAGGCCCTGACGGCGCGCCTCGGCCTTCAGTTCACCGAAGACGGCCGGGGTGTCCCAGGGCGAGGCCAGCCGCGCGCGCTGCTCGGCGGCGACGGGCTCCGCCGGGTACACGTACTGCTCCATGAACGCGAGCAGCCGCTCGCGGAGTTCCTCGGTCCGGGCGTCGAATGCGAAGTCCATGGGGTGAGTGCCTCAGCCTTTCCGGAGGTCCTGAAGGGTGGTCAGTCCGTGCTCGATGAAGACCGGGACCAGCTCGCCGATCCGGTCGAAGCCCGCGCCGACGGTCTGCCCGAGCGTGTAGCGGTAGTGGATGCCTTCGAGGATCACCGCGAGCTTGAACCAGGCGAAGGCCGTGTACCAGGCGATGGCCCCGGTGTCCCGCCCGGACCGGGCGGCGTACCGCTCGATCAGCTCCGCGGGCGTCGGATGCCCGGGCGCCCCGCTCGTCGTGCTGACCGCGGACTCGGCCAGCCCCAGGTCCGAGCTGTACATCACCAGCAGCCCGAGGTCGGTCAGCGGATCGCCGAGCGTGGACATCTCCCAGTCCAGCACCGCCCGGATCGTGTCGTCCGGCCCGCCGATCAGCACGTTGTCCAGCCGGAAGTCGCCGTGCACCACGGTCGGTGCGGGCGACGCGGGCAGCGCCCGGCCCAGCGCGCCGTGCAACTCGTCGATCCCGGCCAGCTCCCGGCCGCGCGAGGCGGCCAGCTGCTTGCCCCAGCGCCGCACCTGCCGGTCGAGGAACCCCTCCGGCCGGCCGAAGTCGCCCAGGCCCACCGCCTGCGGGTCCACCGCGTGCAGCTCGACCAGGGTGTCGACCAGCCCCAGCACCGCCCGCCGGGTCCGCTCCGGCCCGAGCGCCGCCAGCTCGCCGGCCGTCCGGTACGGCACGCCGTCCACGTGGTCCATGACGTAGAACGGCGCCCCGAGCACGGAGTCGTCCTCGCACAGCAGCACCGTCCCGGGCACCGGCACGGCCGTGCCGTGCAGCGCCGCGATGACGCGGTGCTCGCGCCGCATGTCGTGCGCGGTCGCCAGGACGTGGCCGAGCGGCGGCCGCCGCACCACCCAGCGCGAGACGCCGTCGGTGACCTCGTACGTGAGGTTCGAGCGGCCCCCCTCGATCAGGCGGCCGCGCAGCGCCCCGGCGACGAGTCCCGGCCGCGCGGCGTCGAGATGGCCGCGCAGCCGCTCCAGATCGAGGCCCCGGGGGCCGGCCGAGGGAGCGGCCGAAGCGTGGGACATGGTGCGCACCTCCGTACGGAGTTGACGGTGTCGGACGGAACGATGCCATCATGCCGACCAGTCGGTATGCCGTCCAGAGCGCGAGCCGAATGAACCCCTTCCGCCCCGCGATGTCACCTGGCTCCCCGGCCGGGCCTGCGGGCGGCCGGTCAGGCGTGACAGAGGATCGGGGTCCCGCCGTTCATCACCGTCATGTCCCGCAGCACGCCGAGGATGTCCAGCGGACCGCCCTCGGGCTCGCCGGCCAGTTCCGCGTACGCCCGGTGCACGTTGGCCACCAGCCGCTCGCTCTCCCGCCAGGCCGCGAACTCGCCCAGGTCGGCCCGGCGCGCCGTCTCCAGCGGGGTCAGCCCCTGCTCCCGTCCCTCGCGCGCCAGCTCGGCGACGTACCGCAGGTACCGCTCGGTGTCCTCGTAGGCCGAGGGGTCGGTCAGCGGCCCGTGGCCCGGTACGACGGTCTCCGCGTCCAGCGCGCGCAGCACCTCCAGCGCCCGCAGCGAGCCGGCCAGCGAGCCCATCGCCAGGAACGGGGTCCCCCCGGCGAAGACCAGGTCGCCGGTGAACACCACCCGCTGCCGCGGCAGCCACACGATCGAGTCCCCGATGGTGTGGGCCGCGCCCGGATGCAGGACCCGCACCTCCGTCCCGCCGACGTGCACCGTGACGCGGTCGCCGTAGGTGAGGTCGGGAGCGGTGATCTCCACCGCGCCGAAGTCCGTCTCGGGCCAGATCGCCTCCAACTGGTGCCCGGCGGCGAGCTGCTCGACCCGCGCGTTCTCGTGCGCCAGGATCAGCGCCCCCGGCGCGAAGACCGCGTTGCCGTAGGTGTGGTCGCCGTGGTGGTGGGTGTTGACCACGGTGCGCGGGAGCGGCGCCCCCGCAGCCACGACCGCGTCGCGCAGGGCGAGCGCCCGCCGTTCGGTGGCGGCGGTGTCCACCAGGAGGGTCCGGCCGCCGTCGGTCACGAAGCCGGCGTTGTTCAGGCACCAGCCGCCGTCCGGCTGTATGTACGCGTACACCCCGGGCGCGGGCTGGACGAGGTACGGCTCGGTGATGGTCATGTGCGTGCTCCCCGGGAGGCTCTGACAGGCGGTCAGCATCCTGCCAGGCGCCGCCACGCCGGGGGAGGGCGGGGTGCCGCCGTCCGGGGTCGGGCGGGGCCGTCCGGCCGGCGCGCCGTCAGTGGTCGTCGTAGTGGCCGTCGTGCGCCGCGTGGCGGTGGCCGTCGTGCACGTAGTCCACGTGGTCGCCGTGCGGTACCGCTTCGTGCCCGCAGTCCGCGCCGTGCTCGTGCGCGTGGCCCTCGTGGGCGGCGTGGCCCGCGGGCTCGCACTCGTCCCAGTGCCCGGCGTGCTCCCGGTGCAGGTGGCCGTCGTGCGCGTAGTCGACGTGGTCGCCGTGCGGCACCGCCCGGTGGCCGCAGTCGGCGCCGTGCGCGTGGGTGTGCGTCGCGTGTTCGTGGTGCAGGGTCGTCATGGCGCCGAGGCTAGACCGGATGCCCCGGAATCAACCGTCATCGTCCGCAGTGTCCCGAGAGCGAACGAAAGCCCGATGATCACACCGAAGCCGAAGCCGAAGCCGAAGCCGAAGCCGAAGCCGAAGCCGAAGCCGAAGCCGAAGCCGAAGCCCGCCCCGCCACGGTCCGCCGGCTCCCGCTCAGAGCACCGACGGCAGCGTGAGCGCGGCCATCGCGAAGACCGCCAAGGCCACCGTGCAGGCCACCACCGCCACCGCCGCCCGCGGCGCGAGACCGGGCGGACGGGCCGTCGCCAGCGAGCGCATCCGCCGGTGCGCCACCCACAGGAACGCCACCCAGACCAGCACGATCGCCGCCGCCCAGACCGCCCCGCCCACCCCGGACGGGTCCGCCGCCGTGCCGGAGCCGCGCCACGCCTGGCGCAGTCCCAGCACCGACGCCACCGAACAGGCCAGTGTCGTGCGCCGCCAGGCCAGCCGGGTGCGCTCGGGCTGGAGCCCGGCGTCGCGGGCCGCCCGGTGAGCGCTCACCGCCCCCGCGTCCAGCCCAGCAGGACGACCGCCGTCATCGTCACCGCGACCAGCCCCACCCCCGCCGTCAGCACCACCGGGAACCGCGACAGCGGCAGGTCCTCGCCCCGCCGCATCGCCCGCTCGCACCGCACCCAGTGGTTGACCGCCCGCACCGCGCAGGCCGCCCCCACCGCGAGGAGCGCCACGGCCATCCCGACCCGCACCGCCCACCGCAGGTCCGGCAGGAACTGGTCCACCGCGAAACCGCCGCCCACCAGGGCCAGCGCGGTCCTGATCCAGGCCAGGAAGGTGCGCTCGTTGGCCAGCGAGAAGCGGTAGTCGGGGGTCTCGCCCTCGTCCCTCAGCCGCGAGGGCGCGAACCAGAGGCGCACGTCCTTGACGAAGTCGATCACGTGCCCAATCTACCGGCCCGCACCCCGCACCCCCCGGAAGCCCTGCCTCCACCCGTGCTCCGACGACCGCCGCGCCTCCTACAGCCGCTACGCCCCCGACGGCCGCCGCGCCCGGTACGCCTCCAGCCGCCGGTACGCCTCCAGCCCGTCCGGCACCCACGGCCAGGCGCCCTCCGCCACCCGCCGCGCCAGCTCCTCCCGGGGGAGCCAGGCGTGCCAGGCCACCTCCGAGGGCTGCGGGTCGACCGGCAGCTCGCACCGCACCTCGTGCACGTACGACCACCAGGCCCCGCCCGGCCCCTCGTAGAGGAACTTGAAGAGCGGCTCCGGCTGCGGCAGCCCCCGCACCCCCAGCTCCTCCTCGGCCTCCCGCAGCGCCGCGCCCGCGTAGTCCTCGCCCGCACCGAGCACCCCGCCCACGAACATGTCGTAGTGCGCGGGGAAGACCAGCTTCGTCGCGGTCCGCCGGTGCACGAAGATCCGCCCGGCCGCGTCCCGGGCCCGCACGAACACGCAGCGGTGGATCAGCCCCCGCGCGTACACCTCGCCGCGCGGGGCGCGTCCCGTCACCCGGTCGTCCCGGTCCACCACGTCCAGCACTTCATCAGCGGCACTCACACGGTTCATCCAACCACCCCTGTTGACGGGTTACCGGTCCGTAGCCAAGGATCGCCCCACCACCGACGGAGGACGGGTTTCCCATGACGTACGACGCAGACGTGATCGTGATCGGGGCCGGGCTCGCGGGCCTGGCGGCCACCGCCGAGCTCGTCGACGCCGGCCGCAAGGTCATCCTGCTCGACCAGGAGCCCGAACAGTCCATCGGCGGCCAGGCGCACTGGTCGTTCGGCGGCCTGTTCTTCGCGGACTCGCCCGAGCAGCGCCGCATGCGGATCAAGGACAGCCACGACCTCGCCCTCCAGGACTGGCTCGGCACCGCCGGGTTCGACCGCACCGAGGACGCCTGGCCGCGCCGCTGGGCCGAGGCGTACGTCGACTTCGCGGCCGGCGAGAAGCGGTCCTGGCTGCACGCGCAGGGCGTCCGCTTCTTCCCCGTCGTCGGCTGGGCGGAACGCGGCGGCTACGACGCCGGCGGCCACGGCAACTCCGTCCCCCGCTTCCACATCACCTGGGGCACCGGGCCCGGGCTCGTCGAGCCCTTCGAGCGGCGCGTGCGCGCCGGGGCCGCCCGCGGCCTCGTCCGGTTCGCCTTCCGCCACCGGGTCACCGGCCTCTCCCGTACGGCTGGCGCCCTGGACACCGTCACGGGCGAGGTCCTGGAACCCTCCGGCGCCGTACGGGGCTCCGCGAGCAGCCGTACGGCCACCGGCTCCTTCTCCCTGCGGGCCCAGGCGGTGATCGTGACCAGCGGCGGCATCGGCGGCAACCACGACCTCGTGCGCGCCCAGTGGCCGCAGCGCCTCGGCACCCCGCCGCAGCGGCTGCTGTCCGGGGTCCCGGCGCACGTGGACGGCCTGATGCTCGGCATCGCCGAGGCCGCCGGCGCCAGCCACATCAACAAGGACCGGATGTGGCACTACACCGAGGGCATCGAGAACTGGAACCCGATCTGGTCCCGGCACGGCATCCGCATCCTGCCCGGACCGTCCTCGCTCTGGCTGGACGCGACGGGCCGCCGGCTGCCCGTACCGCTCTTCCCCGGGTTCGACACCCTCGGCACCCTCGACCACATCATGCGGACCGGCCACGACCACACCTGGTTCGTGCTCAACCAGCGCATCATCGGCAAGGAGTTCGGGCTCTCCGGCTCCGAGCAGAACCCGGACCTCACCGGCAAGTCGGTCCGGCAGGTCGTCGACCGGGCGCGCCAGGCCGTGCCCGGCCCGGTCAAGGCCTTCATGGACCGCGGCGCGGACTTCGTCGTCGAGCGCGACCTGTCCGCCCTGGTGCGCGGGATGAACGCGGTGACCGAGGAGGACCTGCTCGACGAGGCCGTCGTGCGCGAGCAGGTCGTGGCCCGGGACCGGGAGATCGCCAACCCGTTCGGCAAGGACCTCCAGGTGATGGCGATCCACGGCGCCCGCAGGTACCTCGGCGACCGGCTGATCCGCACGGCCGCCCCGCACCGCATCCTGGACCCGGCGGCCGGCCCGCTGATCGCCGTCCGGCTGTCGATCCTGACCCGCAAGTCGCTCGGCGGCCTGGAGACCGACCTCTCCTCGCGGGTCCTCGCGGCCGACGGCGAACCGCTGCCCGGCCTGTACGCGGCGGGCGAGGCGGCCGGCTTCGGCGGCGGCGGGGTCCACGGCTACCGCGCCCTGGAGGGCACCTTCCTCGGCGGCTGCCTCTTCTCGGGCCGGGCGGCGGGCCGCGCCGCCGCGACGGCGGTCGCCTGACGCCGGTCGCCCGGGGGCGGTCGCCCCGAGGCCAGGCCCACCCGGCCCCGGCCCCGGCCGGAGGTCCTCGTGCGAGGAGCGTCATTCGGCCACCGACGCCCACCGCCCGTCCCCGGCGGACGCCCGCTCCGGGTCCGCCCCGGCCGGCCGCGGACCCGTACGCCGGCCACCTCCCGAGCCACCGCCGGACCCCCTGCCCGGCCCTGCGGGGCGGAGCGCCGCACCGCCCCGGACACCCGGCCGCCCCCGGCCCCCGCACGCGGCGGGCAGACCTTCCGGCGAGGCCTTCGCGCCGCTCAGCGCGGCCCCGGACACCAGGGCGCACACCGGTGCGCAGCGGTCCCGGCGGGGCGGGGGAGTGCGTCGCGGGCCGTCGTGGCGCGCCCCCGGCGGACCGGAACGCCGACCTCCCCGAACCGTCACAACCCTCCCAACTCACACCGCGCTCAAACCAGTTGGAATGCGCCACGCAGTGGACTGGACCTTGACTCGGAGCTGTGCATACCGCTTTGCTGTCGGTGATCAAAGGTTCGCTCACCGGCACGATCTTCCGGTCCGCGGACCGTACCGGGCACGTGCACCGTGCACGTTTTCCGGCCACCGACCCGCCCGGCCCCGCTCCGCCCGCACCACCCCGTCCGACCCTTGCCCGACCCCCGTCCGACCAGCCCGGGGCCACCCCCGGCCCACCCGCTCCGACCGCCCGCGTCCTGTCCTGGAGGGAACCCCGCGGATGTCCCCGCCTCCGCCGCCCCTCGGCCGCGCCCGCAAGCGGGACGCCCAGCTCTTCGACCCGGCACTGTGCGACGCCGAACTCGTCGACGTCCGGGCCCGGTTCAGTCAGGGCCGCTGGTCCAAGGCCCGCTCCCTCCTCGTCGGCACCGGCGACGACTGGGACCGCCGCGGCCACCGCGTCGTCGTCCTCGCCGAGACCCCGGCCGCCACCGCCTGGTCGCGCGAATGGCTGCTCGCCGAACCGGAGAGCCCCGACGCCGCCACCCTCCTCGCCTGCGCCACCGTCTTCGCCGCGCTGCGCCGCAAGGCCGCGCCCGCCGCCGCCGAGGAGGCCTGTCGCCGGGCCGCCGCCCTGCTGCCCGCCGACCCCACCCCCTGGCTCGGGCTGCTCATGCTCTCGCGCGCCTTCGGCACCGAAGAGGAGTTCAGCCGCCACTTCGACCAGGTCCGGGCCCGCCACCGCGAACACCACCACGCCCACCACCTGATGGTGGCCCGGCTGGCCGAGCGCACCCCCGCCTCCGGCCAGGACCCGCTGCACGAGGTCTACGACTTCGCCGCCTGGGCCGCCGAGGAGTCCCCGGCCGACTCCCCGCTCGCCGTCCTCCCCGTCATCGCGCACGCCGAGCGCTACCGCGTGCTCGCCGCCGTCCACGGACACGGCCCCGGCCGCGCCGCCGACCACTGGTCCGGCCGCCGGGCCCGGCAGGTCCTGCGCTCCGCCTTCGACTGGTGGCTGGAGTGGGAACGCGAGGACCACCCCCGCAACCGGGTCGACCTCAACTTCCTCGCCCACGCCAAACTCTGCGAGGGCCGCCCCGCCGAGGCCGCCGCCCTCTTCCACCGGATCGGCAGCCACGCCACCCCCGCCCCGTGGTCCTACCCCGACGTCGACCCGCACAAGGCCTTCCTCGCCGCCCGCAGCGCCGCGCTCGGCACCGCCTGAGCCGCGGCCGCGCGCCGGCCCCGCTCCGGCCCGCACGGCCCCGCCCCGCTCCCGAAGCCGCAGACACCCCCGACCCGAAAGGACCCGCCATGCCCACGGGCAGATCCACCACGCTCCAGCAACCGGCCGAGATCCGCACGTACAAGGGACAGGACCGCGCCCTGCGCGCCGACCGCCTCGGCACCGCCGGCCTGCTGCTCTCCGTACTCGCCGCCAGCGCGCCCCTGATGGTCGTCGCCGGAGTCATGCCCACCACCTTCGGCGTCATGGGCATCGTGGGTCAGCCGCTGCTCTTCGTGATCCTCGGCATCGTCCTCGCCCTCTTCAGCATCGGCTACGCCGAGATGAGCCGGCACGTCCACAACGCCGGCGCCTTCTACGCGTACATCGCCCGAGGCCTCGGCCCCACCGCCGGCGCCGGTGCCGCGCTCGTCGCCCTCGTCGCGTACAGCGCCATGCAGGTCGGCGTCTTCGGCATCCTCGGCTTCGAGATCTCCGGACTGTTCGCCACCTACCTGGACATCGAACTGGCCTGGTGGATACCGGCCCTGCTCGCCGTCGCCGCCACCGGCGCCCTCGGCTGGCTCAAGATCGACCTCAACGCGAAGGTGCTCGGCGTCCTCCTCCTGATCGAATGCGCCCTCGTCGTCGTCTTCGACGTCGCCGCCCTCGGCAAGCCCGGCCCCGAGGGCCTCTCGCTCCAGGCGTTCAACCCCGAGGCCCTCGGCGGCGCCGGCCTCGGCACCGCCCTGTGCTTCTGCATCGCCGCCTTCGTCGGCTTCGAGCAGTCCCCGGTCTACGCCGAGGAGACCAGCAGGCCGCACATCGTCGTGTCGCGCGTGATGTTCCTCGCCGTCGGCTTCGTCGCCCTCTTCTTCGCCTTCAGCTCCTGGGCCCTCACCGTCGCCACCGGCCCGTCCGCGGTGGTCGCGACCTCCGCCGAAGCCGGGCCCGGCCTGCTCTTCCAGCTCACCCAGGACCGCCTCGGCGCCACCTTCACCGACGTCCTGCACGTCCTGTTCGTGACCGGCATGTTCGCGGCCATGCTCAGCTTCCACAACGTCGTCGCCCGCTACGCCTTCGCCATGGGCCGCGAGGGCCTGCTCCCGGCCTCCCTCGGCCGGACCAACCCCGGCACCGGCGCCCCCGGCACCGGCTCCCTGCTGCAGACCGGCGTCGCCGCCCTCGTCGTGATCGCCTTCGCCGTCACCGACGACGAGCCCGCCGGCGACCCCACCACCCCCGTGCTCCACCTGTTCACCTGGATGGGCAGCGTCGGCGCCCTCGGCGTGACCCTCCTCATGGCCGCCGCCTCCTTCGCCGTCATCGCCTTCTTCGTCCGCCGCGGCACCGCCGGCGCCCAGGTCTGGCGGCTCGTCGCGGCCGGCGCCGCCGGCCTGGCCCTGCTCGGCATCGCCGGCTACACCGTCAAGGACTTCGGCGTCCTGGTCGGCGCCGCCGAGGGCTCCGCCCTCAGCTGGGTCCTTCCCGGCATCATCGCCGCCGCCGCCCTGACCGGCCTGGCGTACGGAGAGGTGCTGCGCCGCCGCCGCCCCGAGGTGCACGCCCGCATCGGCCTGGGGAACGAGGCCTTCCGCCTCGACCAGGCCGCCGGCGCCAACCCCGACGACTGACCTCTCTTTCCAGCCTCAGCTAAGCCCCCGACGCCTCTTTCCAAGGTCGTCGGGGGCTTCGCTGCGCATGGAGGCGATTTTGGCGGGTAACGGGGGCCCATGGTCTCCTGGTGCGACCAAAACGCCCGGACCGCCGCACAGGGGACACCACCGACCTCCCCGCGCCCGGTCCGGACCTGCCTGCCCGATCCACGAAGGCGAAGTCATAGATGAGTGACCGCACCTTGGCCGGGGCCCCCGCCCCGGTGTCCACCCCGCATGTCGACGCCGGCGACGCGGGGTACAGCAAGGACCTCAAGCCCCGCCACATCAACATGATCGCGATCGGCGGGGCGATCGGCACGGGCCTCTTCCTCGGAGCCGGCGGCCGCCTCGCCGGAGCCGGCCCCTCCCTCGCGATCGCCTACGCGGTGTGCGGTGTCTTCGCCTTCTTCGTCGTCCGGGCCCTCGGCGAGCTCGTCCTCTACCGGCCCTCCTCCGGCGCCTTCGTCTCCTACGCCCGCGAGTTCATGGGGGAGAAGGGCGCCTACACGGCCGGCTGGCTCTACTTCCTGAACTGGTCCACCACCACCGTCGCCGACATCACCGCCGCCGCGACCTACGCCCACTTCTGGTCGCTGTTCACCGACGTCCCCCAGTGGGTCCTCGCCTTCATCGCCCTGGCCGTCGTCCTCACCGCGAACCTGATCTCCGTGAAGTACTTCGGCGAGATGGAGTTCTGGTTCTCCCTGGTCAAGGTCACCGCCCTGGTCGTCTTCCTGGCCGTCGGCATCTGGCTCGTGGCCACCGGCCACCCGATCGACGGCCACACCCCGGGCCTGTCCTCCGTCACGGACAGCGGCGGCCTCTTCCCCGTCGGCGTCCTGCCGATGCTCCTGGTGATCCAGGGCGTGGTCTTCGCGTACGCCTCCGTCGAGCTCTGCGGCGTCGCCGCGGGCGAGACCGAGAACCCCGAGAAGATCATGCCCAAGGCCATCAACTCGATCATGTGGCGCGTGGGCGTCTTCTACGTCGGCTCCGTCGTCATGCTGGCCCTGCTGCTCCCGTACACGGAGTACTCCGCCGACCAGAGCCCCTTCGTCACCGTCTTCGACAAGCTCGGCGTTCCCGGCGCCGCCGGCATCATGAACCTCGTCGTCCTGACGGCGGCCCTCTCCAGCCTGAACTCCGGCCTCTACTCCACCGGCCGCATCCTGCGCTCGATGTCCCTCGCCGGATCCGCCCCGAAGTTCACCGGCGTCATGAACAAGGGCAAGGTCCCCTACGGCGGCGTCCTGTTCACCGCCGCCTTCGGCGTCGCGGGCGTCGGCCTCAACTACTTCATGGCGGAGGAGGCCTTCGAGATCGTCCTGAACTTCGCCTCGCTCGGCATCCTCGGCACCTGGGCCATGGTCATGCTCTGCTCCCTCCACTTCTGGCGCCGCGCCCGGCAGGGCCGCGTCGAGCGCCCCGCCTACCGCCTGCCCTGGGCCCCCTACACCCAGCTCGTGACGCTCGCCTTCCTCGTCACGGTCCTGGTCCTCATGTGGTCCGACGGCGGAGTGGGCCGCACCACGGTCATGTTCGTCCCGGTCATCGCCGCGGCCCTGGTCGGCGGCTGGTTCCTGGTCCGCCGCCGGGTCGCCGCCCTTGCGGCCCCGCGCCCCTGACCGACCCGGGCCGACGAGACGAAAGGAGGACCCCGCCGAAGCGGGGTCCTCCTCGTTCCGCCCCGGTGTCCAGGGGGTCGAACGATCCGGTGCGACCACTGCCGCGGGTCCGACTTCGAGCAGTGCCGCATGCGCGAGCCGGGCCGCCACAGCCCGGAAAAGCAGAAAACCCCACGTGAAGTGGGGTCTCAGCTGGTGTCCGAGGGGGGACTTGAACCCCCACGCCCGATAAAGGGCACTAGCACCTCAAGCTAGCGCGTCTGCCATTCCGCCACCCGGACAAGGTGTCTGTCTCGCGTCCCTCGCGGGCCGTTCCGACGTGGAAAACATTACCAAACAATCCGGGGTCCTCGATCACACCCCCGGCGGCCGGGGAGCGCCCTTGGGCGAAGCGGCCTTGAGCGGGAGGATGGGAAGCGTTCGGTACTGATCAGTGGGAGGAACAGCGTGAGCGAAACGAGCGCGGGCAGGACCGTCTCGGGCCAGGACGAGGTCGTCGACCTCTGCCGGGATCTCATCCGGATCGACACCAGCAACTACGGGGACCACTCGGGCCCCGGCGAACGCAAGGCCGCCGAGTGGGTCGCCGAGAAGCTCGCGGAGGTCGGGCTGGAGCCCCAGATCTTCGAATCGCACAAGGGGCGCGCCTCCACGGTGGCGCGGATCGAGGGGGAGGACCCGTCCCGCCCCGCCCTGCTGATCCACGGGCACACCGACGTGGTCCCGGCCAACGCCGCCGACTGGACCTACGACCCCTTCGCCGGTGAGATCGCCGACGGCTGCCTCTGGGGCCGCGGCGCCGTCGACATGAAGGACATGGACGCGATGACGCTCGCCGTCGTCCGCGACCGCATGCGCAGCGGCCGCAAGCCCCCGCGCGACATCGTGCTCGCCTTCCTCGCCGACGAGGAGGCCGGCGGAATCTACGGGGCCCGGCACCTCGTCGACAACCACCCCGAGCTCTTCGAGGGCGTCACCGAGGCCATCGGCGAGGTCGGCGGCTTCTCCTTCACCGTCAACGAGAACCTGCGCCTCTACCTGGTGGAGACCGCGCAGAAGGGCATGCACTGGATGCGGCTCACGGTGGAGGGCACCGCGGGCCACGGCTCCATGACCAACAACGACAACGCCATCACGGAGCTGTGCGAGGCCGTGGGCCGGCTCGGCCGCCACCAGTGGCCGGTGCGGGTGACCAAGACCGTACGGTCGTTCCTGGACGAGCTCTCGGACGCGCTCGGGACCCCGCTGGACCCGGACAACATGGACGCCACCCTCGCCAAGCTCGGCGGCATCGCCAAGATGGTCGGCGCGACGCTCCGCAACTCCGCCGCCCCGACGATGCTCGGCGCCGGCTACAAGGTCAACGTCATCCCCGGCCAGGCGACGGCCCACGTGGACGGGCGCTTCCTGCCCGGCTACGAGGACGAGTTCTTCGCCGACCTCGACCGGATCCTCGGACCGCGGGTGAAGCGCGAGGACGTGCACGCGGACAAGGCGCTGGAGACGGACTTCGACGGGAAGCTCGTCGACGCCATGCAGGGCGCGCTGCGGGCCGAGGACCCCATCGCGCGGGCGGTCCCGTACATGCTCTCGGGCGGCACGGACGCGAAGTCCTTCGACGACCTCGGCATCCGCTGCTTCGGCTTCGCACCGCTCCAGCTCCCGCCGGAGCTGGACTTCGCCGGCATGTTCCACGGCGTGGACGAGCGGGTGCCGGTGGAGGGGCTCAAGTTCGGCGTGCGGGTCCTGGACCGTTTCATCGACCAGGCCTAACGCCCGGAAATCGGGAAGGTGTGCGCATACCACTGAGAAGAGTGAATGCGCTCATACGCTCGTAGCCCCGGTGATCCCTCCTCGTTACAGGTGGTGCGGTCCGCGGCTGGGACCGCATTGCCTACTAGGAGGAACAATGATCAAGAAGGTTGTGGCCGCTGCGGCTGCCACTGGTGGCCTGGTTCTCGCGGGTGCGGGTCTGGCCGTCGCCGACGCGGGTGCACAGGGTGCGGCCATCGGCTCCCCCGGTGTCCTGTCCGGCAACGTCATCCAGGTCCCCGTCCACGTTCCCGTGAACGTGTGCGGCAACACGATCTCCGTGATCGGCCTGCTGAACCCGTCCTTCGGCAACACCTGCGTCAACGCCTGACGCGTCTGAAGTCTTTGGCCCCGGAGTGCGTTCCTGCGCTCCGGGGCCGCCGGGCTTTCCGGCCCGGCCCACCGAACTTCGGCATGCCGGGCGGGGGAGCCTGAATGACCCGGCCGCCGACGTTTTCACCCGAAAACGTACACAGCAGGGGACGATCAACGATGCGACGACCGGCACAGGTCACCAGGAAGACCCTGATCACCATGGCGGCCGCGGGAGGTGTCCTCGCCCTGGGCGGGGGCTACGCGCACGCGGACGCCGGCGCCTCGGGACAGGCCGCGAACTCGCCCGGGCTGCTGTCCGGGAACCAGCTCCAGGCACCCGTGGACGTTCCGGTGAACGCCTGCGGCAACAGCGTGAACGTGGTGGGGCTCCTGAACCCGGCCTTCGGCAACCGCTGCACCAACGCCTCGACCGCCAAGCCGAACCACCCCGGCCAGCCGGGACACCCCGGTACCCCCGGCCAGCCGGGACACCCGGGCAACCCCGGCACCCCGGGCAACCCCGGCACCCCGGGCAACCCCGGTACCCCGGGACATCCCGGTACCCCGGGACACCCGGGCAACCCCGGCACCCCGGGACACCCGGGCAACCCCGGTACCCCGGGGGGTCACAACCCGGGTACGCCCGGTGGTCACAACCCCGGTACGCCCGGAACCGGCACCCCCGGGGGGCAGACGCCCGGCATCCCCGGTACGGGTACCCCCGGCACCCCCGGTACGGGCACCGTCACCCCGGTCACGCACCCCGGCACGGGCGCCGGCAAGCCGTCCGGCGGGACCGCCGGGCTCGCCGCCACCGGTGCGGGTGACGTCCTCACCGCCGGCCTCCCGCTCGCCGGCGGCCTGCTGCTGGCCGGCACCGTGCTCTACCGACGGGCCCGCAGCGCCGCCTGACGGCCGCGTCCGGCGCGGGCCCCGCCCCCGGGGCCCGCGCCGTCCACCTCACCAGGTCGCGCGTACCTGGCGGATGATCCGCCGGCGCAACCGCACCCGGCGGCTGCCGTCCCGGTGCAGGGTCAGGCGGTCGAGTTCCCAGTTCCCGTACTCGGCATGATCGGTCAGCAGGCGGGTCGCTTCCTTCCGAGGAACCCCGCGGGGCACGTACACGTCGATGAATTCGTATTCCGGCATCGCATCTATTGTGCGGGCAGAGCCCCGCTACGGATAGCGTCTGCCCTATGTCTGATGCCGCTCTGCCCACTGTTGCCGAGGTACGCGCCGCCGCCGAGGCGGTCAAGGCCGCGCTCGACCGCCACCTCGCCGCGGTCGAGCGCAGGACCGGGGACGAGGATCCCGACGTCTACGCCGCGTTCAACGAACTCGCCGCCGCCGCCGAGGAGTACGACGAACTCCTCTACGACCGGTACGACGAGGTCACCCCCTTCGAGATCCCCACGCCCGACGACGGCGTGCCGTACACCGGCCCCGCCGAGCCCGCCGCCTTCAGCGTGCTCATCCGCCGGGACTACGCCGTCGTCGAGCCGCCGCGACTGATCGCCCAGGCCGAGCGTGTCGCCGCCCACGACCGGGACGCCGACCTGCTCCACGACGGCGGGACCGCCGGAGCGCTCGGGGTGCTCTTCGGCGAGTACGAGCCCGACGAGATCGCCTCCCGCTACAAGGAGTTCGGCTTGGAGGAGGGCGACTCCACCCTCTGGATCGCGGCCTCCGAGGAGGCTCCGGAGCCGGGGGAGTGGCTCGATTCGCCGTTCGGGCACACCGGCCCGGAGGACGTGCTGCACCGCTTCGACGTCAGCGCCGTCTTCGACGAGGAGACCGACGGGTTCGACGAGGACGAGGACGGAGAAGAGGGCGAGGACGAGGTCGAGGGCGCCCGTCCGGGCCTGACCCCCGCCTAGGTTGTCCGGGCCGTCTCCTCCCGCACCGCACACCGCGGCTCCCGCCCGTCACGGGCGGGAGCCGCGCCGTGCTCCCGGACGCGCTACTCGGGCCGGGGGCGGGCCTGCGCCGCCAGGGCCGTCAGCAGGCCCGTCAGCCGGGTCGTACGGGGCTTCGGCAGCCCCTCCGCCACCGCGCGCGGCAGGGCCTGGTCCACGCCGTGCACCACGGACAGGTGCCGTTCGGCGCGGCCGAACGCCGTGTACACCCAGTCCCGCGACAGGGCCTGCGCCGCGTCACCGGGCAGCACGACCACGACCGCCGGCCAGCGGGCACCCGCGGCCTGGTGGGCGGTCACCGCCCAGCCGTGCCGCACCTGTGCCTCCACCAGCTCCTGCGGCACGACCACCGGCGCACCCGCGCGGTCCAGGTGCAGTCCCTGCGCGTCGGCCGACACCACCCGGGCCGGCAGGGCGCGACCGGGCGAGGGGACGTGGACGACCCGGTCGCCGGGGTCGAAGCCGCCGAACCGGCCGGGGCCCGGGTTCAGCCGCTCCTTCAGGGCGCTGTTCAGCGCCCGTGTCCCGGCCGCGCCGCCGTGGCCCGGGGTGATCACCTGCACGTCGTCCGCCGGTACGCCGAAGGCCCGCGGCACGGACTCGGCGACCAGCTGCACCGTGCGGTGCACGGCCTCGCCGGCGTCGCGCACGGGGACGATCACGACTTCCTTGCCGGGGGCGTCGACCTGGAGCAGCTCCCCGATCCCCACCCCCGAGACCAGCTCGCCCAGGGGGCCCGGGTCGGGCACGCGGGAGGCCAGCCGCGGGCAGGTGCCGGCCGCCAGCACGTCGCCGAACACCCGGCCCGCCCCGGCCGACCCCAGCACGCCCGGGTCGCCGGACAGGACCAGCCGGGCCCCGTCCGGGACCGACTCGACCAGTGCCGCCGCCGTCTCCACGTCCAACTGCGGCGCGTCCAGCACCACGAGCAGGTCCAGGGCGAACTGCCCGTCGGCGTCCCGCCCCGGCCCCTCCGCCCCCGACAGCAGCCCCGCCACGGTCACGGAGGGGGGTCCGGCCGGGGCGTGCGCGGCCAGGCAGGCGCGCAGGCCCAGCCGCCGGGCGGCCGCCAGCAGGGCCAGCGGTTCGGCGCGGGCCGCCTCGCCGCCGGTGTGGGCGACCAGGCCGTTGCCCGCGACCGCCCGGATCAGGTCGGCGCCCGGACCCGTCGCGGCCGCGGACCAGTCGGCCGGGTCGCCGGCGGAGCCGTCGAAGGTGCTGGCGATGCGGGCCAGGCCGTCGGCCAGGCTCTCCTCGGCCATCGCGGGCCCCTCCAGCCCCACGAGCACCCGTACCGGCTGCTCGGCGTCCTCCTCGGCCGGAGGCGGGCCCAGCGGCTCGTGGAACACCAACACCGAGCCCTCGGCGACGCTCCGCTCCACTGCGGCCGCGCCGTCCGTCACGCCGTACTGCGCCAGCGCCTTCTCCAGGACCGGGACCTCCAGCGCGGTGTGCCCCTTCAGCCCCGCCTGCACCAGCAGCCACCCCACCAGGGCGTGGGTGCGGCGCTCGTCGTCGGGGCCGGCGCCAGAGTCCAGCAGGGCCCGCGCGAAGCCGTCCGCCTGGGCGGGGCGGACCGAGGGGACCGCCAAGAGGCGCCAGGGGTCCTCCGCGAGCTCCTCGGCGGCGGCCTCGCCGAGCGCGGCCGCGGCCGGCGCGGCGAGGGCCTCGGGGGCGCCGCCGCGGGCCAGCACGGCCCGTACGCCGTCCACCGCGTCGGCGGAGGGGGCGGGGACGTCCGTCCGGGGCGCGTGCGCCGGAGTGCGCTGCTGCGGGGGAGCGGCGGCCGCCCGGCGGGGCTCGGCGGGCGCCTCGTCGAAGTAGGGCGAGGGCGCCTCGGCCCCGCCCTCCACGGCCCGTACGGCGGCCAGCAGGTCGGCGGCCTTCCCACTGAGCTTCGCCCCCGCCTCGACGGGCCCGGCCCGCTCGGCCTTGCGCCGCGCGATGCGCTCGCGCTCGATCTTCTGGGCGGCCAGCTCGGCCTGCGCCTCGCTCAACCCCGGCGCGGCCCCGCCGGCCGCCGCGTCACCGGTCGCCGCCGGGGTGCCCGCGTCCTCGGACGCGTCCGCCTCCGGCCCGGCCTCCGGAGCCTGCGCCCCCGCGTCGTCCGCCTCCGCGTCCGCCGACGCGTCCGCGGCGTCCGCCTCCGCGGGTGCCGCGCCCGTGACGGCCGTCCCCGAGGCGTCCTCGCCGCTCTCGCCGTCCTCGGCGGTCTCCGTCGGGGGTGTCGCGGGCGGGGTGTCCGGCGCGGTGGCCGTGGCCGATTCCTGCCCGGCGGGGGCCCCGGCTGCCGTGTGACCCTCCGGGCCGACGGTGCCGTCGGCGGGCTCCTCGGGGGTGTCCGTGGCGGGGTCCGTGCTCACAGCGTGCTCCAGTCCTGGTCGGGATAGCGGTGCACGGGCGCCGAAACATCGTCCAACGCCCGGCAGATCTCCTCGGGAAGACTAAGGGCCTCCACCGACAGCGCCGCCGCGAGCTGCTCCGCCGTGCGCGCGCCGACCACCGGTGCGACCACCCCCGGCCGGTCCCGCAGCCAGGCCAGCGCGACCTGGAGCGGGGTCACCGCGAGCCCCTGGGCCGCGGTCACCACCGCGTCCACGATCCGCCCGGACGCCTCGTCCAGGTACGGCTCCACCAGCACGGCCAGGGACGCCGACGCCGCCCGGGAATCGGCCGGGGTGCCGTCCCGGTACTTGCCCGTCAGCACCCCGCGGCCCAGCGGTGAGGACGGCAGCAGGCCGATCCCGAGGTCCAGGGCGGCCGGCAGGACCTCCCGCTCCACGCCCCGCTGGAGCAGCGAGTACTCCATGTGCGCCGACGCGATCCTGGTGCGCGCACCGGGGGCCGCGAGCTGCCAGGTCGCCGCCTTCGCGAGCTGCCAGCCGCAGAAGCCCGCCACCCCCGCGTACCGGGCCCGGCCGCTGCTGACGGCCAGGTCCAGCGCCTGCAGCGTCTCCTCCAGGGGCGTCGCCGGGTCGAAGGCGTGCAGCTGCCACAGGTCCACGTAGTCGGTGCCCAGCCGGTCCAACGAGGCGTCGAGCGCCGCGAGCAGGTGGCCGCGCGAGCCGTCGAAGCGCCGGTCCGGATCGGGGACGCTCCCGGCCTTGGTGGCGATCACCAGGTCCCGGCGGGGGACGAGCCCGCCGATCAGCTGCCCGAGCAGGTACTCCGCCTCCCCGCCGCCGTACACGTCGGCGGTGTCGACGAGCGTGCCGCCCGCTTCCCAGAAGGTCTTCATCTGCGCGGCGGCCGCTTCCTCGCCGGTGTCCCGGCCCCAGGTCAGGGTGCCGAGGCCGATCCGGGAGACGCGCAGTCCGGTGCGGCCGAGATGCCTCTGCTCCATGAGCGCTGAGACTACTGGGGCCCTGCCCCGGACGGGCTTGGCGCGCTAGAGTCCCCCGCAGACCCACGTTACTCATCGGTACAACGGCAATCCGTAAGGGGACGACATGCGGCTCGGCATCAATCTCGGCTACTGGGGTGCGGGCATGGACGCCGACAACCTCGCCGTCGCCCAGGAGGCCGACCGCCTCGGCTACGACGTCTGCTGGGCCGCGGAGGCCTACGGCTCCGACGCCCCGACCGTGCTCGCCTGGGTCGCCGCCCAGACCGAGCGCATCGACGTCGGCTCGGCGATCCTCCAGATCCCGGCCCGCCAGCCCGCGATGACGGCCATGACGGCGGCCACCCTGGACTCCCTCACCAAGGGCCGCTTCCGGCTCGGCCTCGGCGTCTCCGGCCCGCAGGTCTCCGAGGGCTGGTACGGCGTCACGTTCGACAAGCCGCTCGCGCGGACCCGCGAGTACGTGGAGATCGTCCGCAAGGCGATGACCCGCGAGCGGCTCTCCTACGAGGGCGAGCACTGGACCCTGCCGCTGCCCGGCGGCCCGGGCAAGCCGCTCAAGCTCACCGTGCACCCCGAGCGCGAGCACATCCCGCTCTACATCGCCGCCATCGGGCCGAAGAACCTGGAGCAGACCGGCGAGATCGCCGACGGGGCCCTCCTCATCTTCCCGGCCGCCGCACACCTGGAGGCCACCGCGCTCACCCACATCCGGGCGGGCCGCGCGAAGGCCGGACTCACCATGGACGGCTTCGACGTCTGCCCCACCGTGCCGCTGGCCGTCGGTGAGGACGTGCCCGCGCTCGCCGACATGTTCCGCCCGTACACCGCGCTGTACGTCGGCGGCATGGGCAGCCGCAAGCAGAACTTCTACAACCGGCTGGCCCAGCGGATGGGCTACGAGAAGGAGGCCGCCGAGATCCAGGACAAGTACCTGGCCGGCGACAAGACCGGCGCGGCCGCGGCCGTCCCGCACTCGCTGATCGACTCGACCACCCTGCTCGGCCCCGTCGAGCGGATCGCCGACGGGATGCGGGCCTACGCGGAGGCCGGGGTCACCACCCTCACGCTGGCCCCGGCCGGCTTCACCCGCGAGGAGCGCCTCGCCGCGCTGCGCGCCGGCACCGAAGCCCTGGAGCTCGCCGGTCTCGCCTGACGGGCCCGGCGGAAGTCTGCGGCCGTGGTGGGGGCTCGGGGGTCTTCCCCGCCACGGCCGACACCGCCAACAACGCCCGAGGCGCCCACCGGGTTACGCCCGCGGGCCCGGCCCGCGGGTTCGTTCATTCGGACGAGCCCGGCCGCTCCTCGGTTGCCCGCCCCGGTGAGCGGCGGTTGACTCGGTGCATGCTCTCTGCCCGCAGCCTGTTCCAGGAGATCGTCGACCACGACGACTCCTTCCAGCTGTTCTGCTCCATCGCCGCCAGCGGGGAGTCCCAGGGCGGCTGGGAGAACGCGCGGATCGCGGCCCTGGTACCGGACGGCATGCGCGACCTCGCACCCAAGATCACCCGGCACGGCGCCGACGAGGACAAGCACGGGCGGATCTTCAACGCCCTGCTGCGCAAGCGCGGACTGGCGCCCGTCCCCGTGCCCCCCGAGACCGACTACACGATGCTGCTGGAGCGGCGCGGCATCGGGCTGGCGCACGACAAGCTGCGCCGCGAGGAGCGGCTCACCGAGCGGGACGTCCTCGTCTACCTCGCCCACAGCCGGGTCACCGAACAGCGGGCCGCCGACCAGATGGCCCTGCTGGTGCGCCACTTCGGCGACCACCCCGAGGTCGGCAGGGCCGTCCGCATGATCTGCAACGACGAGGACAACCACCTCGCCTACTGCCACGAGGAACTGCTGCGCCTGGCCCGGGCCGGCCACGGGCCGGCCATCCGGGGCGTGCTGCGCGAGAGCGCGCTCGCCGAGATCGCCGTCCACCGCGACGTCAGCCTCGCCGTCATGGGCCGCATGGGACGCCTGCTGCGCTGGCCCGCGCCGAAGGCGGCCGCGCTCGCCGCGGGCATCCGCGCGGTCCACGCCCACGAGCGGTTCGCCGGCTGGCACCGGATGGTGGACCTGCGCGAGCCGCAGCGCCGCGACGCACTGGGCGGCCCGCCGGTGACCGCGCCCGAGTTCGCGTAGCCGGCGGACGGGCCCGCCCTACAGCCAGCCGCGCCGCTTGAACAGCCGGTGCAGGCCCAGGCACACGCCGACCATCAGCGCGACCACCGCCGGATAGCCCCAGGTCCAGGTCAGCTCGGGCATGTGGTCGAAGTTCATCCCGTAGATCCCGGCCAGCATCGTCGGGACCGCGGCCATCGCCGCCCACGCCGAGATCTTGCGCATGTCGTCGTTCTGCCGGACGCCCATCTGCGCCAGGTGCGCGGACAGCGCGTCCGACAGCAGCCGGTCCAGCCCCTCGATGTACTCGTTCGCCTTCGTCAGGTGGTCGGCCACGTCGCGGAAGAACGGCCGGGCGTGCTCGTGCACGAAGGGCACGTTGCCGAAGGCCAGCCGGTCCATGGGCTGGAGCAGCGGGCTCGTCGCCCGGCGGAACTCCAGCACCTGCCGTTTGAAGGCGTAGATCCGCGAGGCCGTGTTCTTGCTGTCCGGGGTGTTCGGGGCGAAGACCTCGGCCTCCAGCTCCTCCAGGTCCGCCTGGAGCTCGGCCGCCACCTCGATGTACTCGTCCACCACGGCGTCGGACACCGCGTACAGCACCGCCGTCGGACCGTGCCGCAGCACGTCGGGCTCGTGCTCCAGCCGGCGCCGCACCGCGGCCAGCGGCGACTCCTCGCCGTGCCGGACGGTGACCACGAACGAGTCGCCCATGAACACCATCAGCTCGCCGGTGGTGACCGTGTCGCGGTCGTCGTCGTACCGCACCGGCTTCAGGACGACGAACAGGGAGTCGTCGTACACCTCCAGCTTCGGGCGCTGGTGCGCGGTCAGCGCGTCCTCCACGGCCAGCGGGTGGAGCCCGAACTCGCGCCGGACGTGGTCGAACTCGGCCTCGCTCGGCTCGTGCATGCCGACCCAGAGGAAGGCGTCGCCGGTGGCCCGCGCCTCGGCCAGGGCCTCCGAGAAGTCCTCGGGCGCCTCGGAGCGCCGGCCGTCCCGGTACATCGCGCAGTCCACAATCACGGGGGCATTGTCGCCCGCCACCGGCCCGCCCGCACACCGGCGCCACCGCTTAGGCTTGCGCCATGGCCACGCTGATCCTCGTACGACACGGGCGGTCCACCGCCAACACCGCAGGGCTGCTCGCCGGATGGACGCCGGGAGTGGCGCTCGACGAGCGCGGCGCCGAGCAGGCCGCCGCGCTGCCCGGACGGCTGGCGGGGGTGCCGCTCGCCGCCGTCGTCACCAGCCCGCTCCAGCGCTGCCGGGAGACCCTCGCACCGCTGCTGGCGGCCCGGCCGGAGCTGGAGCCGCACACCGACGAGCGGATCGGCGAGTGCCACTACGGCGACTGGTCCGGCCGCAAGCTCTCCGAGCTCTCCGACGAACCCCTGATGAAGATCGTCCAGCAGCACCCCTCGGCCGCCGCCTTCCCCGGAGGCGAGTCCATGCGGGCGATGCAGTCCCGCGCCGTGGAAGCCGTCCGGGAGTGGAACGCGCGGATCGAGGAGGAGCACGGCCCCGAGGCCGTGTTCCTGATGTGCTCGCACGGCGACATCATCAAGTCCGTCGTGGCCGACGCTCTCGGCATGCACCTCGACCTCTTCCAGCGCATCCACGTCGACCCGTGCTCCGTCACCGCCGTCCGCTACACCCCGACCCGCCCCTTCGTCGTCCGCCTCGGCGACACCGGGGACCTCGGCGCGCTCGCCCCGCGCCCCGCCTCGCCGGACGCCGGGACCTCCCCGGCCGGGGACAAAGGCACCGAAGGCGCCGGGAACGCCGTCGTGGGGGGCGGCGCGGGCGCGGCGTGATCCAACGGCGCAGTAGGGTGGACGGGCACCACGCGCCGATCTGCCCCCGCCGCCGACACTTGGAGACTGGACGTGCCCCGTCAGGTGTTCCTCTACGACCCGCCGGACCGCTTCGTGGCCGGCACGGTCGGTCTGCCGGGACGCCGTACGTTCTTCCTGCAGGCCTCCTCCGGTCCCCGGGTCACCAGCGTCTCCCTGGAGAAGACCCAGGTGGCGGCGCTGGCCGAGCGGATGGACGAGCTGCTGGACGAGGTCGTACGGCGCACCGGCGGCAACGCCCCGGTCCCGGCCGTGGCCCCGACCGAGGCGGCCGACACCGCGCCCCTGGACGTCCCGGTCGACGAGGAGTTCCGCGTCGGCACCATGGCCCTGGCCTGGGACGGCGAGGAGCAGCGGATGATCGTCGAGGCGCAGGCCCTGGTCGAGCTGGAGGCCGGCTCGGACGAGGACCTCGCCGAGGCGGAGGAGCGGCTGCTCCAGGACGAGGAGAACGGGCCGCCGATGCTGCGCGTGCGCCTCAGCGGCGCCCAGGCCCGGGCCTTCGCCAAGCGGGCCCTGGACGTGGTCAACGCGGGCCGCCCGCCGTGCCCCCTGTGCAGTCTGCCGCTGGACCCCGAGGGCCACGTCTGCCCCCGCCAGAACGGCTACCGGCGCCAGGCGTGAGCACCACGGGGGAACGCGAGGAACTGCTCGCCCGGGGCGAACTGACCGTCGTCGGACAGATCCGCGAGGCGTCCAACGCGGTCCTGCTGTGCACCGTCACCCATGCGGGGGTGAGCGCGGACTGCGTGTACAAGCCGGTCAAGGGCGAGCGGCCGCTGTGGGACTTCCCCGACGGGAACCTCGCCCGGCGCGAGGTCGCCGCCTACCTGGTCTCCGAGGCCACCGGCTGGGGGCTCGTACCGGAGACCGTGCTGCGCGACGGCCCGTACGGCGAGGGCATGGTGCAGCGCTGGATCGAGTCGGCGGCGCCGGAGGGCGACGGCGACGACGCCCCCGAGGGCGGGCTGCTGGCCCTGGTCGAGGGCGAGGAGGCGGGGGAGGGCTGGAAGCCCGTCGCCCTGGCCGAGGTCGGCGAGGGCCGCACCGCGCTGCTCGTGCACGCCGACGACCCGCGGCTGCGCCGGATGGCGGTGCTCGACGCGGTGATCAACAACGGCGACCGCAAGGGCGGCCACCTGCTGCCCGCCCCGGACGGCCGCCTCTACGGCATCGACCACGGGGTGACCTTCCACACCGAGGACAAACTGCGCACCCTGCTGTGGGGCTGGGCGGGGGAGCCGCTGACGGACGAGGCGCGCGAGGTGCTCGCCTCGCTGGCGGCCGGCCTGGCCGACGGGGCGCCGCTGGCCACCCGGCTGGCCGAACTGGTCACGGCGGTCGAGCTGATGGCCGTACGCGACCGGGTGGCCCAATTGCTGCGCACCGGGACGCATCCGGAGCCCTCGGGGCAGTGGCCGTCGATCCCGTGGCCACCGGTCTGAACCGGCCAGTCGGCATACGCATAGAACCGGCCAGACCGCAAGAGTGCCGATCAGGACAACAGTGCAGGTCCGGTTCGTTTCCGGAACACCTGTCCGGTTAGGCTCGAACCATGCATGCCTGGCCCGCTTCCGAGGTCCCCGCCCTGCCTGGCAAGGGCCGCGACCTCAAGATCCACGACACCGCGACCCGGGGGACGATCACCCTCGCCCCCGGTCCCGTCGCCCGTATCTACGTCTGCGGCATCACGCCGTACGACGCGACCCACATCGGTCACGCGGCGACCTACAACGCGTTCGACCTCGTACAGCGCGTGTGGCTCGACACCAAGCGGCAGGTTCACTACGTCCAGAACGTCACGGACGTGGACGACCCGCTCCTGGAGCGGGCCCAGCGCGACGGCCAGGACTGGACCGAACTGGCGGAGCGCGAGACCGCGCTCTTCCGCGAGGACATGACCGCCCTGCGCATGCTGCCGCCGCAGCACTACATCGGTGCCGTCGAGGCCATACCCGGCATCGTGCCGCTCGTCGAGCGGCTGCGGGACGCGGGGGCCGCGTACGAGCTGGACGGGGACGTCTACTTCTCCGTCGAGTCGGACCCCCACTTCGGCGGGGTCTCGCACCTCGACGCCGAGGCGATGCGGCTGCTGTCCGCCGAACGCGGCGGCGACCCGGACCGGCCGGGCAAGAAGAATCCGCTCGACCCGATGCTGTGGATGGCCGCCCGCCCGGGCGAGCCGAGCTGGGACGGCGGCTCGCTGGGCCGCGGCCGGCCCGGCTGGCACATCGAGTGCGTCGCCATCGCCCTGGACCACCTGGGCATGGGCTTCGACATCCAGGGCGGGGGCTCCGACCTGGCCTTCCCGCACCACGAGATGGGCGCCTCGCACGCGCAGGCGCTGACCGGCGAGTTCCCGATGGCCAAGGCGTACGTCCACGCCGGCATGGTGGGCCTGGACGGCGAGAAGATGTCGAAGTCCCGGGGCAACCTGGTCTTCGTGTCCGCGCTGCGGCGCGCCGGGGTCGACCCGGCGGCGATCCGCCTGGCCCTGCTGTCGCGGCACTACCGCGCCGACTGGGAGTGGACGGACGCCGTGCTCGCGGAGGCGGTGGCCCGCCTGGAGCGCTGGCGCGCGGCCGTGTCCCGGCCGGACGGGCTGCCCGCGGACGCCCTGGTCGAGGAGGTCCGCGAGGCCCTGGCGAACGACCTGGACGCCCCCGCCGCGCTCGCGGCCGTCGACCGCTGGGCGGAGCTCCAGCTGGCCTCGGGCGGAGACGACGCGTCGGCTCCGGGTCTGGTCTCCCGGACGGTGGACGCCCTGCTGGGCGTCGCCCTGTAGCCCGGCCGCGGCCCCTCCGGGGCCCGTGCCCGGAACGCCGGTGGGGCGGTGACCGCGTATCACGCGGTCACCGCCCCACCGGCGTTCCCGCCCTCCCGGGCCGGACCCGAAAGAGACGGCCTAGGCCTCCGGCGGCCCCGGCTCCGGCGGAGCGTCCTCCGGCGGGCTCGCGGCCGGCGGCGGGGGCTCCTCCCCGGCGACCTCCGGCTTGCGCTTCGGGGCGCGCGGCAGCCCGCCGGACGGGTCCCGCAGGTACGAGGCGTCACCCGGCTCGGCCGCGGCGGACGGGTCCCGCCGCCGCAGATACCGTTCGAACTCCCGTGCGATCGCGTCGCCGGACGCCTCGGGGAGGTCGGCGGTGTCCCGCGCCTCCTCCAGCGTCTGGACGTACTCCGCCACCTCGCTGTCCTCGGCCGCCAGTTGGTCCACGCCCAGTTGCCAGGCCCGCGCGTCCTCGGGCAGCTCGCCCAGCGGAATGCGCAGGTCGATCAGGTCCTCCAACCGGTTCAGCAGGGCCAGCGTCGCCTTCGGGTTGGGCGGCTGCGACACGTAGTGCGGCACCGCCGCCCACAGCGACACCGCCGGCACGCCCGCGTGCGTACAGGCCTCCTGGAGGATGCCCACGATGCCCGTCGGGCCCTCGTACTTCGTCTCCTCCAGGTCCATCGTCCGCGCCAGGTCCGCGTCCGAGGTGACCCCGCTCACCGGCACCGGCCGGGTGTGCGGGGTGTCCCCGAGCAGCGCGCCCAGGATGACCACCATCTCCACGCCCAGTTCGTGCGCGAAGCCGAGGATCTCGTTGCAGAACGACCGCCACCGCATGGACGGTTCGATCCCGCGCACCAGCACCAGGTCGCGCGGCTTCGCGCCGCCGATCCGGACCACCGACAGCCGGGTCGTCGGCCAGGTGATCTTCCGTACCCCGTTGTCCAGCCAGACCGTCGGCCGGTTGACCTGGAAGTCGTAGTAGTCCTCGGCGTCGAGTGCCGCGAAGACCTCGCCCTTCCACTCCCGGTCCAGGTGTGCGACCGCCCCGGAGGCGGCGTCACCCGCGTCGTTCCAGCCCTCGAACGCGGCCACCATGACCGGGTCGATCAGCTCGGGCACGCCCTCAAGCTCGATCACCCAGGTCTCCTTCCGAAGTTCCCTTGCGTACGTGGGCCAGCCTAAGCCTTGAGGGGACGTCGGCCACAGCCCACGACGGAGGGGCGGTTCCCCTCGGAACCGCCCCTCTTCCCCACCTGCGCGGGAGCTATGCCTTGCCGCCCAGCATCTCCTCGACGCGGGCCCGCACGGCCGCGTCGTCCAGACCGCGGATCGTCACCGTGGTACGGCGCCGCAGCACGTCGTCGACCGTCTCGGCCCACTCGTTGTCCCGGGCGTAGGCGACCTGCGCCCAGATCTCCGGGCCGTCCGGGTGGATCCGCTCGGCCAGCGCCGGGTCCTCGTTGGCGAGGCGGGCGATGTCGAAGGCCAGCGAACCGTAGTGCGAGGCCAGGTGGCGCGCGGTCAGCGGGTCCATCCGGGTGCCGGGCTCGCGGTCCACGAGCAGCCGGTGCGCGACCGCGTTCGGGTTCGCGACACCGGGCAGCGCGATCCGGCGGACCAGGGACTTGACCGGCTCCATGTCCTCGGTCAGCGGGCTGCCGGGGAGCTTGGCCAGCTTGTCCATGACCACCCGGCCGATGTGGCGGTAGGTGGTCCACTTGCCGCCGGCCACCGACAGCATGCCGCCGGCGCCCTCGGAGACGACCGTCTCGCGCTTGGCCTTCTCCACGCCGCCGGGGCCGCCGGGCAGCACCCGCAGGCCCGCGAAGGCGTAGGTCATCAGGGAGCGGTCCAGGTCGGCGTCCTTCACCGAGAAGGCCGCCTCGTCCAGGATCTGCTCGATGTCGGACTCGGTGGCGCGCACGTCGCCCGGGTCGCCCTCGTACACCTCGTCGGTGGTGCCGAGCAGCAGCTGGTCCTCCCAGGGGAGGGCGAAGGTGATGCGGTACTTGTCGATCGGGGTGGCCATGGCGGCCTTCCACGGCGACGTGCGCTTCATGACGATGTGCGCGCCCTTGGAGAGGCGGATCGACGGCAGTGCGTGCTTGTCCTCCATGCGCCGCAGGTGGTCCACCCACGGGCCGGTGGCGTTGAGCACGACGCGCGCGTCGACACCGAACTCGGTCCCGTCGAGACGGTCCTTGAGCTCGGCGCCGGAGACCCGGCCGCGCGTCATGCGCAGGCCGGTGACCTCGGCGTGGTTGAGGACGACCGCGCCCGACTCGACGGCCGCGCGGACCGTCATGACGGCGACGCGGGAGTCGTTCATCTGGTGGTCGTAGTAGACCGCGACGGCCTTGAGGTTGTCCGTCTTCAGGCCCGGGTTGTCGGCGACGGCGCGGGCCGGCGATATCACCTTGCCCATGCCGTCGCCGAAGGCCGAGAGGGCGGAGTAGGCGAAGACGCCCGCACCCAGCTTGGCCGCGCCGACCGGGCCGCCCTTGTAGACCGGCAGGTAGAAGGTGAGCGGGTTGACCAGGTGCGGGGCCACGTCCTTGGCCAGCACCCGGCGCTCGTGGTGGTTCTCGGCGACCAGCTTGACCGCGCCGGTCTGCAGGTAGCGCAGACCGCCGTGGACCAGCTTGGAGGAGGCGGAGGAGGTGGCGCCGGCGAAGTCGCCGGCGTCCACCATGGCGACCCGCAGCCCCGACTGCGCGGCGTGCCAGGCCACCGAGGTGCCCAGGATTCCACCGCCGATGACCAGCAGGTCGTACGTGGCCTTCGCCAGCTGCTCACGGGTCTCGGCGCGGCTCGCGTTCGAACCGGCGGTCGGGTGCGCGCCCAGTGCGGGGACGCTCTGCGGGCTGCTCATGTCGTTGACTCCTACTTGCTCGTCGCTTGCGCCGGCCGTGCGGTCAGCTGGCGTCTTCGTCGTCGACCCAGCCCATGGACCGCTCGACGGCCTTGAGCCAGCTCTTGTACTCGCGGTCCCGCTGTTCGGCGGACATCCGCGGGGTCCACTCCGCCGCGCGGCGCCAGTTGGCGCGCAGGGCGTCGGTGTCGGGCCAGAAGCCGACGGCCAGGCCGGCGGCGTAGGCGGCGCCGAGGCAGGTGGTCTCGGCGACCATCGGGCGCACCACGGGGGCGTCCAGGAAGTCCGAGAGCGTCTGCATCAGCAGGTTGTTGGAGGTCATGCCGCCGTCGACCTTGAGGGCGGCGAGCTCGACGCCCGAGTCCTTGGTCATGGCGTCGGTGATCTCGCGGGTCTGCCAGGCGGTGGCCTCCAGGACGGCACGGGCGATGTGCGCCTTGGTGACGTACCGGGTGAGGCCGGCGATCACACCGCGGGCGTCGGAGCGCCAGTACGGGGCGAAGAGGCCGGAGAAGGCGGGCACGAAGTACGCGCCGCCGTTGTCCTCGACCGAGGAGGCCAGCGTCTCGATCTCGGCCGCGGACTTGATCAGGCCCATCTGGTCGCGCATCCACTGGACGAGCGAGCCGGTGACCGCGATGGACCCCTCCAGCGCGTAGACCGGCTTCTGGTCGCCGATCCGGTAGCCGACGGTGGTCAGCAGGCCGCTGTAGGAGTTGATGATCTGGTCACCGGTGTTCATCAGCATGAAGGTGCCGGTGCCGTACGTGGACTTCGCCTCGCCCTCGGCGAAACAGGTCTGGCCGAAGAGCGCGGCCTGCTGGTCGCCGAGGGCCGAGGCGACCGGGACGCCGGCGAGGACGCCGTCCTTGACGTGCCCGTAGACCTCGGCGGAGGACTTGATCTCCGGGAGGACGTTGGTCGGGACGCCCATGGACTCGGCGATGCGCTCGTCCCAGGCCAGGTTGTGCAGGTTCATCAGCATGGTGCGCGAGGCGTTGGTGACGTCGGTGACGTGCACCCCGCCCTCGGCGCCGCCGGTGAGGTTCCAGATGACCCAGGAGTCCATGGTGCCGAAGAGGATGTCGCCCGCCTCGGCGCGCTCGCGCAGGCCCTCGACGTTGTCGAGCAGCCAGCGGGCCTTCGGGCCGGCGAAGTAGCTCGCCAGCGGCAGGCCGGTCTCGCGGCGGAAGCGGTCCTGGCCGACGTTGCGGCCGAGCTCCTTGCACAGGGCGTCGGTACGGGTGTCCTGCCACACGAGCGCGTTGTGCACGGGCTCACCGGTGTGGCGGTCCCACATCACGGTGGTCTCGCGCTGGTTGGTGATGCCGACGGCCTTGACGTCGGCGGCGGTGATCTCGGCCTTGGCGATGGCCCCGGCGACGACCTCCTGGACGTTGGTCCAGATCTCGGTGGCGTCGTGCTCGACCCAGCCCGGCTTCGGGAAGATCTGCTCGTGCTCCTTCTGGTCGACGGCGACGATGCGGCCGTCGCGGTCGAAGACGATGCAGCGGGAGGAGGTGGTGCCCTGGTCGATCGCGGCGATGAAGGGGCCGGTGCTGCTGGTCATGTGGCTGCTCCTGGCAGGTCTCTGAGTAGGCGAATCAGGGGGCGGTGCGGATCTTGCGATACGTGCCGGTGCTGATCAGGCGAACGCGATGTTGTACAGACCACCGGCGAGGGCGGCACCGGCGAGCGGGCCGACCACCGGGATCCAGGAGTATCCCCAGTCGGAGCCGCCCTTGTGCGGAAGCGGCAGCAGGGAGTGGACGATGCGGGGGCCGAGGTCGCGGACCGGGTTGATGGCGTAGCCGGTCGGACCGCCGAGCGAGAGGCCGATGCCGACGACCACGAACGAGGTGATCAGGACGCCGATGACGCCCAGGCCCTTGCCGTCGTCCTGGAGCCCCTGGGTCAGGATGGCCAGGACCAGGACGAAGGTGCCGATGATCTCGGTGACGAGGTTCTGGACGGTGTTGCGGATCTCGGGGCCGGTGGAGAAGATCCCGAGCACCGGGCCCGCCGTGTCGTGCGGGTGCGGGTCCTCCGGGCCGAGCGTGGCGTCGCGGATGTGCTCCGGGTCGGCGAGGTGGGCCCGGAACTGGCCGTAGTACGTCGCCCACATCAGGACCGCGCCCAGCATGGCGCCGAGCAGCTGGCCCGCGAAGTAGACCGGCACGTCCCCCCACGCGCCGGTCTTGACGGCTATGCCGACGGTGACGGCCGGGTTGAGGTGCGCGCCGGAGAGCGGTGCGGAGACGTACGCGGCGATCATGACGGCGAAACCCCAGCCGAAGGCGATCACGAGCCAGCCCGCGTTGCGGGCCTTGGAGCTCTTCAGCGTGACGGCGGCGCAGACGCCACCGCCGAGCAGGGTGAGCAGGGCGGTACCGATGGTCTCGCCGATGAAGATGTCGGAGCTGGACACCCGCGACTCCTTTGTCATACGTCCAGGGGTGGGCGGACACCGGGTCCCGCCGGTGGGTCCGCGCACTCGGTGAGTGCTGCACCGATCCGTGGTCTTGCCACACCCTAACGCGTATTGCCGTTAGGTGTTCGACAATGCCGACCGGTGAACGGCAGTTTTCCGCCCGGAGGAAGAAGGCGTCAAGGGGTGGCCAGGCCACAATGTCGGATCGTTACCACTCGGTACGATCGCCCAAATCTGGCCATCCGATGGCCGGGATATGACGAAAAATGGGCAGGGAGCGGTCAGGCTCCGGCCCGAAAGGCCGTGAAGGGGCCCGGAAGGGCCTAGAACCGGCCTGCGCCGAGATCGCGTGAAACGGCCCGCGCGCAGTCCCGCACGGACGCCACGAGCGTGCCGCGCGGCTCCCGGGACTCCCCGCAGACCCGCTCCACGGCGCCCGCGACCGCCACCGCGCCGACCGGCATCCGGCGCCGGTCGTGGATGGGGGCGGCGACGGAGGCGACGCCGTCCCAGGTCTCCTCGACGTCGGACGCCCAGCCGCGCGCCCGGGTCAGGGCGAGGACCTCCTCGAAGCCGGCGGCGTCGGTCACCGTCCGCGGCGTGAACGCCTCCCGCTCCACCTCCACCACCTGGGTGTGCGCGACCGGGTCGTACGCCGACAGCACCTTGCCCAGCGCGGTCGAGTGCAGCGGCTGCATCGCCCCGACCTCCAGCACCTGGCGGCTGTCGTCCGGCCGGAACACGTGGTGCATGATCAGCACCCCGCTCTTGTGCAGCACGCCCACGTAGACGCTCTCGCCGCTGGCCCGGGCCAAATCGTCCGTCCAGACCAGGGCGCGGGCGCGCAGCTCGTGCACGTCGAGGTAGCTGTTGCCCAGGCGCAGCAGCTCCGCGCCGAGCTGGTAGCGGCCGGAGGCCGGGTCCTGCTCCACGAAGCCCTCGGCCTGCAGGGTGCGCAGGATGCCGTGCGCCGTCCCCTTGGCCAGGCCGAGGGAGGAGGCCACGTCCGACAGGCCCAGCCGGCGTTCCCCGCCGGCCAGGAGCCGCAGCATCGCAGCGGCTCGTTCGAGCGACTGGATGTTCCGTGCCATCGCGCAGCCTCCTGCTGACCTTGCCGTCATTGCTGACCGTGCAAATGTGGTTCGACAATGCTGAACAGTATCGGTCGATGCCGACCTTTTGCATGGTTGGCCTGCTGTTCGCCGCGATGCGGCCCGGAACACCCCCGGCAGACTCCCCGACACAGAATGCAGTCCGCCACATGGGACAAGCCCACCGGGGCCGGGTGCGCCCGGTTACCCTGACCGCGTGCACCCTGGACGCAGAGGGGGTGCAAAGCCGACAGCCGTCGCATCCCAGGGAGCTGAACCATGGCCTCGTTGCCGAATCCGCCCGCTGACACCCAGACCCGGGCCGATGCCCTTCGGGAGGCGCTGGCCACTCGGGTGGTGGTCGCCGACGGGGCGATGGGGACGATGTTGCAGGAGCAGGATCCGACGTTGGAGGACTTCCAGCAGTTGGAGGGCTGCAACGAGGTGTTGAACGTGACGCGGCCGGACATCGTGCGCACGGTCCACGAGGCGTATTTCTCGGTGGGTGTGGACTGTGTGGAGACGAACACGTTCGGTGCGAATTTCGCGGCGTTGGCGGAGTATGACATTCCGGAGCGGAATTTCGAGCTGTCGCAGGCGGGTGCGCGGATCGCGCGGGAGGTTGCGGACGAGTTCACGGTGTCGACGGGGCGGCAGCGGTGGGTGCTGGGGTCGATGGGTCCGGGGACGAAGCTGCCGACGTTGGGCCATATCGGCTACGCGAGGATCCGTGATGCGTATCAGGTCAATGCGGAGGGTCTGATCGCGGGTGGTGCGGATGCGCTGCTGGTGGAGACGACGCAGGACTTGTTGCAGACGAAGTCGTCGATTGTCGGTGCGCATCGGGCGATGGCGGCGTTGGGTGTGTCGGTGCCGTTGATCTGCTCGGTGACGGTGGAGACGACGGGCACGATGTTGTTGGGGTCGGAGATCGGTGCGGCGTTGACGGCGTTGGAGCCGTTGGGCATCGACATGATCGGTTTGAACTGTGCGACGGGTCCGGCGGAGATGAGCGAGCATCTGCGCTATCTGGCGCGCAATGCCCGCATCCCGCTCTCGTGCATGCCCAATGCCGGCCTGCCGGTCCTGACGAAGGACGGGGCGCATTATCCGCTGGGTGCTCCGGAGCTCGCGGACGCCCAGGAGGGTTTCGTCCGGGAGTACGGGCTGTCGCTGGTCGGCGGGTGTTGCGGTACGACGCCGGAGCACTTGCGGCAGGTGGTGGAGCGGGTGCGGGGCAAGGAGATCGTGTCGCGGTCGCCGCAGCCGGAGCCGGGTGCCGCCTCCCTGTACCAGACGGTGCCGTTCCGGCAGGACACCTCGTACATGGCGATCGGTGAGCGGACGAACGCGAACGGGTCGAAGAAGTTCCGCGAGGCGATGTTGGAGGCCCGCTGGGACGACTGTGTGGAGATGGTGCGCGACCAGATCCGTGAGGGCGCGCACATGCTCGACCTGTGCGTGGACTACGTGGGCCGTGACGGTGTCGCGGACATGACCGAACTCGCCGGCCGGTTCGCGACCGCCTCCACCCTGCCCATCGTGCTGGACTCCACCGAGGTCCCGGTCATCCAGGCGGGTCTGGAGAAGTTGGGCGGCCGGGCGGTCATCAACTCGGTGAACTATGAGGACGGGGACGGTCCGGAGTCGCGTTTCGCGAAGGTGACGTCGCTGGCGCGGGAGCACGGTGCCGCGTTGATCGCGTTGACGATCGACGAGGAGGGGCAGGCGCGGAGCGTCGAGCACAAGGTGGCGATCGCGCAGCGGTTGATCGGGGACCTGACGGGGAACTGGGGGATCCGCGAGTCGGACATCCTCATCGACACGTTGACGTTCACGATCTGCACGGGGCAGGAGGAGTCCCGCAAGGACGGGATCGCGACGATCGAGGCGATCCGTGAACTGAAGCGGCGTCACCCGGACGTGCAGACGACCCTGGGCCTGTCGAACATCTCGTTCGGTCTGAACCCCGCCGCCCGCATCCTCCTGAACTCCGTCTTCCTCGACGAGTGTGTGAAGGCGGGTCTGGATTCGGCGATCGTCCATGCGAGCAAGATCCTGCCGATCGCCCGTTTCGACGAGGAGCAGGTGACCACCGCTCTGGATCTGATCTACGACCGGCGTGCGGAGGGCTACGACCCGCTGCAGAAGCTGATGGCCCTGTTCGAGGGTGTGAACACGAAGTCGTTGAAGGCCGGCCGGGCCGAGGAACTCCTCGCCCTGCCCCTGGAGGAGCGGTTGCGGCGGCGGATCATCGACGGGGAGAAGAACGGTCTGGACGCGGACCTGGCGGAGGCGTTGGAGACGCGTCCGGCGCTGGACATCGTCAACGACACCCTGCTGGAGGGGATGAAGGTCGTCGGTGAGTTGTTCGGTTCGGGTCAGATGCAGTTGCCGTTCGTGCTGCAGTCCGCCGAGGTGATGAAGACCGCGGTGGCCTATCTGGAGCCGCACATGGAGAAGACGGACGCGGACGGGAAGGGCACGATCGTGCTGGCCACGGTCCGTGGCGACGTCCATGACATCGGCAAGAACCTCGTCGACATCATCCTGACGAACAACGGCTACAACGTGGTCAACATCGGCATCAAGCAGCCGGTCTCGGCGATCCTGGAAGCGGCGCAGGAGCACCGGGCGGACGTGATCGGCATGTCCGGCCTCCTGGTCAAGTCGACCGTGATCATGAAGGAGAACCTCCAGGAGCTCAACCAGCGCAAGCTGGCCGCCGACTACCCCGTCATCCTCGGCGGCGCCGCCCTCACCCGCGCCTACGTCGAACAGGACCTCCACGAAATCTACGAAGGCGAAGTCCGCTACGCCCGCGACGCCTTCGAAGGCCTGCGCCTCATGGACGCCCTCATCGCCGTGAAGCGCGGCGTCCCGGGCGCCACGCTGCCCGAGCTCAAGCAGCGCCGCGTCGCCAAGCGCGCCGCCCCCGCCCTCCAGGTGGAGGAGCCGGAGGAGCCCGGCGGCCGCTCGGACACCGCCGTCGACAACCCGGTGCCCACTCCGCCGTTCTGGGGCACCCGCGTCGTCAAGGGCATCCCGCTCAAGGACTACGCCTCCTGGCTCGACGAAGGCGCCCTCTTCAAGGGCCAGTGGGGCCTCAAGCAGGCCCGTGCGGGCGGGGCGACGTACGAGGAGCTCGTCGAGAGCGAGGGCCGTCCGCGCCTGCGCGGTCTCCTGGACAAGCTGCACACGGAGAACCTGCTGGAGGCGGCCGTGGTCTACGGCTACTTCCCGTGCGTGTCCAAGGACGAGGACCTGATCATCCTCGACGAGCAGGGCAACGAGCGGACCCGCTTCACCTTCCCCCGCCAGCGCCGCGGCCGCCGCCTGTGCCTCGCCGACTTCTTCCGCCCCGAGGAATCCGGCGAAACCGATGTCGTCGGCCTCCAGGTCGTCACCGTCGGCTCGAAGATCGGCGAAGCCACCGCCAGACTCTTCGAGGCCGACGCCTACCGCGAGTACCTGGAGCTCCACGGCCTCTCCGTCCAGCTCGCCGAGGCCATGGCCGAGTACTGGCACGCCCGCGTCCGCTCCGAGCTCGGCTTCGCCGGCGAGGACCCCGCCCAGGTCGAGGACATGTTCGACCTCAAGTACCGCGGCGCCCGCTTCTCCCTCGGCTACGGAGCCTGCCCCGACCTGGAGGACCGCGCCAAGATCGCCGACCTCCTCCAGCCCGAGCGGATCGGCGTCCACCTCTCCGAGGAGTTCCAGCTCCACCCCGAACAGTCCACCGACGCCATCGTCATCCACCACCCCGAAGCGAAGTACTTCAACGCACGCTGACGCGGTCCGTCGTACACTTGTCGGTCCCAACAGGCCGGTCGCCTGTTCCCCGGGTCACACGCCCGAGGGAAGAGGTGACCGGCCTTCTTGTCCCTACCGAGAGGCTCGCGCATGACGAGTACCGTTCCCACCGCCGTCGCCCGTACGGCCGACGGCTCGGCCCTCCAGGCGGTGCTGCTCGACATGGACGGCACCCTCGTCGACACGGAGGGCTTCTGGTGGGAGATCGAAGCCGAGATCTTCCGCGAGCTCGGCCACCTGCTCGACGACTCCTGGCGCGACGTGGTCGTCGGCGGCCCCATGAGCCGCAGCGCGGCCTTCCTCATCGAGTCCACCGGCGCCGCCATCGAGCTCGCCGAGCTCAGCGTCCTGCTCAACGAGCGCTTCGAGGCGCGCATCGCCGACCAGGTGCCGCTCATGCCCGGCGCGGAGCGGCTGCTGTCCGAGCTGGCCCGGCACAACGTGCCCACCGCCCTGGTCTCCGCCTCCCACCGCCGGGTCATCGACCAGGTCCTGCTCACGCTCGGTCGCGACCGCTTCACGATGACCGTGGCCGGCGACGAGGTGCCGCGCACCAAGCCGCACCCCGATCCCTACCTGTTCGCCGCCCGGTCGCTCGGAGCCCATCCCTCGCGGTGCGCGGTCATCGAGGACACCGCCACCGGAGTGGCCGCCGCCGAGGCCGCCGGCTGCCGCGTCGTGGCCATCCCCTCGGTCGGCCTCATCGCGCCCGCGCCCGGGCGCACCGTCGTCCGCTCATTGGAGGACGTGGACCTGGCGTTCCTGCGCTCCCTGATCACCCCCATGAACTGAGCGCACACAGCGCCGCACGCTCCGTACCGAACGGAAAGCCGTGAGACCGAGGTCTCACGGAAGGATCTTCCGTTGCACGCCCCGGAGGCTGAAATTCCATCCCTCTCGGGGCAGTTGTTCCGGGTGACGTTCATCACCCGCGAAAGGCCCGGTGTCCCCGTCCCGGGCCCCCGCCGCCTTCCCTTGTGTCCGGATTGATCAGCTCCTGACCGAATCCGCGGCGACTGCGGCATGAACAGCCGGTCCGCTCCCATCACGGTGCGATTACGTCCCAAGTCCGGCCAGTTCCAGCCATCCCGCCCGGGGCCACTAGTGTCGACGCGGGCACTGCGCCGCACCTCAGCCGTCCCCGGCACGACACCCCTGTGCCGGGACCGCGTGGACCGATCGTCACTACACCGGCCCGATCGTTCCGCCCTGAACGGGCGACCGCCGCGCCGTGCCCCCCACACCGCTTTGAACCCGTGCCGGTCACAGGGAGTAACTCCAGCATGAACCGCAAGACCATGGTGCTGACGGCCGCGGCCGGACTGCTCACCCCCGCGCTCACCGCATGCGGCAGCGCGAGCGGCGGAGGAGCAGGCTCCGGAGCGATCGTCGTCGGGACCACCGACCGGTTCGAGGCGGCCGACTTCGCCCCGGCACCGTTCGACCCGGCCCACGCCTACGACGCCGGAGCCTGGAACGTCCTGCGCCAGACCGTGCAGACCCTGATGCACACCCCGCGCGGCGGCGGCCAGCCCGTCCCCGAGGCCGCCTCCGACTGCCGCTTCACCGACACCGGCAACGAGAGCTACCGCTGCACCCTGCGCCCGGGCCTGCAGTTCGCCGGCGGCGACCCGCTCACCGCCAAGGACGTCAAGTTCTCCATCGACCGGGTCCTCGCCATCAAGGACGAGAACGGCCCCTCGTCCCTGCTCTCCACCCTCGACACCGTCGAGGCCAAGGGCGCCGACACCGTCGTCTTCCACCTGAAGACCGCCGACGCGACCTTCCCGTACAAGCTCTCCACCCCCGCCGCGGGCATCGTCAGCGAGAAGCACTACGCCGCCCGCGGCCTGCGCTCCGGCTTCGAGATCGACGGCTCGGGCCCGTACACCATGAAGCCCGAGGTCAAGAACAACCAGCTGGTCCGCGCGGTCTTCACCAGGAACCCCCGCTACAAGGGCGACCTGAAGCTCCAGAACGACAAGGTCGAGCTCCGCACCTTCGCGGACTCCGCCGCCATGGGCCGGGCCCTCACCGACGGCTCCGTCCAGATGGTCTCCCGCACCCTGTCGCCCGCCCAGATCACCGAGTTCGCCGACAAGCCGCCCAAGGGCGTCAAGCTGGTCCCGCTGCCCGGCCTGGAGATCCGCTACCTCGGCTTCAACACCAACGCGCCCGTCGTGAAGGAGAAGGCCGTACGCCAGGCCCTCGCCGCCGCGGTCGACCGCAACGCGGTCATCTCCAAGGTCTACGGCAAGGCGGTCACGCCCCTCTACTCGCTGGTCCCCGCCTCCGTCCCGGGCCACGTCAACTCCTTCTTCAGCAAGTACGGCGAGGCCAACACCGCCAAGGCCCAGGGCCTGCTGAAGGACGCCGGCATCAAGACCCCGGTGAAGCTCACCCTGAACTACACCAAGGACCACTACGGCGACGGCACCGCGGCCGAGTTCGAAGCCCTCAAGACCCAGCTGAACGCGACCCAGCTCTTCGACGTCACCGTCCAGGGCAGCGACTGGGCCGACTTCCGCCCCGCGCAGAAGAGGGGCGACCACGCGGCCTACGGCCTCGGCTGGTTCCCCGACTACCCGGACGCCGACAACTTCCTCGCCCCGTTCCTGGAGCAGGACAACTTCCTGGGCACGCCGTACGCCAACGCCGGGGTCCGCACCAGGCTCATCCCCGAGTCCAGACGGGCGGTCGACCGCGGCGTCGCCCTCCCCGCGATCACGGAGATGCAGGACATCGTCGCCGAGGACGTGCCCGTCCTGCCCCTGTGGCAGGGCAAGCAGTACGTCGCCGCACGCGACGGGATCACCGGAGCGGAGTGGTCGGTCAACGCCATCTCCGACCTCCAGCTGTGGGAGCTCGGCCGGGGCGTCAGCGGCTGAGACCGGCAGGAACCCGGCGGCGGGCGTCGCAGGCCGGAGCAACGCACCAGTTCGACTGTGAAGGATTCGCGTGATGAGACGTAACCAGTGGTTGGCGGCCCCGCTCGGCGCGGCCACCGCCGCCGCGCTGCTCAGCGGTTGCGGTGCGGCCGACGGCTCCAACGCCGGCAGCGGCAAGGGCGTGGTCATGGGCATATCCGACAAGGTCAAGGCCACCGACCCCGCGTCCGGCTACGACCCCGGCTCCTGGCTGCTCTTCAACAACGTCTACCAGTCGCTGCTCAGCTTCCCCAAGGGCGGCACCACGCCCGAGCCCGACGCCGCGCAGTCCTGCGCCTTCGAGGGCGCCGACAGCAAGGTGTACAAGTGCACCCTGCGCAGCGGCCTGAAGTTCAGCAACGGCAACAGCCTCACCTCGAAGGACGTCAAGTACTCCTTCGACCGCACGCTGAAGATCAACGACGACGACGGCCCGGCCGTCATGCTCGCGTCGATCGCCGGCATCGACGCCCCCGACGACAAGACCGTCGTCTTCCGCCTGAAGACCTCCGACGCGACCTTCCCCAGCAAGATCGCCTCGGGCGCGGGCGCCATCGTCGACCACCGCGAGTACCCGGCGGACAAGCTGCGCACCGACGACAAGGCGATCGGCTCCGGCGTCTACAAGCTGGACTCCTTCAGCGACAAGAGCGCCTCCTTCTCGGTCAACCCGTCCTACAGCGGCAAGGCCAAGGCCAAGAACACCGGCGTCACCCTCAAGTTCTTCAACGGAGACCAGGCCGCCCTGAAGGCCGTCCTGGAGAGCGGCGACGTGGACTTCGCCTTCCGCGGACTCGCCGCCAAGGACATCGCCGGCCTCGCCGCGAGCAAGACCGGCGACAGCAAGGTCGACGTCGTCCAGGGCACCGGCGCCGAGGTCGAGCACATGGTCTTCAACGTGCACGACCCCGTCGTCGGCAAGCTCCCCGTCCGCAAGGCCATCGCGTACCTCGTGGACCGCGAGGCGCTCGTCAAGGACGTCTACGCCGGCACCGCCTCCCCGCTCTACTCGATCGTCCCGGCCGGCATCGCCGGACACACCACGCCGTTCTTCGACCGCTACGGCGGCACCCCCCAGCCGGAGAAGGCCAAGGCGGTGCTCAAGGCCGGCGGCGTCACGGGCAAGGTCAAGGTGACCCTGTACTCCACGCCGTCGCGCTACGGGCCCTCCACCGACCAGCAGTTCCAGGTCATCGCCAAGCAGCTCAACGACAGCGGGCTGTTCGAGGCCGACATGAAGTCCGTCGACTACGACCAGTACGAGAAGGACATCGCGGCCGGCAAGTACGGCATCTACATCAAGGGCTGGGTACCGGACTACCCGGACGCCGACAACTTCACCCAGCCGTTCTTCGGCCCGGGCAACGTGCTCCAGAACAACTACGAGAACAAGGAGATCAACGGGACGATCATCCCGTCGACCTCCGCCAAGGCCGACCGTACGGCGGCCAACGTGGACTACGACCGTCTCCAGGACATCGTCGCCGACGAGGTACCGCTGCTGCCCCTGTGGCAGGGCAAGCAGTACGCCGTCACCCGCGAGAACGTCAACGGCCTTCAGTGGTCCCTCGACGCCTCCACCGTGTTCCGCTTCTGGGAGATCAGCAAGGGCTGACGGGCACGCCCCGCACCACGCGCGACGGGCCGGCGACCGCACCACGCGGCCGCCGGCCCGTCGCCGTCCGATCCCTGCCGGGCGGGCCCGCCTACTGGGCCCCCGGCCGCACCAGGCCGCTCTCGTACGCGTACACCGCCGCCTGCACCCGGTCGCGCAGCCCCAGCTTCGTCAGCACGTGGCCCACGTGCGTCTTGACCGTGGTCTCGCTCACGAACAGGTCCGCGGCGATCTCGGCGTTCGACAGCCCCCGGGCCACCAGCTTCAACACCTCGACCTCGCGCTCCGTCAGCGTTCCCAACGCGTCCGGAACGCTGTCCTCACCCGACGGCAGGTGCCCCGCGTACTTGTCCAGCAGCCGCCGCGTGATGCTCGGCGCGAGCATCGCCTCGCCCGCCGCGACCACCCGGATCGCCTGCACCAGCTCGTTGGCCGGCGCGTCCTTCAGCAGGAACCCGCTCGCCCCCGCCCGCAGCGCCTCCACCACGTACTCGTCCAGATCGAACGTGGTCAGCACCAGCACCTTCGCCGGACCGTCCCGGCCCGGCCCGGTGATCTGCCGGGTCGCCTCGACCCCGTCCATCCGCGGCATCCGGATGTCCATCAGCACCACGTCGGGCTGGAGCGCCCGCACCTGGTCCAGCGCCTGGAGGCCGTCCCCCGCCTCACCCACCACCGCCAGTTCCTGCTCGGCCTCCAGGATCATCCGGAAACCGGTGCGCAGCAGTGGCTGGTCGTCGACCAGCAGGACGCGGATCGCCACGGGGTCTCCCTCGTATTCGTTCGGACGGCTCGGCGGACCCCGCCCATTCTGCCCTGGCCCCGGGATCAGCCCTCCGCCGGGCGCACCGCCCCCTCCCGCGCCACCGCCGCGCCGTCCGCCGGGCCGTCCTCCCCGCCGGCCGACCGCGCCGCGGGCACGGACAACGCCAGCGGGTACACCGGGGGAGTGCCGCCGAACTCCGGACACACCGCACGGTGATCGCACCAGCCGCAGAGCTTCGTCGGCCGAGGCCGCCAGTCACCCGTCTCCGTCGCCTCCCGGATGGCCTCCCACAGCGCGAGCAGCTTGCGCTCCACCCGCTCCAGGTCCTCCACCACCGGGTCGTACGTCAGCACGTCCCCACTGCCCAGGTACACCAGCTGCAGCCGGCGCGGCACCACCCGCTTGAGCCGCCACACCACCAGCGCGTAGAACTTCATCTGGAACAGCGCGCCCTCCGCGTACTGCGGCCGCGGCGCCTTGCCCGTCTTGTAGTCGACGATCCGCACCTCGCCCGTCGGCGCCACGTCCACCCGGTCGATGATCCCGCGCAGCCGCAGCCCCGACTCCAGCTCCGTCTCCACGAAGAACTCCCGCTCCACCGGCTCCAGCCGCGTCGGGTCCTCCAGCGTGAACCAGCGGTCCACCAGCGCCTCGGCCTCCGTCAGCCACTGCGCCAGCCCGGCCCCGCCGTCGTCCCGCGGGAACAGCTCCGACAGCTCCGGCTTCGACTCCAGCAGCCGCTCCCACTGCCCGGGGACCAAGGCCTTCGCCCGCGGCGCCGTCCGCTCCTGCGCCGGATGGTCGAAGAGCCGCTCCAGCACCGCATGCACCAGCGTCCCCCGGGTAGCCGCCGCACTGGGCTTCTCCGGCAACCTGTCGATCACCCGGAACCGGTACAGCAAGGGACACTGCATGAAATCGCCGGCCCGCGAAGGGGACAGCGAGGTGGGCGCCGCGGCCACCCGCACCGCGTCGGCATCGGCTGCGCCTGGCACGGCACCGGAGCTCGTCGTCATGCACGAAACCCTACGACCCGCCGCCGACAGCACGCGCATACCATCGACGCCAAGCCCCCTCGCACTGCATGATCGGAGCACCACCCCGCGCCCCGGCGCGACCACCACCCCACCGGACACACCGGACAGCACGCCCCCCGCACCCAGCCCGGGGGGACCCCCTGAACGAAGGACAGTCGTGGCAGACACCGACGAAACCGGCGAGCGCCGAGGCCGGCGCTCCGGACCGGGCGGCGGAATCCTCATGGGCCGCCCCTTCGGCGTACCCGTCTACGTCTCGCCCAGCTGGTTCCTCGTCGCCGCCCTCATCACCTGGGTCTTCGGCGACCAGCTCGACCGGATCCTGCCCGACCTCGGCCCCGTCCGCTACCTCGTCTCGCTCTTCTTCGCCATCGCCTTCTACGCCTCCGTCCTGGTCCACGAACTCGCGCACACCGTCGCCGCCCTGCGCTTCAAACTTCCCGTGCGCCGCATCCAGCTCCAGTTCTTCGGCGGAGTCTCCGAGATCGAGAAGGAGTCCGAGACCCCCGGCCGCGAATTCGTCCTCGCCTTCGTCGGCCCGCTGCTCTCGCTCGTCCTCGCCGGCGTCTTCTACCTCGGCATGAAGGCCGTCGACCCGGCCAGCGTCCCCGGCGTCCTCCTCGCCGGACTGATGATCTCCAACCTGCTCGTCGCCGCCTTCAACCTGCTCCCCGGCCTCCCCCTCGACGGCGGCCGCATGCTGCGCGCCGTCATCTGGGGCATCACCGGCAAGCCCATGGCCGGCACCGTCGCCGCCGCCTGGATCGGCCGCGGCCTCGCCGTCGCCGTCCTCCTCGGCCTCCCCCTCCTCACCCAGACCGGCGTCGTCGGCAACCGCCCCGAGTCCATCGGCGGCATGGACACCGTGATGGACGCCCTGCTCGCCGCCATCCTCGCCGCCATCATCTGGACCGGAGCCGGCAACAGCCTGCGCCTGGCCCGGCTGCGCGAACACCTCCCCGCCCTGCGCGCCCGCACCCTCACCCGCCGCGCCATCCCCGTCGAGAACGCCACCCCCCTCTCCGAGGCCCTCCGCCGCGCCAACGAGGCCGGGGCCCGCGCCCTCGTCGTCGTCGACGGACACGGCGACCCCCTCGCCATCGTCCGCGAGAGCGCCATCGCCTCCGTCCCCGAGCACCGCCGCCCCTGGATCGCGGTCAGCACCCTCGCCCAGGACCTCACCGACGGCATGAAGGTCTCCGCCGACCTCACCGGCGAGGAACTCCTCGAACACCTCCGCGCCACCCCCGCCAGCGAGTACCTCGTCCTGGAACCCGGCGGCGAGATCTACGGCGTCCTGTCCACCCTCGACGTCGAGAAGGCCTTCGTGAAGGCCATGGCGCGGCCCCAGTCCTGAAGCCAATACACTGGTCACATGTCCGAACCGACCGGTGCCGCCCGCCGACGCGGGCCCTTCGAGGTCGGGGACCAGGTTCAGCTCACCGACCCCAAGGGCCGCCACTACACGTTCACGCTCGAAGCCGGGAAGAATTTCCACACCCACAAGGGTTCCTTCCCGCACGACGAGCTGATCGGTGCTCCCGAGGGCAGTGTTGTCCGTACCACGGGCAACGTCGCGTACCTCGCGCTGCGTCCCCTGCTCCCCGACTATGTCCTGTCCATGCCCCGCGGTGCCGCCGTGGTCTACCCCAAGGACGCGGGCCAGATCCTGGCCTTCGCCGACATCTTCCCCGGCGCCCGCGTCGTGGAGGCAGGTGTGGGCTCCGGCTCCCTGAGCAGCTTCCTGCTGCGCGCCATCGGCGACCAGGGCATGCTCCACAGCTACGAGCGCCGCGCGGACTTCGCCGAGATCGCCACCGCCAACGTCGAGCGCTACTTCGGCGGCCCGCACCCGGCGTGGCAGCTGACCGTGGGCGACCTCCAGGACAACCTGTCCGACACGGACGTCGACCGCGTGATCCTCGACATGCTCGCCCCCTGGGAGTGCCTGGAGGCCGTCTCCAAGGCCCTGGTCCCCGGCGGCATCCTGTGCTGCTACGTGGCCACCACCACCCAGCTCGCCCGCACCGTCGAGTCCATCCGCGAGTTCGGCTGCTACGCCGAGCCGCAGCCGTGGGAATCGATGATCCGCAACTGGCACGTCGAGGGCCTCGCCGTCCGTCCGGACCACCGGATGATCGGCCACACCGGCTTCCTCGTCACCGCCCGCCGCCTCGCGGACGGCGTCGAGCCCCCGCTGCGCCGCCGCCGCCCCTCCAAGGGCGCGTACGGCGAGGACTACGACGGCCCCGGCAGCGACCGCTCCGCCTAGAGCGCCCCTCCGGCAGCCGGCCCGGCCGGTGCAACGCCTCAGCGCCGTGGCGCAGTTCCCCGAGCCGATCGGGAACTGCGCCACGGCGCCTTTTCGTTGTCACCACGAGGATCCGGTTCCGTCCGGACCCGGCCGTTCCACCCCCGTGTGAGGTGTGGCACGATGCTGGCTCCCCGTCACCCGTCGCACAGGAGACACCCCGCGTGCTGCACAGCCCCGCCGAGCTGACGCCCCCACCGGAAACCCTGGCGCACAGCCATGCCCGGGCCGTCCACTGGCTGGCCACGGCCACCGCCATGGCCGCGGTCGTCGCCCTCGCGGGACTCCTCCAGCCGGCCGCCGGCACCCCCGCCGCCGCGGCGGCCGCGGGCAGCGGCCCGGCCGCGGCGGACGGGCCGCGGGCCGCGGCCCCCGACGCGGCGGCGGTGACCTACCCGCTCGACTGCAAGGGCGCCCCGCAGACCGTCACGGCCACCGCCGAAGGCGACCTGGACGGCGACGGCCGCCCCGAGACCGTGGCGGCCGTGCGCTGCGACGCGGGCTCGGGCACTCCGCCGCACGCGCTCTACGTCCTCACCCGCGACCCCGCCGAGGGCGCCCGCCCCCGGGTCGTCGCCACCCTGCTCGAGGCCGCGCAGCGGCAGACCGCGACCGACCTCACCGTGCGCGACGGAGAGGTCACCGCGACCCTCCTCGGGTACTCCTCGCCCGAGGTGCCCCGCTACAGCCCCGACGTGAAGAAGCTCGCCAAGTGGCGCTGGACCGGCGGAAAATTCCGCCAGGAGCTGACGGACTCGGCCGCCATGCGTGTTTGAAGCGTCACTCGGCGTCGGGGCCGAACACTTCCACCCTGTCCGAAACGCGCCTTACGTGAATGCAGTCGCCCGGACATTCCTTCGCCGAGTCCACCACGTCCTGGAGCAGCGTCAGCGGAACCGGAGTCGTCGCCCCCGCCTCCTGCAGCAGCTCGTCGTCCCCGCTCTTCACGTACGCCAGACCGTCGATGTCCAGCTCGAACACCTCCGGCGCGTACTGCGCGCAGATGCCGTCCCCGGTGCAGAGGTCCTGGTCGATCCAGACCTCAAGCGGCTCGCCGGTCCCACCGGCGGTGCCCGTCGGAGCCTCGTGCTGCACGGTCATATCTCCTGCCGTTCCCTGCGCTGAGTGATCCATCCCGGTCACAAGTCGCAGCAAGTCGCGCGAGCTCGGACGGGTGTTGAACACTTCGACCTTACAACCGGCTGCTTCCCGAGTTTGATGGGTGGGTATTTCCTTGGCGTGAGGGAGTACGCAAGGGTGAAGATCGGACACACCTCTACCGTCTTTGTGATCTAGGGGTTTCAATCACCACCAGCCCAGGTAGGGTCAGGAAGCGTCCAGCTCCCCTTGGAGGAGGTGAGGACCGTGGCAGCCCACGACGACGACATCAACCGCGGCATCCGGCCCGGGCGAGGGTCTGAAGACCCCGCTGGCCAGGTTGCCTTTCTCGAGCAGGAAATCGCCGTCCTGCGACGTAAGCTCGCCGACTCTCCGCGACACACGAGGATTCTCGAAGAGCGGATCGTCGAGTTGCAGACGAATCTGGCCGGCGTCTCCGCACAAAACGAACGACTGGCGAACACGCTCCGTGAGGCCCGCGACCAGATCGTGGCCCTCAAGGAGGAAGTCGACCGGCTCGCGCAGCCGCCGGCCGGCTTCGGTGTCTTCCTGCAGGCGAACGAGGACGGCACCGTCGACATCTTCACGGGGGGCCGCAAGCTCCGCGTGAACGTCAGCCCCAGCGTCGAACCGGAAGAGCTCCGGCGCGGCCAGGAGGTCATGCTCAACGAGGCCCTCAACGTGGTCGAGGCCATGGCGTACGAGCGGGCCGGGGACATCGTCACCCTCAAGGAGATCCTGGAGGACGGCGAGCGCGCCCTGGTGGTCGGGCACACCGACGAGGAAAGGGTGGTGAGGCTCGCCGAGCCGCTCCTGGACGTCACCATCCGCCCCGGCGACTCCCTGCTGCTCGAACCCCGCTCCGGCTACGTCTACGAGATCGTCCCGAAGAGCGAGGTCGAGGACCTCGTCCTCGAAGAGGTCCCGGACATCGACTACGACAAGATCGGCGGCCTGGGCGACCAGATCGAACTGATCCGCGACGCCGTCGAGCTCCCCTACCTCTACCCGGACCTCTTCAAGGAGCACGAACTGCGGCCCCCCAAGGGCATCCTGCTCTACGGCCCTCCCGGCTGCGGCAAGACGCTCATCGCCAAGGCCGTGGCCAACTCCCTTGCCAAGAAGGTCGCCGAGGTGACCGGCCAGCCCGCCGGGAAGTCCTACTTCCTGAACATCAAGGGCCCCGAGCTCCTCAACAAGTACGTCGGCGAGACCGAGCGGCACATCCGCCTCGTCTTCCAGCGTGCCCGGGAGAAGGCGAGCGAGGGCACCCCCGTCATCGTCTTCTTCGACGAGATGGAATCCCTCTTCCGCACCCGCGGATCCGGTGTCAGCTCGGACGTGGAGAACACCATCGTCCCCCAGCTGCTCGCCGAGATCGACGGTGTGGAGGGCCTGGAGAACGTCATCGTCATCGGCGCCTCCAACCGCGAGGACATGATCGACCCGGCCATCCTGCGCCCCGGCCGCCTCGACGTGAAGATCAAGATCGAGCGTCCCGGCGCCGAGGCCGCGAAGGACATCTTCGCGAAGTACCTCAAGGCCTCGCTGCCCCTGCACACGGACGACCTGTCCGAGCACCAGGGCTCCACGGCCGAGACCGTCCACGGCATGATCCAGACCGTCGTCGAGCAGATGTACGCCGAAACCGAGGAGAACCGCTTCCTCGAGGTCACGTACGCCAACGGCGACAAGGAAGTCCTCTACTTCAAGGACTTCAACTCGGGCGCGATGATCCAGAACATCGTGGACCGGGCCAAGAAGATGGCCATCAAGGCCTTCCTGGAACACGACCAGAAGGGCCTGCGGGTCGCCCACCTGCTCCAGGCCTGCGTGGACGAGTTCAAGGAGAACGAGGACCTGCCCAACACCACCAACCCGGACGACTGGGCCCGCATCTCCGGAAAGAAGGGCGAGCGGATCGTATTCATCCGCACGCTCGTCACCGGAAAGCAGGGTGCGGACACCGGGCGCTCCATCGACACGGTGGCGAACACCGGCCAGTACCTCTGATCGAGCGGAGAGGCTGCGGATGCCCCTCCGGGCATCCGCAGCCGACTGCTTTACCGACTGCTTTTCAGCCGGTGACAAGGTAAAGCCAAAGACGGAAATGATCTCCCCACGAGCGCTCAGTGGTTCTAGGCTCATCCGTACCGCCGGACGCGCAGTGCGGGGACGGGCACCGCACAGACACACGCACCGGAGCACCAGCGGTACTTGAGCGCCGCTCCCGAAGGGGGGCGCCGCCGGGCAAGGAGGGCCGCATGACCGTACGGCGAGTAATGGGGATCGAGACGGAGTACGGGATCTCCGTCCCCGGGCACCCGAACGCCAATGCCATGCTCACCTCGTCCCAGATCGTCAACGCCTACGCGGCGGCGATGCACCGGGCGCGACGCGCCCGCTGGGACTTCGAGGAGGAGAATCCGCTGCGGGACGCCCGCGGCTTCGACCTCGCCCGCGAGGCCGCAGACAACAGCCAGCTGACCGACGAGGACATCGGCCTCGCCAACGTGATCCTCACCAACGGCGCCCGGCTCTACGTGGACCACGCCCACCCCGAGTACAGCTCGCCCGAGATCACCAACCCGCTCGACGCCGTGCTCTGGGACAAGGCCGGCGAGCGGATCATGGCCGAGGCGGCCGTACGGGCGGCCCAGCTGCCCGGCGCCCAGCCGATCCACCTCTACAAGAACAACACCGACAACAAGGGCGCCTCCTACGGCACGCACGAGAACTACCTGATGAAGCGGGAGACCCCCTTCTCGGACATCGTGCGCCACCTCACGCCCTTCTTCGTCTCCCGCCAGGTGGTCACCGGCGCGGGACGCGTGGGCATCGGCCAGGACGGCCGCGAGCACGGCTTCCAGATCAGCCAGCGCGCGGACTACTTCGAGGTCGAGGTGGGCCTGGAGACCACCCTCAAGCGGCCCATCATCAACACCCGCGACGAGCCCCACTCCGACGCCGAGAAGTACCGCCGGCTCCACGTGATCATCGGCGACGCCAACCTCTCCGAGATCTCCACCTACCTCAAGCTCGGCACGACGGCGCTGGTCCTGTCCATGATCGAGGACGGGTTCATCAACGTCGACCTGGCCGTGGACCAGCCCGTCCGCACCCTGCACCAGGTCTCCCACGACCCCGACCTCGGTCACCTGATCACCCTGCGCAGCGGGCGCACCCTGACCGCGGTGCAGCTCCAGATGGAGTACTTCGAGCTGGCCAGGAAGTACGTCGAGGAGCGGTTCGGGTCGGACGTGGACGAGCAGACCGCGGACGTGCTCACCCGCTGGGAGGACGTGCTGGGCCGGCTGGAGACCGATCCGATGAGCCTGTCCGGCGAACTGGACTGGATCGCGAAGCGGGAGCTGCTGGAGGGCTACCGGCGCCGGGACGGCCTGGAGTGGGACGCGGCCCGGCTGCACCTGGTGGACCTCCAGTACGCGGACGTGCGCCCCGAGAAGGGCCTGTACAACCGTCTGGTGGCCCGCGGCAAGATGAAGCGGCTGCTGGACGAGCCGGCGGTCGAGCGGGCCCGGAGCAAGCCGCCGGAGGACACCCGGGCCTATTTCCGCGGCCGCTGCCTGGAGCAGTACGCGGACGACGTGGCGGCGGCCTCGTGGGACTCGGTGATCTTCGACCTGCCGGGCCACGACTCGCTCCAGCGGGTCCCCACGCTGGAGCCGCTGCGCGGTACGCGGGCCCACGTGAAGGAGCTGCTGGACCGGTGCCGCACGGCGGAGGAGCTGGTGCAGGTGCTTTCGGGCCGCTGAACGCGGCTGAAAGGGCCCCGGTCCGGGAATCATCAGGAAAACCGGACTTGCGAAAGTGCGGGGACGAATGCCGAGCCTCCTTGTAGGGTCCGGCGTAGGGTCTGATCTTGAGGGATCCCGATCCGGGATCTCTCGTTGTGAGCGTGCGAACCGAGCGGGGTGAGGTAGACATGGCGACCAAGGACACCGGCGGCGGACAGCAGAAGGCGACGCGCTCGACCGAGGAGGTCGAGGAGGCGGCGGTCGAGGAATCGACCGACCTCAAGGAGCGCCAGGAGAAGCTCTCCGACGACGTCGACTCCGTACTCGACGAAATTGACGACGTCCTTGAGGAAAACGCCGAGGACTTCGTTCGAAGCTTCGTGCAAAAGGGCGGTCAGTAGCCTTCGGCACCGAACGGTCGCACGGGGCGGACCGCCGCGACCGCCGCGACCGTACGGCCGCGCGTTGCCGCGAGCGTCGGATTCCACCCGGGGCGGAAGGTTCCGCCCCGGGTGGGCCGGACCGGAAGGCCGCGGACTGCGGCTCCGTCGTGACGGGGTCGAGCCGCGCGCGGCCGGGCCCGGAACGCGACCGCTCCGTACGAAGGGCGGGCGGGCCCTCGAACGCGCCGCGGCGCGACGAGACGACCGCGCGCCGGACGGACCCCGACGTACCCGTCCCAAGGCTCCGGCCGTACAGGTGGATCACCGCCACGAGGCGGGTAGGGTCCGGGCGTACGGTGCTTCAACTGCAATGCGGCCATCGGCACGTCGGGAGACGATCCCGGCGCTCTGCGGCGGGCCGTCTCATACCTGGAGGGACACGCGTGGAAGCCAACAATCTTGGCACGGGGCGTCTACCGGCAGCCTTCCTGACGCCGGGGTCGTCGTCGTTCATGGACTTCCTGGGCGCGCACTCGCCCGACATGCTCCCGGGCAACCGCAAGCTGCCCGAGGGCGTCGTCGAGGCGCCGCACGGGACGACCATCGTGGCCGCCACCTTCCCCGGCGGGGTCGTGCTCGCCGGTGACCGGCGGGCGACCATGGGCAACATGATCGCGCAGCGGGACATCGAGAAGGTGTTCCCGGCCGACGAGTACTCCGCCGTGGGCATCGCCGGCACGGCCGGCCTGGCCGTGGAGATGGTCAAGCTGTTCCAGCTGGAGCTGGAGCACTTCGAGAAGGTGGAGGGGGCGACCCTTTCGCTGGAGGGCAAGGCGAACCGCCTGTCCACCATGATCCGGAGCAATCTGGGCATGGCGATGCAGGGCCTGGCCGTCGTCCCGCTCTTCGCGGGGTACGACGAGGCGAAGGAGAAGGGCCGGATCTTCTCCTACGACGTGACCGGCGGCCGCTCCGAGGAGCACGGCTACGCGGCCACCGGTTCCGGTTCGATCTTCGCCCGGGGCTCCATGAAGAAGCTCTACCGTCCCGACCTGACGGAGGAGCAGGCCACCACCCTGGTCGTGCAGGCGCTGTACGACGCCGCCGACGACGACTCGGCGACCGGCGGCCCGGACCTGTACCGGCACATCTACCCCATCGTCACCGTCATCACCGACGAGGGCTTCCGCAGGCTGACCGACGCGCAGTCGCAGGAACTGGCCCGTACGGTCACCAACCGCCGCCTGGAGCAGCCGGACGGCCCGCGCGCCGCCCTGCTCTGACCATCCGCCGCCCCGTAGGAGCCCAGAAGAAAGGGACGGACAGCCGGTGTCGACTCCGTTCTATGTGTCACCCCAGCAGGCCATGGCCGACCGGGCGGAATACGCCCGGAAGGGCATCGCGCGAGGTCGCAGCCTTGTCGTGCTGCAGTACGCCGACGGCATCGTGTTCGTCGGCGAGAACCCGTCCCGCGCGCTGCACAAGTTCAGCGAGATCTACGACCGGATCGGCTTCGCGGCCGCCGGCAAGTACAACGAGTACGAGAACCTGCGGATCGGGGGTGTGCGCTACGCGGACCTGCGCGGGTACACCTACGACCGCGACGACGTGACGGCCCGCGGGTTGGCGAACGTCTACGCCCAGACGCTGGGCACCATCTTCTCCTCGGCCGGCGAGAAGCCGTACGAGGTGGAGCTGGTGGTGGCGGAGGTCGGGGCGACCGCCGCGGGCGACCAGATCTACCGGCTGCCGCACGACGGGTCGATCGTGGACGAGCACGGTTCGGTCGCGGTCGGCGGGAACGCGGAGCAGATCAGCACCTTCCTCGACCAGCGGCACCAGGACGGGATGACCCTGGCCGAGGCGCTGAAGCTGGCGGTGCAGGCGCTGTCGAGCCAGGCGAACGGCGCGGAGAAGGCGATTCCGGTCGAGCGGCTGGAGGTGGCGGTGCTGGACCGGACGCGTGCGCAGCAGCGGAAGTTCAAGCGCATCCGGGGCCGGCAGCTGGCCCGGCTGCTGGAGGCGGACGTTCCGGCGGCCGCGCAGGCGGACGCGGTGTCGAACGACGAGGCGCCGGAGGACGACGCCGAGTAGGACCGCGGCGGCCGTACGGGCCCCGGTCCGCCCTTTCGGGGGCGGGCCGGGGCTCCGTCGTGTCCGGAGGGGCGGGGCGGTCAGGCGGTGGTGGGGGCGGGGCCGGAGGACTCGCGGACGACGAGGCGCACGGGGATGTCGGGGGCGTCCCAGGGGGCGCCGTCGAGGACGGCGAGGAGGGCGGACATGCCCTGTTCGCCGACCTGTTCGGCGGGGAGGTGCACGGTGGTGAGCTCGGGTTCCACGGCCGTGGCCAGGGCGAGGTCGTCGAAGCCGGTGACGGAGAGGTCCTCGGGGACGCGCAGGCCGAGGCGGCGGGCGGCCTTGCAGGCGCCGGCGGCGAGGATGTCGTCGTCGCAGATGACGGCGGTGGGCCGGTCCCGGGGGGCCGCCAGGGCGGCCTCCATGGCCGTACGGGCGCCGTTCACGGTGAGGGGGGCCCGTACGGTGCGCAGCCCGGCGGAGGGGCCCAGGAGGGCGCTGAGGGCCTCGGCGCGGACGTCGAAGGTCCAGGAGTCGACGGCGGAGGCGAGGTGCAGGAAGCGCCGGTGGCCGTGGGCGAGGAGGTGTGCGGTGACCTGGCGCATGCCGTCGGCCATGGCGAGGTTGACGTGGGCGGCCGCGGCGCCGGAGGCGGGGTCGCTGTCGAGCATGACGAGGGGCAGTCCGTCGCCGCCGAGGGCGTCGAGGGCGTCGGCGGCCATGGAGGAGGCGATGACGCCGTCGAGGGCCGCGCGGGCGGAGGCGAAGGGGTCGCGGGCGGGGCCGGTGCCGTCGGGGGAGGGGTAGAGGACGACGCCGAAGCCGTGGGCGGCGGCGACGCGGGCGGCGCCGGTGTAGACGCGGGCGAAGAACTCGTTGGTGAGGGCGGGGACGACGAGGAGGGCGGTGCGGGTGGAGCCGAGGCGCAGGTTGCGGGCGGCGAGGTTCGGCCGGTAGCCGAGGGCGGCGGCGGCCTCGCGGACGAGTCCGGCGGTGCGTTCGGAGACGCGGCCGCGCCACTTGTCGCCGAGCACGAGGGAGACGGTGGCCTGGGAGACCCCGGCGGCGGTGGCCACGTCCCGGCTGGTGGGTCTCGTCACGCGGTGCTCCCGGGGTGCTGGTCGGCGGGGGTGGAGGGGGCGCGGCGGCGGTCCGGGGGCGGGGCCCGTCTGGACTGCCGGTCGGTGGCCATGGTACGTATGACCCGTCGAGTTATACGTATTACTCCGGCAGGGGCCGGGCGGAAAGGGGCGGACATGGCCGCGGGATACGCGGAGCTGCTCAGGACCCGGCACGCCGCGAGGCTGCTGGTGGGCACGCTCTTGGGCCGGCTGCCGAACGCCGTGGCCCCCATCGCCATCGTGCTGTTCACCCGCGCCGAGGGGGGCAGCTACAGCCTGGCGGGCGCGCTGGCGGCCGTGTACGGCGTGGGCAACGCGGTGGGTCAGCCGTTGCTGGGCCGGGCCGTGGACCTGTTCGGGCAGCCGCGCGTGCAGCTGCCCGCGGCCGTGGTCTCGGCGCTCGCCATGGTGTGGCTGGCCGCCGCCGGCACCGGGTCCGCGCCCGCCGCGTACACCGCGGTGGCCCTGGCCGGGCTCTGCACGCCGCCGCTGGAGGGCGGGTTGCGCGCCCTGTGGCCCGGCGTGCTGGGCGGCAAGGAGGACCGGGTGCACGCCGCGTACGCGATGGACGCGGTGGCCCAGGAGGTCATGTTCACCGTGGGGCCGCTGCTGGTGACGCTGTGCGCGGCGCTGTGGGACCCGGCCGCGGCCCTGCTGGTGATCAACGCCATAGGCGTGCTGGGCGCGCTGTCGGTCGTGGTCAGCGAGCCCTCGCGGACCTGGACCTCGGAGCCCCGGGAGGCGCACTGGCTGGGCGCCCTGCGCTCGCGCGGGCTGCTGGCGCTGCTCGGCGCCTTCTTCTTCGTGGGCACGGCCCTGGGCTCCATCACGGTGGCGGGCGTGGCCTACGCCGACGACCACGGCGACCAGGCGGTGTACGGCTGGCTGATGGCCGCCCTGGGCCTGGGCGCCCTGATCGGCGGGGTCTGCTACGGCGCGCGCCGGTGGGGCGGTACGCCGGAGGGGCGGCTGCGGCTGCTGGTCGCGCTGCTGGCCGTCTGCTACCTGCCGCTGATGCTGACGCCGGGACCCGTCGCGATGGCGGGGCTGGCGGCGCTGGCGGGCGTGTTCCTGGCGCCCTCGCTCGCCTGCGCGTTCATCGTGGTGGACCGGCACGCTCCGGTCGGCACCGTGACGGAGGCGTTCTCCTGGCTGGTGACCTTCTTCGGGGTGGGCGCGGCGATCGGTACGGGCGCGGCCGGGCCCGCGGTGGAGCTGGGCGGTACGGCGGCGGGCTTCGCGGTGGCCGGTGCGGCCGGCGCCGCCGCGCTGCTGGTCCTGACGCTCACTCAGCGGGCGCTGGCGGCCCCGGCCCGCGGCGCGGCGGCGGCGCCCGCGCCCGAGGGGGCGTCAGAGGCCGCCCCGGAGCCGGGATCCGGGGTCCGTCCGGCGGGCTGAGGGGAGGGCGGTGCGGCGGGTGTGCGGGGGACTCATCCGAAAATGATCGAAACGGCGGCGGCGAACCCGGTTTCAGAAGAGTGCTGGAGGCGTAATGTTCAGTCATGGACCGCCGCATTTTCGGGCTGGAGAACGAGTACGGCGTCACGTGCACGTTCAGGGGACAGCGCCGACTGTCTCCTGACGAAGTGGCGCGCTACCTCTTCCGCCGTGTTGTGTCATGGGGCCGCAGCAGCAATGTCTTCCTGCGGAACGGCGCCCGCCTGTACCTCGATGTGGGTTCGCATCCGGAATACGCCACACCGGAATGCGACAACCTGACCGAACTGGTCACCCACGACAAGGCCGGCGAGCGCATTCTCGAAGGACTGCTCGTCGACGCCGAACGCCGCCTGCACGAGGAGGGAATCGCGGGCGACGTCTATCTCTTCAAGAACAACACCGACTCGGCGGGCAATTCGTACGGCTGCCACGAGAACTACCTGGTGGCCCGGCACGGAGAATTCTCCCGCCTGGCGGACATCCTCATTCCGTTCCTCGTCACGCGGCAGCTGATCTGCGGCGCGGGCAAGGTGCTGCAGACGCCGCGGGGCGCGGTCTACTGCGTGAGCCAGCGGGCCGAGCACATCTGGGAGGGCGTCAGCTCCGCGACGACCCGCTCCCGGCCGATCATCAACACCCGGGACGAGCCGCACGCCGACGCCGAGCGCTACCGCCGGCTGCACGTGATCGTCGGGGACTCGAACATGTCCGAGACGACCATGCTGCTCAAGGTCGGGGCGACCGACCTGGTGCTGCGCATGATCGAGGCGGGCACGGTGATGCGGGACCTGACCCTGGAGAACCCGATCCGGGCCATCCGCGAGGTCAGCCACGACATCACGGGCCAGCGCAAGGTGCGCCTGGCCAGCGGCCGCGAGGCCTCCGCGCTGGAGATCCAGCGCGAGTACTACGACAAGGCGGTGGACTTCGCCGAGCGCCGGGGCATCCGCACCGGCGTCGTGGACCAGGTGCTGGAGCTGTGGGGCCGGACCCTCGACGCCATCGAGGCGGAGGACCTGGACCGGATCGGGACCGAGATCGACTGGGTCATGAAGTACCAGCTGATCGAGCGGTACCGGGCCAAGCACAACATGACCATGTCGAACCCGCGGGTCGCCCAGATAGACCTCGCCTACCACGACATCCACCGCCGGCGCGGGCTCTACTACCTGCTGGAGCGCAAGGGGCAGGCCGCGCGGATCTGCAACGACCTCAAGATCTTCGAGGGCAAGTCGGTGCCCCCGCAGACCACGCGGGCCCGGCTGCGCGGCGACTTCATCCGCCGGGCGCAGGAGCAGCGCCGGGACTTCACGGTCGACTGGGTGCACCTGAAGCTGAACGACCAGGCCCAGCGGACGGTGCTGTGCAAGGACCCGTTCCGGTCGGTGGACGACCGGGTGGAGAAGCTGATCGCCGGGATGTAGTACCACGGTGTGACATCGCGCTGATCTTGTCCGGGGCCCCGTACTCATCTCGTACGGGGCCCCGCGCACGCCTTAGAGTGGCGGCGACCGCCTTGTCGTCTGAGATCTGAGGAACACGTGCGCCGACTTGCCGGCCTGCTGGTCGTACCCCTTCTGCTGCTGTCGACAGCGGCCTGTGGCGATGACAGCGGCTCCGACTCCACCCAGATGAAGAACGGGGTGCCCGCGATCACGAAGGGCGCCAAGTTCGGGGAGACGCCCTCCCTGTCCCAGGGGAAGGGCACGCCGCCCAAGGAGCTGAAGGTGGAGACCATCAGCGAGGGCAGCGGCCCGGCGCTGAAGAAGGGCGACATCGCCCAGGTCAACTACCTCGGCCAGGTGTGGGACGGCAAGGAGCCGTTCGACCAGAGCTTCGGCAAGGGCGCGCCCTTCGACGTGACCATCGGCGCCGGCGCGGTCATCAAGGGCTGGGACCAGGGCCTGGAGGGCCAGAAGGTCGGCAGCCGCGTCGAGCTCGTCATCCCGCCGGAGCTCGGCTACGGCGCCCAGGGCTCGGGCGAGAAGATCAAGCCGAACGCCACGCTGGTCTTCGTCGTGGACATCGTCAAGGCCGCCAGCGTCCCGGTCTCGGCCACGGGCAAGGAAGTCGCCCAGGACAACAAGGGCCTGCCCAAGGTCGGCACCAACACGGACGGCAAGGAAGTCGCCGTCACCGTCCCGAAGGACACCGCCGAGCCCGCCAAGCTGGTCTCCAACTACATCCTGGAGGGTGACGGGGCGGCGGTGACGGACAAGAACAACGTCGTCGTCAAGTTCAACGGCAAGACGTGGAAGGACGACAAGACCTTCGAAAGCACGTACGCCACCGACACGACCGTCACGTGGCCGATGGAGCAGCTGTCCGTCAAGGGCCTGAAGGACGGACTGGTCGGCAAGAAGGTCGGCAGCCGCATCCTGCTGGTCATCCCGCCGGACATGGGCTTCGGCGACAAGGAGCAGGGGTCCATCCCCGCCAAGTCGACGCTGGTCTTCAGCCTCGACATCCTCGCGGTGATGTAACACTGTTCCGGTTGACCGGTTCGTACGTATGAGGAGCAGTTCCGTGAGCGACAAGCTCGAAAAGCCCGAGATCGACTTCCCCGACTTCCCGGTCCCGGCCGACCTGGTGATCGAGGACATCTGGGAGGGCGAGGGCGCCGAGGCCAAGGCCGGCTCCCCGGTCTCCGTCCACTACGTGGGCGTGGCCTACTCCACGGGCGAGGAGTTCGACGCGTCCTGGGGCCGCGGCGCGCCGCTGCAGTTCCAGCTCGGTGTCGGCCAGGTCATCACCGGCTGGGACCGCGGTGTCCAGGGCATGAAGGTCGGCGGCCGCCGCAAGCTGGTCATCCCGGCCCACCTCGCCTACGGCGACCGCGGTGCGGGCGCCGCCATCAAGCCCGGCGAGACGCTGATCTTCGTGTGCGACCTGATGGCCGCCTGATCGCCGCTCGCGACAGCCGAGGGGCCCCCGCCGGACGGCGGGGGCCCCTCGCTTTTGTCCGCGCGCGCCGGGACGGTACGGTCAACGGTCACGAGGGTGTGTCGAGAGCGGGGGAACGGCGTCGATGGCGATTGCCAAGGCCGAGCGGCTGATGAATCTGGCGCTGTGTCTGCTGGGGACCCGCCGTCCGCTCAGCAAGCGCGAGCTGCGCGGCTCCATCGAGGCCTACATGGAAGCCGGCAACGACGAGTCCTTCAACCGCATGTTCGAGCGGGACAAGGACGACCTGCGGGAACTGGGCCTGGTCATCGAGACCGTGGAGAACCTGGACGGCGACACCGGCTACCTGGCCCGCCGCGACAGCAACCGGCTCCCCGCCGTCTCCCTGGACGCGGAGGAGGCCGCCGCCCTGGGCCTGGCCGCCAAGGTCTGGCAGCAGGCCCGCCTCGCGGGAGCCGCCAGCGGCGCCCTGCAGAAGCTGCGCGCGGGCGGCATGCCGGAGGCCGGCGACCCGTACGCGGGCCAGCACAGCGCCATCGAGCCGCGCATCCCGGTCCACGAGGCGGCCTTCGAGCCGCTGATGCTGGCCTGCCGGGACCGCCGTCCGGTGACCTTCGACTACCGCAAGTCCAACGCCGCCCGCCCCGAGGCCCGCCAGGTCGAGCCCTGGGCCCTGGAGTGCTGGCGCGGCCACTGGTACCTGGCCGGCTACGACCGGGACCGCGGGGCGGAGCGGGTGTTCCGGCTCTCCCGGATCACCGGCAAGGTCCGCTCCAAGGCCGCGAAGTACACCGCCGAGGTGCCCGACGTGGTGACCGTGCGGGAGACCGTCGCGAGCTGGGCCGGGGAGGGCGGGGACCGCTCCGCGCTGATCCGGCTGCGCGCCGGGGCCGGCTATCCGCTGCGGGCCAGGGCCACCGCCGTGCGCGAGGGCGCCGACGGCTGGGACGAGCTGGAGATCCCGTACGGGCACGGGCTGGACGCCTGGCTGGTGGAGTTCGGCCCCGACGTGGTCGTCGTGGAGCCCGCCGACCTCCGGGCCGACGTGGTGGACCGGCTCCGCGCCGTCGCCCAGGGCTGACCCGGCCGCCGCCGGACCCGCCGCCGCACGCACCAACCGCAACCGCGCCGTACCGCGCGCGTGCCCTGAGGGGGAGACGTACCAGCATGGCAGCCAACGCCATCGACCAGACCCGCCGGATGCTGTCCCTGGTGACCTACCTGCGCGAGCGCCCCGGAGCGCACGTCGCCGACGTCGCCCGCGCCTTCGGCATCACCGAGGACGAGCTCATCTCCGACCTCGACGTCCTCCCCATGTGCGGCACCAGCTTCCGCGGCGGGGACCTGCTCGACATCGACACCGACGGCGAGCGCATCTGGTGGCGCAACCCCGACGCCTCCGGCGAGTCCACCGCCGAGCCGCTGCGGCTCGCCGCCGACGAGGCCACCGCCCTGCTGGTCGCCGCGCGCGCCGTGGCCACCCTGCCGGGACTGCGCGAGAGCGACCGGGACGCCCTGCTGCGGGCCACCGCCAAGCTGGAGGCGGCCGCAGGCGAGGCCGCCGGGGCCAGCGCCCGCCTGTCGGTGACCTTCGAGTCCGAGGGCGGGGTCTTCGCCGACGTCGACCGGGCCATCGCCGAGCGCCGCCGGGTGTGGCTGCGCTACTACTCGCCGGCGCGCGACGAGCTCACCGAGCGCACGGTGGACCCGATCCGGCTCTTCGCGGTGGGCCACACCTACCTGGAGGGCTGGTGCCACCTCTCCGAGGCGCGGCGCACCTTCCGCCTCGACCGGGTCGCGGAGATCCGGCTGCTCGACGAGCGCTCCGACCCGCCCGCCATCGAACCGCGCGACCTGTCCGAGGGGCTCGTGCAGCCGGCCGCCGAGGATCCGGAGGTCGTCGTCGAGGTCGGCCCCGGCGGCCGCTGGGTCGCCGAGTACTACCCGCACGACAGCGCCGAGGAGCTGCCCGGCGGCGGACTGCGGATCACGCTGCGCAGCCCCGACCCGGCCTCGCTGCGGCGGCTCGCGCTGCGCCTCGGCCGGGAGGGCCGGATCGTCGCTCCCGCAGAACTGGCGGAGAGCGCGCGGAGCGCCGCTCGAGAAGCGCTCGCGGGGTACGGGGAACAGGTCTGAGGGGAGCAGCGGTCGATGTCGCTCATGTCCGGGTCCGTCGCGTTCAAGGCGGCCTGTCCTGATTGCCGGGGCCGCTTCGAGCTGGAGGCGGCCGCGCTGCGGCTGGCCATCGGGGGCAGCCGGCGGACCACGTTCTACTCGTTCACCTGTCCCGAATGCGGCGCCGCCGTCCGCAAACCGGCTGGTGAACGCATCGTGGAACTGCTCACCGGCGGTGGCGTGAGCACCCTGCGCAGCGTCTGACCGTTCCGTGGCCTAGGCTCTGGCCCATGCTGTGGCCGATGATCGCAATTGCCCTGGGTTTTCTGGGGATCGCCGTCCTGGGCGTCCTGGCGCTACGGGTGTACGTGGAGGTCCGGAGGCTGTCGGGCCAGGTCGCGCGGGCGAGTCGGCGGATCGCCGACGCCTCGCGGGACCTGGAGCGGGCGGCGGAGGACCTGGCCCGGACGGGCCGCACCGTCCGTCCGTAAGACGGCGGCCGACAACCGGGACGAACCGGGACGACAGGGGAGTGAACAAGCGCCCGGCACGCAAGCGGAGCGACCCCGGGGGATTGCCGGGCGTTTACCCCCGGGGGTTACGATCCTTGTCTGAGCGGTTACCGGATCGCGTCCGAGCCGTCCGGAGCCACCACAACCAGCCGTTTCGGTGAGAAGGAAGACACACATGATCGGCAATCTGAAGCCCCTTGAGATCCTTCTGATCATCGCTGTCATCGTGTTGCTGTTCGGTGCCAAGAAGCTCCCCGAGATGGCCCGCTCCCTCGGCAAGTCGGCCCGCATCCTCAAGAGCGAGGCCAAGGCCATGAAGAAGGACGGCGAGGCGGAGGACGCGGCGACCGCGGCCACCGTCGCGGACCAAGCCCCGCAGCAGCCCGTCGCCCCGCGCACCATCCAGGCCGCGCCCGGTGACGTCACCAGCTCCCGGCCCGTCTCCGAGCCGAACCACACCGCCAAGGGCTGACGCGCGCCGTACACGCCAGTCATCTGCAACGAGACAAGGGACGTGGGTTGCTCAAGTCTGCCCGCAAGCAGGAGAAAGCGGACAAGGACGCCGAAGGGCGGATGCCTCTTGTCGAGCACCTGCGTGAGCTGAGAAACCGTCTGCTGAAGTCGGTCCTGGCGATCCTCGTGATCACCATCGTCGCGGCCTTCTTCTACAAGGACCTCATCGACTTCATGCTGAAGCCGATGCTGGACTCCGTCGGCTGCACCGACGGGGTGGTCTCGCAGCGCAACGGCCGGCCCTGCGCCGACATGACCGTCAACGGCCTCATCGCGCCGTTCTCGATCGCCCTCAAGGTCTCGCTCACCGCCGGCGTGGTGCTGTCCGCGCCGGTGTGGCTCTACCAGCTGTGGGCCTTCACCGCCCCCGGGCTGCACAGCCACGAGAAGAAGTACGCGATGAGCTTCGTCGCGGTCGGAGCGCCGCTGTTCGGCGCCGGCGCGGTCCTCGCGTACAAGGTCCTCCCGCAGTCCGCGACCATCCTGCTCGAATTCACCCCCGAGCACGCGCGCAACCTGCTCCCCGTGGACGACTACCTCGACCTCGTCACGCGCATGGTCATCGTCTTCGGCCTCGCCTTCGAGCTGCCGCTGCTGCTGATCCTCCTGAACTTCACCGGCGTGCTCACCGCCAAGCGGCTGGCGAGCTGGTGGCGCGCCATGGTCCTCGGCATCACGATCTTCGCCGCGTTCGCCACGCCCACCGGCGACCCGCTCACCATGATGCTGCTGGCCGGCCCGATCGTGGCGCTCTACCTGATCGCCCTCGTCATCTGCCTCGCCAACGACCGCCGGCGCCGGCGCAACGACCCCGACGCGGCCCTCGACGACGACGAGGCCGCCGAACTGGACCTCACCCCGGCCCCGATCGGCGCGATGGACGCGGTCGCCCCGCCCGCCGCGCTGCCCGGCCAGGCGGACGGCGGACGGCAGCGGATCAACGGTTACGACGACGCCACCTGACAGGTACATTCCGGTGGGTGTCCTCCGAGATCACCCTCTTCGTGAATCCCACCGCCGGACGCGGCCGGGGCGCGCACGCCGCGCAGCCGGCCGCTTCCGCGCTCCGGGCCGCCGGGTTCTCCGTGCGGACCGTCGTCGGCGCGGACGGCCCGGACGCGCTGGCCCGGCTGCGCACCGCGGTCCGGGAGGGCGCCGGCGCGGTGGTGGCCGTCGGCGGTGACGGGCTGGTCTCACTGGCGCTGCAGGCCCTGGCCGGGACCGCGGTGCCCCTCGGTGTGGTCGCGGCGGGCACGGGCAACGACTTCGCGCGGGCCCTCGGACTGCCCGTACGGGATCCCGCCCGGGCGGGCCGGCTCGCCGCCGAGGCCCTCAAGGAGGGCCGGGTCCGGGAGGTCGACCTGGGCCGGGTGGCCGCGCCCTCGCGGGCCGCGGGGTCCCCGGGGACCTGGTACGGGACCGTGCTGTGCTCCGGCTTCGACGCGCGGGTCAACGACCGGGGCAACCGGATGCGGCTCCCCGTCGGCCGCTTCCGGTACGACCTGGCCCTCGTCGCCGAGCTGGCCGCCTTCCGGCCGCTGCCCTACCGGATCACCCTGGACGACGGGCCGGTGATCGAGACCGAGGCCGCGCTGGTCGCCGTCGGCAACGGCTCCTCGTACGGCGGCGGGATGCGCATCTGCGCGGACGCCGTCCCCGACGACGGGCTCTTCGACGTCACGGTGGTCGGCGACTGCGGCCGCGCCACCCTGCTGAGGGTCTTCCCCCGGGTCTACCGGGGGACCCATATCGGCCACCCGAAGGTGAGCGTCCACCGCGCCGCCAAGATCACCCTGGAGTCCCCGGACGCCACCGCGTACGCGGACGGCGAGCCGCTCGGGCCGCTGCCGGTGACCGCCGCGTGCGTGCCCGGCGCCCTGCGCCTCCTCGCATAAATGACCGAGACTGTTGTCGGAGGCGACGGGTAGGCTCGATCACAAGATGACCGAAGAACTCTCACCCGCCGAGCGGTACGCCGCTGCCCGGATCCGCGCCGCCGAAGAGGCCACCGCGCTGCACCCCTTCCGGGAGATGTACGCCTTCGACCTGGACCCCTTCCAGATCGAGGCCTGCCGGGCACTGGAGGCGGGCAAGGGCGTGCTGGTCGCCGCCCCCACCGGCTCCGGAAAGACCATCGTCGGCGAGTTCGCCGTGCACCTGGCGCTCCAGCAGGGCCGCAAGTGCTTCTACACGACGCCGATCAAGGCCCTCTCCAACCAGAAGTACGCCGACCTCGTCAAACGCCACGGCGCGGACAAGGTGGGCCTGCTGACCGGAGACAACAGCGTCAACGCCGACGCGCCGGTGGTCGTGATGACCACCGAGGTGCTCCGCAACATGCTCTACGCGGGCTCCCAGTCGTTGCGCGGCCTCGGCTACGTCGTGATGGACGAGGTGCACTACCTCTCCGACCGGTTCCGCGGAGCCGTCTGGGAAGAGGTGATCATCCACCTCCCCGCGTCGGTCACCCTGGTCTCGCTGTCGGCCACCGTCTCCAACGCCGAGGAGTTCGGCGACTGGCTGGACACCGTGCGCGGCGACACCGAGGTGATCGTCTCCGAGGAGCGGCCCGTCCCGCTGTGGCAGCACGTCATGGCCGGCCGCCGGATCTTCGACCTGTTCGAGGAGGAGTCCGACCACGGCGGCCGCGGCTCCGCCCGCCGCGAGGTCAACCCCGACCTGCTGCGCATGGCGCGGGAGGAGAACAGCCGCACGTACAGCCCCAAGGACCGGCGCCGCGGCAAGATGGTCCGCGAGGCCGACCGGGAGCGCGAGCGGCGCTCGCGCGGCCGGATCTGGACTCCCTCCCGGCCCGAGGTCATCGCCCGCCTGGACAACGACGGGCTGCTGCCCGCCATCAACTTCATCTTCAGCCGGGCCGGCTGCCAGGCCGCCGTCCAGCAGTGCCTGTACGCGGGCCTGCGGCTCAACGACGACTCCGCGCGCCTGCAGGTCCGCGAGATCGTCGAGGCGCGCACCGCCTCCATCCCCACCGAGGACCTGCACGTCCTGGGGTACTACGAGTGGCTCGAAGGACTGGAGCGGGGCATCGCCTCGCACCACGCGGGCATGCTGCCCACCTTCAAGGAGGTCGTGGAGGAGCTGTTCGTCCGCGGTCTGGTGAAGGCCGTCTTCGCCACCGAGACCCTGGCGCTGGGCATCAACATGCCCGCCCGCACGGTCATCCTGGAGAAGCTCGTCAAGTGGAACGGCGAGCAGCACGCCGACATCACCCCCGGCGAGTACACGCAGCTGACCGGCCGCGCCGGCCGGCGCGGCATCGACGTCGAGGGCCACGCGGTGGTGCTCTGGCAGCGCGGCATGGACCCGGTCGGGCTCGCCGGACTGGCCGGCACCCGCACCTATCCGCTGCGCTCCAGCTTCAAGCCCTCGTACAACATGGCCGTCAACCTGGTGAGCCAGTTCGGCCGGCACCGCTCGCGCGAACTGCTGGAGACCTCCTTCGCGCAGTTCCAGGCCGACCGCTCCGTCGTCGGGATCTCCCGGCAGGTGCAGCGCAACGAGGAGGGCCTGGAGGGCTACCAGGAGGGCATGACCTGCCACCTGGGGGACTTCGAGGAGTACGCGCAGCTGCGCCGCGACCTCAAGGACCGCGAGACCGACCTCGCCAAGCAGGGAGCGGCCCAGCGCCGGGCCCAGGCGGCCGGTTCGCTGGAGAAGCTGAAGCCCGGCGACATCATCCACGTCCCGACCGGCAAGTTCGCGGGGCTGGCCCTGGTCCTGGACCCGGGCGTGCCGGCCGGACGGGTCAACGGGCACCGCGGACACGAGTACACCGAGGGGCCGAGGCCGCTGGTGCTCACCGCCGAGCGGCAGGTCAAGCGGCTCGCCTCGATCGACTTCCCGGTCCCGGTGGAGGCGCTCGACCGGATGCGCATCCCCAAGACCTTCAACGCCCGCTCGCCGCAGTCCCGCCGGGACCTGGCCTCGCAACTGCGCACCAAGGCCGGGCACCTGACGCCCGACCGGCACAAGCGGGGGCGGGCCGCGGCCGCCGACGACCGCGAGATCACACGGCTGCGGGCGGCCCTGCGGGCGCACCCCTGCCACGGCTGCGACGAGCGCGAGGACCACGCCCGCTGGGCGGAGCGCTACCACCGGCTGAAGCGGGACACCCAGCAGCTGGAGCGGCGGATCGAGGGCCGGACGAACACCATCGCCCGCACCTTCGACCGCATCCACGCCCTGCTGACCGACCTGGACTACCTCCGCGAGGACGAGGTGACCGTGCACGGCAAGCGGCTCGCCCGGCTGTACGGCGAGCTCGACCTGCTGGCGTCGGAGTGCCTGCGCGAGGGCGTCTGGGAGGGGCTGAGCCCGGCCGAACTGGCCGCCTGCGTCTCGGCGCTGGTCTTCGAGGCGCGCCAGTCCGACGACGCGGTCGCCCCGAAGGTGCCGGGCGGGGCGGCGAAGGCGGCGCTGGGCGACATGGTGCGGATCTGGGGCCGGCTCGACGCGCTGGAGGAGGAGCACGGCATCAGCCAGACGGAGGGCGTCGGCCAGCGCGAGCCGGACCTCGGCTTCGCGTGGGCGGCCTACCAGTGGGCCGGTGACACGTCCCTGGACGAGGTGCTGCGGGAGGCGGAGATGCCGGCCGGCGACTTCGTGCGCTGGTGCAAGCAGGTCATCGACGTGCTCGGCCAGGTGGCCGCGGCGGCGCCCTCGGCCTCCGGGACCAGCGGGAGCACGGTGGCGCGAAATGCCCGTAAGGCCGTGGACGCCCTTCTTCGGGGCGTAGTGGCCTACAGCTCGGTCGGCTAGGCGCTTCTGGGGCTTCCTCCGAGAGCGGGGATGGCCGGATCTGATCTCTTGCCATGATCGGATCGGCGTGCGCTGTGCGACGATCGGGCCATGAGCGCGGGAGCGGACGAAGGTCCGAGACGGGTCGGCCGGCCGCGCGCCGACCGGCTGAGACGGCAGAGCGGGCGGCCGCCGCGCGAGGAACTCCTCTGCGCGGCGGCCGAACTGTTCACCGACCTGGGGTACGCGGCCACCACGACCCGGGCGGTCGCGGAGCGGGCCGGGATGCGCCAGGCCACGATGTACCACCACTTCGGCGGCAAGGAGGACCTCCTCGCCGAACTGCTGGAGTCCACGGTCGCGCCCTCGCTGGCGCTGGCCCGAGAGCTGCTCGCCGACACCGCCCGGCCCGCCGCGCGGCGGCTGTGGGAGCTGTGCCGCTCCGACGTCCTGCTGCTGTGCGGCGGACCGCACCACCTGGGCGCGCTCTACCTGCTGCCCGAGCCGGCCGGAGCGCGCTTCGCCCGCTTCCACCACATGCGCGGGGAACTGCGCGACGCCTACCGGGAGTTGCTGGCCGGTACCCGCGCCGGGGCCGAGCTGGCCGGGGACGGGGCCGGGCTGGCGCTCCGCAACGACCTGGTCTTCGGCCTGATCGAGGGCGTCATGCTGATCCACCGGGCCGCCCCCACCCGCCCGGTCCACGTCTTCGCCGAGGCCGCCGCGGACGCCGCGCTGCGGATCGCGGGGGTCCTGCCGGACGCGGCCTAGGGTGCGTCCCGGGGCGCGTCCTCCGGGGTGGTGCCCGACTCCCAGGACGGGCGGTCGTGCCAGGCGGCCAGGGTGCGGGCGCTCTCGAAGCGGTGGGCGGCGCCGGTGACCGGGTCGGTGAACTCCAGTACGCGGGCCAGTAGTTGCAGTGGCCTGCGGTAGTCGTCCGACGCCGGGTCGGTGACCCGGGGGTAGACCGGGTCGCCGAGGATCGGCAGGCCCAGGCCGTTCATGTGCACGCGCAGCTGGTGGGTCCGGCCGGTGCGGGGGGTCAGCCGGTAGCGGCCGAGGCCCCCGCGGACCCCGGTGAGTTCGACCAGGGTCTCGGCGTTGGGCTCGCCGGGCACCTCGACGGCGGCGATGACCCCGCGGGTCTTCTCGATCCGGCTGCGGACGGTGCGCGGCAGGGCGAGGGCCGGGTCGTGGGGCGCGAGCGCCTCGTACTCCTTGTGCACCCGGCGCTGCTGGAAGAGGAGCTGGTAGGCGCCGCGGTCGGCGGGCCGGACGCTGAACATGACCAGTCCCGCCGTCAGCCGGTCCAGCCGGTGCGCCGGGCTGAGGGCGGGCAGGCCGAGGTCCGCGCGGAGCCGGGCGAGGGCGGTCTGCGTGACGTGGCCGCCGCGCGGGGTGGTCGCCAGGAAGTGCGGCTTGTCCACGACCAGCAGGTGCGGGTCCCGGTACAGGACGCGGACCGGGAAGGGCACCTCCGGTTCGGCGGGCAGGTCGCGGTGGAACCACAGGTAGGCGCCGGGCTCGTACGGGTCCCGGGCCCGCAGCACCCGGCCGCCCTCGCCCAGGACCTCGCCGGCGGCCAGCAGCCGGGCCACGGCCGGGGCGCCGGGTCCGCCCGCGTAGTGCGCGGCGAGGTAGCCGCCGAGGTCCGTCCAGGCTCCGTCCGGGTCGGGCGGCAGGCGCAGCCGGACGGGGTCGATGCCCGAGCGCTGCGGGAGGGGGGCGGGGGGCGGCTGGGCTCTGCGTCTCATCGGCTCCAGGCTATGCCGGGCGGCTACCGCCGGGTGAACGTGCCCAGGTGGTCCGCGTCCAGGTACTCGACGCGCACCGAGCCGCCGGAGAAGGTGACGCCGGTGCGTCCGACCGCGTTCTCGCCGGTGGTCGGGAAGCTGAAGACGTCCCCGTCGTAGTGGGTGAGGGGGAAGCGCAGCGGCTTCGGGCCGAGGGCGAGGGTGAGGGCGCCCGAGGCGTCGGCCGTCACGGTCAGCGGGCCGTAGTACGGGTTGTCGTAGGTCCCGGTGTACGCGGCGCTGTCCCGGGCCGGCCGGGGGGAGGCGGGCGGCTTCGCGTAGTCGGTGGGGGAGCGGCCCGCCCCGTCCATCTGCGCGTACAGCGAGCCGGCCAGGGTCAGCCAGTCGGTGGAGGCCTTGCCGTGCTCCGCGACGTCGAAGAAGTCGAGGGCGACGGCGTCGGCGAGGCCGACCGGGGCGCCGTTGGTGAGGACGACGATGCCGAGGCGCTCCAGCGGGAGCAGGGTGGTGTTGGTGTTGGCGCCGAGGGAGAAGGCGCCGGAGTGGCTCAGCCGCAGCCGGCCCGCGTCGTCGTACGAGACGTTCCAGCCCAGCCCGTAGAAGCCGGCGCGGCCGGCGGGCGCGGAGGGGGGCTGGGAGACGATCTCCGGCACGTGGGTGCGGGCCAGGGTGTCGGCCGGGACGATCCGCTTGCCGTCGAGGGTGCCGCCGGAGAGCTGGAGGCGCATCCAACGGGACAGGTCGCGGGCGGTGGAGCTGACCCCGCCGGCCGGGGCCTGGGCGTCGGGGTCGCGGACGGAGCGGGGGCTCCAGGTGCCGTCGGGGTCGCGGACGTGGGTGGCGGCGCGGTCGGGGGCGTGCGCGAAGGCGGAGAACTCGGTGCTCGTGCGGGTCATGCCGGCGGGCCGGAAGAGGGTGTCCTCGCTGAGCTTCTGCCAGCTGGTGCCCTTGGCGCGGGCGACGGCCTCGGCGGCGGCGGTGAGACCGAAGTTGGTGTAGGCGTAGCTCGCGCGGAACGGGGCGAGGGGGACGTGGCGCAGGTGGTCGAGGATGTACGCCCGGTCGTAGCCGAGGTCTTCGAGGAGGTCGCCGGCGTGGTCGGGCAGGCCGCTGCGGTGGGAGAACAGGTCGGCCGTCGTGACGTGGTCGGTGACCCACGGGTCCTTCAGGGCGAACCCGGGCAGGGTGGTGCGGCGGTCCCACTGGTCGGGGGAGGTGAGGGCGCCGGCGACGACCGTGGAGGAGATCGGCTTGGAGAGGGAGGCCACCTGGAAGACGGTGTCGGGGTCGACGGCGGCGCTCTCGCCGACGCGGCGCACGCCGAAGCCCTTGAGGTGGACCACCTTGTCGTCGTGGACGACGGCCACGGAGACGCCCGGGACGCCGGTGCGGCGCATCATCTCCCGGACCGTTCCGTCGAGGCGGGCCACGGCCTGGGCCACCTGGGCCTCGGTGATCTGCGGCTTCGGGGCGGGTGGCGGGGCCGGGGCCGGGGCCGCCGATACGGTTGTCTCGGCCGTCGCCGCCGAGGTCGCTGCTGCCGTCAGCGTGAGCAGGAGGGCGGAGCCGGCCGCGCCGAGAACGCGGAGCGTGCGCATGGGGACAGTGTCCCGCCGTACGGGCGACCCCGCGCGCGGGAGCGTCACCCGTACGGGCCCGGTGCGGCGCCGTCGCGGGGCTCCGCACCGGGCCCCGCGCCTCCCACGCCGACGGGGCCGGGAGGGCACGGAGCCCCTCGCCGCAGGCGCCGGCGGGGCTGCTCGTGCCCGGGGCCCCGGCGGGGCCGGACGTCCCGGGGCCGGGAGTGGCCCCGCCGGGGTTCGGAGGGTCAGGCGGCCGCGGCGTGGTCCTGTTCGGCTTCCACCGCGGCGTTCCAGTCGCGCTTGATCGCGCGCCAGCCCTCGTCCGTCTCGCCCAGGCGCCAGTAGCCCGAGATCGACAGCCGCTCGCGCGCGACGCCCCGCTCCAGGCGGAGGTGGCGGCGCAGGTCCTTGACGAAGCCCGCTTCGCCGTGGACGAAGGCGTGCACGTCCTTGGACGGGAACTCCAGGGAGGTCACCGCCTCCACCAGGGCCTCGCCGACCGGCCGGCCGCCGCGGTGCAGCCAGACCGGGGCCACCCCGTCCGGGGTGGTGATCGGCTGCTCGTCGGCCGGGCCCTCGATCTCCAGGAACGCGTGCACCCGGGCCCCCGCCGGCATCCGCTCCATCGCCGCGGCGATGGCCGGCAGCGCGCTCTCGTCGCCCACCAGCAGGTGCCAGCCGGCCGTGCGGTCCGGGGCGTACGCGCCGCCCGGCCCGAGGAACCGTACGAGTTCACCCGGTCGGACGCGCGCGGCCCAGGGGCCGGCCAGACCCTCGTCGCCGTGGACGACGAAGTCGAGGGTCAGTTCGAGGCGGGCCCGGTCCCAGGCCCGTACGGTGTACGCCCGCTGCCGCGGCCACTGCGCGCGCGGGAAATCGGCGCGGATGCGGTCGAGGTCCCAGGGCGCCGGATAGGTGACGCCCTGGGGCGGGAACAGCAGTTTCACGTAATGGTCGGTGAACTCGCCCGCGCCGAATCCGGCCAGTCCGTCACCACCCAGCACGATGCGCACCATGTGCGGCGTGAGCCGCTCGGTGCGTACGACGACGGCGGTGCCGACTGCGCGGGCGCGTCCTTCTGCCACGGTGTCTCCCCTGACTCCCCTGAAACTTAGGATTACCTAAGTTAGCACCTCAGGGGCGGAGTGCGCTTCCCAGGCGCGACACGGCGCCTCCGAGGCCCCACCGATGGGCCAGCGCGTCGACCAGATCCGGCTGCGCCGGGGCCGTGGGAAGGGCGGGGTCGAAGGGGGGCAGAGGGACGTCCGAGGCGACCTGGACCACCTTCGGGGCCACCGCCAGATAGGGCCGTGACGCGTCCAGGCGCGTGCGCTGGGTGGGCGTCAGCTTCGACTTCGGGTCGTCGATCGCCGCGATGATCCCGGCCAGCGAGCCGTAGGCGTCGAGCAGCTTCGCCGCCGTCTTCTCGCCGATCCCGGGGACGCCCGGCAGGCCGTCGCTCGGGTCCCCGCGCAGCAGGGCCAGGTCGGCGTAGCCCGGCCCGTCGACGCCGTACTTCTCGCGCAACCAGGCCTCGTCCGTCACCTGGAGAGTGCCCACGCCCTTGAGCGGGTACAGCACCCGCCGCCGCTTCGCGTCGTCCACCAGCTGGTACAGGTCCCGGTCGCCGGTGACGATGTCCACCGGGCCGGTCGCCCGGGCCGTGAGCGTGCCGATCACGTCGTCCGCCTCGTACCCGGCGACCCCCACACGGGCGATCCCGAAGGCGTCCAGCGCCGCCTCGATGATCGGCACCTGCGGGGCGAGGGTGTCCGGCGTGTCCTCCACGTCGGGGCCGGTCGCGGTCTCCACGGCGACCCGGTGGGCCTTGTAGGAGGGGATCAGCTCCACCCGCCACCGCGGCCGCCAGTCCGCGTCCATGCAGGCCACCAGGTCGTCCGGGCGGTGGTCCTGGACCAGGCGGCCGATGAAGTCGAGCAGTCCGCGCACCGCGTTGACCGGGGTGCCGTCGGGGGCCTTCACCGAGTCCGGCACACCGAAGTAGGCGCGGTAGTAGAGGGAGGCGGTGTCCAGGAGCATCAGGCGTCGTGTCGTCACGGGGACGATGATGCCGCAACGCGGCCGGCCGCCGACGGCCCCCGGCCCCGCCCGCGCACCGCGGCCCGGGCCGTGGCCGCGCACCGGCTCCGGCGGGACTCCGGCGGTCCTCGACCGGGCCGTGGTCGGGTGGGGGATCGCGCCCGGTCCGCCGCCCTCCCGTACCGGGAGCGGACGGTGACCGGGCGGGTACGGGACATCACCGGTGAGGGGGCCAGTGCTCCCGTGCGCGCGAAACCGGAGGCGGTTGCTGCGTAAGGTGCTTACAGCACACCGATGTGCGACGGACATGGGGAGGGCAGCCCCGACATGAACCACAGGGACGGCACGGACGACAAGCCGCACGTGAAGGACGACAAGGACGACCACGGCAAGGACAAGGACGGCAAGGAGCCCCTCAGAGTGGGCGTGGCCGTGCGCAAGCGGCGCCGCGCGCTCCAGCTGACGCTCGCCGTCGTCTCGGCGCGCAGCGGCCTGTCCGTGCCCTTCCTGAGCCAGATAGAGAACGAGCGCGCCCGGCCCAGCATGCGCTCCCTGGAACGGGTCGCCGACGCCCTCGAAACCACCGCCGTCGAACTGCTGGCCGCCTCCGACACCGCCCGCACCGTGGACCTCGTACGGGCCGGCGACGCGTCCGCGATGACCCCGGTCGCCGGGGTCCGGGCCCTGGTGCGCGGCCACCACCAGCTGCACGCCCTGGAGTTCACCGGGGACCAGGACGCCGGGCGTGAGTACCAGCACCGCAACGACGAGCTGATGTACGTGGTCTCCGGCGCCTGCCAGGTGGAGGCGGAGGGGCGGGCGTACCGGCTGGAGAGCGGCGACGCGCTGTTCCTGTCGGGCGGCGTGCGCCACCGGTGGCGGGCCGTCACCGAGGACACCCGGTTCCTGGTCGTCGCGGTCGGCGAGCACATCCACGCGACCTCCGAGCCGCCGTCCCCCGGACGCTGAGCGGCGTGGGCGGGGCCGTGCGCCGGGTCGTCTCGCTGGTGCCGTCGCTGACCGAGGCGGTCGCCGTCAGCGCCCCCGGACTGCTCACCGGGGTGACGGACTGGTGCACGCACCCGGCCGACCTGGGCGCCGCGGTGCGGATCGGCGGGACGAAGAACCCGGACGTGCGGCGGATCGCGGAGCTGCGCCCCGACCTGGTCATCGCCAACGAGGAGGAGAACCGGGCCCCGGACCTCGCGGCGCTGCGCGCGGCCGGCCTGGAGGTGCTGGTCACCGAGGTGCGCGACCTCCCGCAGGCGCTGCGCGAACTCGACCGGGTGCTGGTGGGGGCGCTGGGCCTGGAGCGGCCGCAGTGGCTGGCGGACGCGGAGGCGGCCTGGGCCCGGGCGCAGCCGCTGGGTCCGCTGCGCGCGGTCGTGCCGATCTGGCGCCGGCCGTGGATGGTGCTGGGCCGGGACACCTTCGCCGGGGACCTGCTGGCCCGGCTGGGCGTCGTCAACGCGTACGCCGGGCACGCGGAGCGCTACCCGCGGGTGCCGGTGGCGGAGCTGGCCGGGAGCGGCTGCGACCTGGTGGTGCTCCCGGACGAGCCGTACCGCTTCACGGCCGCGGACGGCCCCGAGGCCTTCCCCGGGCTGCCCGCCGCGCTGGTCTCCGGCCGTCACCTCACCTGGTACGGCCCCTCGCTGGCCGAGGCGCCGGCGGTCCTGGCCGCGGCGCTGCGGGCCGCGTCCGCGGTCTAGGCGGTGCGCGGTGCGGCCAGGAGGCGGCCGGTGGACAGTCCGCGCAGGGTGTGGGCGGCGGCCAGGAGCCAGGCCGTCACCAGGGCCAGGAAGAGGGCCGCGGCCAGCCAGGCGAAGGCGGCGAGGCCGGTGTGGCGGGCCAGCCCGGCGGCGCCGGTGACGCAGGTGCCGACGGGGAAGGTCAGCGCCCACCAGGTCATCGCGAAACCCATGCCGCGGCGGGCGGCGCGCACCAGCATGGCGGCGGAGAGGGCCAGCCACAGCAGGGCGAAGCCCATCACCGGGACCCCGTACACGACGGCGAGGGCGCCGAGCGCGCCCGCGTAGGGGGCGCCGATCGACAGGGGCGCCATGTCGGCGAGCTGGTTCACGGCGGTGGTGGACTGGCCGAGGGGGCCCAGGACCAGGAACAGGGTCGGCGTGAGGAGCAGGGGGAGCGGGCCGTGCGCGATCAGCCGGCCGAAGACCAGGGGAAGCATCAGCAGGGTGGCCAGCAGGCTCAGGCCGAACAGCGCGTAGCAGGCCAGCAGCATCGCCTCGCGGGGCGCGCCGGGGGGCAGGTGCGGGATGAGCAGCGGGCCGAGGGCGGCGGAGACCATCGGGGCGACCAGGGGGAGCAGCCAGACGGGGGTGGCCTGCGCGGCCTCCACCTTGTGGCGGACCACCATCAGGTACGGGACCACGACGGCCATCAGCAGGCCGATCGCGGTGCCGGCGGTGAAGAGCACGGCGTCGACCGCGACGGCGGCGCGCTGGCCGACGAGGTCCCTGCCGACGAGGAGGGTGCCGCCGCCGACGGCCAGCAGGGCCATGGAGAGACAGCCGTAGAAGGGGGCGACCGCGGGGTCCAGGAGGTGGGCGCGGGCCTGGTCGCGGTGGTGGATCCAGTGGCCGGCGCGGGCCGCGAGCAGGACGGCGAGGGCGGCGGCGGACAGCGCCCACAGCAGCTGGCAGACCACGCGCTGGCCGGGGAGCTGGTAGGGGAGGGTCGCGCCGGCGTTGGCGATGATCGCCGTGCCCATCACGGAGGCGTACCAGTTCGGGCCGAGGTGCCGCAGGGCCTCGTGGGCCCGGGGAGCGGTCCGCTCGGCGGGGGCGGTGCGGGGGCCGGTTCCGCTTCCGGGGTGTGCGGCGGTGCGGAGGGCGGCGGGGGCGGCGGTGGTGACCATGGCTCCAGCCTGCTGCGGGGCCGGGCCGGGTGGCAGGGGGCATCTCCCTATGAGGCCATAAACTGATGTTATGGGTAATGAGGAGTGGGTTCCGCTGGCGCACCGGGTGCCCGACCTGGGCGCTCTGGAGCTGCTGCTCGCGGTCGCGCGGATCGGCAGCCTGAGCGGCGCGGCCCGCCGGCTGGGCATCACGCAGCCCGCGGCGAGCAGCCGCATCCGGGCGATGGAGACGCGCCTGGGCGTGGCCCTGGTGGACCGTTCGCCGCGCGGTTCGACGTTGACCGCCGAAGGCGCGCTGGTCACGGACTGGGCGCGGCGGGTGGTGGAGGCGGCGGAGGCCTTCGACGCGGGGGCGCAGGCGCTGCGCGGCCGGCGGGACTCGCGGCTGCGGGTGGCCGCCAGCATGACCATCGCGGAGTACCTGCTGCCGGGCTGGCTGATCGCGCTGCGCGGCCAGCGCCCGGACACGGCGGTGTCCCTGCACGCGGGGAACTCGGCGGTGGTCGCCCAGCGGGTGCTCGCGCACGAGGCGGACCTCGGCTTCGTGGAGGGACTGACCGTGCCGGAGGGGCTGGACTCCGCGGTGATAGCGCAGGACCGGCTCGTCGTGGCGGTGGCGCCCGGGCACCCGTGGGCCCGCCGTACCAAGGGTGTGGCCGCCGCGGAACTGGCCGCGGCCCCGCTGATCCTGCGCGAGCGCGGTTCGGGGACGCGGCAGGTGCTGGACGCGGCGCTGGCGGGCTGCGGCGGGCTGGCCGAGCCGCTGCTGGAACTGGCGTCGACCACGGCCGTGAAGGCGGCGGCGCTGAGCGGGGCCGGGCCGTGCGTGCTGTCGGAGCTGGCCGTGGTGGACGAACTGGCGGCGCGCCGGCTGGTGGAGGTCCCGGTGGCCGGGGCGCCGCTGGACCGCGCGCTGCGCGCCGTCTGGCCGGCGGGCTCGCGCCCGGCGGGCCCGGCCCGCGACCTCCTGTCGCTGACCCGCCGGCCGGCGGCGTAGCCCGCCTGTGCTGTCTCAGCCGTTCCTGCGGCCCCCGCGGCCCCTGCGGCCCCCGCGGCCCCTGCGGCCCCCGCCGTCCCTGCCGGACCGCGCCGGAAGCGCCGGGAGGGTCGGCCTACGCCACCGGGAGCGGGGTGCGCCGGGCGGCGCGGGTGGTGGCGGCGGCGACCAGGGCCGACATCACGCGGGTGTCCGTGTCCCGTTCGGGGTGCCACTGCACGCCCAGCACCCACCGGACCGGGTCGGCCAGTTCGACCGCCTCCACGGTGCCGTCGAGCGCCCGGGCCGAGACGACCAGCCCCCGGCCCAGCCGGTCCACCGCCTGGTGGTGGTAGGTCGGCACCTCGGCGTCCCGCGGGACCAGCGCCCCGTAGCGGGTGCCCGGGACGGGGCGGACCGGGTGGCTGCCCATGACGCCCGGCACGTCGACGTGGCCGTCGAGGTGCTGGGTGAGGGTGCCGCCCAGGGCCACGTTCAGGGCCTGCATGCCCCGGCAGACGCCGAGCAGCGGTACCTCCGCCGTCAGGGCGGCGCCGATCAGGGCGAGCTCCCAGTGGTCGCGGACCGTGGCGGGAGGGCCCGTACGGGGGTCGCGGGCGGCGCCGTAGTGGACGGGGTCGAGGTCCGGTCCGCCCGCGACGACCAGGCCGTCCACCCGGCCGAGCACCTCCGCGGCCCGCTCCGGCTCGTCCGGGGGCAGCAGGACGGCCGCGCCGCCCGCCGCCTGGACGAGTTCGTAGTACCCGGCGGGCACGAGGGCCGTCGGGACGTCCCACACCCCGTAGCGGGTGGAGTCCTCCACGTAGGTGCTGATGCCGATGAGCGGCCTGGGCACGTTCTCTCCCTCCGGTGCGGGCGGTGCGGTCGTACCGTACGAGGATCTCAGCCGCGCGCGAGTTCCGCCTCGGCTTCGGCCAGCGCCGCGAACTCCTCCTCGGGTGCGGACGCCACCAGGCGGCGGCGGCTGTAGAGGGCGAAGTAGCCGAGTGCGACGGCGTACACGGCCAGCGCGATGAAGGCCGCCTCCCGGTCCACCAGGAAGGTGGCGACCAGGGCCGAGAGGGCGAGGACGAAGGCCACCGAGGAGGTCAGGACGCCGCCGGGGGTGCGGTACGGGCGCTCCAGGTGGGGCTCGCGGCGGCGCAGCACGATGTGGGAGAGGGCCATCAGGGCGTACGAGATGGTCGCGCCGAACACCGCGATGTTGAGCATGCGCGCACCGTCGCCGGTCAGCGCGGCCAGCCCGAAGCCGATCGCGCCGGGGATGACGAGCCCGAGGTACGGGGCCTTGCGGCGCGAGGTCAGGGACAGGAAGCGCGGCAGGTAGCCGGCCCGGGAGAGGGCGAAGAGCTGGCGCGAACCGGCGTAGATGAGGGAGAAGAAGGAAGCCACCAGGCCGGCGAGGCCCGCGTAGTTCACGAACCGGCTCAGCGCCGTCGGGCCGTCCTCCCCCTCCAGGGCCACGACCAGCGGGTTGCCGGCGGACTTGATGGCGTCGGCGCCCTGCGCGCCGGTGGCGGCGAAGAACGTGATCAGGGCCAGCGCGGCGAGGACGGCCATGGAGATGGACAGCGCGCGGGGCATGGAGCGGACCGGGTCCTTGGCCTCCTCGGCCGCCAGCGGCACCCCCTCCACCCCGAGGAAGAACCACATGCCGAACGGGAAGGCGGCCCAGATGCCGAGGACGCCCAGCGGCAGCCAGGAGTTCGAGCCGAAGGCGCTCGCGTCGACCGGGATGTCGTCGAGGCCGCCGGCCTCGAAGCCGGTGAAGGCGCCCACCGCGAAGATCAGCAGGGCGGTGACGGCGATGGCGGTGACGACGAGGCTGAAGCGCAGGGCCTCGCCCACGCCCCAGAGGTGGACGCCGATGAAGACGACGAAGCAGCCCAGGTAGACCGGCCAGCCGGAGGTGAGGCCGAAGAGCCCGAGGGACTCGACGTAGTCGCCGATGAAGATCACGATCGCTGCCGGGGCCAGGATGTACTCGATGAGGATGGCCGTACCGGTGAGGAAGCCGCCCCAGGGGCCCAGCGCGCGCCGCGCGAAGCCGTAGCCGCCGCCCGCCGTGGGCAGGATGGTGGACAGCTCGGCGAGCGAGAAGACCAGACAGGCGTACATCGTGCCCATGAGGACCGTGGCGATCGCGAGGCCGCCGAACCCGCCCTTCGCCAGGCCGACGTTCCAGCCGGAGAAGTCGCCGGAGACGACGTACGCGACGCCCAGGCCGGTGAGCAGCAGCCAGCCGGCGCTGCCGCGGCGCAGGGTCCGGCGCTTCAGGTAGTCGTCGCCGTCGGGGGATCCGGGGGAGGGGGGTACGGCCGTCAGCCGTGCCCGATTGTCGTCGGCCATCGTGCGCTCCTGCCTCGGGGCAATGGTTGTGGGGCGTACCTTTGCTCCAGTCGAGTGGCCCGCGCAAGACCCCTGCGTGAAACGGACGTGACGAATCGCTCCGGGCGGCCGGTCGCCGGCCGGCGCCGGGACCGCGTTCAGGCCCGCGCCGGGCCCGCGCCGGGCCCGCGCCGGGCCCGCGCCGGGCCCGCGTCAGGCCAGGAAGCCGCGCAGCAGGGCCGCCGTGCCGCAGCAGTGCTCGCGCATCGTGGCGCGCGCACCGGCCGCGTCGCCCTCCAGCACCGACTCCACCAGGGCGGTGTGCTGCTGCTGCGAGTGCTCCAGGTTGCGCACCAGCAGCGGGATGCAGTCCAGCAGGTCGTTCACGGTGGCCCGGACCGCCGCGTACTGGGCCGTCAAGGTGGCCGATCCGGCCAGTTCGCACAGGGCCAGGTGGAAGAGGGTGTCCTGCCGGCGGTAGTCCCGCAGCGGCGCGTCGTGCGTCGCCGCCAGGGCGGCGAGCAGTCGTTCGGTGCCCTCCTCGGTCAGCCCGTGGGTGGCGCACAGCCCGGCCGCGCCCACCTCCAGCACCTCGCGGAAGCGCAGCGCGTCCTCGATGTCCACCCCCGCCACGCGCCGGCGCAGCTCCTCCTCGGCGCCGCCCGCCGGGGTGTCGCGGCGGGGCAGGACGAACGTTCCGCCGTAGCGGCCGCGCCGCGCCTCCACCAGCCCCTGGTCCTGGAGCACCTTCAGCACCTCGCGCAGGGTGACCCGGCTGATCCCCATCCGCTCCGCGAGCTCGCGCTCGGGCGGCAGCCGCTCCCCGCCGGCCACCAGGCCGAGCCGGACCACCTGGAGGATCTGCTCCAGGGCCTCCTCGAAGCCGTTGCCCGCCCGTACCTGCCGCAGCACGGGATTGAGCCGCGCGACGGCGTCACCCCCGCCCGCCGTGTCGGTCATCTTCCCGCCACCCCTTCCCAAGCAATGGTTCTATTCAATACCTTAGGCCCTCTCGGCTCACCGAAGGAGAGATTCCCGTGGTAGACCGCAAGCCGCCGCTCGCACCCGAGGAGCTCCGCGCCCTCGTCGCCAGCGGTGAGATCGACACAGTCGTCATGGCCTTCCCCGACATGCAGGGCCGCCTCCAGGGCAAGCGGTTCGCCGCCCGGTTCTTCCTCGACGAGGTCCTCGCGCACGGCACCGAGGGCTGCAACTACCTCCTCGCCGTCGACACCGACATGAACACCGTCGACGGCTACGAGATGTCCTCCTGGGACCGCGGCTACGGCGACTTCGCCATGCACCCCGACCTCGCCACCCTGCGCCGCGTGCCCTGGAACCCGGGCAGCGCCTTCCTCGTCGCCGACCTCGCCTGGAACGACGGCACGCCCGTCGTCGCCGCGCCCCGGCAGATCCTGCGCCGCCAGCTCGACCGCCTCGGCGAGCTCGGGTACACGGCGATGGTCGGCACCGAGCTGGAGTTCATGGTCTTCCAGGACACCTACGAGCAGGCCTGGAACGCCAACTACCGCGGCCTGACCCCCGCCAACCAGTACAACATCGACTACTCCGTCCTCGGAACCGGCCGCGTCGAACCCCTGCTGCGCCGCATCCGCAACGAGATGCAGGCCGCGGGCCTGACCGTCGAGTCGGCCAAGGGCGAGTGCAACCTCGGCCAGCACGAGATCGCCTTCCGCTACGACGAGGCGCTCACCACCTGCGACCAGCACGCCGTCTACAAGACCGGAGCGAAGGAGATCGCCGCCCAGGAGGGCGTCTCGCTCACGTTCATGGCCAAGTACGACGAGCGCGAGGGCAACTCCTGTCACATCCACCTCTCCCTCGGGGACTCCGACGGACACAACGCCATGGCCGGAGACGGGCCGGGCGGAATGTCACCGCTGATGCGGCACTTCCTGGCCGGCCAGCTGGCCGCACTGCGCGACTTCTCCCTTCTCTACGCCCCCAACATCAATTCGTACAAGCGTTTCCGGCCGGGATCCTTCGCGCCGACCGCGGTCGCCTGGGGCGTGGACAACCGGACCTGCGCCCTGCGGGTGGTCGGCCACGGCCGCTCGATGCGCTTCGAGAACCGCCTCCCCGGCGGCGACGTCAACCCCTACCTCGCCGTCGCCGGCCTGGTGGCCGCCGGGCTCTACGGGGTCGAGCACAAGCTGGAGCTGCCCGACGCCTGCGCGGGCAACGCCTACGCCGCCGACTACGCGCACGTCCCGACCACCCTGCGCGAGGCCGCCGAGCTGTGGGAGAACAGCGAGATCGCCCGGGCCGCCTTCGGCCCCGAAGTGGTCGCCCACTACCGGAACATGGCCCGCGTCGAGCTCGACGCCTACGACTCCGCCGTCACCGACTGGGAACTGCGCCGCTCCTTCGAACGCCTCTGACCCGACCGCACCGCACCGCGCGCACCGCCCGACCGCACCGCACCGCACCGCACCGCACCGCACCGAACCGAGAGTCTGCGAGGCACCCACGTGTCCGATGTGCTGGAAGTCCTGAATCCGGCCACCGAGGAAACCGTCGCCGTCGTCCCGGCCGCCACACGGGACGACGTCGACGCCGCCGTCGCCCGGGCCGCCGCCGCCCAGCGCTCCTGGGCCGCCGCGTCCCCCGCCGACCGGGCCCGGCTGCTGCGCCGCTTCGCCGCCGCCGTCGACGGCCACGTCGAGGAACTGGCCGCCCTGGAGGTCCGGGAGGCCGGCCACACCATCGGCAACGCCCGCTGGGAGGCCGGCAACGTGCGCGACCTCCTCGACTTCGCGGCCGGCGGCGTCGAACGGCTCTCCGGCCGCCAGATCCCCGTCGCCGGCGGCATCGACGTCACCTTCCTCGAACCCCTCGGTGTCATCGGCGTGATCGCCCCCTGGAACTTCCCCCTGCCGATCGCCGCCTGGGGCCTCGCCCCGGCCCTCGCCGCCGGCAACGCCGTCATCCTCAAGCCCGCCGAGACCACCCCGCTCACCGCCCTGCGCCTCGCCGCCATCGCCCTCGAAGCCGGCCTGCCCGAGCACCTCTTCCAGGTGCTCCCCGGCCGCGGCGCGGTCGCGGGCGACGCGCTCGTCGAACACCCCGGCGTGGCGAAGATCGTGTTCACCGGCTCCACCCGCGTCGGCAAGCAGATCATGGCCAAGTGCGCCGACCGGGTGAAGCGCGTCACCCTCGAACTCGGCGGCAAGAGCCCCAACATCGTCTTCGCCGACGCCGACCTCGAAGCCGCGGCCGCCGCCGCCCCCATGGCCTTCCTCGACAACACCGGCCAGGACTGCTGCGCCCGCACCCGCATCCTCGTCCAGCGCACCGTCCACGACCGGTTCCTCGACCTGCTCGCCCCCGCCGTCGAAGCCGTGGTCGTCGGCGACCCGGCCGACGAGAAGACCCAGATGGGGCCGCTGATCTCCCGGGCCCAGCGGGAACGCGTCCGCTCCTACGTCACCGACGACCTCACCACCGTCCGCGGCGCCGCACCGCAGGGCCCCGGCTTCTGGTACCCGCCCACCCTCGTCACCGACGTGGACCCGGCGGCGCCCGTCGCCGTCGAGGAGGTCTTCGGGCCCGTCGCCGTCCTTCTGCCCTTCGAGGACGAGGAGGACGCCGTACGCCTGGCCAACGCGACCGCGTACGGCCTCTCCGGTTCCCTGTGGACCCGCGACATCGGCCGCGCCCTGCGCGTCTCGCGGGCCGTGGCCGCGGGCAACCTGTCGGTGAACTCCCACTCCAGCGTCCGCTACTGGACCCCCTTCGGCGGCTACAAGCAGTCCGGACTCGGCCGCGAGCTCGGACCCGACGCCCTCACCGCTTTCACCGAGACCAAGAACGTCTTCATCAGCACGGAGGCCTGAACCACCATGACCGACCGCACCGAAGAGACCATCTGCCGCCGCCTCGTCGGCCGCACCGCCGTCATCACCGGAGCCGGCAGCGGCATCGGCCTGGCCACGGCCCGCCGGCTCGCCTCCGAAGGCGCCCACGTGGTCTGCGCCGACATCGACCCGGTCGCCGGCAAGGCCGCGGCCGAGGAGGTCGGCGGGCTCTTCGTCCAGGTGGACGTCACCGACAAGGACCAGGTCGACGCCCTCTTCAAGACGGCCCACGACACCTACGGCTCCGTCGACATCGCCTTCAACAACGCCGGCATCTCGCCCGCCGACGACGACTCGATCCTCCTCACCGAGCTCGACGCCTGGAAGCGCGTCCAGGACGTCAACCTCACCTCCGTCTACCTCTGCTGCAAGGCCGCCCTGCCCTACATGCGGGCCCAGAAGCGCGGCTCCATCATCAACACCGCCTCCTTCGTGGCCCTGATGGGCGCCGCGACCTCCCAGATCTCCTACACCGCCTCCAAGGGCGGCGTCCTTGCGATGTCCCGCGAACTCGGCGTGCAGTTCGCCCGCGAGGGCATCCGCGTCAACGCCCTGTGCCCCGGGCCGGTCAACACCCCGCTGCTGCGGGAGCTGTTCGCCAAGGACCCCGAGCGCGCCGCCCGCCGCCTCGTGCACATCCCCGTCGGCCGGTTCGCCGAGCCCACCGAGATCGCCGCCGCCGTCGCCTTCCTCGCCAGCGACGACTCCTCCTTCGTCAACGCCGCCGACTTCGTCGTCGACGGCGGCATCGCCGGCGCGTACGTGACCCCCCTGTAGGCCCTCTCCCCCCGATCGTGCCGGGCCCCCCGGCACCCCCCCCGCACCCTCCCGCCGGCCGGGCGTCGCACGACGCCCGGCCGACGCGTTCCCGTACCCCCACGCCCACAGGAACCACTACGACCAGCGGAAGGACCTGATCGCCACCCTGCGGAAGGCCGGCTTCGACGTCTGGATCACCTCCGCCTCACCGCAGCCGGTCGTCCGCGACGCCACCGCCCTGCGCCTCGTGCTCAACCGGAACGAGAACGAGGTGATGTGCCGGGCGTACGACGACAGCGACGGCGAGTGGATCGTGAACCCCATGTCCATCGAACCGAAACCGCGCAAGACCGACCCCTACCCCTGCTCCACCACCGGCCGCATCGGCCGCGACGGCGCGCCCGGCCCGGTCCGCCGGGACGACGCCGGCGTCATCCCCGACCAGGCCGACCGGGTCCACCCGCCCGCCCGACGCGACACCGCCGGGCAACGGCCTTGAACCTCCAGTGACTGGAGGCGGCAGAGTGGGGGACATGGACGCCACGACCCTCCACTCGATCGGGGAGCTCTCCCGGCGGACCGGCCTGTCCGTGCGGACCATCCGGTTCTACTCCGATGCGGGGGTGGTGGCGCCGACCACCCGCAGTCCCGCCGGCCACCGGCTCTACGACCCCGACGCACTGCTCCGTCTCGAACTCCTGCGCACCCTGCGCGAGCTGGGCATGGACCTGGCCACGATCCGACGGGTCCTCGACCGGGAGCTCGCGGTGGCGGACGTCGCCGCGGCGCACGCCGAGGCCCTGGACCTCCGGATCCGGGTCCTGCAACTGCGCCGGAGCGTCCTGCGCGTCGTGGCCGGCCGCGGATCCAGTACCGAGGAGGCCCAGCTCATGCACAGGCTCACACAGCTGACCGGCGCGCAACGCCGAGCTCTGATCGACGACTTCACGGACGGCACCTTCGGCACGGCGGACGCCGACCCGGCCGCGGCGGCCATGGTGCGCGCCGCCACCCCCGACCTCCCCGATGACCCGTCACCCGAGCAGGTCGCCGCGTGGGTGGAGCTCGCCGAGCTGGTCGGCGACGAGGACTTCCGCGCCCGGATGCGCCGGACGGCCGGGTACCGGGCCACCGGGCGCCCGCTCGGCATCGAGAGCGCCGTCGGCGGGGAACTGGCCGAGTTCACCCGCCGGACGGTGGCCGAGGCCATGGAGTCCGGCATCGACCCGCTCGGCGACCGGGGCCAAGCCGTCGTCGACGACCTCGTGCGGCGCTTCGCCGAGGTGCTCGCGCGCACCCCCGACACCGCGTTCCGGGACTGGATGGCCCGGCGGTTCGGCGAGGCGCACGACCCCCGGGTGGACCGGTACTGGCGGCTGGTGTGGATCGTCAACGGCTGGCAGACGGTGGCGGACCTGTACCCGGTGTACCCCTGGCTCGTCCGGGCCCTGCGCAACGACCGGGACGCCGGACCGCCGCGGTGAGCGCGGGGCCGGAACCCCACGGCCTGGGTCGTGGCGTCCGCCCGGAGGCCACGAACCCGACGACACTCCCTAGAGGAACGTGCGGCCCTCGCCCCGGTAGGTCGGGGCGGTGGCCGTCACCCGGTCGCCCTCGACCAGGTGCAGCGCGTCGAAGCGTTCGCACAGCTCGCCCGCCTTGGCGTGCCGGAACCACACCCGGTCCCCGATCAGCAGGTCGTCCGCCGGCGCGCCCAGCAGCGGGGTCTGCACCTCGCCCGCCCCCTCCTGCGGGTCGTAGCGCAGCCCCTGCGGCAGGTAGGGGACCGGCAGCCGGTCCGGGCCCGGGGCGCCCGACGCCGGGTAGCCGCCGCCCAGCACCGTCACGACCCCGACCCCGGGCCGCCGGACCACGGGCTGGGCGAACAGCGCCGCGGGCCGGCCCCGGAAGGAGGTGTAGTTGTCGAACAACCGCGGCACGTACAGACCGGAACCGGCGGCGATCTCCGTCACCGCCTCCTCGGCCGCGGTCTGCTGCACGCTGCCCGTCCCGCCGCCGTTGACGAACTCCAGGTCCGGCACCACCGCGCGGACCGCCCGTACCGCCTCCGCGCGCCGGGCCGCGAGCTCCCGGCGAGCCGCGCCCTGCATCAGCCGGATGGCCCGCGAGCGCAGCGGCCGCCCGGCCAGCGCGTCCCCGACCCCCGCGACGTGCCCCTCGTACCCCATCAGCCCCACCACCCGGAAGCCGGGCCGCGCCGACACCTGCCGGGCCAGCGCGGCCAACCGCTCCGGCTCGCGCAGCGGCGACCGGCGGGCACCCACCCGCACCCGGCCGCCGAACAGGTGCAGCGCCGTGTCCAGTTCCAAGCAGACCCGCACCTCCTCGGCGCCGCCCGCACGCGCCCCGTCGATCAGCTCCAGCTGGGCCGGATCGTCCACCATCACCGTCACCGCCGCCGCCAGCTTGGGATCGCCCGCCAGCTCGCCGAAACCGGCCCGGTCCGCCGACGGATAGGCCAGCAGGACGTCCTCGAAACCGGACCGGGCCAGCCACAGCGACTCGGCGAGGGTGTACGACATGATGCCGGCGAACCCCGGCCGGGCCAGCACCCGTTCCAGGAGCGCCCGGCACCGGACGGACTTGCTCGCGACCCGGACCGGCTTCCCGCCCGCGCGGCGCACCAGGTCGTCGGCGTTGGCGTCGAACGCGTCGAGGTCGACGACGGCCAGCGGCGCGTCGAGGTGCGCGGTCGCCCGGTCGTACCGGGCCCGGTCGGCAGCGGGGGAGTTCATGGGCGGCAGCTTGCCAGAACGCGCTACCCGTGGGTAGGGGGGAACGGCGGCCGCCCCGGAGAGCCCCGGCACCGGCGCGCGCCGGTGCCGGGCCCGGACGAGCCCGTAGAGTACGGGCAGGCAGCCGTACGGAACGGGGGGCGGAGCCGCCGGATGACCACGACGACACCGCGGACCGCGCTCCTCGGCGAGCCGGAACCGCCCCCGCAGCCGCCGGTCCGGCCGCGCCGCCGCCCCGGCCGCGTCCTCGCCGCCGCACTCTGCGCCCTGCTGGGCACCGGACTCACCGTCACGGCCGCCACCGGCGCCTGGAGCCAGTACCGCGCCGCGCACCGCCCGCTGCCCCCCGACGCCGCCTACCGCCAGGCCGGATCGCTGTGGCGGTCCACCCCCGTCGACACCCTCTTCCCGCCCGTCCTCACCGGCCCCGCCGCCGGCCCCGGCGGCGCGGACCGGAGCTGGACCCGGGTCGCCCTCGCACCCGACTCCGACTGCCCGGCCGCGCTCTCCGCCGAATGGCGGGCGGCGCTCGCCGCCACCGGCTGCACCCGCGTCCTGCGCGCCGCCTACACCGACGCCACCCGCTCCTCGCTGATCACGGTGGGCATGGTCTTCACCCCCGGCGACGCAGCCGCGATGGCCACGGCCGGCGCCCGCCTCGGCGTGCCGCCCGCCTACGGCTTCGCCGACGGCCACCGCGCGGCCTGGACCGCGTCCGTCCTGCCCGACGCCCCCGTCGTCGTCTACACCGTCTCAGCCTTCGCCGACGGCCGCACCGTCGACGCGCCCCGCCCCGCCGCCGAGGCCACGGCGAAGGACGCCACCGGCGCCGTGGCGCAGGCGGGCCTCGGCCACGAGGCCCGGGCCGTCGCCGACCGGTTCGCGGCCGCCCTGCGCGCCCTCGCCCGCCCGGTGGCCGCCCCCGACGCGCAGGCCACCGGATGAGCCGCCGCGACCGGCCCGTCCGCCGCCCCCGCCCCGCCGCACCCGTACCCGGGCCCGCACCCCGGCGGATCACCGGGCGCGCCGCGGCCGTGCTGGCCGCCGGGGCGCTCCTCGCGGTCGCCGCCGCGGCCCCCGCCGCCGCGGACGGCATCCGGGACCGCCAGTGGGGCCTGCTGACCCTGCGCGCCGAGGAGGCCTGGGGCACCACCCGGGGCGACGGGATCACCGTCGCCGTCCTCGACACGGGCGTCGACGACTCCCACCCCGACCTCGCCGGCCAGGTCCTCGCCGGCACCGACCTCATCGGCGCCGGCGCGGGCCGGGGCGACCGGGCCTGGGCCCGCCACGGCACCGCCATGGCCGGGATCATCGCCGGCCACGGGCACGGGCCCCAGCGCGGCCAGGGCGTTCTCGGCGTCGCACCGCAGGCCAGGATCCTGCCGGTCCGGGTGATCCTGGAGGAGGGCGACCCGGGCCGGGCCAAGGCCCGCGAGAGCAAGGGCGGCGCGCTCGCCGAGGGCATCCGCTGGGCGGCCGACCACGGCGCCGACGTGATCAACATGTCGCTCGGCGACGACAGCGACTCCGCCCACCACGAGGCGGGCGAGGACGAGGCCGTCCAGTACGCCCTCGCCAAGGGCGTGGTCGTCGTCGCCTCGGCGGGCAACGGCGGCGGATCGGGCGACCGCGTCTCCTACCCCGCCGCCTACCCCGGGGTGATCGCGGTCACCGCCGTCGACCGCCGGGGCCGCAAGGCGCCGTTCTCCACCCGCAACTGGTACGCCACCGTCAGCGCCCCCGGCGTGGACGTGGTCATCGCCGACCCGGACCGCTCCTACTACGAGGGCTGGGGCACCAGCGCGGCCGCCGCCTTCGTCTCCGGCGCGGTGGCCCTGATCCGGGCCGCGCATCCGGACCTCTCCCCGGCGCAGGTCAAGAAGCTGCTGGAGGACACCGCGGCGAACAGCCCGGAGGGCGGCCGCGACGACGCCCGCGGCCACGGCACCGTCGACACCGCGGCCGCCCTCCAGGCCGCAGAGTCACTGCGGCCCGAGCCGCCGGTGCCCGCGCCCGCCCCGGCCGGGCAGCCGTACTTCGGCCCGGGCCCGGAACCGGTCCGCCCGCCCGAGCGCGGCGCCCGGCTCGGTCCCCCGGAGGCCGCGGTCGGCGGGGCGGCGCTGCTCGCGCTGGCGGCCGTACTGGCCCGGCGCCCGCGCCGGGGCCCCAGGGGCGGGGACGGTGCAGCGTTCGAGCACAGTAGGGTCGGGTAACTGTGGCGAACATGGCGAACATGGCGAACAAGAACATTCCCGACCCCGGCTTCTCCGACGACGACGGCTCGGCCGATCCCCGGCTGACCGCGGCCCTGGCCGCCTGGTCCCGGGACCGCGGCGCCGAGCCCGAGGTGCTGGCCGCCCTGCGCGGCGCCCGCCTGCTGGTGCCGGTCGTCGCCGTCCTCGGCGAGGTCGAGACGGACCCGGAGACGGGCCTGCGGCGCGAGAAGACCAGCGACATGGCGGTCCCGACCCTGCGGGCGGGCGACCGGCGGGCCCTGCCCGCCTTCACCTCCACGGCCGCGCTGGCGCTCTGGGACCCGGCGGCCCGGCCGGTGGCGGTGCCCCTGCACCAGGCGCTGGCCGCCGTCGCGCACGAGAAGGCCGACACCCTGGTCCTGGACCTGGCCGGCCCGGTCACCTACCAGCTGACCGGCTCCGCCCTGCTGGCGCTGGCCGAAGGCCGCGCGGACGCCGGTCCGGCGGCCGACCCCGCCGTACGGGAGGCCGTACGGGCCGTCGTGGCCGCGGACGGCGCGGTGCTGCGGGCCCACCTCGGCCCGGCCGGCGCGGACGCCGACGGCACCCTCGCGGTGGTGCTGGCGGGCGGTCCGGCGCAGGCTCCCGCGACGGCCCGCCGGGTCGCCGAGGCCCTCGCGGCGGACGAGACGCTGCGGGCCCGGCTGGTGCGCGGGCTGGACCTGGCCGTCCTGCCCGAGGACGCCCCGGCGCCGTCCGGCGAGCCGCTGTTCAGCCGCTGACCGAACGCGGCAAGGGGAGCCGGCGGGACGTTTCCGCGGGCTCCCCCTCCTCCGTGCGTACCGGGATCAGCCGAAGACCGGCCCGGTGTACTTCTCGCCCGGGCCCTGACCCGGCTCGTCCGGGACGATCGAGGCCTCGCGGAAGGCGAGCTGGAGGGACTTCAGGCCGTCGCGCAGCGGGGCGGCGTGGAAGGAGCTGATCTCCGTGGCGCTCGCGGTCACCAGGCCGGCCAGGGCCGTGATCAGCTTGCGGGCCTCGTCGAGGTCCTTGTGCGGGGAGTCGGGCTTGTCCAGGCCCAGGTTGACCGCCGCGGCGCTCAGCAGGTGCACGGCCACCGTGGTGATCACCTCGACGGCGGGCACGTCCGCGATGTCGCGGGTCATGGCGTCGTAATCGGGGGCGCCGTCGGCAGCGGGGTCGAAGGAAGGTGTCGCGTCAGTCATGCGGCCCACGATATGCCGTGCGGCGGGCTTGCAACGCGGGTGCTAGTATGTACATCGACCGGCCGGACACAGCTGTGCCCGGCCCACAAGTGGAGGCTCCGTTCTCCCACCTGACCGCCCTCCGGGGCGTCGGGTCATCCGGTCAGGCGGTATCCATCGTTCCGTACGGACGATGGAAAGCTGCCCGAGTCTGCGCCCCGCGGTTCGCACGCGGCGGTGCTCCGGTTGTTTTGGAGCCCCTGCCTGTGCCCGGCGGGGCTTTTTTTCATTCTCCCGCCGCGGTAGGTCTGACGGAAATACACGTCAGCGGCTGTCTGCCAGGCAGCCGTGTGGTGCTACCGAGGAGGATCCATCAGCACCGAGCCCCGCATCAACGACCGGATTCGCGTTCCCGAGGTACGACTCGTCGGTCCCAGCGGCGAGCAGGTCGGCATCGTGCCGCTTGCCAAGGCGCTTGAGCTCGCGCAGGAGTACGACCTCGACCTGGTCGAGGTCGCGGCGTCCGCACGCCCGCCGGTCTGCAAGCTCATGGACTACGGCAAGTTCAAGTACGAGTCGGCCATGAAGGCCCGTGAGGCGCGCAAGAACCAGGCGCACACGGTCATCAAGGAAATGAAGCTCCGGCCGAAGATCGACCCGCACGACTATGACACCAAGAAGGGTCACGTCGTTCGGTTCCTCAAGCAGGGCGACAAGGTCAAGATCACGATCATGTTCCGCGGTCGCGAGCAGTCCCGGCCGGAACTCGGCTACCGACTGCTGCAGCGCCTGGCTTCGGACGTCGAGGACCTCGGGTTCATCGAGTCGAACCCGAAGCAGGACGGCCGAAACATGATCATGGTTCTCGGTCCGCACAAGAAGAAGACCGAGGCGATGGCCGAAGCCCGCGAGGCGCAGGCCGCCCGCAAGGCCGAGCGCCAGGGTGTCGCCCCGACCGACGACGAGGCTCCTTTCGAGGACGCTCCGGCCGAGGTCGAGGCCGCCGAGGCCACCGAGGCCGCCGCCGACGAGGCGCCTGCCGACGAGGCGAACGCCGAGGCCTGATTCCGAGGCAGCCCGTCTCGGATCACCGACACAACATGACGCTCCCCCGAGCCGGTCCGGAAGCGGACCGGTGGGAGCGCCACCGACGAGGAGATAACGGCGCTATGCCGAAGAACAAGACGCACAGCGGTTCCAAGAAGCGCTTCAAGATCACCGGCTCCGGCAAGGTGCTCCGTGAGCGCGCCGGCAAGCGCCACCTGCTCGAGCACAAGTCGTCCCGTGTCACCCGCCGCCTGACCGGCACCGCGGAGATGGCCCCCGGCGACGCCGCGAAGATCAAGAAGCTTCTCGGCAAGTGACGTCCTCCGCTCCCCCTCCGCGGGAGCGGGACGTCAAGACCGGGACCCCATCGAATTCGGGCCGCGTGAAGACAACCACGGCCCCGCTACAAGGAGTTAAAAAGTGGCACGCGTCAAGCGGGCAGTAAACGCCCACAAGAAGCGCCGGGCGATCCTCGAGGCGGCCTCCGGCTACCGCGGTCAGCGTTCGCGCCTGTACCGCAAGGCCAAGGAGCAGGTCACCCACTCGCTGGTCTACAACTTCAACGACCGCAAGAAGCGCAAGGGCGACTTCCGTCAGCTGTGGATCCAGCGCATCAACGCCGCTGCCCGCCAGAACGGCATGACGTACAACCGCCTCATCCAGGGTCTGAAGGCCGCCAACATCGAGGTGGACCGCAAGATCCTCGCGGAGCTGGCCGTCAACGACGCCAACGCGTTCGCCGCGCTCGTCGAGGTCGCGCAGAAGGCGCTCCCGGCCGACGTCAACGCCCCCAAGGCCGCTGCCTAAGGGCTAGCCGGCCGCCCCGCGCGGCCGGCCCCCACGGACCCGCAGGCGATTCGCCTGCGGGTCCGTGTGCTTTCCCCTTCCCGCCGCTTCCCGCCGCGCGGCACGCGCCGCACCGCACGCCGCCGCTCCCGGACCCGAGAGAGAACCGCAGACACCATGGGCACCCCCGCCGAGCTGATCTCCCCCCGTTCCCCGCGGGTGGCCGCCGCCAGGCGACTGGCGCGGCGCAACTTCCGCACCAAGGAGCGCCGGTTCATCGCCGAGGGCCCGCAGGCGGTCCGCGAGGCCGTCGAGCACCGCGGCTCCGGCGGCGGGACGACCCTGATCGAGCTGTTCGCGACCGTCGAGGCCGCCGAGCGCCACAGCGGGATCGTCGACGCGGCGCTGGCCGCGGGCGTCCGGGTGCACCACGCCTCCGACGAGGTGCTCGCCGAGGTCTCGCAGACCGTCACCCCGCAGGGGCTCGTCGGCGTCTGCCACTTCCTGGACTCGCCCTTCGAGGAGATCCTCGCGGCCCGGCCCCGGCTCGTCGCCGTCCTCGCCCACGTCCGCGACCCCGGGAACGCCGGCACCGTGCTGCGCTGCGCGGACGCGGCCGGCGCGGACGCTGTGGTGCTGACCGACGCCTCCGTCGACCTCTACAACCCCAAGTCCGTACGGGCCTCGGTCGGCTCCCTCTTCCACCTCCCGGTCGCCGTGGGCGTCCCGGTGGAGCAGGCCGTCGCGGGCTTGCGGGCGGCCGGCGTGCGGATCCTCGCGGCCGACGGGGCGGGCGAGGACGACCTCGACGCCGAACTGGACGCGGGCACCATGGGCACCCCCTCGGCCTGGGTCTTCGGCAACGAGGCCTGGGGCCTGCCGGAGGAGACCCGGGCCCTCGCCGACGCCGTCGTGCGCGTCCCGATCCACGGCAAGGCGGAGAGCCTGAACCTCGCCACGGCCGCCGCGGTGTGCCTGTACGCGTCCGCGCGAGCACAGCGGGCGCCCGGAGGGTGCCGCTCCGTGACCCCCAGCTAGTAATGTGGCGGCCCGGGGGCCCACGGCGCCGCTCGGAGATGTGGGGTACGGGGACATGACCGTCGGTACGAACAGCTCGCGCGGGGACGCGGACGCCGCGCCCGCGGCCGGGGAGCGGTTCCGGGCCGAGCCCGAGTCCCGGCCAGAGTCCGGATCCCGCCCCGAGTCCGCGTCCGGGTCCGGCGCCCGTACGCGGCTCCCCGCGCCGGCGAGTGGGGAACCGTCCGCCGAGGGGACCGCCGCGCCGCACGGCGCGGGTCCGGAGGCCGGCATCGACCCCGACGACCTGCCCGACGGACTCGTCGTCGCCGACGCCGCCGGCCGCGTCATCTGCTTCAACCGGGCCGCGGCCCGCATGACCGCCATCGACCCGGCCGGCGCGCTCGGCACCCGCATCGACCGGGCCCTGCCGCTGGAGGACCTCGAAGGCCGCCGCTGGTGGGCCCTGACCGACCCTTACGGCGGGCTGGCCACCCGGCGCGGGCAGCCCGAGCGGAACCTGCTGCTGCCGGGCGGCCGCGAGGTGCTCGTCTCCGCCCGCTACGTCCGCACCCACCCCACCGGCCCGCTGCGCCGGCTCGTGGTCACCCTGCGCGGCACCGAGGCCCGGCGGCGCACCGAGCGCAGCCACGCCGAGCTGATCGCCACGGTCGCGCACGAGCTGCGCTCCCCGCTCACCTCCGTCAAGGGGTTCACCGCGACCCTGCTCGCCAAGTGGGAGCGGTTCACCGACGACCAGAAGCGGCTGATGCTGGAGACCGTGGACGCCGACGCCAACCGCGTCACCCGGCTGATCACCGAGCTCCTCGACATCTCGCGGATCGACTCCGGGCGGCTGGAGGTGCGCCGCCAGCCGATCGACGTCGCCACCGCCGTCGGCCGCCACGTCCAGGCCCTGACCGCGAACGGCCAGGCCCCCGAGCGGTTCCTCGTCAGCGTCAGCCGCCCGCTGCCCGACCTGTGGGCCGACCCCGACAAGATCGACCAGATCCTCGGCAACCTCCTCGAAAATGCGGTGCGCCACGGTGAGGGAACCGTCACCATCGACGTATCGCCGCACGAGAAGGGAACCGCCGTCACCGTGTCCGACGAAGGCCCCGGGATTCCCGAGGAGTCGATGGGCCGCGTCTTCACCCGCTTCTGGCGGGGCAGCAAGCGCGGCGGCACCGGGCTGGGCCTGTACATCGTCAAGGGCATCGTGGAGGCCCACGGCGGCACCATCACGGTCGGCCGCGGCCCCGGTGGCGGCGCCGAGTTCCGATTTATCCTGCCCGTGAGCGCCCCGGCCTACCTCACGCAGTAGCCCTGCGGAGCGTCTCGCCAGGCGGCCCACGGGCTCCTCCACCCCCGGCGACCTTTAGACTCGTCCTTTGGCACCCTTGTGTCCTTGTGCCGATCGAGTCGTACGGGGACCCACCAGCCAGCCATCGGAAGTACGGGAAGAGATGTCGGCACCGAACAAGTCGTACGACCCTGTCGAGGTCGAGGCACTGAAACCGGAAGAGATCGAGCGCATGCGGGACGAGGCGCTCGCCGCCTTCGCGTCCGCCGGCGACCTCGACGCGCTGCGGGAGGCGAAGACCGCGCACATGGGCGACCGCTCGCCCCTGGCGCTCGCCAACCGCGAGATCGGAGCCCTGCCGCCCCAGGCCAAGGCCGAGGCGGGCAAGCGCGTGGGCCAGGCCCGCGGCGCCGTGAACAAGGCCTTCGGGGCCCGCACGGTCGCCCTGGAGGCCGAGCGCGACGAGCGGGTGCTGGTCGAGGAGGCCGTGGACGTCACGCTGCCCCACGACCGCGTCCCCGCCGGCGCCCGGCACCCCCTGACCACGCTGATGGACCGCATCGCGGACATCTTCGTGGCCATGGGGTACGAGGTCGCCGAGGGTCCCGAGGTGGAGGCGGAGTGGTTCAACTTCGACGCCCTCAACTTCACGCCCGACCACCCGGCGCGCCAGATGCAGGACACCTTCTTCGTCCGGGGGCCGGAAGGCACCGAGGGCGACGAGTCCGGCGTCGTGCTGCGCACCCACACCTCCCCGGTGCAGGCGCGGACGCTGCTGGAGCGCAAGCCCCCCGTCTACGTGGTCTGCCCGGGCCGGGTCTACCGCACCGACGAGCTCGACGCGACGCACACGCCGGTCTTCCACCAGGTCGAGCTGCTCGCCGTGGACGAGGGCCTGACCATGGCCGACCTCAAGGGCACCATGGACCACATGGTCCAGGAGCTGTTCGGCGAGGGCACGACCACGCGCCTGCGCCCGCACTTCTTCCCCTTCACCGAGCCGTCCGCCGAGATGGACATGCAGTGCTACGTGTGCCGCGGCGCCTCGGTGGGCAACCCCGACCGCCCCTGCCGCACCTGCTCGTCCGAGGGCTGGATCGAGCTCGGCGGCTGCGGCATGGTCAACCCCAAGGTGCTGACCGCCTGCGGCGTGGACCCCGAGAAGTACAGCGGGTTCGCCTTCGGCTTCGGCATCGAACGGATGCTGATGTTCCGTCATCACGTAGAAGACATGCGAGACATGGTCGAGGGCGACGTTCGCTTCACCCGGCCGTTCGGGAGTGAGATCTGATGCGCGTCCCGCTTTCCTGGCTGCGGGAGTACGTCGACCTCCCCGCGGGCGAAACCGGCCGTGACGTGGCCGCCAAGCTGGTCGACGCCGGCCTGGAGGTCGAGACCGTCGAGCAGCTCGGCGGCGGCCTCAAGGGCCCGCTCGTCGTCGGCAAGGTGCTGACCATCGAGGAGCTGGAGGGCTTCCGCAAGCCGATCCGCTTCTGCACGGTGGACGTCGGCGCGGCCAACGGCACCGGCGAGCCGCAGGAGATCGTCTGCGGCGCCCGGAACTTCGCCGTCGGCGACAAGGTCGTCGTGGTCCTGCCCGGCGCGGTGCTGCCCGGCGACTTCGCGATCGCCTCGCGCAAGACGTACGGCAGGACCTCGCACGGCATGATCTGCTCCGGCGACGAGCTGGGCATGGGCGACGACGGCACGCACGGCATCATCGTGCTGCCGCCCGAGCACGAGGTCGGCACCGACGCGATCGAGCTGCTCCAGCTCGTCGACGAGGTCCTCGACATCGACATCACCCCGGACCGCGGCTACTGCATGTCGATGCGCGGAGTGGCCCGCGAGGCCGCCACCGCGTACCGCCTGCCGCTGCGCGATCCGGCGCTGCTCGACGTCCCCGCGCCGAACGCGTACGGCCACCCCGTCAAGGTCGACGACCCGGCCGGCTGCGACCGCTTCACCGCCCGCACGGTGACCGGCCTCGACCCCGACGCGCGCTCCCCGATCTGGCTCACCCGCCGCCTCCAGAAGGCCGGCATGCGCCCGATCTCGCTCGCCGTCGACATCACCAACTACGTGATGCTGGAGCTCGGCCAGCCGCTGCACGCCTACGACCGCTCGCGGATCGACGGCCCCATCGGCGTCCGCCGGGCCGAGCACGGCGAGAAGTTCACCACCCTCGACGGCGTCACGCGCACGCTCGACGCCGAGGACCTGGTGATCACCGACGGCAGCGGCCCGATCGGGCTCGCCGGCGTCATGGGCGGCGCCGACACCGAGATCGCCGACTCCGTCACGGACCCCGAGACCGGCCACGTCACGGGCACCACCGAGGTCGTCGTCGAGGCCGCGCACTTCGACGCCGTGTCGATCTCGCGGACCGCCCGCCGCCTGAAGCTCTCCTCCGAGGCCTCCAAGCGCTTCGAGCGGGGCGTCGACCCGCAGGCCGCCGCCGCGGCCGCCCAGCGGACCGTCGACCTGCTCGTGCTGCTCGCCGGAGGCACCGCCGAGGCGGGCGTCACCGAGTTCCTCGCGCCCGGTGCCCCGCGCACCATCGCGATGAGCGCCGACCACCCCGACCGGGTCGCGGGCATGGAGTACGGCCGCGAGACCGTCGTGCGCCGCCTCCAGGAGGTCGGCTGCGACGTCTACGGGCAGGACGAGCTCGTCGTCACCGTCCCGTCGTGGCGCCCCGATCTCGCCGAGCCCAACGACCTCGCCGAAGAGGTCATCCGGCTGGAGGGCTACGGGAACCTCCCGTCCACCCTCCCGCAGGTGCCCTCCGGCCGCGGTCTGACCGCCCGGCAGCAGCTGCACCGCCGGGTCGGCCGCGCACTGGCCGGCGCGGGCTACGTCGAGGCGCTGAGCTACCCGTTCATCGGCGCGCAGGTCCTCGACCGGCTCCAGCTCCCCGCGGACGACCCGGCCCGCCGGCTCGTCACCCTCGTGAACCCGATCTCCGACGAGGAGCCGGCGCTGCGCACCACGCTGCTGCCGGGTCTGCTCGGCGCACTGCGCCGCAACGACAGCCGGGGCAGCCACGACCTGGCCCTCTTCGAGACCGGTTCGGTCTTCCTCGGCTCCGGCCGTCCCGGCGTGGCCGTCCGGCTGCCCGTGGACCGCCGTCCCACGGACGAGGAGGTCGCCACCCTGGACGCGGCCCTGCCCGCCCAGCCGCGGTACGCCGCGGTCGTGCTGGCCGGTGCGCGCGAGCAGGCCGGCTGGTGGGGCAAGGGCCGTCCGGCCGACTGGGCGGACGCGGTCGAGGCCGCCCGCGCGCTGGCCGTCGAGGCCGGCGCCGAGCTCGTCGTCCGCCAGGGCCGGTACGGCCCCTGGCACCCGGGCCGGTGCGCCGAACTCGTCGTCACCGTCGACGGGGCCGAGCAGGTCGTCGGCCACGCCGGCGAGCTGCACCCGCGCGTGGTCAAGGCCCTCGGCCTGCCCGCCCGCACCAGCGCCATGGAGCTCGACCTGGACCGCCTCGCGGCGGCCGGCGGCGAGGCCGTCCAGGCGCCCCGGATCTCCTCCTTCCCGGTGGCGACCCAGGACGTCGCGCTGATCGTGGACGCGTCCGTTCCGGCCTCCGCGGTCGAGGCGGCGCTGCGCGAGGGCGCGGGCGAACTGCTCGAATCGCTGCGGCTGTTCGACGTGTTCACCGGTGAGCAGGTCGGCGGGGGCAAGAAGTCCCTCGCGTACGCGCTGCGCTTCCGCGCGGCCGACCGCACCCTGACCGCCGAGGAGTCCACGGCCGCGCGCGACGCGGCGGTGGCCCTGGCCGGGGAGCGGACCGGGGCGGCGCTCCGGGGCGCGTAGCCACCCCGCAGGGCCGATGAGGGGCGTGTCCGGACCACCGGGCGCGCCCCTCACTCGTTCGGGTGAGAAGGCGGACGACCCCGGTGCGCCCCGGGGGCCGGTCGGCACAATCGTTGCGGCCGAGGGGGGAGTCCATGCGGAGCATCGGCGACCGACGACAACGCCGCAGGCGCGTCCCGCCGGCAGCCGGGCACGGACCGGCGGACCGGGTCCCGCGCGCCCGGCGCGCCCCGGGCGCGATCGTCGTGCCGGGCCGCAGGCGGGGCCGGGCCCGCCGGGCCCGCCGGGCGGGCGTCGTGGCCTGGGGCGGCGTCGCGGTGTGCTGGGAGCTGTTCACCCCGGGACGGCTGGTGTCGAGCCTGGCCAGCTGCGCGGCCTTCCTGCTGCTGGCCACCGGCTGCACCCTGCACATGCGGCGCGGCCTGCGCGCGGAACTGCGCCGCTCGCAGGAGATCGCGTGTGCCGCGCAGCGGGCCCTGCTGCGGCCCCTGCCCGAGCGCATCGACGGTCTGGCCGTGGCCGCCGCGCAGCTCTCCGCGAGCCGGGGCGCGGCGGTGGGCGGCGACCTGTACGAGGCGGTGTCCACGGCGTACGGGCTGCGGGTGGTCATCGGCGACGTACGGGGCCACGGGCTGCCCGCGCTGGGCGCCGCGGCGGCCGTGCTCGGCGCGTTCCGCGAGGCCGCCCACGACGAGGTGTTCCTGGTCGGGGTGTTGCGCCGGATGGAACGGGCCCTGGGCCGCCACGTGCGCGACCGGGCCAGGGCCGAGCACCAGCCCGTCGGCCCGTCCGGCCCGGGCGGGCCGCAGCCGTCGGCGGCCGAGGAGTTCGTGACGGTCCTGCTGCTCCAGATCGGCCGGGACGGCTCCCTGCTGGCCCTCAACTGCGGCCACCCCTGGCCCTACCTGCTGTACCCGGCGCCGGTCCGCGAGCCGTGCGGGGCGGTGCCCGCGGCGGTCGGCGCCGCCGGTGGGCGGTCCGGGGCCGGGCGGCCGCCGCCGGGGAGGAGGCCCGTACGTCCGCGCATGCGCGTGACGCAGCTGGACGGCGGGGAGACCATGCCGCCGCTCGGGGTGCTGCCCGTGCCGCCGGACGCCCGGGCGCGGGCGTGCGGGGAACTGCGGCCGGGCCAGACGCTGTTCCTGCACACCGACGGCGCGGAGGACGCCCGGGACGCGGCGGGGCGGTTCTTCCCGCTGCGGCGCGTCCTGGCCGCGGCGCGGCCGGCGCTCACGCCCGCGCGGCTGGTGGCGGGCGTGCACACCGCTCTGCTGCGGCACACCGGCGGCCGGCTCGCCGACGACGTCGCCCTGCTGGTGCTCCGCGACGACCGAGCCTGACGGGCCCGTCCAACGCCCCCCGCCCGGCCGGAGCCGCCGGGCCCGGTGACCGACCGGGCGCCGGCGGAACCGGACGCACCGCCCGCCCTGCCGTGGAGTGTCGGGCAGACAGCAGGGCGGGCGGTGCGGTGACGGGTCGTCGCACTGTACGAGGGGGAGCCGACGACCCGGGCCGCCTCTTGGCGAGGCCCTTAAGTGAAGCGCCCCCGGGCCTCTCGTCGGCAGCGTGTGGATCGCATTTATGCGCGTACGAAGTTCACACCCCGTGTGAATCGGGCACCGCACACCCCGGGTGAAGCGGACCCCGCGCACCGCGTGCGGAGGGAGCACGGCCCGCCCCGGCCGAATTGGCCGCACCGCCCCGTGCGCGGGCCGCGCAGCCACTAGCCTGTGTCCGACGAGCCCCGGGAGCGGCCCATGCAGCCCAATGTCCTGCTCGACGCACTCCTCGCGGAGGCGGGCCTGTCCCACGCCGGACTCGCCGCGTACGTGAACCAGGCGGGCCGCGCCCGCGGGCTCGCCCTGCGCTACGAACACACCGCCGTCGCACGGTGGTTGAAGGGTCAGCGCCCGCGCGGCCAGGTGCCCGACCTGATCTGCGAGGTGATCGGTGGCCGGCTCGGGCGGCCGCTCGCGCTCGACGACATCGGCCTGGGCCTGCCCGGTCTGCCCGCGTCGCCGGACGGTTCGCCGCTGAGCGGGTTCGTCGACCGGGCCGCCGCCCTGTGGCGTTCCGACGTACAGGCCCGGCCCCAGCTGCTCACCGCCGGGGCCGTCACCGGGACGCCCGCCGTCATCCCGGTCTGGGAGTGGGAGAACCCGCCCGAGGACGCCGACGTCTCGCGCGAGGGCCCGCGCCGGATCGGCCCCGAGCACATCGAGATCCTGCGGGCCGCCCGCTCGCACTACGAGCTCATGTACCGCCGGGCGGGCGGTGTGGCGACCCGGGACCGCATCGTCCGCTTCCTCGGCAGCGAGACCGCGCCCCTGCTGCGCGGGAGCTACTCCGACGGAGTCGGCCGCCCGCTGCACCGGGCCACCGGCTCCCTCGTGGCGGTGGCCGGGATCTGCGCGTACGACTCGGACGCGCACGGGCTGGCCCAGCGCTACTTCCACCAGGCACTGCGCCTGGCCAAGTCGAGCGGGGACCGCGGGCTCGGGGCGTACGTCATCGCCCTGATCGTCAACCAGTCCCTGCACCTGCGGGAGTACCGCCAGGCCGTGGCCTTCGCGGAGGCCGCGCTGCGCGCCGCGGGCCGGCACACCACGCCCGCGCTGGCCGCCGACCTGTACGCGATGCAGGCCAAGGCGTACGCCCGGCTCGGCGACGACCGGGCGGCGCTGGAGTGCATCCGGCGGGCCGAGGCGGCCGCGGAGCGCATCCGGCCGGGCACCGAGCCGGACGAGACCGGCTACGTGCAGCCCGGGCTGGTCAACGTCCAGGTCGCCGAGGCGCTGCTCAGCCTGGGGGAGCTCGACGCGGCGCACGAGCAGGCGACCGCGGCCGTCGGCACTCCGGCGCACGACCGGGGCCGGGTGCACCGGCTGGCGATGCTGTGCGAGATCCAGCTGCGGCAGGGGGAGGCGGACCGGGCGGTCGCGGCGGCGGCCGAGATGGCCGAGCGCGCGAAGGGGATGGAGTCGCTGCGCCTGCGCGACCGACTGCGAACGGTCCGCGCACAGCTTCTGACCAGCGGTTGTTCCGACGCGCGGGAGACCGCGCTGCTCATCGACGGGGCGTTGCGCGTTCCCCTGTGACCGGCCGAGCTGCTGCCATGTTGCCACCAACCGATCGGAAGGTGGCAGAAACGTGCAGTGGATGAACCTGAGTGAGCAGACCGTGTACAAGAACCGCTGGTTCGATGTGAACCTCGCCGATGTCGAACTCCCCGACGGCCGGCACTTGGACCACTTCGTGATCCGGCTGCGCCCGGTGGCCGTCGCCACGGCCGTCAACGAGGCCAACGAGGTGCTGCTGCTGTGGCGGCACCGCTTCATCACCGACAGCTGGGGCTGGGAACTGCCCGCCGGGGTCGTCGAGGACGGCGAGTCCGTCGAGACGGCGGCCGCGCGGGAGATGGAGGAGGAGTCGGGCTGGCGGCCCGGACCGTTGCACCACCTGATGACCGTGGAGCCGTCCAACGGGCTGACCGACGCCCGCCACCACCTCTACTGGGCGGACGGGGCGACCTACACGGGCCATCCCGAGGACGACTTCGAGTCCTCGCGCAGGGAGTGGGTGCCGCTCACCCTCGTCCCGGACCTGATCGCGCGCGGGGAGGTCCCGGCCGCCAACATGGCGGCCGGGCTCCTCCTGCTGCACCACCTGCGGCTGGGTCAGCCGTACGGGTAGAAGCCCGAACCGGTCTTGCGGCCGAGGCGGCCCGCGTCGACCATCCGCTGGAGCAGCGGGGGAGCGGCGTACAGCGGCTCCTTGAATTCGGCGTACATGGAGTCCGCCACCGAGGCCACGGTGTCCAGGCCGATCAGGTCCGCCAGCTTCAGCGGGCCCATCGGGTGGGCGCAGCCCAGCTCCATGCCGTTGTCGATGTCCTCGCGGCTCGCGATGCCCGACTCGAACATCCGGATCGCGGACAGCAGGTACGGGATGAGCAGCGCGTTGACCACGAAGCCGGAACGGTCCTGGGCGCGGATCGCGTGCTTGCCCAGCACGTCCCGCACCAGGGCCTCGGCGCGCTTGACGGTCTCCTCGCCCGTGGTCAGCGCGGGGATCAGCTCGACGAGCTGCTGCACCGGGGCCGGGTTGAAGAAGTGGATGCCGATGACCTGGTCGGGCCGCGAGGTGGCCACGGCCAGCTTGACCAGCGGGATCGAGGAGGTGTTGGACGCGAGGATCGCGTCCGGCCGGGTGATCACCTGGTCGAGGACCTGGAAGATCTCCGTCTTGACCTGCTCGTTCTCGACGACGGCCTCGATGACGAGGTCGCGGTCGGCGAACTCGCCGAGGTCGGTGGTGAAGGTGAGGCGGGCCAGGGTGGCGTCCCGTTCCTCTTCGCTGATCTTGCCGCGTTCGGCGGCCTTCATCAGGGAGTTGTGCAGCCGGGTGCGCCCGATCTCCAGGGCCTCGCCGGTGGTCTCGGCGACCATCACCTCAAGACCGCTGCGGGCGCACACCTCCGCGATGCCCGCGCCCATCTGGCCGCAGCCCACTACGCCGACGCGAGCGATGTCGGTCGGGAGGGTAGAGAGGTCCGTCACATCGTGCCTTTCGCTGCTCATCCATCGCGGGTCCCCCGTGCTCGGCAGTGGTCACTGCGTCCCGGCGCCCGCCACGCCCCCCGACGTTACCCCCGACCTTGCCCCCGGTGGCGGGCCGGGGCGGGCATGCTGGGCGGACGCAGAGGGATGTCACGCAACGGAACGGAGTCGTCACATGAAGCACATCGGACGGCGGGGGCTGCTGGCGGGAGCCGCGGCAGTGGTGGCGGCGTCGGTCGCGGGCGCGGGGCCGGCCCGGGCGGCGGGGCGGGCGGGCGGCGCCGAGTTCCGGGGCATGTGGGTCGCCTCGGTGCTCAACGTCGACTTCCCCTCCGCCCCCGGACTGCCCGCCGCGCAGCAGCGCGCCGAACTGCTGTCCCTGCTCGACACGGCGGTCCGCCGGCGCCTCAACGCCGTGGTCCTCCAGGTCCGTCCGGCGGCCGACGCGCTGTGGCCCTCGCCGCTGGAGCCCTGGTCGCAGTGGCTGACCGGGCAGCAGGGCGCCGACCCGGGCTGGGACCCGCTGGGCACCGCCGTCGCCGAGGCGCACGCGCGCGGCCTGGAACTGCACGCCTGGTTCAACCCGTACCGCGTCGCCAACCACACCGACCCCGCCCGGCTGGTGTCCTGGCACCCGGCCCGCCGCAACCCCGGCTGGACCGTCGCCTACGGCGGGAAGCTCTACTACAACCCCGGCCTGCCCGAGGTGCGCCGCTTCGTCCAGGACGCGATGCTCGACGCCGTCGCCCGCTACCCCGTGGACGCGGTGCACTGGGACGACTACTTCTACCCCTACCCGGTGGCCGGCCAGCGCTTCGACGACGACGACGCCTTCCGGCGGTACGGCCCCGGCTTCGCCTCGCGCGCCGACTGGCGCCGGCACAACACCGACGCCCTGGTCCGCGAGATGTCCGAGCGGCTGCGCACGGTGCGGCCGGCGACCCGCTTCGGCATCAGCCCCTTCGGCGTCTGGCGCAACTCCGACCGGGACCCGGCCGGTTCGCCGACCCGGGCCGGCGTGGCCACGTACGACGACCTGTACGCCGACACCCGCAAGTGGGTCACCGAGGGATGGATCGACTACATCGCGCCGCAGGTGTACTGGCAGATCGGGCACCCGACCGCCGACTACGCGGCCCTCGTCCCCTGGTGGGCGGGCGCGGTCCGGGGCACCGGCGTCGACCTGTACGTGGGGGAGGCGCTCTACCGCTCCGACGCGAACAGCCCCACCGAGGCCTGGCGCGCCCCGGCCGAGCTGTCGCGGCACGTGAGCCTCGCCCGCCGGTACCCGGAGGTCCGCGGCCACGTCTGGTTCTCGGCCGGCCAGGTGGTCGCGGACCCCAACGGGGCGATGGCCCGGGTGGTCGCCGACCACTACCGGACGGCGGTTCCCCCGCGCTAGCGCGGGTGTCCGCCGGGGTGGCGGACCGTGCAGTCGGGTCCGGGGGCCATCAGCGCCTCGTGCCCGTCCTGGAAGCGCACCCGGTACGGAGGCGTTCCGTCGTCCCCGAGCACCTGGGTGATCTCTCCCACCTTGTCCTGCTGTCCGACGATCCTGCCGTGCTGCACCAGCTGGTCGCCCTCGGTCGCTCGCATGACTGACCTCCTCGGTGGCGGTCCGATCCGGTACTGGAAGTTTAGGACGGTGCGCGGCTATTTGACCCGCTGGGTCAGGGCGATGCAGACCAGCACCGCGCAGGCCGCCACCGGTGCGGCGGGGGACAGGCGTTCGCCCAGCAGCGCCACCGACCAGACCAGCGTCAGCAGCGGCTGCGCGAGCTGGAGCTGACTGGCCCGCGGGGCGCCGATCTCCGCCATGCCGCGGTACCAGACGTACAGGCCGAGGAAGGTGGAGCCGGCCGCCGCCCACACCAGTCCGATCAGGCCGTGGGCGCCCAGGCGCACCGGCTCGTACGCCAGCCCCAACGCGGTGCCGGCCAGGCTGAGCGGCAGGCACAGCACCAGCGCCCAGCCGATCACCTGCCACCCGGGCAGCACCCGGGCCAGCCGCCCGCCCTCCGTGTACCCGGCGGCGCACACCAGCAGCGCCCCGAACAGGTACGCGTCCCCGGCCGACAGCGCACCGCCGCTCTGCGCCACGGTGAAGCCGAGCACCACCGCGGCCCCGGCGACGGCCGCCCCCCAGAACCGGCGCGAGGGGCGGGCCCCGGTGCGCAGCGCGGAGAACACGGCCGTGGTCAGGGGGAGCAGGCCGACGACGACGGCGGCGTGCGAGGTGGTGGAGGTCGTCAGGGCGAGGGTGGTCAGCAGCGGGAAGCCCACGACCACCCCGGCGGCGACGACGGCCAGACCCGCCCAGTGCGCGCGGTCGGGCAGCGGGACCCGTACGGCCAGCAGGAAGGCGCCGGCGATCACGGCCGCCAGGACGCTGCGCAGGGAGACGAGGGACCAGGGGCCGAAGCTCTCCAGGCCCCAGGCGGTCGCGGGGAAGGTCAGCGAGAAGGCGACGACCCCGAGCGAGGCCAGGACGGTGCCCCGGCGTCCCCCGGCTCCGCTCGCGGAGACGGCCGCGGAAGTGTTCGCGGAGGCGTCCGCGGTCGCGGAGGTGTTCGCGGGCGGGCTCGTGGACGCGGTGGTGGAACCGGTCGCCGGGTTCTGCGCGGAGTCCTCGACCGCTATCGAAGCCGGGAGGGTAGCGCTATTATCTGCTGTCATGTACGAGCGTAGCAGTGTGGTGGACCTGGCCGAATCCCTGCGGTCGGAGCTCGACCGCTACTCGGTAGGTGGAAAGCTCCCGTCGAGCAGGGCCCTGGTCGAGCGCTACCGGGTCAGCCCCGTCACCGTCTCCCGGGCGCTCGCCCAGCTCGCGGCCGAGGGCCTCGTCGTCACCCGGCCCGGCTCCGGCGTCTTCCGCGCCCGGCCGCGCACGGCCGCCCCCGCGGCCGGGGACACCTCCTGGCAGGAGGTCGCCCTCAGTGCGGAGGGGGCCGGCGAGGTCGTCCCCCGCTCCGTCGACGCCACCGGAGTGCTGAGCTCGCTCGCCACCGCGCCGTCCGGGGTGATCGAACTCAGCGGCGGCTACCTGCACTCCTCCCTCCAGCCCGAGCGCGCCATGGCGGCCGCGCTGGCCCGGGCCGGGCGGCGACCCGGGGCCTGGGGCCGGCCGCCCGTCGAGGGGCTGCCCGAGCTCCGCGACTGGTTCGCCCGCGAGATCGGCGGCACCCTCGGCGCCGCCGACGTCCTGGTCACCGCGGGCGGGCAGAGCGCGCTGGCCACGGCCCTGCGGGCGCTCGCCCCGCCCGGGGCCCCGATCCTCGTGGAGTCGCCCACCTATCCCGGGCTGCTGGCCATCGCCCGCGCCTCGGGCTGCCGGCCCGTACCCGTACCGGTGGACGCCGAAGGGGTCAGGCCGGAGCTGCTGGCCGCGGCCTTCGAGGCCACCGGCGCGCGCGTCTTCGTCTGCCAGCCGCTGTTCCAGAACCCGACCGGGACGGTGCTGGCCCCCGGGCGCCGGGCCGAGGTCCTGCGGACCGCCCGCGCCGCCGGCGCCTTCGTGGTCGAGGACGACTACGCCCGCTACCTGGGCCACGAGGACGCGGGCCCGCTGCCCGCGACCCTGGCCGCCGAGGACCCCGACGGGGTCGTCGTCCACGTGCGGTCGCTGACCAAGTCCACCTCGCCCAGCCTGCGGGTGGGCGCCCTCGCCGCGCGCGGTCCCGTCGTCGACCGGCTGCGCGCCATCCAGGTCGTGGACAGCTTCTTCGTGCCCAGGCCGCTCCAGGAGGCCGCGCTCGAACTGGTCGGCGCCCCCGCGTGGCCGCGCCACCTGCGCACCGTCGCCGCCGAGCTGCGCCACCGCCGGGACGTCCTGACCGGGGCGCTGCGCCGCGAGCTGCCCGGCCTGGAGCCGCCCCACCCGCCCTCCGGCGGCTTCCAGCTGTGGGTCCGCTCCGCCGGCGGGGGAGACGACACCGCGCTGGCGGCGGCCGCCCTGCGCGCCGGGGTCGCGGTCGCGCCCGGACGGCCCTACTTCTGCGCGGAACCGCCCGCTCCGTACGTACGGATGAGCTTCGCCGGGGTGGCCGGCCCGGCCGATCTGGTGGAGGCCGTACGGCGGCTGCGGACCGGCCCGGCGGGGACGAAACCCTCGTGAAGCGCCCGTCCGTACCGCTCCGGGTCGCCCGCGACGTGGAGCGGGGCTGCGGGGCGTACGTCGACCCGGACGCCCGGGTCGGCCACCCGCTGCGGGAGGCGGACACGGAGGCGGACACGGAGGCGGACATGAAGAAGGGCAAGGAGGTCAGCCGCTCCTTGCCACTTTCAAGGTATAGCGGGCAGGGGGCCTTGCGGCAAGGCCCCGGGGGTGGTGAAGAATCTCCGACCGAGGCGGGAACCTGGCGAAATCAGGCGTTCGCGCGATAGCTGCGGTTTCGTCGCGCCACGGGTGGATCGTCCCTGGGCGGCCGGCGCTGCCACGACCTGGTGGAAGGGACGTCATGAGGGACGTGATCATCGCCGGCGGCGGTCCGACCGGCCTGATGCTGGCCGCCGAACTGCGGTTGCACGGGGTGGGCGTGCTCGTACTGGAGAAGGAGGCGCGGCCGCCGGAGCGGTCCCGGGCGCGCGGCCTGCACGCGCGCAGCGTCGAGGTGATGGACCAGCGCGGCCTGCTGGAGCGGTTCCTGCCGCTCGGCCGGCGGGTCGCGGCCGGCGGCTTCTTCGCCGGGATCGGCAGGGAGTGGCCCGCCCGGCTGGACACCTCGCACGCGTACGTCCTGGCCGTCCCGCAGCTGGTCACCGAGCGGCTGCTGACCGAGCACGCCACCGAACTCGGCGCCGAGATACGGCGCGGCAGCGAACTGGCCGCGCTCGACCAGGACGGGGAAGGGGTGGACGTGGTGCTGGCCGACGGCACCCGGCTGCGCTCGCGCTACCTCGTCGGCTGCGACGGCGGCCGCAGCACGGTGCGCACGCGGCTCGGCGTCGGCTTCCCCGGGGAGCCCTCCCGGGTCGAGACGCTGCTCGGCGACATGGAGCTGGGCGTACCGCCCGAGACGCTGGCCGCCGTGACGGCCCAGGTCCGCCTGACCGAGCGCCGGTTCGGCGCCATCCCGGAGGGGGACGGGGTGTACCGGGTGATCGTGCCCGCCGAGGGGGTGGCGCGGGACCGCACGGCCGCGCCGACCCTCGACGAGTTCAAACGGCAGTTGCGGGCGTACGCGGGCACCGACCTCGGCGTCCACTCCCCGCGCTGGCTCTCCCGCTTCGGGGACGCGACCCGGCTGGCGGAGCGCTACCGGGTCGGCCGGGTGCTGCTGGCCGGAGACGCGGCGCACGTCCATCCGCCGACCGGCGGGCAGGGGCTCAACCTCGGCATCCAGGACGCGTTCAACCTCGGCTGGAAGCTGGCCGCCGAGGTCAACGGCTGGGCGCCCCGGGGACTGCTGGACAGCTACCACGAGGAACGGCACCCGGTGGCCGCCGACGTGCTGGAGAACACCCGTGCGCAGATGGAGCTGCTCTCGACCGGGCCGGGGCCGCGGGCCGTGCGCCGACTGCTGTCGGAGCTGGTGGAGTTCGAGGAGGTCAACCGGCACCTGATCGAGAAGATCACCGCGATCTCGGTCCGCTACGACTTCGGCGAGTCGGGTGACTCGGGCGAGTCGGGTGAGTCGGGCGGGTCCGGGCACCCCCTGCTCGGCCGGCGGCTGCGCGACGTGGAGCTGGACCGGGGCCGCCTCTACGGGCTGATGCACGGCGGCCGCGGACTGCTGCTGGACCAGACCGGCCGGCTCTCGGTGGCGGGCTGGGCGGACCGGGTCGACCACGTCGTGGCCGTCAGCCGGGAGCTGGAGGAACGGGGCGCGCCCGCGGTGCTGCTGCGGCCAGACGGCCACGTGGCCTGGGTCGGCGACGACCAGCGGGACCTGCGCGCCCGCCTGCCCCGGTGGTTCGGCGCAGCCACCGTCTGAGCGCCCGCGGTCCGCCGCCCTGCCGCGCCCGTACCGGCGCCGGGCCCGGCCGCCGTCTTCGCTTCTCCAGGCCGCCCGCCGGATCGGGAGACATCTTTGCATAAACCTGCAAGGGTACGTATAGTCATGCCATCGACGAGGAGGGTCCGATGGCAGTACGTGTAGCGGTGGCCGGAGCGAGCGGGTACGCGGGCGGGGAAGTCCTGCGTCTGCTGCTCTCGCACCCCGAGGCGGAGATCGGCGCGCTGACCGGGAACTCCAACGCCGGGCAGTCGCTGGGCTCCCTCCAGCCGCACCTCGGCCCGCTCGCCGGGCGGACCCTGGAGGCGACCACGCCCGAGGTCCTCGCGGGACATGATGTCGTATTCCTCGCCCTGCCGCACGGCCAGTCCGCCGCCGTCGCCGCGCAGCTCGGGGACGACGTGCTCGTGATCGACATGGGCGCGGACCACCGGCTGCGCGACTCCGCCGACTGGGACCGGTTCTACGGCGCCCCGCACGCCGGGACCTGGCCCTACGGCCTCCCCGAGCTGCCCGGCGCCCGCGCCGCGCTGGCCGGGTCCAAGCGGGTCGCCGTACCCGGCTGCTTCCCCACCGCCGTCTCCCTCGCCCTCTTCCCCGCCTACGCGGAACACCTCGCCGAGCCCGAGGCCGTGATCGTCGCCGCCACCGGCACCTCGGGTGCGGGCAAGGCCCTCAAGACCAACCTCCTCGGCGCCGAGGTCATGGGCTCCGTCACCCCGTACGGCGTCGGCGGCGTCCACCGCCACACCCCCGAGATGGTGCAGAACCTCTCCCCGGTGGCCGGGCGGCCCGTCTCCGTCTCGTTCACGCCGACCCTCGTGCCCATGGCCCGCGGCATCCTCGCCACCTGCTCCGCCAAGGCCCTGCCGGGCACCACGGCCGAGTCGCTGCGCGCCGCCTACGAGAAGGCGTACGCGGACGAGCCCTTCGTCCAGCTGCTCCCCGAAGGCCAGTGGCCGGCGACCAAGTCCGTCCACGGTTCCAACGCCGTCCACATCCAGGTCGCCCACGACCCCTCCGCCCGGCGGATCATCGCCGTCAGCGCCATCGACAACCTGACCAAGGGCACCGCCGGCGGCGCGGTGCAGAGCATGAACATCGCCCTCGGGCTCCCCGAGCAGCTCGGGCTTTCCACGATCGGAGTCGCACCGTGAGCGTCACGGCAGCACAGGGGTTCACGGCAGCGGGCATCGCCGCCGGGATCAAGGCAAACGGCAACCCGGACCTGGCCCTCGTGGTCAACCACGGGCCGCGTCTGGCCGCCGCGGGCGTCTTCACCTCCAACCGCGTCAAGGCGGCGCCGGTGCACTGGTCCGAGCAGGTCCTGCGCGGCGGCACCGTCGGCGCGGTCGTGCTGAACTCCGGCGGCGCCAACGCCTGCACCGGCCCCAAGGGCTTCCAGGACACCCACGCCACGGCCGAGAAGGTCGCCGAGGTCCTCGGCGCCCACGTGCCGGGCGGGGAGTTCAACGCCGGCGAGATCGCCGTCGCCTCGACCGGCCTGATCGGCGTCCTGCTGCCGATGGACAAGCTGCTGCCGGGCATCGAGACCGCCGCGGCCGCCCTCTCCGCCGACGGCGGCGAGGCCGCCGCCGTCGCCATCAAGACCACCGACACGGTGCACAAGACCGCCACGGCCTCCGGGGACGGCTGGACCGTCGGCGGCATGGCCAAGGGCGCGGGCATGCTCGCCCCCGGCCTCGCCACCATGCTCGTCGTCCTCACCACCGACGCCGACCTGGACAGCGGCACCCTCGACAAGGCCCTGCGCGACGCGACGCGGACCACCTTCGACCGGGTCGACTCCGACGGCTGCATGTCCACCAACGACACGGTGCTGCTGCTCGCCTCCGGCGCCTCCGGCCGGGTCCCGGGCCACGAGGAGTTCGCCGAAGCCGTACGGTCCGTCTGCGACGATCTCGCCCGCCAGCTCATCGGCGACGCCGAGGGCGCCAGCAAGGACATCCGCATCGAGGTCGTCGGCGCGGCCAGCGAGGACGACGCGGTCGAGGTCGGCCGGTCCATCGCCCGCAACAACCTGCTCAAGTGCGCCATCCACGGCGAGGACCCCAACTGGGGCCGGGTGCTGTCCGCCATCGGCACCACCAGGGCGGCCTTCGACCCGGACCGGCTGAACGTGGCCATCAACGGCGTATGGGTCTGCCGCAACGGATCCGTCGGCGAGGACCGCGACCTGGTGAGCATGAAGGACCGCGAGGTGCGCATCACCGCCGACCTGTCCGCCGGCACCGAGTCCGCCGTCATCTGGGCCAACGACCTGACCGCCGAGTACGTCCACGAGAACAGCGCGTACAGCTCATGAGCGCCGACGAGAAGGCCGGACAGCCCGGCAGCGACCAGCCCGGCACGGACGCGGCCGGCGCCGCCGGCACCGCGCGCAAGCACACCGCGCTGCCGAAGGCGCAGATCCTCATCGAGGCGCTGCCCTGGCTCACCCGCCACAACGGCAAGGTCGTCGTCGTCAAGTTCGGCGGCAACGCCATGATCGACGAGGACCTCAAGGCGGCCTTCGCCCAGGACGTGGTCTTCCTGCGCCACGCCGGCCTCAAGCCCGTCGTCGTCCACGGCGGCGGCCCCCAGATCAACGCCCAGCTCGACAAGCAGGGCCTGATCAGCGAGTTCAAGGCGGGACTGCGCGTCACCACCCCGGAGGCCATGGACGTCGTACGGATGGTCCTGGCCGGCCAGGTGCAGCGCGAGCTGGTCGGGCTGCTCAACGAGCACGGCCCCCTCGCCGTCGGCATGACCGGCGAGGACGCGCACACCATCACCGCCACCAAGCACAGCCCGCAGATCGACGGCGAGCTCGTCGACATCGGCCGGGTCGGCGAGATCACCGAGATCAACACCGGCGCCATCGAGGCCCTGCTGGCCGACGGCCGGATCCCGGTCATCTCCTCCATCGCCCGCAGCGCCGACGACCACCACGTCTACAACGTCAACGCGGACACGGCCGCCGCCGCGCTCGCCGCCGCGCTCGGGGCCGAGACCCTGATGGTCCTCACCGACGTCGAGGGCCTGTACGCCGACTGGCCGCACAGCGACGAGGTCATCAGCCGGCTCACCGTCAGCGAGCTGGAGAAGCTGCTGCCCGAGCTGTCCAGCGGCATGGTCCCCAAGATGGAGGGCTGCCTGCACGCCGTCCGCAACGGCGTCACCACCGCCCGCGTCATCGACGGGCGGGTCCAGCACTCGATCCTGCTGGAGATCTTCACGGACGAGGGAATCGGCACGATGGTCGTGCCGGACGCGCCGCAAGGGGGAGCGAAGTGACCGCGAACACGGGCAACCAGGAGTACGCCGCCCGCTGGCAGGGCGCCCTGACCGACAACTACGGCACCCCCGCGGTGGCCCTCGTACGCGGTGAGGGCGCGCAGGTCTGGGACGCGGACGGCGCGCAGTACACCGACTTCGTCGGAGGCATCGCCGTCAACGCCCTCGGCCACGCCCACCCGGCGATCGTCGAGGCCGTCACCCGGCAGGTCTCCACCCTCGGGCACGTCTCCAACCTCTTCGTCTCCGAACCGGTCGTGGCGCTCGGCGAACGGCTGCTCCAGCTCTTCGGCCGCCCCGGCCGGGTCTTCTTCTGCAACTCCGGAGCCGAGGCCGTCGAGGCCGCCTTCAAGATCGGCCGGCTGACCGGCCGGACCCACATGGTGGCCACCGAGGGCGGCTTCCACGGCCGCACCATGGGCGCCCTCGCCCTCACCGGCCAGCCGGCGAAGCAGACCCCCTTCCTCCCGCTGCCCGGCGACGTCACCCACGTCCCGTACGGCGACGTGGAGGCCCTGCGGGCCGTCGTCACCGAGGAGACGGCCCTCGTCGTCATCGAGCCGATCCAGGGCGAGAACGGTGTCGTGGTGCCCCCCGCCGGCTACCTGACCGCCGCCCGCGAGATCACCCGCGCCACCGGCACCCTGCTCGTCCTCGACGAGGTCCAGACCGGCATGGGCCGCTGCGGCCAGTGGTTCGAGCACCAGGCCCACGAGGGCGTCGAGCCCGACCTCGTCACCCTCGCCAAGGGGCTGGGCGGCGGGCTGCCGATCGGCGCCGTGGCCGCCTTCGGCCCGGCCGCCGACCTGCTCCGGCCCGGCCAGCACGGCACCACCTTCGGCGGGAACCCGGTGTCCTGCGCCGCCGGCCTCGCCGTGATCGACACCATCGTCGCGGAAGGACTCCTCGACCGGGTCAAGGAGAGCGGCGAGCGGCTCCGCTCCGGCATCGAGGGCACCGGGCACCGGCTCGTCTCCCACGTCCGCGGCGCGGGCCTGCTCCTGGGTATCGTGCTGACCGAGCCCCTCGCACCCCGGGTGCAGCAGGCGGCTCGGGAAGCCGGCTTCCTGGTCAACGCGCCCGCCCCCGACGTCGTACGGCTCATGCCCCCGTACGTACTGTCCGAGGCGGAGCTGGACGCGTTCCTCCAGGCCCTGCCCGGCATCCTCGACGCAGCCGACGGGGACGGATCCGGAGAATGAGACGACGATGAGTCAGGCGCAGGACACAGAGCACGGCGGCCAGGCCGTCCCGCAGACCCGCACCGCCCGCCACCGCCGGATCGTGGACATCCTCAACCGGCAGCCCGTCCGCTCCCAGAGCCAGCTCGCCAAGCTGCTCGCCGACGACGGACTGAGCGTCACGCAGGCGACCCTCTCGCGCGACCTCGACGAGCTGGGCGCCGTGAAGATCCGCAACACCAACGGCGAGCTGATCTACGCGGTGCCCAGCGAGGGCGGATTCCGCACCCCGCAGGCCCCCCTCGGGGAGTCGGCGAAGGAGGAGCGCATGCGGCGCCTCTCCGGGGAGCTGCTGATCTCGGCGGAGGCCTCCGCGAACCTGGTGGTCCTGCGCACCCCGCCGGGGGCCGCGCAGTTCCTGGCCTCGGCGATCGACCAGGCCGAACTCCAGGAGATCCTCGGCACGATCGCCGGCGACGACACGCTGATGCTCATCAGCCGGGACCCGGCGGGCGGCCAGGCCCTCGCCGACCACCTGCTGCGCCTGGCCCAGAAGGAGGGTTAGCCCGGGCGGTCCGTCGGGTCCCGGGTCCGGCGCCCGCCCGCGGGCTCAGTAGCGGGTGACCGCCAGCTCCCCCGACCCGGTGCCGATCGCGATGTGCGGGCCGCGGGCCGGGTCCGCCCAGCGCAGCAGCGCGCGCATGACCTCCTCGGGCACGGACACGCAACCGGCCGTCGCCCCCGCGCCGTTGGCGTGCAGGAAGATGCCGGCGCCCCGGCCGCGGACGGGCCGGTCGTAGTTGAAGCCGATGACCAGCGCGTGCGCGTACTGCGCCGCGTACGTCACCAGGTGCTCCGCCTCGCCCGGCGCGCAGTCCGCGGGCAGCGGCTCAACCCAGCGGTTGTAGCTCGCCGAGCCGTTGTCCTGGCACCACCAGGAGCGGTCGGTGACCCGTCGGTAGCCGTAGGCCGTCCCGGCCGGCGCCTCACGGATGCCGAAGGCGTACGGGAGGTCGTACAGGCCCGTCGGGGTGGTGTCGGTGCCCTGTGTGCGGCGCGCGCCCTCGGTGAGCCCGTTCGCCCCGAAGCGGGCCTCCGCGCTCCCGGCCTCGTACCAGCCGCCCGCGCGCCGGTCCCACCAGGTGAGCCGGCCGGTCGTGGACCCGGGCGCGGGCGCGACGGCGGTCAGCAGCTGGGTGCCGCCGCCGGTGTCGGCGAGCAGGTCGGGCAGCGGGACGCCGCGGTGCGGGGCCTGCGGCAGCAGGGCGGCGGCGATCAGGGAACCGGTGACGAGAGCGGTACGCAGCACACGTCAGACGGTACGGGGCGGAAGGGGCAGCGGCAGTGCAGGCAGGCCGTCGAGGCTCGATCCGACCTTCTTCTCGCAGTACTCCGCGAACTCCTCGTCGCTCTTGCGCCCGAAGTGCTCCGCGTGCAGGGTCCGCTCGCCGCGGTACTCCATGAACGGGACGGCGTACCCGCACACGTCGGCGATCCGGCGGGCGCGCACCACGATGACCGCCCGGGCGGACGGCCCGTCGGCGTCGCCGAACAGGGCGACCAGCCCGTCCCAGCGGGGATCGTCGCGGAAGACCGCCTCGCCCTCGCCGTGGATGCGCACGATGTTCGGCGGCCCGCTGAACGCGCACCACATCAGGGTGATCCGGCCGTTCTCGCGCACGTGCGCGATCGTCTCGGCGCCGCTGCCGCCGAAGTCGAGGTAGGCGAGCGTCTGCTCGTCGACCACGACGAGCGTCCCGGCGCGGCCCTTGGGGGAGAGGTTGACGTGGCCGTCGCCGGCGAGCGGCGCGGTCGCGGTGAAGAAGACCGGCTGCTCCTCGATGAACGTGCGCAGGCGGCCGTCGATGCGTGCGTAGAGCTTTCCCATGGGCCGATTGTCGATCGGGACCCCCCTGCCCGGCGCGCCATTCCACTCTCCGAGACCCGCCGCCCCCGAGCCCTCCCGCCGAGCCCCGCGAGACGCCCCGGAAGCCCGGGTGCAGGGAGGGGCGATTGACGAAACATACGGAGTAGTGCATAGTTATGCCTGTCGTTGAATGCACCGTAAGGAGAAACCCGTGACCGAGCGCGTCGTACTCGCCTACTCGGGCGGCCTGGACACCTCCGTCGCCATCGGCTGGATCGCCGAGGAGACGGGCGCCGAGGTCATCGCCGTTGCCGTGGACGTCGGCCAGGGCGGCGAGGACCTGGACGTCATCCGCAAGCGCGCACTCGCCTGCGGTGCCGTCGAAGCCGAGGTCGCGGACGCCCGTGACGAGTTCGCCGACGAGTACTGCCTCCCGGCGATCAAGGCCAACGCCCTCTACATGGACCGGTACCCGCTGGTCTCGGCGCTCTCCCGGCCGACCATCGTCAAGCACCTCGTCGCCGCCGCCAACAAGCACGGCGCCTCGATCGTCGCCCACGGCTGCACCGGCAAGGGCAACGACCAGGTCCGCTTCGAGGCCGGCATCGCCGCCCTCGGCCCCGACCTCAAGTGCATCGCCCCGGTCCGCGACTACGCCATGACCCGCGACAAGGCCATCGCCTTCGCCGAGAAGGCCGAGCTGCCGATCGCGACCACCAAGAAGTCCCCGTACTCCATCGACCAGAACGTCTTCGGTCGCGCCGTCGAGACGGGCTTCCTGGAGGACATCTGGAACGCGCCGATCGAGGACATCTACGAGTACACCTCGAACCCGGCCGTCCCGCGCGAGGCCGACGAGGTCGTCATCTCCTTCAAGGCCGGCGTCCCGGTCGCCATCGACGGCAAGCCCGTCACCGTCCTCCAGGCCATCCAGCAGCTCAACGAGCGCGCCGGAGCCCAGGGCATCGGCCGGATCGACATCGTCGAGGACCGCCTCGTCGGCATCAAGTCCCGCGAGGTGTACGAGGCCCCGGGTGCGATCGCGCTGATCACGGCCCACCAGGAGCTGGAGAACGTCACCGTCGAGCGCGAGCTGGCCCGCTACAAGCGGCAGGTCGAGCAGCGCTGGGGCGAGATGGTCTACGACGGCCTGTGGTTCTCCCCGCTCAAGCGGGCCCTGGACGGCTTCATCAACGAGGCGAACCAGCACGTCACCGGCGACATCCGGATGACCCTGCACGGCGGCCGCGCCGTCGTCACCGGCCGGAAGTCCGACGAGTCGCTGTACGACTTCAACCTCGCCACCTACGACTCGGGCGACACCTTCGACCAGTCCAAGGCCCAGGGCTTCATCGAGATCTTCGGCCTCTCCTCGAAGATCGCGGCGCGTCGCGACCTCGCCTGAGTCGTTACCGCAGTACCACGGCCGGCTCCCCGTTACCTCCGCGGCGGGGAGCCGTCCGCACATCCACCGTCTTGAGGAGCAGTACCTGTGAGCAGCAACAACGGTGACGTCCGGCTCTGGGGCGGCCGGTTCGCCGACGGTCCCGCCGAGGCCCTCGCGAAGCTGTCCGCGTCGGTCCACTTCGACTGGCGCCTCGCGCCGTACGACATCGCCGGCTCGCGCGCCCACGCCCGCGTGCTGCACAAGGCGGGCCTGCTCACGGCCGACGAGCTCGACCGCATGACCGCCGGCCTGGACCTCCTCGAAGCCGACGTGGCCAGCGGCTCCTTCACCGGCACCATCGCCGACGAGGACGTGCACACCGCCCTGGAGCGCGGCCTGCTGGAGCGGCTCGGCGCCGACCTCGGCGGCAAGCTGCGCGCCGGCCGGTCCCGCAACGACCAGGTGGCCACCCTCTTCCGGATGTACCTGCGCGACCACGCCCGCACCATCGGCGGCCTGATCGCGGACCTCCAGGACGCGCTGGTCGGCCTCGCCGAGAGCCACGCGGACGTGGCCATGCCCGGCCGCACCCACCTCCAGCACGCGCAGCCGGTGCTCTTCGCCCACCACGTACTGGCCCACGTGCAGTCGCTGTCCCGGGACGCGGAGCGGCTGCGCCAGTGGGACACCCGCACCGCCGTCTCCCCGTACGGCTCGGGCGCCCTCGCCGGGTCCTCGCTCGGCCTGGACCCGGAGGCGGTCGCCGCCGACCTGGGCTTCGAGCGCGGTTCGGTCGGCAACTCGATCGACGGGACGGCCTCGCGGGACTTCGTCGCCGAGTTCGCCTTCATCACCGCGATGATCGGGATCAACCTCTCCCGGATCGCGGAGGAGATCATCATCTGGAACACGAAGGAGTTCTCCTTCGTCACCCTGCACGACGCCTTCTCCACCGGCTCGTCGATCATGCCGCAGAAGAAGAACCCGGACATCGCCGAGCTGGCGCGGGGCAAGTCGGGCCGCCTCATCGGCAACCTGACCGGTCTGCTCGCCACGCTGAAGGCGCTGCCGCTCGCCTACAACCGCGACCTCCAGGAGGACAAGGAGCCGGTCTTCGACTCCTGCGACACCCTGGAGGTCCTGCTGCCGGCCTTCACCGGCATGATGGCCACCCTCACGGTCAACCGGGAGCGGATGGAGGAGCTGGCGCCCGCCGGCTTCTCGCTCGCCACCGACATCGCGGAGTGGCTGGTCAAGCAGGGCGTGCCGTTCCGCGTGGCGCACGAGGTGGCCGGCGAGTGCGTCAAGGTCTGCGAGGCCGAGGGCATCGAACTCGACCAGCTGACCGACGCGCAGTTCGCGAAGATCTCCGAGCACCTGACCCCGGAGGTCCGCACCGTCCTCAACGTCAAGGGCGCCCTGGCCTCCCGCAACGGCCGCGGCGGCACCGCGCCGTCGGCCGTCGCCGTGCAGCTCACCGAGGTCAAGGCGGACCTGGTCATCCAGCACGCCTGGGCCGTGCACAAGCAGTAGGCGCGCAGCCGTCCCGCGGGGGCGGCCGGAGCGGGGCGGCCGGAGCCGTCTGCTCCGGCCGCCCCCGCGGCGTTTTCACGCCGGGCCCCGCTCCGCCGCCCAGTCCCGCAGGGCGTCGAAGTCGGCCCGGGCCGCGCGTACGCAGCCGATTTACTGATCGATTGAGACGTTGATGTCTCAATCGGGTTATGCTTGTCTCATGGCCATGGATCGTGACCAGGTGCTCCGCGACGCGGCGGCCCTGCTCTCCCGCAAATCGACCGCCACGATGGACGAGGTCGCCCGCACCGCCGGCATCGGGCGCGCGACCCTCCACCGGCACTTCGCCGGCCGCGACGCCCTCGTACGGGCCCTCGAAGAGCTCGGCATCCGCGAGTTCGAGGGGGCCTTCGACCGCGCCCGCCTCGACGAGGGCACGGCGGTCGAGGCCCTGCGGCGGCTCGTCGCCCAGGCCGAGCCCAACGCCCAGCTGCTGGCCTTCCTCGTCACCGAGAACCAGCTCTTCGAGGGCGAACAGGTCCACGAGGGATGGGCCCGCCTCGACGCGCGCGTCGGCGCGCTCTTCCGGCGCGGCCAGCAGGAGGGCGACATCCGCATCGACCTGAGCGCCGCCTGGCTCACCGAGGCCCTCTACGGCCTCATCGGCGCCTGCGCCTGGGCCGTCATGGACGGCCGGGTCGCCCCCAAGGACTTCCAGTACATGATCACCGAGTTGCTGCTCGGTGGAGCACGACGGAGTGTGGAGTGATGAGCCGTACCGAAGAGCTGAACCGGCAGAAGGGGGCGGAGGGCAAGAGCCCCGGGCGCTGGCTGGCGCTGTCCGTGCTCGTCCTGGCCGTCCTGCTGGTCGCCGTGGACGCGACCGTGCTCGGCCTCGCCACCCCGGCCCTCAGCGAGGACCTCAAGCCCTCCGGCACCCAGCTGCTGTGGATCGGCGACATCTACTCGTTCGTCATCGCCGGCCTGCTCGTCTCCATGGGCTCCCTCGGGGACCGCATCGGCCGCAAGAAGCTGCTCCTGCTCGGCGCCACGGCCTTCGGCGCCGTATCGGTCCTGAACGCCTACGCGAACAGCCCCGAGATGATGATCCTCGCCCGGGCCCTGCTCGGCGTCGCGGGCGCCACGCTGATGCCGTCCACCCTGGCCCTCATCCGCAACATCTTCCACGACCCCAAGGAGCGCAGCCTCGCGATCGGCATCTGGGGCGCCACCGCCTCGGCCGGCGCGGCGGTCGGCCCGGTCGTCGGCGGAGCCCTGCTCCAGCACTTCTGGTGGGGCTCGGTCTTCCTCATCAACCTCCCCGTGATGGCCGTGCTCGTCCTCGTCGGCATCAAGCTGCTGCCCGAGTCGAAGAACCCGGTCGCCGGCCCCTGGGACCTGGTCAGCGTCGCGCTCTCGCTGATCGGTGTCATCGGTGTGGTCTACGCGGTCAAGGACGCCGCCACCCACGGCCTTACCTGGGGCGTCTGGGCCGCCGCCGTCATCGGCGGAGGCTGCCTGTACGCCTTCGTGCGCCGCCAGTTCACCCTGCCGTCGCCGCTGCTGGACATGCGGCTGTTCAAGCACCGGGGCTTCTCCGGCGCCGTCCTCGCCGACCTGCTCACCGTCTTCGGCCTCTCCGGGCTGGTCTTCTTCCTCTCCCAGTTCCTCCAGCTCGTCCAGGGCCGCGACCCGCTGGAGGCCGGTCTCGCCGAGCTGCCCGCCGCCATCGGCGCGGTGGCCACCGGCCTGGTCGCCGGCCGCTACGCCCGCAAGTACTCGGTACGGGGCCTGGTCGCCGGCGGCCTCGGCGCCATCGGCCTGGCCCTCGCCGCGCTCACCGTGATCCACAAGGAGACCGGCTACCCGCTGCTCGGCGCGGCCCTGCTCGTCGTCGGCCTCGGCGCCGGCTTCTCCTTCACCGTCACCGCCGACGTGATCCTCTCCAGCGTCCCCAAGGAGCAGGCCGGCTCGGCCTCGGCCGTCTCCGAGACCGCGTACGAACTCGGCGCCGCCCTCGGCATCGCCCTGCTCGGCTCCATCGTCACCGGCGTCTACCAGGGCTTCACCGCCCCGGCCTCCGTCCCCGCGCCCGTCGCCGAAGCCGCCCACGAATCCCTCGGCGGCGCCGTCGAGGCCGCCAAGTCGCTGGACCCGGCCACCGCCGAGCAGATGGTGGGCGCCGCCCAGGTCGCCTTCGTCGACGGGCTGCGGCTCGCCTCGGGCGTCGGCGCCGTCGTCCTGCTGGCCACCGCGGTGGCCGCCTGGTTCCTGCTCCGCGGCCAGAGGCTCCAGGACGGCATCGAGCACTGACGCACCGCCAACGCACGGCGCCCCGAACCCTGTTGACAGTACGCCCGGACGCGGGACACCATCCCGGCGATGGAGATCAACGATCTGACCCCGGCCGAACGCCTCCTGTGGGAGGCGTTCCCGCGCGGCGGGCGCGTCGATTTCCGGACCGCCCCCGACGAGGACGCCGCCGGGGGCGCGGACTGGGGGCCCGAGCGCACCGTGCGCGCCGAGGTGGTCACGGCCCTGCTCCTGGGCGGCCCCCGCGCCCCGGGCCGGGTCGCCGGTCTCAACGTCCGGGGCGCCCGGATCACGGGCAAGCTGAACCTGAAGTTCGCCGTCGTCGAGCACGCCATCCGGCTGCGCGGCTGCTGGTTCGAACGCTCGCCCCTGGTCTACGGCGCCCAGCTGCGCGCCCTGGTGCTCAGCGACTCGGCGATGCCCGGCCTCACCGCCACCTCCGTCACCATCGAGGTCGTGCTGCGGCTGCCCTGCTGCACGATCACCGGGCCCGTCCGGCTCGCCGGCGCCCGCATCGCCGGCGGCCTCTTCCTCCAGCGCGCCGTCATCGGCACCCCGGGCGCCGCCGATCCGGGCGCCGAGCCGCCGCTCCAGTTCAACCACGCCGACATCGGCACCGACGTCATCGCCACCGACCTCACCGTCCACGGCCAGACCCGCGTCAACGGCGCCACCGTCGGCGGCCAGATCAACCTCGACGGCGCCCGCCTGCTCGCCCCCGGCGGCACCGCCCTGCACGCCGAGACCCTGACCGTCGGCACGGACCTGCGCGCCATGCGGATGGAGGCCCGCGGCCGGGTCAACCTGACCGGCTCGCGCATACCGGGCCAGCTCAACTTCGCCTACGCCCGGTTCGTCAACCCCGGCGGCGTCGCCCTGCGCGCCTCCAGCTGCCTGGTCGGCGAGGTCTGGCTGCGCTCCTGCGAAACCATCCAGGGCAGCCTCAACCTGCGGCGCTCCCAGTTCGACCGGCTGCACATGCCGCCCGAGACCTGGCCGGAGGAGATCCGCATCGACGGGCTCACCTACCGCGCCCTCGCCCCGCACCTCCCGGCCGCCCAGCGGCTCCCGGCCCTGGAGCGCGAGGAGTCGGGCTACGTCCCGTACGCCTACGAGCAGCTCGCCGCGTCCTACCGCACCGCCGGTGACGAGGCCGCCGCCCGGACCGTCCAGCTCGCCAAGCTGCGCCGCCACCGGCGCACCCTGCCCCGGCACGCACGGGCCTGGGGGCTGCTCCAGGACGTCACCGTCGGCTACGGGTTCCGGCCGCTGCGCGCGGCGGGCTGGCTGCTGGCGCTGCTGGTGACCGGGGCGGTCGCGTTCGCGCTGCACGCGCCGCGGCCGCTCAAGCCGGGGGAGGCCCCGGACTTCAACCCGCTGTTCTACACGCTGGACCTGCTGGTGCCGATCATCGGCTTCGGCCAGGAGTCGGCCTACGCGCCGGGCGGCTGGTACCAGTGGCTGTCGTACCTGCTGATCGTGACCGGCTGGATCCTCGCCACCACCACCGCGGCGGGCGTCACCCGGTCCCTGCAGCGACAGTGACCGGGTGACGCCCGGTCAGGCGGCCTTCGCCTTGGTGGCGTACATGTCCACGTACTCCTGGCCCGACAGCCGCATGACCTCGGCCATCACCGAGTCGGTGACCGCGCGCAGCACGTAGCGGTCGCGGTCCATGCCCTCGTAGCGGGAGAACTCCATCGGCTCGCCGAAGCGGATCGTGACCTTGCCCGGGCGCGGCATGCCGGCGCCGCCGGGCTGGAGCTTGTCGGTGCCGATCATCGCGAACGGGACCACGGGGGCGCCGGTCATCAGGGTGAGGCGGGCGATGCCGGTGCGGCCGCGGTACAGCCGGCCGTCGGGGGAGCGGGTGCCCTCGGGGTAGATGCCGAAGACCTTCCCCTCGTCGAGGATGCGGCGGCCGGTCATCAGGGCCGCGACCCCGCCGTTGGCGCCGTCGCGGTCGACGGGGATCATCCCGGAGCCGGTGAAGAACCACGCCATCAGCCGGCCCTTGAGGCCCTTGCCCGTCACGTACTCGTCCTTGCCGATGAAGTGGACCGTGCGGTCGCACACCAGGGGCAGGAGCATCGAGTCGATGAAGGTCAGGTGGTTGCCCGCGAGGATCACCGGCCCGGAGCCGGGAATGTTCTCGACGCCCTCCACACGGGTGCGGATCAGCGTACGGATGACCGGTCCGACAGTGGCTTTGATGAGCGCGGTACGGAACAACGTGGGCCCTCCGGCATCGAAAAGCGGTTCGCGCACACCGCCCCGCGGGCGGGGGTGCAGGTGAGGACGATACTCGCGGCCCGGGCCTGATCGCACATCGGGCTCACGTGTCGGATACGCAGTGTTGACGCGCGTTCCGGCCGTGTTCCGCCGCAGCACCCCCTCCCGACACCGCCCCTTGCCTACCATCGGCACGCCGACCGCGGGCCGTCGGGCGTTTCCGGGACAGCAGGGAGACCGGGACCGCGGGCCCCGTTCACGACGAGGAGTGGCAGTCATGGCACAGGGTGGGGCAGCGCGGCGCGCGGTACTGGGGGCGGCGGTCCTGGCGGCCGGTACGGGCATCACCGGACTCGCGGCGGGAACCGCGTCCGCGGCGCAGGCCGCACCCGGGGACGGGGGCCGCGGCGGCGGGCCGGACCGGGGGCTGCGGGACCTTCCGTACCCGACGGTCATCGGGCACCGCGGCGCCAGCGGGTACCGGCCGGAGCACACGATGGGCTCCTACCAGCTCGCCCTCGACCTCGGGGCCGACGTGATCGAGCAGGACCTCGTGCCGACCCGGGACGGGCACCTGGTGTGCCGGCACGAGAACGAGATCGGCGGCACCACCGACGTCGCCGACCACCCCGAGTTCGCCTCCCGGCGCACCACCAGGTCCGTCGACGGGGTCGCGGTCACCGGCTGGTTCACCGAGGACTTCACGCTGGCCGAACTGAAGCGGCTGCGGGCCAAGGAGCGCATCCCGGCCCTGCGCCAGCGCGGCACCCTCTACGACGGCCGGTGGGAGGTGCCCACCTTCGAGGAGGTGCTGCGCTGGGCCGACCGCGAGGGCGCGCGCCGCGGCCGGAAGGTCTGGCTGTACGTCGAGACCAAGCACCCCAGCCACTTCCGCTCGCTGGGCCTCGGCCTGGAGGAGCGCCTCGCCACCCTGCTGCGCCGCCACGGACGCGACGGCCGCGGCGCGCCCGTCATCCTCCAGTCCTTCGAACCGTCCAGCATCCAGCGGCTCGCCCGGCTGGTCGCCGCCCCGCGGGTGGTCCTGCTCTCCGCGGCGAACACCCGCCCGTGGGACTTCGAACTGGCCGAGGACCCCCGTACGGTGGCCGACCTCGTCACGCCCGCGGGCCTGAAGTGGATCGCGGGCTTCGCCCAGGGCATCGGCCCCACCATGGACCTGGTCCTGCCGCGCGACGCGGCCGGCGGGCTCGGCGCCCCCACCGGGCTGGTCGCGGACGCGCACGCCCGCGGGCTGGTCGTGCACCCGTACACCGCGCGCAACGAGAACTCCTTCCTCCCGGCCGAGTACCGCAAGGGCGCCGATCCGGCCGCCTACGGGGACGCCTTCGGCGCGTTCCGCCGCTACTTCGAGCAGGGCATCGACGGGATCTTCACCGACAACCCGGACACCGGACTGCTCGCGGCCGAGGACTTCCGCCCGGGCCGCCGCCCCGTCAACCGCTGAGCGGAGCTTCCCGTACGAGTGGGCCGGGCGCGACGGGGAAACCGCCGGGCCCGCCCGGTTCGTCCCGCCCGGCATGGACCTGTTGAAGGCTGATCTGCTCGACGAGCTCGGCCCGTTGCTCTCCGCCGAGGCGGCCGCGGAGGCCCCGGGCGCCGGAGTGGACCCCGCCGACCTGGAACAATCCGTCTGGGTCCGGCTGCTGGAGAGCGGCCCGGGCCCCCCCGACCCCACCGGCCGCGCCCGGTGGCTGCGCCGGGCCGTGCGCGCCGAGGCCCGCCGCGCCCGCCGGCGCGCACGGCGCGAAATCCCCTACGGTTCGGCCCCCGCGGACGCGGGCGGCGCCCCGGAGGACGCCCTGATGCACGGGGAGGCGAACCGGGCGCTGCGGTCCGCCGTCGCCCGGCTGCCCGGACGCTGTCCGGAACTGATGGGGGCGCTTCTTTCGCCAAGAGACCTCACCTACCGTGAAATCGCAGGAGAGTTGGGTATCTCACAAGGAAGTTTGGGGCCCGTCCGTTCCCGTTGCCTGGGATGTCTGCGCAGAATGCTGGCTGCAGAGGTTGCGGCTCCTGGCCTGCGGGGAAAGGAGCGGTAGACCACGGGGCTACCAGGTGAGCGGGAGGCATGCGCACATGGGCATGAGCGTGACCATATCGGCGGCGGCTGCCGAGGATGCCGAGCAGATCCTCAAACTGCAGTACCTGGCGTTCCAGCGCGAGGCCGAGCTCTACGGCAACTACCTCATCCAGCCGCTCACCCAGTCCCTGGACTCCCTGAAGGCCGAGCTGGCCGCGGACACGGTCCTCGTCGCCCGGCTCGGGGGCGAGGTCGTCGGCACCGTCCGCGGCAACGTCGACGGGGACGGCACCGGCCGGATCGCCAAGCTGTGCGTCCACCCGCGGCTGCAGGGCCACGGCCTCGGCGCGCGCCTGCTGCGCGCCGTCGAGGAGGCCCTCGCCGGCCACGACGGCACCGTCCGCTTCCGTCTGCACTCCGGTCACCGCAGCGAGTCCAACCTGCGGCTCTACCGCAAGGCGGGCTACCTCGCGGTCGGTGGACGCACGGCATCCGACGGGGTGCAGCTGGTGATCCTGGAGAAGGACGCCAAGGACCCGACCGAGTTCGCCGTCAGCGCGTAGGACGGGGCCCGGCTCCGGACCCCGTGTCCGGAGCCGTCCGCCCGCACGTCAGCGCCTGCGCCGCAGCCAGAGCATTCCGGTGACGGGCAGGATCACCGGGATGAACAGGTAGCCCATCCCGAAGTCCGACCACACCGTCGCGTCGGGGAAGGCCTCCGGCCGCACCAGGGTCCAGGTGCCCACGGCCAGCACGCCCGCCAGCTCCGCCGCGCAGCAGACCAGCGCCGCCTTGCGGGCCCGCTCCCCGCCCCGCACCAGCGAGTACGTGATGAAGGCGTAGGCCAGTGCGGCCACCCCGGAGAGCGCGTACGGCAGCGGGGCCCGGTCGAACTCCGTGGAGATCTGGTAGGCGGAGCGCGAGACCGCGCCCACCACCATCACCCCGTACAGCCAGACCAGCAGCAGGCCCGGTCCGGAGACGAGCCGCTTGCGGGCCGCGGGTGTTTCGGTCGTCGTGTCAGGCACCGGTGGTTCCCCAGATGTCGTAGAGCCGCACTTCGAGGACGGCCAGCACGACCGCGCCCGCGGCCACCGTCACCGAGCCCCACTTGGTGCGCTCGGTCAGCGAGAGCATTCCGGCGGCGGGCACGGCCGCGAAGGCGCCGATCAGGTAGGCCACGAAGATCACCGCGCCCTCGTCCGGCTTCCCGCCCTGCGCCAGCCTGACCAGCCCCACCACCAGCTGGGCCAGGACCAGCACGGTCACCACGGCCATGCCGATGAAGTGCCAGTCCTTGGTCGGCTGGTCCCGCCAGGCGGCATGGCCGCACCAGGCGGCGAGGGCGAGTGCGGCCACGCCGATGGCGACCGTCAGGGCGTCGAGCATGCAGCGAGGGTATTACGGGCCGAAAGACCCGATGCGCGCACCCCTGGGCCCGCGCTTGTCTGGAAGGTATGAAACTGCACGCCGACGCCCTCCTCTTCGACAACGACGGCACCCTCGTCTCCTCCATGGACTCCGTCCACCGCTGCTGGACCCGCTGGGCCCGGGAGTACGGGATCACCGAGGAGCGGTTCGCCGCGGTCGAACTGCACGGCCGACCCGCCGCCGAGATCATCGCCGAGCTGCTGCCCGCCGAGCGGCGGGCCGCCGCGCTCACCCGCATCGAGGCCCTGGAGGTGGAGGACGTGGCGGGCGGCGTCGTCCTGCTCCCCGGGACCGAGGAGCTGCTGTCCGCGCTCCCGGCCGGCCGCTGGGCGGTGGTCACCTCCGCCACCCGCCCGCTCGCCGAGGCCCGCCTGCGCGAGGCCGGCATCGGCGCCCCGGTGCTGGTGGCGGCCGACGACGTCACCCGCGGCAAGCCGGACCCCGAGCCCTTTCTGCTGGCGGCCGGGCGGCTCGGCGCGGACCCGGCCCGCTGCGTGGTCTTCGAGGACGCCCCGGCCGGTCTCGCGGCCGCCCGGGCGGCCGGCATGCGGACCGTGGCCTTGACCACAACGCACCCCGCCGGAGAGCTGCGCGCCGACCTGGTCGTACCCGACCTGTCCGCCGTGTCCGTGCAGGTCGGCGCGGGTGGCCTGACCATCGGGACGGACGGCCGGCCCTGACCGTTGTCGTCCGGTATGCGGTCGAAAAACGTCCGCATACCGGACGAGCTGGATCGTTCACGGGATACGTCTGCTTTACTTGGGCCCATGACCACGACGAGCAGCCGCACCCTTGCGACCGAGGCGACGATGACGCCCGGTGCTCGTTGTATGTGTCGAATGCGCGCCTTCTGAGGGCCCACCACCGCACCTCGCGCCCCGAAGCGAGATCGGCCGAGCCGCTCCGCCACCGCTCCCGGCAGCGCGGACCGTTCCTGCCCCCCGTGCGCGTCGACCCCATCGTCTTCTGACGGTTCGACCCGTATCGCGTCCCCAGATGTTTGCCCCGTGCATGGCACCCCGCTGCGCCGTGCACTCGACAGCGACGGAAATCCTGTGATCACCACATCGGGCCTCACGAAGGTCTACCAGTCCCGTGGCCGCGAGGTCACCGCCCTGGACGGCGTCGATCTCCACGTCCGCGAGGGCGAGGTCTTCGGAGTCATCGGCCAGAGCGGCGCCGGCAAGTCCTCCCTGATCCGCTGCGTGAACCTGCTGGAGCGCCCCACCACCGGCACCGTGAGCGTCGGCGGGGTCGACCTCACCGCGCTGGCCGGCCGCGGCCGCCGCGCCTCCAGGGAACTGCGCGAGGCCCGCAGCCGCATCGGCATGGTCTTCCAGCACTTCAACCTGCTGTCCTCGCGCACCGTCCGGGGCAACGTCGAGCTGCCCCTGGAGATCCTCGGCGTCTCCGGCCGCGAGCGCTCCCGCAAGGCCCTGGAACTCCTCGACCTCGTCGGCCTCGCCGACAAGGCCAAGGCCTACCCCGCCCAGCTCTCCGGCGGCCAGAAGCAGCGCGTCGGCATCGCCCGCGCCCTGGCCGGCGACCCCAAGGTGCTGCTCTCCGACGAGGCCACCAGCGCCCTGGACCCCGAGACCACCCGCTCCGTCCTCCAGCTGCTGCGCGACCTCAACCAGCAGCTCGGACTGACCGTCCTGCTCATCACCCACGAGATGGACGTCGTCAAGTCCGTCTGCGACTCGGCCGCCCTGATGAAGAAGGGCCGGGTCGTCGAGTCCGGCACCGTCGCCGAACTGCTCGCCACCCCCGGCTCCGAGCTCGCGGCCGAACTCTTCCCCGTCAGCGGCGCCGCCACCGGCCCCGACCGCACCGTCGTCGACGTCACCTTCCACGGCGACGCCGCCACCCGGCCGGTCGTCTCCCAGCTGGCGCGCACGTACAACATCGACATCTCGATCCTCGGTGCCGCGATGGACACCGTCGCCGGGCGCCAGATCGGCCGGATGCGCATCGAGCTGCCCGGCCGCTACGAGGACAACGTCGTCCCCGTGGGCTTCCTGCGCGAGCAGGGCCTCCAGGTCGACGTCGTCGACGCGGACGCCGAGGTCGAGGCGGACACCGACGCCGTACGCGACACCGAGACAGCCGCACTGGTCAAGGATGGTGCCAAGTGACCTGGTCCGAAATGCAGCCCCTGCTCAGCCAGGGCACCTACGACACCCTCTACATGGTGCTGTGGTCCACCCTGGTGACCGTCCTGGGCGGACTGCCCATCGGCATCCTGCTCGTCCTCACCGACAAGGGCGGCGTGCTGCAGAACCAGCCGCTCAACAAGGTCCTCGGCGTGATCGTGAACATAGGCCGCTCGCTGCCGTTCATCATCCTGCTGATCTTCCTGATCCCGGTCACCACGGCCGTCGTCGGCACCTTCATCGGCCCCACCGCGATGATCGTCCCGCTCGCCATCGGTGCCATCCCCTTCTTCGCCCGGCTCGTCGAGACGGCCGTCCGCGAGGTGGACCACGGCCTGATCGAGGCCGTCGAGTCCATGGGCGGCTCCGTCCCCACCCTGGTCGGCAAGGTGCTCCTCCCGCAGGCCCTGCCCTCCCTGGTCGCCGGCGTCACCACCACGGTCATCACCCTGGTCGGCTACTCCGCCATGGCGGGCGCCGTCGGCGGCGAGGGCCTCGGCTCCAAGGCCATCACCTACGGCTTCCAGCGCTTCGAGACCGGCTTCATGGTCGCCACCGTCGTGGTCCTCATCGTGCTCGTCACGGTGATCCAGCTGATCGGCGACGGCGTCGTCCGGCTCCTGGCCCGCCGCGGCCGCACCGCCTGAGACCACGGGCCGCACGGCCCGCCCCCACCACCGCACCACCACCGCACCACCCCCGAAAAAAGCCCGCACTTGTCGTGCTTGGGCCCCCACCAGCAAGTCCTCGGTACTTGTTCAGTCAGAAAGGCACTCTTCGTGCGCAAGAACATCAAGCTCACCGCCCTCGCCGCCACCGCCACCGCGCTCACCCTCGGCCTCACCGCCTGCGGCAGCTCCTCGGACCCGTCCTCCTCCAAGGCCGACGGCGGCAAGGCCGACGAGAGCAAGCCGCTCGTCATCGCGGCCTCCCCGAGCCCCCACGCCGACATCCTGAACTTCGTCAAGGACAAGCTCGCGGCGAAGGAGGGCCTCAAGCTGGAGGTCAAGGAGTTCACGGACTACGTCCTGCCGAACACCGCCACCGAGCAGGGCCAGGTCGACGGCAACTACTTCCAGCACAAGCCGTACCTCGACGACTTCAACAAGAAGAACGGCACGCACATCGTGCCCGTCGTGAACGTGCACCTGGAGCCCCTCGGCCTGTACTCCAAGAAGGTCAAGGCCCTCACGGACATCAAGGCCGGCCAGACCGTCGCCGTCCCCAACGACACCACCAACGAGGGCCGCGCGCTCCAGCTGCTCGCCGCGAACAACCTGATCACCCTCAAGGAGGGCGTCGGCACCAGCGCCAAGCTGTCCGACATCACCGACAAGAAGGGCCTGGAGTTCAAGGAGCTGGAGGCCGCCACGGTCCCGCGCGCCCTGAACGACGTGGACGCCGCCGTCATCAACGGCAACTACGCCATCGAGGCCGACCTGTCGCCCGCCAAGGACGCCCTGATCCTGGAGAAGGCCGAGGGCAACCCCTACGCCAACTTCCTCGCGGTCAAGGACGGCAACCAGAACGACCCGCGCGTCCAGAAGCTCGCCAAGCTCCTGAACTCCGACGAGGTCAAGAAGTTCATCGACGAGAAGTACCAGGGCTCGGTCGTGCCGGCCTTCGGCGCCCCGCAGTCCTGACCCCTCCCCGGCCCCGCGCGCCCCACCGGCGCGCGGGGCCGAGCGCTGCCCGCTCCCGGGCAACCCCGGCCCTGCGCCCACCCCGCCGGATGCTGCATGCTGTGGCTACGACCCGCACGAACGGTCCGCACCGACGGTCCCGCACCACGGTCGTCCCGCACCACGGTCGCACCACGGTCACAGGCTTGGAGCTGCGCATGACTACCACCTTTCCGGACGTCACCATCAGCACGGACCGGCTGGTACTGCGCGCCTTCGAGGAAGAGGACGCCCTCGCGCTCGCCGAGATGATGAACGACGAGCACGTCACCGCCTGGACCACCGCGCCCCACCCCTACACCCACGCCGACGCACACGCCTGGGCCACCCGCCGCTCCCACGCCGAACGCACCGAGGGCCGCGGCATCGTCCTCGCCGTCACCGAATTCCTCACCCAGCGCCTCGTCGGCATCGTCCACCTCCGCAACACCAACTGGCGCACCCGCGCCACCGAGGTCGGCTACGTCACCGCCCCCTGGGCCCGCGGCGAGGGCTACGCCAGCGAGTCCGTGCTCGCCGTCGCCCAATGGCTCTTCCGCGACCAGGGGTTCGAGCGCCTCGAACTGCGCACCGCCGCCGACAACACCGCCTCGCAGCAGGTCGCCCAGAAGATCGGCTGCATCAGCGAGGGCGTCCTGCGCAACGCCTGGATAGTGCGCACCCAGAACCCCGACGGCACCTGGGCCGACACCCGCACCGACCTCATCGTCTGGAGCCTGGTCCCCGAGGACCTCGACGACGCCGAGGGGTACGAGGGCTACGACGGGTACGACGCCTACGCGGGCGACGGTTTCGGCCGCCGCACCGGGGCGAGCGGCTTCGCCGTCGGCGCCGACTGGAACTGACCCGATGACCAGGTAGTCTCACCGTGCCCGACCCCCCTGACGAAGCCCCGCCTGACCGCACTCCAGGAGACTGACGACGATGGCCGACCGGGTCACGGTGATCGGCTGGGACGGCTCGCCCCTGACCGCGGCGGCCCGGTCCGCGCTCTCCGCCGCCACCCTCGTGGCCGGCGCCGCGCACCACCTCGCGCTGCCCGAAGTCCCGCCCACCGCCGAGCGCATCCGCCTCGGCAGCCTCGGCCTCGCCGCCCGCCGCATCGCCGGCCACCGCGGCACGGCCGTCGTCTTCGCCGACGGCGACCCCGGCTTCTTCGGCGTCGTACGGACCCTGCGCGCCCCCGAGCACGGCCTGGAGGTCGAGGTCGTCCCCGCCGTCTCGGCCGTCGCCGCCGCCTTCGCCCGCGCCGGCATGCCCTGGGACGACGCCCAGGTCGTCGTCGCCCACCCCCGCACCCTGCGCCGCGCCGTCAACGTCTGCCGCGCCCACGGCAAGGTCGCCGTCCTCACCTCGCCCGGCGCCGGCCCCGCCGAACTCGCCCTCCTGCTCGACGGGGTGCACCGCACCTTCGTCGTCTGCGAGGAACTGGGCACCGACAAGGAGCAGGTGAGCGTCCTCACCTCCGACAAGGCCGCCGACCACACCTGGCGCGACCCCAACGTCGTCATCGTCATCGGCGGCTCGCAGCAGGCCGCCCCCGCCGAACCGGGCTGGCGCCTCGGCCAGCACCCCGCTACCTCCGCCGCACGCGGCTGGGCCCGGCCCCAGGCCGACGCGGGGGAGGGGCAGACCTCCCAACTGCGCGCCGCCCAGCTCGCCCGGCTCGGCCCCCGCCCCGGCGACCTCGTCTGGGACATCGGCTCGGGCTCCGGCGGCGTCGCCGTCGACGCGGCCGCGCACGGCGCCGCCGTCATCGCCGTCGACGCCGACCCCCTCGCCTGCGAACGCGTCACCGCCGCCGCCCGCCGGCGCGGCGTACTGCTCCAGGTCGTCGCCGGACGCGCCCCGCACGTCCTGGAGGACCTGCCCGAGCCCGACGTCGTCCGCGTCGGCGGCGGCGGGGCCGAGGTCGTCGCCGCGGTCGCCGACCGCCGCCCCGAACGGATCGTCAGCCACGCCTCCACCCGCGACGAGGCGGAGGCCATCGGCCGCGCGCTCACCGAACACGGGTACACCGTCGAGTGCGCCCTGCTCCAGTCCGTGGACCTGGACCCCCGCACCTGGGCCGAACAGGACCGTTCCGTGGTCTTCCTGCTGTCCGCGGAACGCCCCCCGGCCCGCTGAGACGGGGGCCGGGGTAGGCTGGCCGATCGTCGTACCGCCCGGTGAACCGGGCACCGCGGCACGGCCGGACGCGCGACGTGGCGCAGTCCACAGCGGACCGCGGCGGTTATGGCCGCCGCGGTGGCGAACGGGCGCGACAATGCTTAGTGGTTGTCGTGGAGACGTCCGCGAGGCGAGCGCGTCGTACGGCGACCCCGCTCGTTGGTCACGTGGGCGCCGGGCGATCGAAGAGGCAACACCGATGGGCGAGGGGTACGCATGACTGACACCGGCCAGGTTCCGGGCGAGGGTCTCCCGGACAGTGCGGGCATGGTGGATCAGCAGGCCATCCCCGCCCCGGTCCAGATCCCGGCACCGGCTACCGGGAGCTACGCCTTCCAGGACCTCGTGGACGACCCGGCCGAACCGGAGGACGAGGAACTGCTGCTCATGCCGAGCGGCCAGGGCGCGTGGAGCGACCCGCAGGTGGTGCCGCCCGCCCCCGCCTTCCCCGCCCCGTCCTACGCGGACGCGCCCTACGGCGCCGAGCCCGCCTACCAGCAGGCTCCGGCCGCGTACGCCGAGCCCGCCGCGTACCCCGACTTCACCCGGCCCGCCTACCCCGAGGCCTCCTACAGCGCGGGTGCCCACGAGGCCGGCGGCCGCGACTCCGGCTCCCTCGACCTCGGCGGACTCGTCGGCCCGCCCCCGGTCGCCACCCCGATCCCGGTCGCGCCCGCCACCCCCATCCGCCGTCCGCTGCACATGGGCCCGCCCGTCCCCGAGGCCACCGGCGGCGTCGTACGGTCCCTCGCGGACCGCGGCCCGGCCGCCGCCCCGGCCCCCGCCGCCCCGAACGTCCCGACGCGCCAGGCGGGCCCGCCGACCACCGGCCCCGAGTACCTGGACATCCCCCGCGCGGAGCACGCCCCGCAGCTCGGCGAGATCCCGCCGCAGGCCGGCGCCCCGTGGACCCCTGAGCCCGCCTTCACCCCCGGACCGGCCCCCGAACCCGCCCCGGCCCCGGCCCCGGAGCCGGAGCCGGTGGAGGCACCCGCGGCGACGGTGGTCCGGCCCCCGGCCGCCGAGGACGCCCCGGCCCCCGAGGCCGAACCCCTCCCGGCACCGCCCGTCGAGGAAGCCCCGGCGGCCGAGGCCCCGGTGGCGGCCGAGCCGTTGGCGGAGCCCGCGGCCGAGACGGCCGAGCCCGAGGCACCCGCGGCAATCGAGGCACCCGCGGCATCCGAGGCACCCGAGGCGGCGCCGGTGCAGACCCCGGCGGCCGAGGCACCGGCGGAACCGGTCGAAGCGGCGCCCGCCGAACCCGAGACGGCGCCCGAGACGGCAGCCGCGGAAGCGCCGGAAGCGGACGCGACCGGCGCGGAGCCCGCCGACGGGGCAGTGGCGGCGGAGCCGGTCGCTCCGGCCGAGCCGGCCGGAGAGGCACCCCCGCCCGCGCCGGTGCCCGCACCCGAGCCCGAGCCCGCACCCGAGCCCGAGCCCGTACCCGCGCCCGAGCCCGCACCGGCGGCCCCCGCGGCCGAGGCGGTCACGGAGGCCGAAGAGGGCGCACCGGCGCGTGCCGCGGAGGCGGCCGAAGCGGAGGTGGAGACGCCGGTGGAGACGCGGGTCGAGGCTGCGCCGGCGGCACCGCACGAGGCGTCCACGGCACCGGACGAGGCACCGGCCGCGGCCGTCGCCGTGGCCGCGGACGTCCCGGCGGAGGCCGAGGCGGCGCCGGCGGCCGCGGAAGAGGTATCGATGGCCCAGGGCGGCGAAGCGGCTCCCGCCTACGCCGACGCCGAGCGCGAGGCGGTGCTGCGCGTGATGCGCGAGCGCCGCGACATCCGCAAGGGCTTCCGCACCGACCCCATCCCGCACGAGGTGCTGCTCCGCGTCCTGGAGGCGGCCCACACCGCACCCAGCGTCGGCCACTCCCAGCCCTGGGACTTCGTCGTCATCCGCTCGGCCGAGACCCGTCGCACGATGCACGAGCTCGCCGAGCGCCAGCGCGAGGCCTACGCCAAGTCGCTGCCCAAGGGCCGCGCGAAGCAGTTCAAGGAACTGAAGATCGAGGCCATCCTCGACACCCCGGTGAACATCGTCGTCACCGCCGACCCCACCCGCGGCGGCCGCCACACCCTCGGCCGGCACACCCAGCCGCAGATGGCCCCGTACTCGTCCGCCCTCGCGGTGGAGAACCTCTGGCTCGCCGCCCGCGCCGAGGGCCTCGGCGTCGGCTGGGTCAGCTTCTTCGACGAGCGCGAGATGGTCCGCGAGCTGGGCCTGCCCGAACACCTGGAAGTCGTCGCCTACCTGTGCGTCGGGTACGTCGACGAGTTCCCGGAGGAGCCCGAGCTGGCGCAGGCCGGCTGGTCCCAGCGCCGACCGCTGTCCTGGGTCGTCCACGAGGAGACGTACGGCCGTCGCGCGCTGCCCGGCGAGGAGCCGCACGACCTGCTCTCGGAGACCGTCGCCAGCATCCGGCCCCTCGACGCCAAGGCGCTCGGCGAGGCCTGGGAGCGCCAGAAGCGCATGACCAAGCCCGCCGGGGCCCTGGGCATGCTCGAAATCATCTCCGCGCAGCTCGCCGGGCTCTCCCGGGTCTGCCCGCCGCCCATCCCCGAACCGGCCGCCGTCGCGATCTTCGCCGGCGACCACGGGGTGCACGCGCAGGGCGTCACCCCCTGGCCGCAGGAGGTCACCACGCAGATGGTGGCCAACTTCCTGGGCGGCGGCGCGGTCTGCAACGCGTTCGCCAACCAGGTGGGCGCGGAGGTCTGCGTGATCGACGTGGGCGTCGCGGGCGACCTGCCGGCCACCCCCGGCCTGCTGCCCCGCAAGGTCCGCCCCGGCACGGCCGACCTCTCCGTCGGCCCCGCGATGAGCCGCGAGGAGGCCGTCGCCGCGATCGAGGTCGGCATCGAGACCGCCCGCGACCTGGTCGCGGCCGGCAACAAGGCCCTGCTCACCGGAGAGATGGGCATCGCGAACACCACGGTGTCCGCCGCGCTGATCTCCGTCTTCACCGGCGCGGACCCGGCCGAGGTCACCGGCCGCGGCACGGGCATCAACGACGAGACCCACGCCCGCAAGGTCGAGGTCGTACGCCGGGCCCTGGACCTCCACCAGCCGGACCCGGCCGACCCGGTCGGCGTCCTCGCGGCCGTCGGCGGCCTGGAGCACGCGGCCATCGTCGGACTGCTCCTCGGCGGAGCCTCCCTCCGCACGCCGGTGATCCTCGACGGCGTCAGCGCCGGCGCGGCCGCCCTGGTCGCCCGCGCCATCGCCCCCGAGTCCCTGTCGGCCTGCATCGCCGGCCACCGCAGCGCCGAGCCGGGCCACGTCGCGGCCCTGAACGCCCTCGGCCTGCGCCCGCTGGTCGACCTGGACCTCCGCCTCGGCGAGGGCACGGGCGCCCTGCTGGCCCTGCCGCTGGTGCAGAGCGCGGCCCGGGCGATGCACGAGGTCGCCACCTTCGACTCGGCCGGCGTGACGGAGAAGTAGCTCCCGCGGGGCTCCGCGGGGACGCCCGGCGCGTCCCCGCGGGCCCACCGGGCGGCCGACGGGGCCGGTACGGCCCGGGCCTGCGCCGGCCCGCAGCCGCCCCGGCGCAGGCCCGGCCCCGCCGCCCGGGCCACCGCCCCCGCGCGGACGCGTCCCACCGGCCGCGTTCCGCCCGGCGCCGCCGCCCCCCGGCCCACCGGCGCCGGGCCGCACCCCGCGGGCCGTACGCCCGCGGGCCCGGCCCTGCGCGTACGGCAGGGAGCGCGGCGCCCGCCCGGGGACCCGCCCCGCGCCCCCGCCGTAACGGCGCCGTAAGGTGGACCCGCGGCACATCACCGCACGTCAGTACCCTGAGTACCCGCCGCTCCAGCGCCGCAGCGGCACCCAGAGAACCCGCCGCCTCCAGGAGCCGCAACCGCCATGGCCGACACCCCCGCCTACCCCGTAGGACTCCGCCTGGCCGGCCGCCGTGTCGTCGTCATCGGCGGCGGACAGGTCGCCCAGCGCCGCCTGCCCGCGCTCATCGCGGCCGGCGCGGACGTCCTGCTGGTCTCCCCGTCGGCGACGCCCTCGGTGGACGCGATGGCGGAGACGGGCGAGATCCGCTGGGAGCGCCGCCGCTACCGGGACGGCGACCTCGCCGGCGCCTGGTACGCCCTGATCGCCACCCAGAACCGCGAGGACAACGAGCGCGCCTCCGCCGAGGCCGAACGCGAGCGCGTCTGGTGCGTCCGCGCCGACGACGCCTCCGCCGCCACCGCCTGGACCCCGGCCACCGGCCGCGTCGAGGGCGTCACCGTCGCCGTCCTGACCGGCAACGACCCGCGCCGCTCCGCCGCCGTCCGCGACGCGGTCGTCGATGGCCTGCGCGAGGGGACCCTCGCCGCCCCCGGCCACCGCCACCGCTCCACCCCCGGCGTCGCCCTCGTCGGCGGCGGGCCGGGCGACCCCGACCTGATCACCGTGCGCGGCCGCCGCCTGCTCGCCGAGGCCGACGTGGTCATCGCGGACCGGCTCGGCCCCCGCGACCTGCTCGACGAGCTCCCCCCGCACGTCGAGGTCATCGACGCCGCGAAGATCCCGTACGGCCGGTTCATGGCCCAGGAGGCCATCAACAACGCCCTGATCGAGCACGCCAAGGCCGGCAAGGCCGTGGTCCGGCTCAAGGGCGGCGACCCGTACGTCTTCGGCCGCGGCATGGAGGAGCTCCAGGCCCTCGCCGAGGTCGGCATCCCCTGCACCGTCGTCCCCGGCATCTCCAGCTCGATCTCGGTGCCCGGAGCCGCCGGCATCCCGGTCACCCACCGCGGTGTCGCCCACGAGTTCACCGTGGTCAGCGGCCACGTCGGCCCGGACGACCCGCGCTCCCTGGTGGACTGGGCCTCCCTCGCCAAGCTCACCGGCACCCTGGTGATCCTGATGGGCGTCGACAAGATCGGCCTGATCGCCGAGGCCCTCGTCCGGCACGGCCGGCCGGCCGAGACCCCGGTCGCGGTCGTCCAGGAGGGCACCACGGCCGCCCAGCGCCGCGTCGACGCCACCCTCGCCACGGTCGGCGAGCGGGTCCGCGCCGAGCAGGTCCGCCCGCCGGCCGTGATCGTCGTCGGCGAGGTCGTCCGCGTCGGAACACCGTCCCTCCCCACCGCCGGCGCCTGACAGGCCGTTGGCACCACACCCAGGACAAGGCAGTATCACCCTGTGGCTGATCTCATCACCGTCGAAGACCCCGACGACCCGCGCCTGCGCGACTACACCGGCCTGACCGACGTCGAACTCCGGCGCCGGCGCGAGCCCGCGGAGGGCCTGTTCATCGCCGAGGGCGAGAAGGTCATCAGACGGGCCAAGGACGCCGGGTACGAGATGCGCTCGATGTTGCTCTCCGCCAAGTGGGTCGACGTCATGCGCGACGTCATCGACGAGCTCCCGGCGCCGGTGTACGCGGTCAGTCCCGAGCTCGCCGAACGCGTCACCGGCTATCACGTGCACCGCGGAGCCCTCGCCTCCATGCAGCGCAAACCGCTGCCCACGGCGGAGGAACTGCTCACCACCGCCCGCCGGGTGGTCGTCATGGAAGCGGTCAACGACCACACCAACATCGGGGCGATCTTCCGCAGCGCCGCAGCCCTCGGCATGGACGCGGTGCTGCTCTCGCCCGACTGCGCCGACCCGCTCTACCGCCGTTCGGTGAAGGTCTCGATGGGCGCCGTGTTCTCCGTGCCCTACGCCCGCCTGGACGCCTGGCCCAAGAGCCTGGACTCGGTGCGCGGGGCGGGATTCAAACTGCTGGCCCTGACGCCGCACCAGAAGGCCTCGCCCATCGACGTGGCCGCCCCGCAGTCCCTGGACCGGGTCGCCCTGATGCTGGGCGCCGAGGGCGACGGCCTCTCCACGCAGGCGCTCGTGGCCGCCGACGAATGGGTGCGCATCCCGATGGCGCACGGCGTCGACTCGCTCAACGTGGGCGCGGCCGCGGCCGTCGCCTTCTACGCGGTGGCCCAGGGCCGCCCGTAGGAACCCCGCGGGCCCGCCCCGCCCGGACCGCGCCGGTACGGCGCGGACGGGTGGTCGCGCGCGGGGGAGCGGGGTCTCAGAGCTTCTGCGCCGCCGCGATGCCCAGCGCGACGATCAGGGTGACCACCACGAAGACGATCAGCCGCTGCCGCATCAGCTTCGGGTCGGGCCGGGACGGCCGCCGTCCCGCCCCCGTGGTGCGCGGCGCCGTACGGCCGCCCGTGCGGCCCGCGGTCGGCCGGGACGGCGGGCCGCCCGGATGGCGTGCGGACGAGGGCCGCGACTGCGGGCCGCCCTGGGGCCGGGGCGCGGTCGAGCTGCCGGTACGCCGCTCCGTGGGCTGGTCCGCGTACCGCTCCAGCCGCTCCGTCCCCTCGGGCCGGCGGCCCGAGGGCCGCTCGGTGCGGGCGCGCTGCGCCGGCGGGCGCCCGTCCGACAGCCCCTGGGCCTCGCGGGCCGCGATCTCCTTGAGCCGCATGGAGAGCTGGAGCGTGGTCGGCCGGTCCTCGGGATCCTTCGCCAGACAGGCCTGCACCAGCGGGGCGAGCGCGTCCGGCACCCCCACCAGGTGCGGCTCCTCGTGCACCACGCGGTACAGCATGACCTCGGAACTGCCGTGTCCGAAGGGCGAGTCGGCGGTCGCCGCGTAGGCGAGGGTGGCCCCGAGCGCGAACACGTCGGTGGCCGGGGTGACGGCGGCGCCGCGCACCTGCTCGGGCGCCAGGAAGCCGGGGGAGCCGACCGCCGTGCCCACGTGGGTGAGGGTGCTCGCCCCGGTGGCCCAGGCGATCCCGAAGTCGATGATCCGCGGGCCTTTGGGGGAGAGCAGGATGTTCGAGGGTTTCAGGTCGCGGTGGACGACCCCGGCCTCGTGCACGGCGACGAGCCCCTCGGAGAGCGCTGCGCCGATGGCGGCGATCTGCGCGGCCGCGAGCGGGCCCTCTTCCGCCACCTTGTCGTGCAGGGAGGGGCCGGGCACGTACTGCGTCGCGAACCAGGGCCGTTCGGCGTCGAGGTCCGCCGCCACCAGGCGGGCCGTGCAGCCGCCCCTGATGCGCCGGGCCGCCGACACCTCGCGGGCGAACCGCGAGCGGAACTCCTGGTCCTCGGCCAAGTCGGGCCGGATGACCTTGAGCGCGACGCGCTGGCCGCGCCGGTCCGATCCCAGGTAGACCACGCCCATGCCGCCGGCGCCGAGCCGCCGGTGCAGTCTGAACGAGCCGACGACACGCGGGTCCTCGCGCCGGAGCCGCATCATCGCCATGTCCACCCCGCTGACCGGTCGTCCTGTTGACCTGGCACAGCTTACGGACCATCCGGCATGCGTGCTCAGAGGCCGCGCCCTCGCCGGGGGATTCGCTCGTCAGTGCGGGACGGCACACGCGAGGGTCTTCCAGCGATATGGCCCGGTTGTCCGCACGGCCCGCCGTCCACGACCAAGGACCCCTGTGCGCAAGGGGATTGGGGTACGGGGGAGGTCACGCGGGCCGCCGGCGCCCCGCGGCCGCCGCACGCGCCTGGATTGGATCTTCCCGGGAGCCTGTGGAGGGACACGCGTGAACAGGGAGTGACGTAAGTGAGAGAAGTCACTACCCTCCGGTCATCCCCTCCGGGAAGACCCCGACAGCGGGCCGCACGTCTCCACCCAGGGGAGTACACGGGGGGTCCCCCGTCATCCTCCCGGAGGCCCGGCAATGGGTACGAGGGCATGAGGCCGGGAGCACCCCGCCCGCCTAGTCTTGAAGTCAAGCGGCGGGCGGAACACTCGTCCCCCGAGGTCACCAACCCGCCGCTGCCAAACGACAGGGAGAGGACCATGGCGGACACCGCCCGGCAGGGACGCAAGGCCTTCGCGTTCCACGGCCACGAGTCCGGTACGCGCCACCCGCTGGTGGCCGCCGCCATGGTCCTCCCCCTGGCCGCCCTCCTGCTCTTCCTCTTCGGAGGCTTCGAGCAGGTCGCGGCACAGGCGTCGTCCGTGGGACTGATGCCGGGGCGCTGAGCGGCGCCCCGGGTCCGGGAGAGCGGCCCGGACCGGGACATCGGACCGTCGAACCCCGTGGGGACGGGGGCGCGACGGCGGACGGCAGGTGAAGGGTGCTGCCCGTACGGCTGGGGAGTCGGACGGGCAGCACCCTTTTTCATGCCTTCCCCCGCCCCTCCCGCACGCCCCCGTACGCTCCTCCTCGGACGAGACGGCGGAGGGAGCCCGGATGACCGGCGACGACAGCGGCTGGCGCCGCCCGGCGGACCGGGGAGCCGAGGACCGCACGAGCCGCACCGGACTGCCCGCCGCCCTCGCGGCCTGGGGCCGCTCCGGCGCGCCCGCCCCGTACACGCTCCTCGCCGACCGGCCCGACGGGACCGTGGTGCGCTGCGGGGACACCGTGGCGAAGGCGCACGCCGCCGACAGTGACCCGGACGCCCTCGGCGTACGCCTGCGGATCGCGGCGAGCGCACCGCTGGCCGGAGTGCTGCTGCCCCCGCTGCGCACCGGGACCGTACGCGCGCGGCCCGCCTCCCTGTGGCCGTACGGCGCCCCGGTGGACCCGGAGCACCCCGAGCTCGCCCCCTGGGAGGCGGCCGGCCGGCTCCTGGCCGCCCTGCACCTGACCCCGCTCGGCTCGCTCCCCGGCCCCGTCCCGCCGATGCGCGGCCCCGCCAAGCTCGCCCGCGCCCTGGACCGCCTCGCCCGCGCGCAAACCACCGCCGACCACCGCCCGCCCGGCGGCACCGGGCCGCCGGCCGCCGACGCCCCGTTCGCCGCGCCGGCGGCCACCGCGGCCCCGCCCTCCTGCGTCCGCCGCCCGGTCGCGGGCATCCCGCACCCGGCCGGGACGGCCGCCGTGCGCGCCGCCGCCCGGTCCCTGCCCGCCTGGGTGCGGGGCGAGGCACCGGCCCCGGTCGGGGCCGCGCTCTGCCACGGGGACCTGCACCTGGGGCAGTTGGTCCGCTCGCCCGCCCCGGCCGGGCCCTGGCTGCTGATCGACGTCGACGACCTCGGCGTCGGCACGCCCGCCTGGGACCTGGCCCGCCCCGCCGCCTGGTACGCCGCGGGCCTGCTCGACCCCGGGGACTGGCTGCGCTTCCTCGACGCCTACCGCTGCGCCGGCGGCCCGGCCGCCGGCCCGCCCGGCAGCGATCCCTGGCCCGAACTGGACCTCGCCGCCCGCGCGCTCACCGTGCAGACGGCCGCCCTGGCCCTGGCCAAGGCAGCGGAGGACGGCCGCCGACTCGACGGCGGTGAGCGGCTGGTGGTGGACGCCTGCGCCCGAATCGCCGCCCTTCCGGCCGACTTGGAGTACGGGCTTCCGTCGTAGGGTGAGTTTCCCGCCACCGGGTACGCGTCCGGTGGCGGCATCCGACGGCGAGGAGTTGATCCGGTCATGCAGTGTCCGAAGTGTCACGCGATGATGCACACCTACACGCGCAACGGCGTCCAGATAGAACAGTGCAGCGGCTGCCGCGGCATCTTCCTGGACTACGGCGAGCTGGAGGCGCTGACCCGGCTGGAGGCCCAGTACACCGGCCAGCAGTACGGACAGGCCCCGCCCCCCGCGGCCCCGCCGGCCCCCTACCCGCCCCAGCACGCGGCCCCCGTCTGGGGCGCACCCCACCACGGCGGTCACGGGCACGGCCACCGCAAGGGTGGCTTCGGCCGGATGCTGTTCTCCTCCTGACCCGTGCCGCCCTCCCGCGCACGCGAAAGCCCCGGCCGTCGAGACGGCCGGGGCTTTCGGTCGGTGCGCGATACTGGGATTGAACCAGTGACCTCTTCCGTGTCAGGGAAGCGCTCTCCCGCTGAGCTAATCGCGCGGGATCCACGGCCGAGAGCCGCAGGTGGAACACGTGATGCGTAGTACAGCGTGCGCGATACTGGGATTGAACCAGTGACCTCTTCCGTGTCAGGGAAGCGCTCTCCCGCTGAGCTAATCGCGCGGGCGGTCCTCGCGGACCAGTGGACGATACTGGGATTGAACCAGTGACCTCTTCCGTGTCAGGGAAGCGCTCTCCCGCTGAGCTAATCGTCCTTGGAGGTGGAGACGGGATTTGAACCCGTGTAGACGGCTTTGCAGGCCGTTGCCTCGCCTCTCGGCCACTCCACCATGGAGCCGCAGGGGTTCTCGGGAAGATCCCCCACTTCGAGCGGACGACGAGACTCGAACTCGCGACATCCACCTTGGCAAGGTGGTGCTCTACCAACTGAGCTACGTCCGCAGGTCACCGTGTTCGCTCCGGGGGTTTCCCCTTCGCTCCCTGGCGACGAGTTGAACTCTAGCGGATTCCCGGGCCAGCTCAAAAACGCGTTTCCGCAGCGTGCTGCCGCTCGATCACCGCCGGTCACGCACCGGTCACCTCACCGGCGCCCCCGCGTCACCGGTCATAGACTCGCAGCCGTGCACGACCTGCCTCCCCTCGCCCGCTTCGGCGGCCTCCTCGCGACCGACCTCCGCGACGTCACCAGCGACCCCGCCGCCCTCGACTCCACCGGGTTCTGGGCGGTCGCGGCCGACTTCGAAGGGCGGCTGGTCTGCGCGCGCTTCGGGGACGTGCGCCCCGACCCCGTCCCGGCGCCCGTCCCGGGTGCCTGGCGCGGACCCGGCGCCGACGACTGGACCTCCTCGCTCGACCGGGCCGCGTACGTCTCCGGCGTCCGCCGCATCCGCGAGCACATCGCCGCGGGCGAGGTCTACCAGGCCAACCTCTGCCGGGTGCTGTCCGCCCCGCTGCCCGACCCGGCGGGCGCGGACGTGGACGCCCTCACCGCGCTGCTGGCCCGGGGCAACCCGGCCCCGTACGCAGGAACGATTCGGCTCCCCGCGCACGGCGTCGAGACGGCCACCGCCTCCCCGGAGCTCTTCCTGCGCCGCACGGGCCGCCGCGTGGAGTCCGGTCCGATCAAGGGCACCGGCCGCACCGCCGCCGACCTGCTCCCCAAGGACCACGCCGAGAACGTCATGATCGTGGACCTGGTCCGCAACGACCTCGGCCGGGTCTGCGCCACCGGCTCCGTCACCGTCCCCGAGCTGTGCGCGGTCGAGGAGCACCCCGGCCTGGTCCACCTGGTCTCCACCGTCAGCGGCGAACTCGCCGACGGGGCCGGGTGGCCCGAACTGCTCGCCGCCACCTTCCCGCCCGGGTCCGTCACCGGCGCGCCCAAATCCTCCGCCCTGCGGATCATCGAGGCCCTGGAGACCGCCCCCCGCGGCCCCTACTGCGGGGGCATCGGCTGGGTCGACGCCGACCGCGGCGCCGCCGAGCTCGCCGTGGGCATCCGCACCTTCTGGATCGACCGCACGCTCCCCGGCGGGCCCCGCCTGCTCTTCGGCACCGGCGCTGGCATCACCTGGGGCTCCGACCCGGACCGCGAATGGGCGGAGACCGAGCTCAAGGCCGCCCGGCTGCTGCGGGTAGCGTCAGGGAGCCATGAGGCCACTGGTGCCCATGGGACGAACGGCATGAGCGGAGGAACCGTACGGTGAAGATCTGGCTCGACGGAGCACTGCGGGACGCGGACGAGGCGAAGGTGTCCGTGTTCGACCACGGACTGACCGTGGGCGACGGCGTCTTCGAGACGCTCAAGGCGCAGCACGGCGAGGCCTTCGCGCTCACCCGCCACCTGGAGCGGCTGACCCGCTCGGCCCGCGGCCTCGGCCTGCCCGACCCCGATGCGGACGAGGTGCGCCGGGCCTGCGCGGCCGTCCTGGCCGCCAACCCGATGCCGCTCGGCCGGCTGCGCGTGACCTACACCGGCGGCGTCTCCCCGCTCGGATCCGACCGCGGCGACGCCGCGCCCACCCTGATCGCGGCGATGGCCCCCTCCGCCCGCCGCCCGGACACCACGGCGGTCGTCACCGTGCCCTGGGTCCGCAACGAACGCTCCGGGGTGACCGGCCTGAAGACCACCTCCTACGCGGAGAACGTCGTCGCCCTCGCCGCCGCCCACCGGGCCGGAGCCTCCGAGGCACTGCTCGCCAACACGGTCGGACGGCTCTGCGAGGGCACCGGCTCCAACGTCTTCGTCGTCCTCGACGGCGAACTGCACACCCCGCCGCTCGCCTCCGGCTGCCTGGCCGGCATCACCCGCGACCTCGTCGTCGAGTGGGCCGGCGCCAAGGAGACCGACCTGCCGTTCGAGGCGCTGGCCGAAGCCGAGGAGGTCTTCCTGACCTCCTCGCTGCGCGACGTCCAGGCCGTGGTGCGGATCGACGGTCGGGACACGGGCTCCGGCCCCGGCCCGGTCACCGCCGAGGCCGTGCGGGCCTTCGCGGCCCGCTCCGCCGCCGACCTCGACCCGTAGGTCCCGCCGGGCCGGGCCCCACCCCCTGTCCTTCGGGTCGCGGGGCGGGTAGAACTCGGGGGTGACCACCACCCTGCGGCCGACCCAGCCGCTCCGCCACCACGGCGACGGCGCCCGTTCACGGACCTACGAGGTCCGGGTGAACAGCCGCCACGTCGGCACCCTCGAACTGTCGATCGCCTCCGGCTCCCGCCCCTGGGTCGGGCTGATCCGGGACCTGCGGATCGAGGAGCCGGACCGGCGGCGCGGGCGCGGCACCGTCGCCGCGCTCGCCGCCGAGGAGGTGCTGCGGGGCTGGCACTGCACCTGCGTCGCCGTGTCCGTGCCCGCGGACGCGCGCGAAGCGCTGCGGATGGCGGAGTCCCTCGGCTACCGGGAGACCGGCCGGGTCATGGTCAAGGAGCTGCCGGCCGGACCGCCCGCGCTCCCGGACGGCAGCCGGGGCCGGGCGATGACCCCGGCCGAGTTCGACGCGTGGCTGGAGCCCGCCGTCGTCGCGTACGGCCGCAACCTCACCGCCCCCGGCATGACCGCCGAGCAGGGCGTCGCCGCCTCCCGCGCGGAGCACGCCCGGATGCTGCCGGCGGGGCGCGAGACCCCCGGCGCTTCCTTCCACGTCCTGGAGGGGCCCGGCGGCGGTGTGCTGGGCACCCTGTGGGTGGGGGAGCGGGACCTGCCGGGCCGCGGCCCCGTCCCCTACGTGTACGACGTCGAGGTCGCCCCCGGCCACCGCCGCCGCGGCCACGGACGCAGCCTGATGCTGCTGGCCGAGCACGCTGCCCTGGCCGCGGGCGCCCGGAGCCTGGGCCTGCACGTGTCCGAGGGGAACACCCCGGCCCGTCGGCTGTACGAGTCCCTCGGCTACCGGGACACGTCGGTCAACGCGATCAAACAGCTGATCTAGGCCGTCGCTTCCGGATCGCGCCGTCTAGGACGCGTCGTCGGCCGGCGCCCCGGCCAGCAGGCGGTCGGCGATCTCCTCGACGCGGGCGCGCAGGCCGTCCTGGCTCGCCCCGCCGTCGAGCCGCTCGCCGCCGATCACGTACGTCGGGGTGCCGGTGACGCCGATCGCCTTGCCCTCGGCCTGGTCGGCGTCGACGATCAGGATGTGCCGTCCGTCGATCAGGGCGGTGTCGAACTCCTCCACGTCCAGGCCCAGTTCGCGCGCCACGTCCAGCAGCACCGGCTCCCCCCGCCCGGCCAGCTCCGCGGTACGGGCCAGCACGGCCTCGGCGTACGGCCAGCCCTGCCCCTGCTCCACGGCCTCCTCGGCGGCCTGGGCCGCGGCGAAGGAGTGCTTGTGCTTCTCCAGGGGGAAGTGGCGCAGCCGGATGTCCAGCCGGTCGCCGTAGCGGGCCCGCAGGGCGCGTACGTCGTCCAGGGCGGTGAGGCAGTCCGGGCACTGCAGTTCGCACCAGACGTCGAGGATCACGGAATCGGTCATGCGGACAGTCTCCCAGCCCCGCCCCCGGCCCCCGACCGGCACCCGCCCCGCACCCGCCACGGGCCCTGGGGAGGAGGCGCGACCCGGAGATGTCCCGGAGATCCTCCCGCGGCGGGCCGTCGGCCTGGCCCGGGCGACGGGGGCCGGTGCACGATGGACGGGTACGGATCGCCCGTCACCGAGAGCCGGAGGACCGCATGCTGGCCGAGACCATCTGTTCCGCGGTGTCCGCGGCGGGCCTGGGCATCGCCGCGCTCACCGCCTACCGCAAGCGCTTCCTGGCCGCCACGCGGATCGCCGCGTACGCGCTGGTGCCCGTCGGGCTGGTGCTGACGGGCGTCGTGCAGTGGGCGACCGAGGTGGTGTTCAAGCCGACCGTCTGGGCCGGCTTCGGCCTGCTCGGCCTGGCCTGGCTGCTCTTCGCCACCACGCGCGCCGTCGAGCGCCGCCGCCTCGCGAAGGCGCCCGGACCTGCCGCGCCGCCCGAGCCGGTGCGGGGCGGACCGGCCCGTCCGGCCGTCGCACCGGCCGCCTCCCGCCCGGCCACCGGTACCGGGACCGGTGGGCGTCCCGAGGACCGCCGGCAGCCTCCGGCCGCCGCCGCCGGGGACGATTTCTCCGACATCGAGGCCATCCTCAAGAAGCACGGCATCTGACGGCGCCCCGCGTGGGGCGATCGCCGCAGGAACCACGAGATCGGGCGAACCACCCGGCCGGGAGAGGCGTATCGGGGGGTGGCGCCCCTCGGGCTGGGCCATCATCGGCCGGACATGCTCGACACATCGCACAGTGAGCCGTCGGTGCCCGCACCGGCGCCCGGAACCGTCGCCGACGAACCGCGAGGCTGCCTCTTCGCGCTCTCCCAACCGCCCCTGATGATCTTCCTAGCGGTGATCGGCACCCTGCTGCTGCTCGCCGCCGTGCACGACCTCTTCGTGCTCTGAGTCCGGTGCCTCGGCGCCGGCCCCCTTGCGGCGGGCCCGGTAGGCCGCCACGTGCAGCCGGTTGCCGCAGGTCCGGCTGTCGCAGTAGCGCCGGGAGCGGTTGCGGGAGAGGTCCACGAAGGCGCGCCGGCAGTCCGGGGCCTCGCAGCGGCGCAGCCGCTCCTGCTCCCCGGAGACGACGATGAAGGCCAGGGCCATCCCGCCGTCGGCCGCGAGGTGGTCGCCCACCGACGCGCCCGGGGCGAAGTAGTGCACGTGCCAGTCGTAGCCGTCGTGGTCGGTCAGCTGCGGCGTGGTGCCGGCCGTGGCCACGAGCTCGTTGATCAGCACGGACGCCGCGCGCGGGTTCGGCGCGGCGAAGACCTGGGCGAACTTGGCGCGCACGGTCCGCACGCCCGCCAGGTCCCGGGCGCCGAGCTCGCCGACGTCGCTGATCGCGTACTCCTGGACGAAGCCGCGCAGCGAGCCCAGGGTGGCGAGGCCGTCGGGCTGGTCGGCCTCGGCCGCGGTGTTCACCAGCGCGACGACGACGTCCAGCGCGCGACGGGTGTCGTGGGGGATCTGCACGGGTCTCCCTGGGGGCCGGGGCCTGCCTGCGACGACGGGGCCGCCGCCGTGTGGTGGCCGACTCTAGCGGGTCCGCCCCGCGGCCCCGCCCCCCACGCGCACCGGCGCCGCCCCCGCGGGTGGCTTCCGCGGAGACAGCGCCGGTACACACGTATGTGGTTGTCCGACACGCACCGTCGCCCCGAGTCGGACGGTGTCGTGCGGTGGTAGGCCTGGCTCAGCTTTCGGCCAGGATGTGGGAGAGCTCCTTGTCGAGGTCGAAGTGCCGGTGTTCGGTCCCGGGTGGGACCGCGGCGTCCGTCCGCTTGAGGAACGACTCGAGTGCTCGGGCGGGTGCTTCGAGCAGTGCTTCTCCCTCCGGTGAGCTCAGGGCGATGCAGACGACGCCCTGACCGTGGCTGCGGGACGGCCAGACGCGGACGTCGCCGGTACCGGTGGGCCGGTGGAGGCCCTCGGCGAGGAGGTCGCGGGCGAATACCCATTCGACCGTCTCCTCGGCGCCGGTGTGGAAGGTGGCGTGCACGGCGTAGGGGTCGGCCGTGTCATACCGCAGGCCCGCGGGAACAGGCAGTGAGGACTCGCTCGACACAACGAGGCGCAGGTGCAGCTCGCAGCTGACCGTGGTGTTCATAAGCGCCAGGGCCTTTCGCTCAGTGTGCGCTCGGGGATTCGCACGTCGGCGAAATCGACATGCCACCTACGGTGCCGTTGTAAACCCCTCTGACCGTTTTGCGGACCTCTGGGTCCCTCGTACGGCGGATCCAAACCAGCATTCACGTGTGCTTCCGGCTCCGGTAGATTCGAGCCCATGAATACGGGGAGTGACCGCGGGGCCCACGAGCCCGCAACCGGTGAATCCAGCAGTGGGGCCGTCGAGGAGACGCCGCACGTGTCCAAGGCGCCGGCCTTCATCAAGGCCCGCCGCAGCCTGCACCTGAGCTGGCAGGTCGGCGTCTTCGTCGTCGGCCTCGCCGTCATCGGCGCGGGCATCGCCATGCTCGTGCTGCCCGGACCGGGCTGGGTGGCCATCTTCGCGGGCCTGGCGATCTGGGCGACCGAATTCGCCTGGGCCCACCTCGTCCTGCGCTGGACCAAGCGCAAGGTCACCGAGGCGGCCCAGAAGGCCCTCGATCCCAAGGTGCGCCGCCGCAACATCATCCTGACCAGTGCGGGCCTCGTCATCGCGGCCGCGCTGATCGCCTTCTACCTGTGGAAGTACGGGCTCGTCCTGCCCTGGGACATCACCGACCAGTGATGGTCGGGGAGCACCGCTGACATGCGGTAATGTTTGCGGTGCGTCCGGGCGATTAGCTCAGTGGGAGAGCACTTCGTTCACACCGAAGGGGTCACTGGTTCGAACCCAGTATCGCCCACCCGGACCAGGGGCCCGGAGGCTGTCACAGTCTCCGGGCCCCTGGCGTTCGCGCCCCCGTCACCGCAGCCGGCCGAGCGCCTCCCGCAGTCGCCGCGCGTCGGCCAGCCTCTTCGTACGTGGCCCCCACCGCCAGCAGCAGCAGGCCCGCCAGGGCCGGCGGCAGCCAGCGCGGCAGGGCGCCCGCCACCTGCACCACGTACGGGGCCAGCTCGTGCAGCGCCACCGACGCCGGCACCGCCCCGCCCAGCAGCAGCGGTGCCTGAAGCCCGCTCCGGGCACCCGCCAGGGTCAGCGCCAGCGCCGCCAGGCCCAGCAGCAGCGGGCGCTGCCAGTGCGGGTCGCCCCAGGCCGCCAGCAGGCTCGGCAGCAGCGTCGCCGCCAGACCCGGCCCGTACGCGGTCCAGGACGAGGCCTCCGGGTCCCTCCGGCGCCGCAGGAGGCCCACCGCGAGGGCGGGCACCGTCACCGGCAGCGCGTACGCCTCGGGCGTCGTGACCCCGTCCATCGCCAGCCGCACCCAGGCCGCCGTCGCGAACAGCGCCCCCGCCGCGAGGCCCAGACCCCGCCGGTCCGGGCGCACCGCCGCCCCCGCGCAGACCACCCCCGCCAGCGACAGGGCCGCGGCCAGGGCCCCGGGCCGGGTGAGCGCCAGCGCCGGCGCCAGGATCCCGGCCGCCCCCGCCGCGACCTCCGCCGGAATCCGTACGGCCCCCAGCCGCGGCCCGAGCGCGGCCACCGCCGCCGGTACCGCGAGCACCGGCAGGCCCCACCAGGCCACGGCCAGGTCCGTCAGCGCGGCCGCCGCGACCAGCAGCCCGGCGGCGTACCCGACCGCGCCCACAGCGGCCGCCGCCCGGACCGCGCGCGCCGCGGGCCCGTACGCCGCTCCGGCGGCGCAACCCGCGCCCAGCAGGCCCCAGACCGCGAAGGCGGCCGTCCGGCCGTCCAGCGCGCCCAGGGACAGGAGCAGGGCCCCTCCCGGCGCGCACCCGGCCGCCACCGGCCCGACGCCCCGCCCGGCGCCGCCCCCGGAGCTCCGGCCGACGGTGTGCGGGGCCAGGAACCCGGCCGCCGAGCGTCAGCAGGACGGTCTGCGCGCTCGGCGCCGAACCGTCCCCGGCGGGCCCGGAAGCGCCGGCGCGGCCCGCGGGCGGGCCCCAGGGCGGCGCGCCGGCCCGGGGCGTCGCGTACAGCAGCCGCAGCAACAGGTCCCGGCGCCCGAGCAGCAGGGCGCGCCGGGCGTCGAGCAGGACCAGCTCGCGGTCGATGAGCGCCAGCTCCTCGGCCGGCGGTGGGGGCGTGTTCATGCTCCGGAGTGTGCTGCCGTACGACCGCCGGGAGGTCGGCGGGCGTACTCGGACGCGTCTGAGTACCGTTGCGGCGAACCGGGGATGCGGGCGCGGTCCACGGGCCAGACTCCTCCCATGGACCTGAACCGCCTGAACCGCCTGAACCGCCTGAACCCGTGGGACCGTTGGAGCCGCTACCGGTTCCGCAGCGTGTGGGACCTCGACGCGCCGCCCGCCCGCGTCTACGCCGAGCTGGAACAGCCGGGGCAGTACCCGCTGTGGTGGCCGCAGGTGCGCCGGGTCGAGCCCGTCGACGACCGCACCGGGACCGCGCTCGTCCGCTCGGTCCTCCCGTACGTCCTGCGCGTCACCGCCACCGAGCTGCTGCGCGACCCCGTCCGGGGCGTCCTGGAGGTGGCCCTGCGCGGTGACCTCGACGGCTGGGCGCGGTGGACCGTACGGGCGCGCGGCGCGGCCGGCGGCGGGCGGACGCGCGCGCTGTACGAACAGGAGGTCGAGGTGCGGCGGGCCTCGATGCGCCGGCTCGCGCTCCCGGGACGGGCGGTGTTCCGGCTCAACCACGCGCTGATGATGCGCGCCGGACACCGCGGATTGCAGAGCCGGTTGGGCGGCTCGCCGGAAGCGGTTTGAACCAGCCCCGGGCCTTCTGTATTGTTCGGTGCGTTCCCGGGCGATTAGCTCAGCGGGAGAGCACTTCGTTCACACCGAAGGGGTCACTGGTTCGATCCCAGTATCGCCCACCGGGAGAGGCCGGTCCGTCAGTCGACGGACCGGCCTTCCGCATGTACGGGCCCCCGCGGAGACCGCTCGGGCGCGGGGCCGCGCTCAGGCAGCCGCCGTCAGGTCGGGCCGCAGCGGCCAGTGCGGATCGACCGGCTCCGGGGTGCCCTGCCGCGCGAACCAGGCCTGCAGGCCGCGCGCCTGCGCCGCGTGCCACACCTGCTGGAGCGTGTGCAGCTCGGCCGGCGTCAGCCGCTCCAGCCGCCCCGAGAACCGGCGGCCCACCGCCCGGACGAGCTCCAGCGAGGCCATCGCGTCCGCCGCCGCGTCGTGCGCCGACTCCAGCTCTATCCCGTAGTGCGCGCACAGGTCCGTCAGCGTGCGGCGGCCCTTGCGGTACCGGTCCAGGTGCTTGTCCAGCACCCGCGGGTCCAGCACCGCCAACGGGCGGTCGTCCAGGTACCGCGACAGCGACGAGGCCCGGTGCCTGCGCAACTCCCGGTCCAGCAGCGTCAGGTCGAACGGCGCGTTCATCACCACCACCGGCCGGCCCGCCGCCTGCTGCTCCCCGAGCGCCCGGGCTATCTCCTCCACCACCGGCGCCGGCCAGCGGCCGTTCAGCTGGAGGTGCTCGTCGGTCAGGCCGTGCACCTCGGTCGCGCCCGGAGGCACCGGGACGCCCGGGTTGACGAGCCACCGGGTGGAACGCACCCGGCCGCCCGCGCACTCCTGCACGACGAGCGCGGCGGACACGATCCGGTCCTGCTCGACGTCCACCCCGGTCGTCTCGGTGTCGAATGCGGCCAGCGGGCCCTCGTACCAGCGTGTCATGGCGAACTCCTCGTCCCCGGTCGGCAGTTGGGGCGCAGCCGGGCGGCGCCGCCTCGGACCGTGTCGTCCTTGCCCGAATCGGTGATACCCGGGCTGTTTGCCCCGTACGCCGTTTGCCGGGGTCCGTCTGCGGAGACAACTACTCCGGGGCGCCGTGCACATGACCGGCCGTCACCCCCCTCACCACCACCCACCACCCACGGCAGAGCCCGGAAGGCATGGGGAGCCGGCCATGGCGCTCGCGCAGCCCGAACAGGGCGGGGTACTGGCGGGGCGGATCGATCCGCGCACCGGCACGCCGGCCGGAGCGCGGAACGGACCGCTGCGCGGCGCCCTCGCCACCACCGCCTGCATGGAGACCCTCCAGGTGGGCTACCTGCACGCCGTCGCGGCCGCGGCCGGCTGCTCGCTGTCCCAGCCCTTCCCGGACAACGGCATCGACTGGATCGTGAGCCACGGCGCCCCCGAGCACGTCGTGGACGACGAGGTCACCATCAAGGTGCAGTTGAAGGCGACCTACCAGATACCGCCGAGGCCGGCCGGGCCCGCCTTCTCCTTCACCCTCGACAACGAGCACCTGGTGAAGCTGGCCCGCTCCCCGGTCGCCGTCCACAAGATCCTCGTCGTGATGCTCGTCCCGCGGGAACGGGCGGACTGGCTCGCCGCCGGGCACGACCGGCTCGACCTGCGGCACTGCTGCTACTGGACCAATCTCGCCGGGCACCCCGCGACCGGCCGGCGCCGGACCACGGTGCGGATTCCGACCACGCGGATCTTCGACGACCGGGCGCTGTGCGAGATCATGACCCGGGTCGGGTCGGGAGGGACACCCTGATGCACCAGCCCCAGCACCAGCCCCCGCACCAGCACGCGCCGGGCCCCGAAGCGCCGCCGTCCCCCGAGTGCCCCCCGGACGGCCCCGACCCGGCGCAGGTCGACCCCCGGGTGCTGGGGGCCCTGCTCGGGCGCCACGGCTGGCTGCGCCGCGGCGGCGCGGTCGGACGGTACGGGCGCTGGTCCCCGCCCGGACGGCCCGGCACCAGCCTGCTGGTACCCGAGAGCCGGGCCTTCCCGGACTGCGCCGACCTGCTGGAAGAGGCACTGGCCGCACTCGCGCACGGCGGGCTGCCCTCCGCGCGCGAGGTGCTGCTCGGGCTGAGCGTGCCCGGCGACGAGATCCGCTGGGAGCGGGAGATCCCGCAGGGGCCGTCCGGGCTGCGCGACGAGGCCGCCTGGCCGCTACAGGAGCAACTGCGCTCGGCCGCCCGCCGGATGCTGCTGGCCGGGGCCCTCGCCGACCGCGCCCGGGCCGGCTACTACGGGGCCCGCCACCAGGCGCAGGCCGAACGCAGCCTGGACCGGGTCCTGGTGGGCCCCTCCCCGGACGGTCGCCGGCTCACCGCCCACCTCCCCGTGGACGGGGGCCGCGGGCCGGTGGTCCGGCTGCACCACGCCCTGCACGCGGCCCGCGAGGCGGTGGACTACCGGTGGGCGACGGGCGGCATGGACGCCTTCGACGCGGCGGTCGCGGCCGGGGTCAGCCGCGAGCTGGCCGAGGCGCTGATCGCCCTGGTGCGGGGGTCGGAGGGGGCGCGCGTCACCCTGGCGTGGGCGCCCGCCGCCGGGGTCCCGGCGGGCTGCGCGGCCCGGCCCGAACCGGTGGAGTTCTCGCCCGGCGACCTCGCGGTGCTCCGGGAGGCCGCCGCCCGCTACACCCGGGCCGAGCCCGCCGTCGCCGTCCGGCTCGCGGGGGCCGTGGTGCGGATGCGGCGCAAGGGCTCCGGGGGAGGGGGCACCGTCCGGCTGCGGGTGCTGGCCGGCGCGGAGGTGCCGTACGTCAGGGCCGCGCTCGACGAGGAGGCGTACCGCATCGCGGGCCACGCGCACCTGGTGGGACTGCCGGTGCGCATCAGCGGCCGCCTCCAGCGCCGGGGCGGCTTCCGCAGGCTCACGGGCGCGGCGGACGTGGCCCCGGTGCCGATGGACGAGGTCGAGCGGGACCGGCTGATGAAGTCGTTGGACGCGGCGTTCGACCCGGAGGACGCGCTGCCGTCCGACTAGGCCGTCTCTTTCGGATCTTGTCGGCCGAGCCCGCGGCGTCTGGTGCCGTGGCTGGGCGTGCTGCCGGGGCGCTCGCGTACTGGACGTACGTGGTCGCCTCGGCAGTGCGGCCAGGCACGGTGCCAGGCGTCGCGGGCCCGGCACGATCCGAAAGAGACGGCCTAGGCCCCCGGCTGCGCGGTGTCAGCGGAAGGCGGTCGCGCGGACCGCTCCGCCGCACAGGGCGAACTCGCCGCCGTCGGACGGGGCGACCTGGAGACGGGCGCCCGCGACGCCCACGACGAGCGACGGGGCCACGGTCGGGTCGGCGCCGGAGGCGCAGTAGCCGTCCGCCTCGCCGCGGACCGGGGTGAAGGCGAGCACCGTGACGGCCTTGCCCCCGGTGGCCAGGTGCACCGCGCGGGCCGCGCCCTGGTGGGTGACGGCCAGCGGCTTGTTGCGGTCCGGCGAGCCCTGGCCCGCGAGGGCCACCGTCGGGAAGCCGCGCAGTTCGCACGGCGCGCCCTTGTTGACCACCGTGAACCGCACCTGCGCACCGGTGCGCTGCGCCGCCCCGGCCGTGAGCTGGGCGGCCTTGCAGGCCGCCGCCGGGGCCGCGGGGGCCGCGGCGGCCACCGCGGTGGCCGCCGCCGGGCCGGCCAGCAGCAGGGCCGCCGCCGGGCCGGCCAGCAGCAGGGCCGTCGCCGTCGCGGCCAGGGCCGCTCTCCTCGTGGACCTCATGGGGGTCTCCTCTCGGTACCGGCAGGGCCCCCTCCACCACCATCCCACGGGGCCCGCGCGGCGGCGCTACGGACCGGTCGCGGCCCGCGAGAAGGACGCCATGCGCAGGCCCGGCACCGGGGAGAAGTCGGCCCCGCGGACGAAGCCGAGGCGCTCGTACAGCCGCAGCGCGGGGGCGTTGGCGGCGCCGGTGGCGACCTCGACGGGGCGGTCCGCGAACACTCCGGCCAGCGCGTGCTCCAGCAGCAGCGAGGCGACGCCCCGGCGGAACCGGGCCGGATCCACGCACAGCCGGTCCACCCGCACCGGGCCGCCGCGCACCGGGGCGTCCGGCTCCCGTGCCCAGGCGAGGAAGCCCGCGAGCGCACCCTCCGCGGACACCGCGCCCAGCCAGTGCAGCGGCCGCGCGCGCAGCTCGGCGAGGCTCTCGCGCAGGGCCGGGATGCCGTCGAAGCCGATCAGCTCCGCCTCCACGCCGTACGCGGCCCGACCGATCCGGTGCACGGCGGCGGCGGTGGCCGCGTCGGCCAGGTCCAGCGGGCGGACGTGTGCGGGCGGCGGCATGCGGGCCCCTCCGGTGGTCGGCAGCGGCCCCACGCTACCGGTGGGCGGACGGGCGGGCCGCGGCCGGGGCGGGCCCGCCCGTAACCGTTTACCGGCGCGGCGCTCGGCTCGGTACGATTCACGGGCGCAGTGTTCGCTCGCGCACCCCCTGAGTCAGGAGAGACCGGTGTCAGACGTCCGTGTGATCATCCAACGCGATTCCGAGCGGGACGAGCGCGTGGTGGCCACGGGCACTACGGCGGCGGAGCTCTTCGCCGGCGAGCGCACCATCGTGGCCGCGCGCGTCGACGGTGAGCTGAAGGACCTCGCGTACGAGGTGAAGGACGGCGAGAGCGTCGAGCCGGTGGAGATCTCCTCCGAGGACGGCCTGAACATCCTGCGCCACTCGACCGCCCACGTCATGGCGCAGGCCGTGCAGGAGCTGTTCCCCGAGGCCAAGCTGGGCATCGGCCCGCCGGTCCGGGACGGCTTCTACTACGACTTCGACGTCGAGCGGCCCTTCACCCCCGAGGACCTCAAGGTCATCGAGAAGAAGATGCAGGAGATCCAGAAGCGCGGGCAGCGCTTCGCCCGCCGCGTGGTCTCCGACGAGGCCGCCCGCGAGGAGCTCGCGGACGAGCCGTACAAGCTGGAGCTCATCGGCATCAAGGGTTCCGCGTCCACCGACGACGGCGCGGACGTGGAGGTGGGCGGCGGCGAGCTGACCATCTACGACAACCTGGACGCCAAGACCGGTGACCTGTGCTGGAAGGACCTCTGCCGGGGACCCCACCTGCCCACCACCCGGAACATCCCCGCGTTCAAGCTGATGCGCAACGCGGCCGCCTACTGGCGCGGCAGCGAGAAGAACCCGATGCTCCAGCGCATCTACGGCACCGCCTGGCCGTCCAAGGACGAGCTGAAGGCGCACCTCGACTTCCTCGCCGAGGCCGAGAAGCGCGACCACCGCAAGCTCGGCGTCGAGCTCGACCTCTTCTCCGTCCAGGACGAGATCGGCTCCGGCCTCGCCGTCTTCCACCCGCGCGGCGGCACCATCCGCCGGGTCATGGAGGACTACTCGCGCCGCCGGCACGAGCAGGAGGGCTACGAGTTCGTCTACACCCCGCACGCCACCAAGGGCGCCCTCTTCGAGAAGAGCGGCCACCTGGACTGGTACGCGGAGGGCATGTACCCCCCCATGCAGCTCGACGGTGGTACCGACTACTACCTCAAGCCCATGAACTGCCCGATGCACAACCTGATCTTCGACGCGCGCGGCCGCTCCTACCGCGAACTGCCGCTGCGCCTCTTCGAGTTCGGCACCGTGTACCGGTACGAGAAGTCGGGCGTCGTGCACGGCCTGACCCGCTCGCGCGGCTTCACCCAGGACGACGCGCACATCTACTGCACCAAGGAGCAGATGGCGGCGGAGCTCGACCGCACCCTGACCTTCGTGCTGAACCTGCTCCGCGACTACGGTCTGACCGACTTCTACCTGGAGCTGTCGACCAAGGACCCGGAGAAGTTCGTCGGCTCGGACGAGGTCTGGGAAGAGGCCACCGAGACCCTGCGCCAGGTCGCCGAGAAGCAGGGCCTGCCGCTGGTCCCGGACCCGGGCGGCGCCGCGTTCTACGGCCCGAAGATCTCGGTGCAGTGCCGCGACGCCATCGGCCGCACCTGGCAGATGTCGACCGTGCAGCTGGACTTCAACCTGCCGGAGCGCTTCAACCTGGAGTACACCGGCCCGGACGGCTCGCGCCAGCGCCCGGTCATGATCCACCGCGCGCTCTTCGGCTCCATCGAGCGCTTCTTCGCCGTCCTGCTGGAGCACTACGCGGGCGCCATGCCGCCGTGGCTGGCGCCGGTCCAGGCCGTCGGCATCCCGATCGGCGACGGGCACGTGGAGTACCTGCAGGAGTTCGCCGCCGAGGCGAAGAAGAAGGGCCTGCGGGTCGAGGTGGACGCCTCCTCCGACCGCATGCAGAAGAAGATCCGCAACCACCAGAAGCTCAAGGTCCCGTTCATGATCATCGTCGGTGACGAGGACATGGCCGCGGGCACCGTCTCCTTCCGCTACCGCGACGGTTCGCAGGAGAACGGCATCGCCAAGGACGAGGCGCTGGCCAAGCTGGCGCAGGTCGTCGCGGACCGCGTCCAGGTCTGATCCACGGCGCCCCGCACGGGCCGGGCTCCCGGAAAGTGATCACTTTCCGGGGGCCTTCCTCGTTCGCCGGAGCGAGGTCATATGCTGCGTCCTATGACGATTGAGCCGGAGCAGCAGGTCGGTGTGGGCACGCAGGACGCGTTCCAGCGTCTGTGGACGCCCCACCGGATGGCCTACATCCAGGGGGAGAACAAGCCGACCGGCCCGGAGGCCGGGGACGGCTGTCCCTTCTGCGCGCTTCCGGACCTGTCCGACGAGGACGGGCTGATCGTCGCGCGCGGCACGCACGTCTACGCGGTGCTGAACCTCTACCCGTACAACGGCGGCCACCTGATGGTCGTCCCGTTCCGGCACGTCGCGGACTACACCGAGCTGGACGACGCGGAGACGGCCGAGCTCGCGGAGCTGACGAAGCGGGCCATGACCGCGCTGCGCAAGGCCTCCGGGGCGCACGGGTTCAACATCGGCATGAACCAGGGCGCGGCCGCCGGCGCCGGCATCGCCGCCCACCTGCACCAGCACATCGTGCCCCGCTGGGGCGGGGACACGAACTTCATGCCGGTGGTCGGCCACACCAAGGTGCTGCCCCAGCTCCTCGCGGACACCCGCCGGATGCTCGCCGACGCCTGGCCCGTCGACTAGCACGCCCCGTGGCACGTCCCGGTGGGGGAGAGCACCGGGACGACGTGCTCGGCACGGTCCGAGGGCGACGGCCTAGGCCGTCTCTTTCGGATCTTGCCGGGCCCGCGACGCCTGGCACCGTGCCTGGCCGCACTGCCGAGGCGACCACGTACGTCCAGTACGCGAGCGCCCCGGCAGCACGCCCAGGCACGGCACCAGACGCCGCGGGCTCGGCCGACAAGATCCGAAAGAGACGACCTAGCCGTCGTACACGTCCGCCTTGCGCGGGGACGGCTCCTGGACCATGCCGCTCATGATCGAGGAGCGGGTGCTGAAGCGTTCGGTGTCGACGCCGTTCTCCTCCAGGACCTTGAAGGCCGCGGCGTGCACCGAGCGCAGTACCGGCGCCACCGTGCGCAGGGCGTCGTCGGCCATGAAGCGGTGGCGCCACATCGAGCCGGCCCACACGTGGCGGACGCCGAAGGGCTCGGGCAGGACCAGCTTCCCGCCGAGGTGCTCCAGGAGCGGCGGGTACCAGGTGAGCGGGGCCCGCACGGCCAGGCGCACGACCTCGTTCGCGTCCACCAGCGGCAGCCGCCGCTCCGTGGTCTCCCAGAAGCGGATGCTCTTGGGCACCTCCACCGAGGGGGTCTTCGACTTCGAGGTGAACAGGCCGTGGACCGGGCCGAGGGCGTGCGCGGTCACGTCCACGCGCAGGGTTTTGTAGAGCACGGTCACGGTCACCAGCATCGTGATGACCAGCTGGCCGTCCCAGAGCGGGTACTGGATGCCCAGGTAGTGCCGGTTGCCCGCGTTGAACTGCTGCTCGTTGCAGATCCGGGTCACTTCGTGCGGCTTGACCAGGAAGGTGTCGATGTTCTCGCCGGTGGGCCGGGCCACCTCGCCCGCGCCCTCGCCGACCGGGGTGACGATCCAGTGCTGGATCGAGGCGGGCGGGAAGCCGCCCGTGTGCAGGGGGCCGCGCTCCAGCTTGCGGAGCTGGGCGTCGATCGCGCGTATGACGTCCCAGCTGCGGAACGGGTGGATCTCGCCGCCCTCCGCCTTCGGCACGAGCTCCTCGGCCATCTGCCAGCTGCCCCAGCGGGTGCCCATGCCGAGGATGCCCTTGGAGCCCGCGTAGAAGACGGAATTGCTGCGGTCCTCGGCGGTGAGCTTGGCGAGCTGGTGGCGCAGGTCCTCGCGGGCCTTCTCGTCCGGGTTGCCCGGTACGGCGTCCGGGATCTTGGCGGCGACGCCGCCGCCCGACAGCAGCCCGTCCCAGCGGGAGCGCAGGTCGGCCGCGGTGGACTCGCAGATCCGCCGGGCCAGGAACCAGCCCACGGCCGGTGCGATGATCATCGCGCGGAGGTATATGCCGAGGAAGCCCGTGAACGGCAGCCGGAACATCAGGACGGCCACCAAGAGGGCCACGCCCACCAGGAGCGCGGTGCCCATCCATGACGCCCGCTTGCCGCCCGAGGCGAGGGACTTGCGGAGCTGGAAGAGGCCGAGCCACAGGAGCAGCCCGGGCAGGAAGACCACGCCGCAGACCAGCACGATCAGCCGGAGCTTGCGGTCGCGCTCCCTGCGGATGTGGGAGGCGGCCAGACAGTGCTCGACGACGGTCTGCGGGTCCGCCCCGAAGGACTGGATCAGCGGCTTGCGGCCGGGGCCGAGGGTGCGGGCCTCGACGGCGCGGCAGAAGGCCTCGCCGAGGCTGGGCTCGAAGAGGGAGAGCCTCGGGGGCTTGACCGTGGAGGCGTGCTGGTCGCTGTTGGCCCCGAGGATCGCCTCCAGCTTGGTGTCCTGCGCGCCGTCCCGATACGCGGCCGAGGCCAGCGCGTTGGTCGCCGCGGTCTGCCCACCGCCCCCCTGCAGGGGAACCTGGGCTCCGGGCCTGAAGTCGAATCCGTCGTCCGCCACCGCTGCCCCCATCACTGTCCGCCGTGCTCTTCGGTGCGCCGACGAGCCTATCGGCGGTTCCCGCCCCGTGGTCATGGGACAGGGAAATGCCGCCCACCGCAAGCGGGTTGGATGGGCGGTTGATCCACTGCCGTGCCAACTGTCTTCCCCGTCAGGACCGTTCGCGCACCTTCTCGGCCAGCTGGGGCGGTACGGGTTCGTGGCGGACGTAGGCCCGGGTGAACAGGCCGGTGCCGTGCGAGACGGAGCGCAGCTCGATCGCGTAGCGGCCGATCTCGGTCTCGGGGACCTCGGCCCGCACCCGGCTGCGCCCGGGACCGGCCTGCTCGGTGCCCACCACGCGGCCGCGGCGGCCCGCCAGGTCGCTCATGACCGGGCCCACGTACGCGTCGGGGACCACGACGGCCAGCTCGGCGACGGGTTCCAGCAGCTGGACCCGGCCCTGCGCGGCGGCCTCCCGCAGCGCCATGGCCCCGGCGGTCTGGAAGGCGGCGTCGGAGGAGTCCACCGCGTGCGCCTTGCCGTCGAGCAGCGTGACGCGGACGTCGACCAGGGGGTGGCCGGCGCCGAGGCCGCGGGCGGCCTGGGCCCGTACGCCCTTCTCCACGGACGGGACGAACGGGCGGGGCACGGACCCGCCCACCACCTTGTCGACGAACTCGACGCCGCTGCCCGGCGGGAGCGGCTCGACCTCGATCTCGCAGACGGCGAACTGGCCGTGGCCGCCGGACTGCTTGACGTGCCGGCCGCGGCCGGCGGCCCTGGCGCCGAAGGTCTCGCGCAGGCCGACCTTGTGCGGGACCGGGTCCACCCGGACGCCGTAGCGGGTGCGCAGCCGCTCCAGCGCGACGTCCTGGTGGGCCTCGCCCAGGCACCACAGGACCAGCTGGTGGGTGAGCGGGTTCTGCTCCAGCCGCAGCGTGGGGTCCTCGGCGACCAGGCGGGCCAGGCCCTGCGAGAGCTTGTCCTCGTCGGCCTTGCCGTGGGCCTCGACGGCGAGGGGCAGCAGCGCGTCGGGCACCGCCCAGGGCTCCATCAGGAGCGGCCGGTCCCGGGACGAGAGGGTGTCGCCGGTCTCGGCGCCGGTCAGCCGGGCCACGCAGGCGAGGTCGCCGGCGACGCACCGGTCCAGGGGGCGCTGCTGCCGCCCGAAGGGCGAGGTGAGCGTGCCCACGCGCTCGTCCGTCCCGTGCGGGGCGCGGTCCTCGTGGGCGCGGCCGGCCGCCCCGTGCCCGCAGACGTGGACGGGGGCGTCGGGGCGCAGGGTGCCCGAGAAGACGCGGACCAGGGAGACCCGGCCGACGTACGGGTCGGAGGAGGTCTTGACGACCTCGGCGAGCAGCGGCCCGTCGGGGTCGCAGACGACCTCGGGGCGGGCCGCGCCGTCCGGGCCGGTGACGGCGACGGCGGCGCGCTCCAGGGGGGTCGGAAACCCTCCGGTCACCAGTTCGAGCAGCTCCACGGTGCCCAGCCCCTGCCGGGCGCCGGCGGCCGCCGGCGCGGCGAACAGGACGGGGTGGAAGGTGCCCCGGGCGACGGCGCGCTCCAGGTCGTCGACGAGGGTCCCGAGGTCGACGTCCTCGCCGCCCAGGTAGCGGTCCATCAGGGTCTCGTCCTCGCTCTCGGCGATGATCCCCTCGATGAGGCGGGAGCGGGCGCCGTCGATGAGGGCGCGCTCGGCCGGCTCCGGGTCGCGCTCGGTGCGCTCGCCGGAGGAGTAGTCGTACACGCGCTCGGAGAGCAGGCCGAGGAGGCCGGTGACGGGGGCGTGGCCGTCGGGGCCGGCGGGCCCGTGCAGCGGCAGGTAGAGCGGGAGGACGGCGTCGGGGTCGTCGGCGCCGAAGGCCTCGCCGCAGACGTCCGTCATCCGGGCGTAGTCGGCGCGGGCGGCCTCCAGGTGGGTGACGACGATGGCGCGGGGCATCCCGACCGCCTCGCACTCGTCCCAGACCATCCGGGTCGCGCCGGACAGGCCCTCGGCGCCGTCGGCGGCCGAGACCACGAACAGGGCCGCGTCCGCGGCGCGCAGACCGGCCCTGAGTTCTCCGACGAAGTCGGCGTATCCCGGCGTGTCCAGGACGTTTATCTTCATTCCGCCCCAGGTGACGGGGACGAGGGACAGCTGTACGGAGCGCTGCCTCCGGTGTTCGATCTCGTCGTAGTCGGAGACGGTGGCGCCGTCCTCGACGCGTCCGGCCCGGCCCACCGCACCGGCGGTCAGGGCCAGGGCCTCGACCAGGGTGGTCTTGCCGGACCCGCTGTGGCCGACCAGCACGACGTTGCGCACGGACGAGGGATGGTCGGCCGTCGGCGCCCTGCCGGCGGCTCCGGATTGGTGTGATGTGGCTCCCATGGTGTTCGTGCCTCCCGATGGTGTCGGTGAGGAGGGGAATACGGGGTTCTTCGAGCTTTGCACCGGTGTCACACCGCGTCCATACGTCGTACCGCGTGCGTACGGCCGGCCCACCACGAGGCGTCGGTGGGATGAAGTACGCCCCGCCCGGCCCCGACCGGCGGGTGCGCGGCGTCCGGGAGGGCGGCGTGCTGGCTACGATGGGCCAGCCGGTGGCCGTGGTGGCCGTGCGGCCCAGCGACCCTCCGGGAAGGCCATGCTGAACAAGTACGCGCGTGCATTCTTCACGCGTGTTCTCACGCCATTCGCCGCATTTCTGCTCCGGCGGGGGGTGAGCCCGGACGCGGTCACCCTGATCGGCACGGCCGGAGTGATGGCCGGAGCGCTGGTCTTCTTCCCCCGGGGAGAGTTCTTCTGGGGCACCATCACCATCACCCTCTTCGTCTTCTCCGACCTGGTGGACGGGAACATGGCCCGCCAGGCCGGCATCTCCAGCCGGTGGGGGGCGTTCCTCGACTCCACCCTCGACCGCGTCGCCGACGCGGCCATCTTCGGCGGCTTCGCGCTCTGGTACGCGGGCACCGGCGACGACAACGCGCTGTGCGCGGTGGCGATCTTCTGCCTGGCCAGCGGCCAGGTGGTCTCGTACACCAAGGCGCGCGGCGAGTCGATCGGGCTGCCGGTGGCCGTCAACGGACTCGTGGAGCGCGCCGAGCGGCTGGTCATCTCGCTGGTCGCGGCCGGCCTCTCCGGACTGCAGACCTTCGGGGCGCCGTCCTGGATCGGGGTGCTGCTGCCGGTCGCGCTGTGGATCGTCGCGGCGGGCTCGCTGGTCACGCTGGTCCAGCGGGTGGTCACCGTACGCCGCGAATCGGCCGAGGCCGACGCCGCCGCGGCCACCGCCGAAGGGGGCGCCGCCTGATGGGCACCGCACGGGACAAGCTGGTCGACGGGCTGTACGGGCTCGGCTGGGCCGGGGTCAAGAAGCTGCCGGAGCCGGCCGCGGTCGCCCTCGGCCGCCGCATCGCGGACTTCGCGTGGAAGCGGCGCGGCACGAGCGTGCTGCGCCTGGAGTCCAACCTGGCCCGGGTCGTCCCCGACGCCGGGCCCGAGCGGCTGCGCGAGCTGTCGCGGGCCGGCATGCGCTCGTACATGCGGTACTGGATGGAATCCTTCCGGCTGCCGGCCATGGACCCGGGCCGGTTCTCCACCGACGTCGAGATGAAGGACGAGCACATCCTGCGCGAGGCCCTCGCCTCCGGGCGCGGGGTCGTCGTCGCCCTCCCGCACCTCGCCAACTGGGACCTCGCCGGCGCCTGGGCCATCGGCCACATCGGAGTCCCGTTCACCACCGTCGCCGAGCGGCTCAAGCCCGAGACCCTCTACGACCGCTTCGTGGCCTACCGCGAGAGCCTGGGCATGGAGGTCCTGCCGCACAACGGCGGTGCCGCCTTCGGCACCCTGGCCCGCCGGCTGCGCTCCGGCGGGCTCGTCTGCCTCGTCGCGGACCGGGACCTGTCGGCCTCCGGCATCGAGGTGGACTTCTTCGGCGCCACGGCCCGCATGCCCGCCGGCCCGGCCCTGCTGGCCCAGCAGACGGGCGCGGTCCTGCTCCCGGCGACCCTGTACTACGGGGACACGCCCAAGATGTACGGCCGGATCCACCCGGCGGTGGAGGTGCCCGAGGCCGGGACCCGGATCGAGAAGACCGCGGTGATGACCCAGGGCGTCGCCGACGCCTTCGCCACCGGCATCGCCGAGCACCCCGAGGACTGGCACATGCTCCAGCGCCTGTGGCTGGACGACCTGGAGGAGCGCCCGTAGTGAAGATCGGCATCGTGTGCCCGTACTCGTGGGACGTGCCGGGCGGCGTCCAGTTCCACATCCGCGACCTGGCGGAACACCTGATCCGCAGCGGCCACGAGGTGTCGGTGCTGGCCCCGGCCGACGACGAGACCCCGCTGCCGCCCTACGTGGTCTCGGCGGGACGGGCGGTGCCGGTGCCGTACAACGGGTCGGTGGCCCGGCTGAACTTCGGGTTCCTCTCCGCGGCCCGGGTGCGCCGCTGGCTGCACGACGGCGTCTTCGACGTCATCCACATCCACGAGCCCGCCTCGCCCTCGCTGGGGCTGCTGTCCTGCTGGGCCGCGCAGGGCCCCATCGTGGCCACCTTCCACACCTCCAACCCGCGCTCGCGGGCCATGATCGCCGCGTACCCGATCCTGCAGCCGGCACTGGAGAAGATCAGCGCCCGGATCGCGGTGAGCGAGTACGCGCGCCGGACCCTGGTCGAGCACCTGGGCGGGGACGCCGTGGTGATCCCCAACGGGGTCGACGTGGACTTCTTCGCCCGGGCCGAGCCCAAGCCCGAGTGGGGCGGCCGGACCCTCGGCTTCATCGGCCGCATCGACGAACCCCGCAAGGGGCTGCCGGTGCTGATGGCCGCCTTCCCGAAGATCGTCGAAGCCTGCCCGGACGTCCGGCTGCTCGTGGCCGGCCGCGGCGACGAGGAGGAGGCCGTCGCCTCCCTCCCGGCCGACCTCCGCTCCCGGGTCGAGTTCCTCGGCATGGTCTCGGACGAGGACAAGGCCCGGCTGCTGCGCAGCGTGGACGTCTACGTCGCCCCCAACACCGGCGGCGAGAGCTTCGGCATCATCCTCGTCGAGGCCCTGTCGGCGGGCGCCGCGGTCCTGGCGTCGGACCTGGACGCCTTCGCCCAGGTCCTGGACCAGGGCGGCGCGGGCGACCTCTTCGCCAACGAGAACGCCGACGCCCTCGCGGCCGGCGCGATCGCCCTGCTGCGCGACCCGGCCCGCCGCGCCGAACTGAGCGCCCGCGGCTCCGCGCACGTGCGCCGCTTCGACTGGTCCACGGTCGGCGCGGACATCCTGGCGGTCTACGAGACGGTCACGGACGGCGCGGCGGCGGTCGCCGCCGACGAGCGCGTCCCGCTGCGCACCCGGCTGGGCTTCTCGCGCGAGGCCTAGGCCGTGTCGTCGCGGGCCGGGCCGGGAGGGCCCGGCCCGCCCCCGGCCGCCCGTGCCCGTGAACCGGACCGCCCGCCCGCGCGGGGCCTTCCGCACGGGCGGGACGCGCGGGGCGCGGGAGCGGGAGGGTAGTGTCGCGGCCCGTGATCGAAACCCTTGTCTGGATCGCCCTGGCCCTCGGTGTCGTGGGGGTCTACCTCAGCTGGACCGCCGGCCGCCTCGACCGGCTGCACTCGCGGATGGACGCCGCGCGGGCCGCGCTCGACGCGCAGCTCGTGCGCCGGGCCTCCGTGGTGCTGGAGGTGGCCACCTCCGGCGTGCTCGACCCCGCCTCCTCCCTGGTGCTCTACGAGGCCGCGCACGCCGCCCGCCAGGCCGAGGAGGAGCACCGCGAGGTCGCCGAGAGCGAGCTCAGCCAGGCCCTGCGGGCGGTCTTCGCCGACGCCGACCAGGTGGAGGCGCTCAAGGCGGCCCCCGGCGGGGCCGAGGCCACCGAGGAGCTGGCCGCGGCCGTCCGCCGGGTTCCCATGGCGCGCCGCTTCCACAACGACGCCGTACGGGCCGCCCGCGCCCTGCGTCGGCACCGCAAGGTCCGCTGGTTCCGACTGGCCGGGCACGCGCCCTTCCCGCTCGCCTTCGAGATGGACGACGAGCCCCCGGCGTACCTGGCGGACCGGCCGGTCTGAACCGGGCGGGGGCCGGAGGGACGGACGGGCGGACGAGGCGGACGGGCGCACGGGCGCACGGGCCGATCCGGGTCGCGGTGGCGTGGTAAAGGGCCGCGCGGGACAAGTCGAGGGGCCACCGGCTCCACATTGGCCCTTGCTGTGGACTGGTCGGTGGGGTTTTCTCGGCCCAGTAGCAGTCGTCGTTCCCTCCGCATTCCCTTCGAGTGAGGTCACCCCGTGAGCACGCTTCCCACCTCCCCCCAGTCCGCTGAGTCGGCCATCGGCACCTCCCGCGTGAAGCGCGGCATGGCCGAGCAGCTCAAGGGCGGCGTGATCATGGACGTGGTCAACGCCGAGCAGGCGAAGATCGCCGAGGACGCCGGCGCCGTGGCCGTCATGGCCCTGGAGCGGGTCCCGGCCGACATCCGCAAGGACGGCGGCGTCGCCCGCATGTCCGACCCCAACATGATCGAAGAGATCATCGAGGCCGTCTCGATCCCCGTCATGGCCAAGTCCCGCATCGGCCACTTCGTCGAGGCCCAGGTGCTCCAGTCCCTCGGCGTCGACTACATCGACGAGTCCGAGGTCCTGACCCCGGCCGACGAGGTCAACCACTCCGACAAGTGGGCCTTCACCACCCCCTTCGTCTGTGGCGCCACCAACCTGGGCGAGGCCCTGCGCCGCATCGCCGAGGGCGCGGCCATGATCCGCTCCAAGGGCGAGGCCGGCACCGGCAACGTCGTCGAGGCCGTCCGCCACCTGCGCCAGATCAAGAACGAGATCGCCCGCCTGCGCGGCTACGACAACAACGAGCTCTTCGCCGCCGCCAAGGAGCTGCGCGCCCCGTACGACCTGGTCAAGGAGGTCGCCGAGCTCGGGAAGCTCCCGGTCGTGCTGTTCTCCGCCGGTGGCGTCGCCACCCCGGCCGACGCCGCGCTGATGCGCCAGCTCGGTGCCGAGGGCGTCTTCGTCGGCTCCGGCATCTTCAAGTCGGGCGACCCGGCCAAGCGCGCCGCCGCCATCGTGAAGGCCACCACCTTCTTCGACGACCCGAAGATCATCGCGGACGCCTCCCGCAACCTGGGCGAGGCCATGGTCGGCATCAACTGCGACACCCTCCCCGAGTCCGAGCGCTACGCCAACCGCGGCTGGTAACCGGTCATGACCCGTACCCCCGTGATCGGTGTCCTGGCCCTCCAGGGCGACGTACGGGAGCACCTGATCGCCCTGGCCGCGGCGGACGCCGTGGCCAGGCCGGTCCGGCGTCCCGAGGAACTCGCCGACATCGACGCCCTCGTGATCCCCGGCGGCGAGTCCACGACCATGTCGAAGCTCGCCGTGCTGTTCGGCATGCTGGAGCCGCTGCGCGAGCGCGTCCGCGCCGGCCTGCCCGTCTACGGCACCTGCGCCGGCATGATCATGCTGGCCGACAAGCTCCTCGACGGCCGCGAGGACCAGGAGACGCTCGGCGGGATCGACATGATCGTCCGCCGCAACGCCTTCGGCCGCCAGAACGAGTCCTTCGAGGCGAAGGTCGACTTCGCGGGCATCGGGGGCGGCGCCGTCGAGGGCGTGTTCATCCGCGCCCCGTGGGTCGAGTCCGTCGGCGCGGCCGTCGAGGTCCTCGCCACGTACGACGGCCACACGGTCGCCGTGCGCCAGGGCAACGTCCTGGCCACCTCGTTCCACCCCGAGCTCACCGGCGACGACCGCGTCCACGCGTACTTCGTCGACATGGTGCGCGCGGGGCTGTGACCGGGTCCCGGTAGGATCCGAGGCGAACATTGTTGGTGACGCGAAGGAGACAGGCAGATGTCCGGCCACTCTAAATGGGCTACGACGAAGCACAAGAAGGCCGTGGTTGACGCCAAGCGCGGCAAGCTCTTCGCGAAGCTGATCAAGAACATCGAGGTCGCGGCCCGGATGGGCGGCGCCGACATCGACGGCAACCCGACCCTCTTCGACGCCATCCAGAAGGCCAAGAAGAGCTCGGTCCCGAACAAGAACATCGACTCCGCGGTCAAGCGCGGCGGCGGCCTGGAGGCCGGCGGCGCCGACTACGAGACGATCATGTACGAGGGCTACGGCCCGAACGGCGTCGCGGTGCTCATCGAGTGCCTCACCGACAACCGCAACCGCGCCGCGTCCGACGTGCGCGTCGCGATGACCCGCAACGGCGGCTCGATGGCCGACCCGGGCTCGGTCTCGTACCTGTTCAACCGCAAGGGCGTCGTCATCCTGCCCAAGGGCGAGCTCTCCGAGGACGACGTCCTGGAGACGGTGCTGGAGGCGGGTGCCGAGGAGGTCAACGACCTCGGCGACAGCTTCGAGATCATCAGCGAGGCCACTGACATGGTCGCGGTCCGCACCGCGCTCCAGCAGGCGGGCATCGACTACGACTCGGCCGACTCGAACTTCCTGCCGACCATGCAGGTCGAGCTGGACGAAGAGGGCGCGCGCAAGATCTTCAAGCTGATCGACGCGCTGGAGGACAGCGACGACGTGCAGAACGTCTTCGCCAACTTCGACGTCTCGGACGAGGTCATGGAGAAGGTCGACGCGTAACGGCGTCCACCGCCCACCCTTCGAACGGCGGGCCGACGGGGACACACCCCGGCGGCCCGCCGTCGCGTTGTGCGCGATGTCGGTGGGGCCCGATAGCCTGCACGAACACGGACGGGCGATCGAACGGACAGGGGGCAGGGTGCGGGTACTCGGTGTGGACCCCGGGCTGACGCGGTGCGGTGTCGGCGTGGTCGACGGAGTCGCCGGACGGCCCCTCACCATGATCGCGGTCGGGGTCGTCCGCACCCCGGCCGACGCCGAACTCGGCCACCGGCTCGTCGCCATCGAACAGGGCATCGAGGAGTGGCTCGACACCCACCGGCCCGAAGTCGTCGCCGTGGAGCGGGTGTTCAGCCAGCACAACGTCAGCACCGTGATGGGCACCGCCCAGGCGAGCGCCGTGGCCATGCTCTGCGCGGCCCGCCGCGGCATACCCGTCGCCCTGCACACCCCGAGCGAGGTCAAGGCCGCCGTCACCGGCAGCGGCCGCGCCGACAAGGCCCAGGTCGGCGCGATGGTCACCCGGCTGCTGAGGCTGGCCGAGCCGCCCAGGCCCGCCGACGCCGCCGACGCCCTCGCCCTCGCCATCTGCCACATCTGGCGCGCCCCCGCCCAGAACCGCCTCCAGCAGGCGGTCGCCCTGCACGCCTCGAAAGGCCGTACCCGATGATCGCCTTCGTCAGCGGCCCGGTCGCCGCGCTCGCCCCCGCCCTGGCCGTCATCGAGGTCGGGGGAGTGGGCATGGCCGTGCACTGCACGCCGAACACGATCGCCGGACTGCGCACGGGGGAGCCGGCCCGGCTGGCCACCTCCCTGGTCGTGCGGGAGGACTCCCTCACCCTGTACGGCTTCGCCGACGACGACGAGCGGCAGGTCTTCGAACTGCTGCAGACAGCGAGCGGCGTCGGCCCCCGGCTGGCCCAGGCCATGCTCGGCGTGCACAGCCCCGACGCGCTGCGGGCCGCCGTCGCCACCGGCGACGAGAAGGCGCTGACGGCGGTGCCCGGCATCGGGAAGAAGGGCGCCCAGAAGCTCCTCCTGGAACTGAAGGACAAGCTGGGGGCCCCGCTGGGCACCAGCGGCCTCGTCGGCGCCCAGCGCGCCGCCGCCACCGGCCCCGCACCCTGGACCGAGCAGCTGGCCGCCGCGCTCATCGGGCTCGGCTACGCCTCCCGCGAGGCCGAGGAGGCCGTCTCCGCGGTCACCCCGCAGGCCGAGGAGGCCATCGCCGCCGGCGGCGCGGCCCCCGTACCGCAGCTCCTGCGGGCCGCCCTGCAGACGCTGAACCGGGCCCGCTAGCCGCGCGCCGGCGCGCCCGGCGCGCGGCTAGCGGGCCCGGCGGGCCTCGGCCGCCCCCACCGCGACCGACCCGCACAGACCCCGTACGCACCGAGAAGGCAGACATTCGTGAACTGGGACGACGACACCGAGGCCACCGCCGAAGCCGACCGCCTCGTCGCGGCCTCGGCGGACGGCGAGGACACCGCCGTCGAAGCGGCGCTGCGCCCCAAGGACCTCGGTGAGTTCGTCGGCCAGGAGAAGGTCCGCCAGCAGCTCGACCTCGTCCTCAAGGCGGCCCGCCAGCGCGGGGCCACCGCCGACCACGTCCTGCTCTCCGGCGCGCCCGGCCTCGGCAAGACCACCCTTTCGATGATCATCGCGGCCGAGATGGGCGCCCCCATCCGGATCACCTCCGGCCCCGCCATCCAGCACGCCGGCGACCTCGCCGCGATCCTCTCCTCCCTCCAGGAGGGCGAGGTCCTCTTCCTCGACGAGATCCACCGCATGTCGCGGCCCGCCGAGGAGATGCTCTACATGGCCATGGAGGACTTCCGCGTCGACGTGATCGTCGGCAAGGGCCCCGGCGCCACCGCGATCCCGCTGGAGCTGCCCCCCTTCACCCTGGTGGGCGCCACCACCCGGGCCGGCCTGCTGCCCCCGCCGCTGCGCGACCGCTTCGGCTTCACCGGGCACATGGAGTTCTACGCGCCCGAGGAGCTGGAGCGCGTCCTGCACCGCTCCGCGCGGCTGCTCGACGTGGAGATCGACACGGCCGGCGCCGCCGAGATCGCCGGCCGCTCCCGCGGCACCCCGCGCATCGCCAACCGGCTGCTGCGCCGGGTCCGCGACTACGCCCAGGTCCGCGCCGACGGCGTGATCAACCGCGAGGTGGCCGGTACCGCCCTCCAGGTGTACGAGGTCGACGGGCGCGGGCTCGACCGGCTCGACCGGGCCGTGCTGGAGGCGCTGCTCAAACTGTTCGGCGGCGGCCCCGTCGGCCTGTCCACGCTGGCCGTGGCCGTGGGGGAGGAGCGGGAGACCGTCGAGGAGGTCGCCGAGCCGTTCCTGGTCCGCGAGGGCCTGCTGGCGCGGACCCCGCGGGGACGGGTGGCGACGCCCGCCGCATGGGCCCACCTGGGACTCGTACCGCCCCGGCAGGGCGGGAGCGGATCAAGCGGACAACAGGGCCTCTTCGGGGCCTGACGGCGCGGACGTTCGCCCCCTCAGGAACTGCGATGCCATGCTGGGCGTTGTTCCATCGGTGCGGACTCGCCTAGACTCCGCCGATGCCGACCCTTCGGGTCGGCATGCCCACCCCCGTAGAAAAGGCCGCCGTCCGCGTGCGGTCGTGCGAAGGATCTCCGTCCCGTGAATCTCGTGACCTTCCTCCCGTTCATCGTGCTCATCGGGGCGATGTTCCTGATGACCCGCTCCGCCAAGAAGAAGCAGCAGGCGGCCGCGCAGATGCGCAACGACATGACGCCCGGCACCGGTGTCCGCACCATCGGCGGCATGTACGCCACGGTGAAGGAGATCGGGGACGACACCGTCACCCTTGAGGTGGCCCCCGGCGTCCACGCCCTGTACGCGAAGAACTCCATCGGCGCCGTCCTGGAGGACGAGGAGTACAACCGCATCGTCCACGGCACCGCGGACGTCACCCCGACCGACACGCCGGTCGTACCGGACGACGCGTCCTCGCTGACCGAGGCCCCCAAGGCCGACCTCACCAAGGACGAGGGCGAGGCTCCCAAGCTCGACCTGGGCAAGAAGGACGACTCCGAGGACGACGGACCCAAGGACGGCCGGACCGACGGCGAGGCCGGCGCGAAGTAGCGCGCGGCCGGGGACCGCGGGGGCGCCTGACCGGCGGCCGTCGCGGTTCCGGTCAGTGACCCACTTCTGCGGGGGGCAGGGGTCCCCACCACACATTTCGTGGCCGTCCGCGCGCTGACCCGGCGCGGGGCGGTTGGACAGGGAGAAACGACAAGGTGGCAGCACCGAACAAGGGCCGGCGGCCCACGGGGGCTCAGGGGAGGCCGGGGCGCGCCCTGGCGATCATCCTGATCGCGATGGTGGCGCTCACCGCGGGGATGTTCCTCTCGAAGCAGACGACTCCCCGGCTCGGCATCGACCTCGCGGGCGGCACGAGCATCACGCTCAAGGCCAAGAGCGAGCCCGGCAAGCCGGACGCGATCAACGAGACCAACATGAACACGGCGGTCGGCATCATCGAGCGCCGCGTCAACGGTCTCGGCGTCTCCGAGGCCGAGGTCCAGACGCAGGGCAAGGACCACATCATCGTCAACATCCCCAAGGGGATGAACGAGAAGCAGGCCCGCGAGCAGGTCGGCACCACCGCCCAGCTCTACTTCCGCCCGGTCATCGCCTTCGCCGACGGCGCACCCGCCGTGCCCGAGGGCACCCCGAGCCCGGCCCCTTCCGCCAGCGGCTCGGGCGCTCCCAAGGCCGAGGGCAGCACCTCGCCCACGCCCTCCCCGTCGTCCAGCGCCACTTCCCAGGGCCGCGCGCTCAGTGAGGCCCTCAAGGCCCCGAACGCCCCCTCTCCCTCGCCCACGGCGAGCGAGTCGAAGAAGGCAGACGACAAGGCCCCGTCGCCCTCCGCGTCCACGACGCCGGGTCCCGACGAGGCCGCGGCGGCCGACCTGCAGGCCAAGTTCGCCAAGCTCGACTGCACCGACGAGGCGCAGCGCGCCGCCGTCAAGGGCGCCAAGCCCGAGGAGCCCACGCTCGCCTGCGGCCAGCGCGGCGGCACCTGGGGCAAGTGGGTCCTCGGCCCGGCCGGCGTCGAGGGCAAGAACGTCAAGAGCGCCAAGGGCGTCATCGACCCGCAGTCGGGTCAGTGGATCGTCACGATGGACTTCAACGACAAGGGCAGCGACGACTTCGCGAAGGTCACCGGGGAGCTCGCCGCCAAGCAGCCCCCGCAGAACCAGTTCGCGATCGTCCTCGACGGCGAGGTCGTCTCCGACCCGTCCGTGAGCACCGCGATCACCGGCGGCAACGCCCAGATCTCCGGCGGCTTCACCCAGCAGTCCGCGCAGGACCTGGGCAACATGCTCTCGTACGGCGCCCTGCCGCTCTCCTTCAGCGAGGACAGCGTCACCACCGTCACCGCCGCCCTCGGCGGCGAGCAGCTGCGCGCCGGCCTGATCGCCGGAGCCATCGGCCTGCTCCTCGTCGTGATCTACCTGCTGGTCTACTACCGCGGACTGGCCTTCGTGGCCATCGTCAGCCTCATGGTCTCGGCGGTGCTGACCTACACGATCATGGCGCTGCTCGGCAAGGGCATCGGATTCGCGCTGAACCTGCCCGCGGTCTGCGGCGCGATCGTGGCCATCGGCATCACGGCGGACTCGTTCATCGTCTACTTCGAACGCATCCGCGACGAGATCCGCGAGGGCCGCACCCTGCGACCGGCCGTCGAGCGCGCGTGGCCGCGCGCCCGGCGCACCATCCTGGTCTCCGACTTCGTGTCGTTCCTGGCGGCCGCGGTGCTCTTCATCGTCACCGTCGGCAAGGTGCAGGGCTTCGCCTTCACCCTGGGGCTGACCACCCTGCTCGACGTGGTCGTGGTGTTCCTCTTCACCAAGCCGATCATGACGCTGCTGGCCCGCACCACCTTCTTCGCCAGCGGTCACCCGTGGTCCGGGCTGGACCCGAAGCGGCTCGGCGCCAAGCCCCCGCTGCGCCGGTCCCGCCGCACCGGTTCCGCCCCCGCACCCGTCGACGTAAAGGAGGCGTGAGAGATGTCGAAGCTGGGAGATCTCGGCGCCAAGCTGTACCGCGGTGAGGTCGGCTACGACTTCGTCGGCAAGCGCTTCCTCTGGTACGGCGTTTCCATCCTGATCACCATCACGGCGATCGTGGCCCTGGCCGTACAGGGCCTCAACATGGGCATCGAGTTCAAGGGCGGAGCCGTCTTCACCACCCCGAAGACGGCCGTCTCGGTCGCCAAGGCCACCGAGGACTCGGAGGCGGCCTCCGGCCACGACGCGATCGTCCAGGAGCTCGGCACCGGCGGCCTGCGCATCCAGATCTCCGGTCTGGACACCAACGCCGCGGCGGACGTGAAGAAGCAGCTCGCCACCGACCTCAAGGTCAACGAGGCGGACATCAACGCGGACCTGGTCGGCCCCAGCTGGGGCGAGCAGATCGCGAACAAGGCCTGGACGGGCCTCGGCATCTTCATGGTGCTCGTGGTGATCTACCTGGCCATCGCCTTCGAGTGGCGGATGGCCGTCGCCGCCCTCATCGCCCTGATCCACGACCTCACGATCACCGTCGGCGTGTACGCGCTGGTCGGCTTCGAGGTCACCCCGGGCACGGTCATCGGTCTGCTGACGATCCTCGGTTACTCCCTCTACGACACCGTCGTCGTCTTCGACGGTCTCAAGGAGGGCTCGAAGGACATCACGAAGCAGACCCGCTTCACCTACAGCGAGATCGCCAACCGCAGCATCAACGGCACGCTGGTCCGCTCGATCAACACGACGGTCGTGGCGCTGCTCCCGGTCGGCGCGCTGCTCTTCATCGGCGGCGGCTTCCTGGGCGCCGGCATGCTGAACGACATCTCGCTGTCGCTGTTCGTCGGTCTCGCGGCCGGTGCGTACTCCTCGATCTTCATCGCGACCCCGCTGGTCGTGGACCTCAAGGAGCGCGAGCCGGCGATGAAGGCCCTCAAGAAGCGGGTGCTCGCCAAGCGGGCGGCCGGGGCCGACAGGGGCGACTCCGCGGACGGCGGCCCCGAGGGCTCCGACGAGCCGCAGGCCGTCGCGCCGGGCCGGCCGGGACGGCGCCGATGACGGCGGCGCTCCCGCAGTCCGCGCGCGAGCTGCTGCTCAGCCGGATCAGGGACGTACCGGACTACCCGAAGCCGGGTGTGATGTTCAAGGACATCACCCCGCTGCTGGCGGACCCGAAGGCGTTCGCCGCGCTGACGGACGCGCTGGTGGAGCTCGCCGGGCGGTACGGCGCGACGAAGATCGTCGGGCTGGAGGCGCGGGGGTTCATCCTGGCGGCTCCGGTGGCCGTGCAGGCCGGGATCGGCTTCGTGCCGGTGCGCAAGGCGGGCAAGCTGCCCGGCGCCACGCTCGCGCAGTCCTACGAGCTGGAGTACGGGACCGCGGAGATCGAGGTCCACGCCGAGGACCTGTCGGCCGGTGACCGGGTCATGGTCATCGACGACGTGCTGGCCACCGGCGGCACCGCCGGCGCCTCGCTGGAGCTGATCCGGCGGGCCGGAGCGGAGGTCGCGGGCGTGGCGGTCCTGATGGAGCTGTCGTTCCTGCCGGGGCGCAAGCGGCTGGACGGGGCGCTCGGCGGGGCACCGCTGGACGCGCTGATCGTGGTCTGATCGGACCCCGTGCGCGGTTTCGGATCGCATCCGAACGCGTCTGGGCGCGTCTGTGACCGTGCCTGACCGAAGCTGTTCGCGAAGCGGCGGCCACCCGGGACCTCCGGGTGGCCGCCGCTTCGTGCGTCGGGCCCCGGCCGGGCGTCGCCGGTCGGCTCCCGCGGCCGGGAACCCGTACCGGGACCGCCCGGGCCCGGGCTCGGCGAACGGCCTGGCGCAACCCTCGCTACCATGGGTTATCCGGACCTGACCGGGGCACCGGATCCTCCCCCCGGACGCCGCCCGGGGGGACCCCCAGAGGAGCGCTCTTGCCAGACGAGGTCCAGCCAATCTCCGCCGCGCAGCCCGACCCGCAGGCCGAGCCGGCCGCGGCACCCGCCGCCACGCCCCCGCCGGCCCCGCCGGTCAAGCCCGCGCCGGCGAAGTCGGCCGGGTCCTCCAACCGGGTGCGCGCCCGTCTGGCGCGCCTCGGCGTGCAGCGCTCCAACCCGTACAACCCGGTGCTGGAACCGCTCCTGCGCATAGTCCGCAGCAACGACCCGAAGATCGAGACGTCGACGCTGCGCCAGCTCGAACAGGCCTACCAGGTCGCCGAGCGCTGGCACCGCGGCCAGAAGCGCAAGAGCGGCGACCCCTACATCACCCATCCGCTCGCGGTGACGACCATCCTCGCCGAGCTCGGGATGGACCCGGCCACCCTCATGGCCGGCCTGCTGCACGACACCGTCGAGGACACCGAGTACGGGCTGGAGGACCTGCGCCGCGACTTCGGCGACGCGGTGGCCCTGCTCGTCGACGGCGTCACCAAGCTCGACCGGGTCAAGTTCGGCGAGGCCGCGCAGGCCGAGACCGTGCGCAAGATGGTCGTCGCCATGGCCAAGGACCCGCGCGTCCTGGTCATCAAGCTCGCCGACCGCCTGCACAACATGCGCACCATGCGCTACCTCAAGCGGGAGAAGCAGGAGAAGAAGGCCCGCGAGACCCTGGAGATCTACGCCCCGCTGGCGCACCGGCTGGGCATGAACACCATCAAGTGGGAGCTGGAGGACCTCGCCTTCGCGATCCTCTACCCCAAGATGTACGACGAGATCGTCCGGCTGGTCGCCGAGCGCGCCCCCAAGCGCGACGAGTACCTCGCCGTGGTCACGGACGAGGTCCAGGCCGACCTGCGGGCCGCCCGCATCAAGGCCACCGTCACCGGGCGCCCCAAGCACTACTACAGCGTCTACCAGAAGATGATCGTCCGCGGCCGCGACTTCGCGGAGATCTACGACCTGGTCGGCATCCGCGTCCTGGTGGACACCGTCCGGGACTGCTACGCCGCCCTCGGCACGGTGCACGCGCGGTGGAACCCGGTCCCCGGCCGGTTCAAGGACTACATCGCGATGCCCAAGTTCAACATGTACCAGTCGCTGCACACGACGGTCATCGGGCCCAGCGGCAAGCCCGTCGAGCTGCAGATCCGCACCTTCGACATGCACCGCCGCGCCGAATACGGCATCGCCGCGCACTGGAAGTACAAGCAGCAGACCGTCGCCGGCACCTCCAAGGTGCGCACCGACGTCCCGCAGGCCGCCAAGGGCAGCGCCGGCCACGACACGGTCAACGACATGGCCTGGCTGCGCCAGCTGCTGGACTGGCAGAAGGAGACCGAGGACCCCGGTGAGTTCCTCGACTCGCTGCGCTTCGACCTCTCCCGCAACGAGGTCTTCGTCTTCACGCCCAAGGGCGACGTGATAGCGCTGCCCGCCGGCGCCACGCCCGTGGACTTCGCGTACGCCGTCCACACCGAGGTCGGTCACCGGACCATAGGGGCCCGGGTCAACGGCCGCCTCGTCCCGCTCGAATCCACCCTCGACAACGGCGACCTGGTCGAGGTGTTCACCTCCAAGGCGGAGGGCGCGGGCCCGTCCCGGGACTGGCTGGGCTTCGTCAAGTCCCCGCGCGCCCGCAACAAGATCCGCGGATGGTTCTCCAAGGAGCGCCGCGACGAGGCCATCGAGCAGGGCAAGGACGCCATCGCGCGCGCCATGCGCAAGCAGAACCTGCCGATCCAGCGCATCCTCACCGGCGACTCCCTGGTCACCCTCGCCCACGAGATGCGCTACCCGGACATCTCCTCCCTGTACGCGGCGATCGGCGAGGGCCACGTGGCCGCGCAGGGCGTCGTGCAGAAGCTGGTGCAGGCCCTCGGCGGCGAGGAGGCGGCCAACGAGGACATCGAGGAGAGCATCCCGCCGGCCCGCGGCCGGAGCAAGCGCCGCAACAACGCGGACCCGGGGGTCGTGGTCAAGGGCGTCGACGACGTGTGGGTCAAGCTGGCCCGCTGCTGCACCCCGGTGCCCGGCGACCCGATCATCGGCTTCGTCACGCGCGGCAGCGGCGTCTCGGTGCACCGCGCGGACTGCGTCAACGTGGACTCGCTGTCCCAGCAGCCCGAGCGGATGCTGGAGGTCGAGTGGGCGCCCACCCAGTCCTCCGTCTTCCTCGTGGCCATCCAGGTCGAGGCGCTGGACCGCTCCCGGCTGCTGTCGGACGTCACCCGCGTCCTGTCCGACCAGCACGTCAACATCCTCTCGGCGGCCGTGCAGACCTCCCGCGACCGGGTGGCCACCTCGCGGTTCACCTTCGAGATGGGCGACCCCAAGCACCTCGGGCACGTCCTGAAGGCCGTACGGGGTGTGGAGGGCGTCTACGACGTCTACCGTGTGACCTCAGCACGGAGGCCCTGACCGCCGTACACGCCGAAGCCGCCCCGGGGGGAACACGTGGCCGCAGTCTTTCCGCGCGCGCTCACCGCGCGGTTCAGCCCGCAGTCCGTGCTCGGCCGGGGCGGCATGGGCACGGTCTTCGCCGCGCGGGACCTGAAGCTGGGGCGGCGGGTCGCCGTCAAGCTGCTCACCACCCACGGGCAGGTGGGCGCCGAGGCCGCCGAGCGCTTCGAGGCCGAGGGCCGGGCCCTGGGACGGATCAGCCACCCGTCCGTCGTGGCCGTGTACGACACGGGCTTCGCCGACGGGGCCCCCTACCTGGTCATGGAGTTCCTGGACGGCACCGACGTCACCGACCTCGTCGGCCGGACCGGCCGGCGGACCGCGGAGCAGGCCCGGCACATCGCGCTGGAGACGCTGGCGGGGCTGGAGGCCGCGCACGACAGCGGCGTCCTGCACCGGGACGTGAAGCCCTCCAACATCAGGGTCACCGCGAGCGGCCGGGTGGTCCTGCACGACTTCGGCCTGGCCCGGCTGAGCGACCAGGACGCGGTCACCGCGCCGGGCGAGCTGATCGGGACACCCCTGTACATGGCCCCGGAGATCGTCACGGGCCGGCCGCCGTCGGCCGCCTCCGACGTCTACGGGGTCGGGCTCTGCCTCTACTTCATGCTGACGGGGACCGTGCCCTTCGGCGCCCCGGACGGCACCGTCGCCTCGCTGCTCGACCAGGTCGTCTACCGCGGCCTCCCCCCGCTGCGGCAGCACGTGCCGGGGGTGTCCCGCGCGATCGAGGAGGCCGTGGGCGCCCTCGCCGCCCGGGACCCGGTGCTGCGCCCCGGCACCGCCGCCGCGGCCGCCGCCGTGATCCGCGCCGGATTCCCGCCCGAGCTCCGGCCCGCCGAGCCCCGGTCCGCCGAGCCCGGGCCCGCCGAGCCCGCAGCCGTCCGGGACCGGGACGCGCGCACGTCGGAGACCGCCCACGAGAGCGCCCCCGTCGCGCTGCCCGGGCCGGGACCCGGCGCGGACCGGCACCGGGACCGGGAGCCGGCCCCGCGCCCCGAGGCGCAGCCGCGGTACGACTGGCGGGCCGTCGACGTCGTCCCGGCGCGCCGGCCGGCCGCCGAGCAGCCCGCCCTCAGCGACGTCACCCGGCGCCTCTTCCACAGCCGGATGACCGAGCGCACGGCCCTCTCCCGGCAGCGCGAGGCCGTCGGCCTGGTCCTGCGCGGCGACCTCCGGGAGGCCGCCGACGTGCTCGCCGGCGTCGCCCCGTACTGCCACGAGACGCTCGGAGCCGACCACCCCACCACGCTCGCCTGCCAGTACTGGCAGGCGGTCTGCCACGCCCGGCTGGGCGCGCCCGACAAGGCGGTGGAGCTCTTCGCCCGGGTCAGCGCCCACAACGGACAGGAGAGGGACACCGATGACGCATGAGCTCGCATTACGGGTCGACGAGCGCGGCCCGGGCGCCGGGGCGGAGGACGAACTCCGCTCCCTGCTGCGCTGGCTGACCGCAGACGAGACCCTGGCCGGCGGCCTGCGCACCCGGCTCGTCCACGACCCCGACGGGGCGCCCGACACCGACGTCGCCGCCGAACCCATGGGATTCGGCCTCGACCTGCTCCAACTGGCCGTCGGCAGCGGCCTGTCCACCGGCTCGCTGGTCTTCGCCGTACTCCAGTGGCAGGCCTCCCGGCGCCCCGCACCCGACCTGACCGTGCGGCGCGGCGACTACGAGGTCCGGCTGACCGGCGACGCCGCCCGCGACCCCGACGCGCTGGCCCGGGTCCTCGCCGCCCTGGAACCGGCGGACGCCACGGGAGCCGGGGACGATGACGGGACTGCCTGACCCGGCGGCCTCCCGGGCGGTCCTCGTCGGCAGCTCCGCCTACCGCCACCTGCCCGCCCTCCCCGCCGTCGAGGCCAACGTCAAGGACCTCGGCGCCGAGCTGTGCGACGCCACCGTCTGGGGCCTGCCCGAACAGCACTGCACCCTCGTCCGGGACCCCCAGCACCCCGCCGAGCTGATCGACCCGGTCCTGCGCGCCGGCGAGGAGGCCACCGACACCCTGATCGTCTACTACGCCGGGCACGGGATGCGGGACACCGACTCCACCGACCTCTACCTGGCCCTGCACGGCTCCCGCGAGAACACCGGCTACACCGCCGTGGCCTACCAGCACGTCCGCTCCGCCCTGCGCGCCTCCCGGGCCCGGCGCAAGATCGTCCTGCTCGACTGCTGCTTCAGCGGCCGGGCCGCCCGCACCCTCGCCGGGGAGCAGCACGAGCTGGCCGGCCAGGTCGCCGTCGACGGCGCGTACGTCCTCACCGCCTCCCCGCGCGACCGGGTGGCCCTCGCGCCCGACGGCGAGCGCCACACCGCCTTCACCGGCGAACTGCTGACCATCCTGCGCGACGGCATCCACGACGGGCCCGAACTCCTCGACCTCGACATCCTGCACCGCACCCTGGCCGCCCGGCTGCGCGTCAAGAACCGGCCGCAACCGCAGTGCTCGCAGGAGAACGGCATCGGCCGGCTCCGGCTGGTCCGCAACCGCGCCCGGGCCGTGCGCGGCGCGCCGGCCGGGCCCGTCCTGGCCGCCGACGTCCGCACCGCCATGGTCTCCGCGGGCCTCGGCCTCGCCCGTACCCTGCGCGCCGCCGGCCGCACCCGCGACGCCCTGCCCGTGCTGCGCCTGGCCCTGCGCGAGCGGCTCCCCGACGGCGAGGGGAACCTGCTCGCCGCCCAGCTGGAACTGGCCGACATGCTGGAGGAGACCGGCCAGACCCGCGAGGCCATCGAGGTGCTGGAACAGGCCTTCCAGCAGGTCCACCGGTTCTACGGGGCCGAGGCCGTCCGCGTGTGCCGGCGCCTCGCCGCGCTGCTCCAGGAGTCCGGGAACCACCTCCAGGCCTGCGAGGTGCTCGAACACGCCCTGGACCTCCTCCAGGACGGCAGCCGGGCCGCGGGATAGCCCGGCGCGGCCCGCGCGCGGCCCCGGACACGGCAGGGCCCCGGTACGGGACGTCCGTACCGGGGCCCTGCGCGCGGGCGGCGTCCGCTCAGCCGCCGAACTCCTCCAGGCCCTTCAGCGCCTGGTCCAGCAGAGCCTGGCGGCCCTCCAGTTCACGGGAGAGCTTGTCGGCCTTCGCGTTGTTGCCGGCCGCGCGGGCCGCGTCGATCTGGCCGCGCAGCTTGTCCACGGCCGCCTGCAGCTGACCGGTCAGACCGGCCGCGCGCGCCCGGGCCTCCGGGTTGGTGCGGCGCCACTCGCCCTCCTCGGCCTCCTGGATCGCGCGCTCCACGGTGTGCATCCGGCCCTCGACCTTCGGCCGGGCGTCGCGCGGCACGTGGCCGACGGCCTCCCAGCGCTCGTTGAGGGAGCGGAACGCGGCACGGGCCGCCTTCAGGTCGGTGACCGGGAGGAGCTTCTCGGCCTCCTCGGCCAGCTCCTCCTTCAGCTTCAGGTTCTCCACCTGCTCCGCGTCACGCTCCGCGAAGACCTCGCCGCGCGCCGCGAAGAACACGTCCTGGGCGCCGCGGAAACGGTTCCACAGGTCGTCCTCGGACTCCCGCTGCGCCCGCCCGGCCGACTTCCAGTCGGTCATCAGCTCGCGGTAGCGGGCCGCCGTCGGACCCCAGTCGGTCGACTTCGACAGCGACTCGGCCTCCGCGACCAGCTTCTCCTTCACCTTGCGGGCGTCCTCGCGCTGCGCGTCCAGCGAGGCGAAGTGCGCCTTGCGGCGCTTGGAGAAGGCGGAGCGGGCGTGCGAGAAGCGGTGCCACAGCTCGTCGTCCGACTTGCGGTCCAGCCGCGGCAGACCCTTCCAGATGTCCACCAGGGCACGCAGCCGCTCGCCCGCGCTGCGCCACTGGTCGCTCTGCGCCAGCTGCTCGGCCTCGACGACCAGCGCGTCCTTGGCCGTACGGGCCTCGTCCGCCTGCTTGGCCTTCTGGACCTTGCGCTCCTCGCGCCGCGACTCCACCGTCGCCACCAGCTTGTCGAGCCGCACCCGCAGGGCGTCGAGGTCGCCCACGGCATGGTGCTCGTCCACCTGGGTCCGCAGGTGGTCGATCGCCGTCTGCGCGTCCTTGGCGGACAGATCGGTGGTCCGCACCCGCTTTTCGAGGAGGCCGATCTCGACCACCAGGCCCTCGTACTTGCGCTCGAAATAGGCCAGGGCCTCCTCAGGGGTCCCCGCCTGCCACGAGCCGACGACCTTCTCGCCATCGGCAGTACGCACGTACACGGTGCCCGTCTCGTCGACTCGGCCCCACGGGTCGCTGCTCACAGCGCCTCCTCCACCTGATGCCTCCGAGGGGTTCACCCCCTGGGCATCGTCCACAGTTTCCTGGGGCGGGCAGCGCCCGCCCTGCACAACGCCAACATAGGCGACCGCCGGGCCGGCTGTCCGCATCCCGCACGACGGAATATCGCCGCACGGAGCGCGCTCCGGCCGGTCCGGTGGCCGCCGGGCCCGTCACTTCCGGGTGACGGTGCCCTTCTCGATCTTCACCTCGGTCTTCGGCGCCCCGTCCTGGCCGCCGTCGGCCGTTCCGGCCTTGGCGACCTCCTCCAGGACCTTCACGCCGGCCGCGTCGATCTTGCCGAACGGCGTGTACGACGGGGCCAGCGGGCTGTCCTTGTACACCAGGAAGAACTGGCTGCCGCCCGAGCCGGGCTGGCCGGTGTTGGCCATCGCCACCGTGCCCGCCGGGTAGACGACCTGGCCCTGCTCGTTCGCCTTGCCGAGCGACTCCAGGTTCTCGTCCGGGATCGTGTAGCCCGGTCCGCCCATGCCGGTGCCCTGGGGGTCGCCGCACTGCAGAACGAAGATCCCGCTCGTCGTCAGCCGGTGGCACTTCGTGTTGTCGAAGTAGCCCTTGTCGGCGAGCGACTTGAAGGAGTTCACCGTCTGCGGGGTCTTCGCCGCGTCCATCTCGAAGGTGATGGCGCCCGCGCTCGTCTTCAGGTCGAAGGCGTACTTCGCCTTGGCGTCGATGGCCATCGCGGGGGAGGGGGACTGCTGGGGCGTCGGCGAGGACGACGGGGTCGCCGCCGGATCCGCCACCGCGTCCTTCTTGTCCGAGTCGAAGACACCGCCCACGACGAGGCCGACCAGCGTCGCGGCCACCACGGCCACCGCGGCGCCGATCACCGCCGCACGCCGGCGCGACTTCTGCCGGGCCGCGGCCCGACGCTCCTGCTGGCGCTCGTACTTCTCTCGGGCGAGCTGTCGCCGCCGCTGATCGCTCGTGACCACCGGGTCGTCTCCTTGTGCGTGTCTGGTACCGCTGTCCGGGCTGGGATAGGCCGTACCGTATATGGGTTCGCTGTGTAATGAGCGGCGCCGGTAGGCTCTGAGCAGCAGGATTCCGATCCGCTGCCTCCCGCCGGACGACGATTGAGGACGAACGTGCTGATTGCCGGTTTCCCCGCCGGGGCCTGGGGGACCAACTGCTACGTGGTCGCCCCCGCCGCCGGCGAGGAGTGCGTCATCATCGACCCTGGTCACCAGGCCACCGAAGGGGTCGAGGAGACGCTGCGCAAGCACCGGCTCAAGCCCGTGGCGGTCGTGCTGACCCACGGCCACATCGATCATGTGGCCTCCGTCGTCCCGGTCTGCGGAGCACACGACGTCCCCGCGTGGATCCACCCCGAGGACCGCTACATGATGAGCGACCCGGAGAAGGCCCTCGGCCGCTCCATCGGGATGCCGCTCATGGGCGAGCTGACCGTCGGCGAGCCGGACGACGTCCGCGAGCTGACCGACGGCGCCGGCCTGAAGCTGGCCGGAATGGACTTCTCCGTGGCGCACGCGCCGGGCCATACCAAGGGGTCGGTGACCTTCCGGATGCCCGAGCTGGCCGACGTCCCGCCGGTCCTCTTCTCGGGCGACCTGCTCTTCGCCGGCTCCATCGGACGCACCGACCTGCCCGGCGGCTCCCATGCCGAGATCCTCGCGTCGCTGGGCCGCGTGTGCCTGCCGCTCGACGACTCGACCGTGGTCCTGTCCGGACACGGTCCCCAGACCACCATCGGCCGCGAGCGCGCGACCAACCCGTACCTGCGGGAGGTCGCGGCCGGCCTGGCAGCGGACCCGACGGCCGCTCCACGACGAGGAATGTGACGAGAGTTTCGTGAGTACTTTTCAGGCCCCCAAGGGCACGTACGACCTGCTGCCGCCCCGGTCCGCGACCTTCCTCGCGGTCCGCGAGGCCATCGCGGCGCCGCTGCGCAACTCGGGCTACGGGTATGTGGAGACCCCGGGCTTCGAGAACGTCGAGCTGTTCTCGCGCGGTGTCGGCGAGTCCACCGACATCGTGACCAAGGAGATGTACACCCTCACCACCAAGGGCGGCGACCAGCTCGCCCTGCGCCCCGAGGGCACCGCCTCCGTGCTGCGCGCCGCGCTCCAGGGCAACCTGCACAAGGCCGGCCTGCTCCCCGTCAAGCTCTGGTACTCCGGTTCGTACTACCGCTACGAGCGGGCCCAGGCCGGCCGCTACCGCCACTTCTCCCAGGTGGGCGCCGAGGCGATCGGCGCCGAGGACCCGGCGCTCGACGCCGAGCTGATCATCCTGGCCGACCAGGCGTACCGCACCCTGGGCCTGCGCAACTTCCGCATCCTGCTGAACTCCCTGGGCGACAAGGAGTGCCGCCCGGTGTACCGGGAGGCCCTGCAGGCGTTCCTGCGCGGGCTGGACCTCGACGAGGAGACCGTCCGCCGCGCCGAGATCAACCCGCTGCGCGTCCTCGACGACAAGCGGGAGTCCGTGCAGGAACAGCTCACCGGCGCCCCGATGCTGCGCGACTACCTCTGCGACGCCTGCAAGGCGTACCACGAGGAGGTGCGGGCGCTGGTCACGGCGGCCGGAGTCGCCTTCGAGGACGACGAGAAGCTGGTGCGCGGACTGGACTACTACACCCGGACCACCTTCGAGTTCGTCCACGACGGCCTCGGCTCGCAGTCCGCGGTGGGCGGCGGCGGCCGCTACGACGGCCTCTCCGAGATGATCGGCGGACCCGCCCTGCCCTCGGTGGGCTGGGCGCTGGGCGTGGACCGCACGGTCCTCGCCCTGGAGGCCGAAGGCGTCGCGCTGGACATCCCGGCCGCCACCTCGGTCTTCGCCGTGGCGCTGGGCGAGGAGGCCCGGCGGGTGCTCTTCGGGAAGGTCACCGAGCTGCGCCGGGCGGGCGTCGCGGCCGACTTCGGCTACGGCGGCAAGGGCCTCAAGGGCGCCATGAAGGACGCGAACCGGTCGGGAGCCCGGTTCGCCGTGGTCGCGGGCGAGCGGGACCTCGCCGAAGGGGTCGTGCAGTTCAAGGACATGGCGTCCGGCGAGCAGACCGCCGTACCGCTGGCCGAGCTGGTCGACACCGTACGGGCCCGCCTGGCCTGACGGCCGCCGCCGACGGGCGCACGGGCCCGGGGAAGCGCCGCACGGCGCCGCCCCGGGCCCGTCCCGCACCCGCGTCCACGGGCCGCCCGTGCGCCCGTCCTTATGCCCATCGAACGGTGGGCAGCGCGCCCCGTACGGCAGAATGGCCCGTGCTTGTTGACCTTGCAGATGTGGAGCGGGCGGTATGACGACACGAGGTACGGACGCGGACACCGCCCCGAGGACGACGGTCGGGGGCAGCCGGGCGCTGGCCCTGCTGCTGGTGATCACGGGGGCCGCGGGCCTGCTGGCCGCCTGGGTGATCACGATCGACAAGTTCAAGCTGCTCCAGGACCCGAACTTCACCCCGGGCTGCAGCCTGAACCCGGTCGTCTCCTGCGGCAACATCATGAAGAGCGAGCAGGCCGAGGTCTTCGGCTTCCCGAACCCGATGCTCGGAATGGTCGCCTACGGGATCGTGATCTGCGTCGGCATGAGCCTGTTGGCCGGGGCCCGGTTCCGGCGCTGGTACTGGCTCACCCTCAACGCGGGCACCCTGTTCGGCGTCGTCTTCTGCGCCTGGCTGACCTACCAGTCCCTGTACAACATCAACTCGCTCTGCCTGTGGTGCTCCCTGGCCTGGGTCGCCACGATCGTCATGTTCTGGTACGTCACCTCGCACAACGTCCGCGAGCGGCTGCTGCCCGCCCCGGGCTGGCTGCGGGCCTTCTTCTCCGAGTTCACCTGGGTGCTGCCCGTCCTGCACATCGGGATCATCGGCATGCTGATCCTGACCCGCTGGTGGGACTTCTGGACCTCCTGAGCCCGGCCGCGCTGTCAGCGGGCTCGCATAGGCTTCCGGTGTGGAACCAGATCTCTTCACCGCCGCAGCCGAGGAACGCCAGGAGAAGGACCCGTCGAGCTCTCCGCTCGCCGTCCGGATGCGTCCGCGCACCCTGGACGAGGTCGTCGGGCAGCAGCACCTGCTGAAGCCCGGCTCCCCGCTGCGCCGGCTCGTCGGCGAAGGGGCCGGCGGCCCGGCCGGCGCCTCGTCGGTGATCCTGTGGGGCCCGCCCGGCATCGGCAAGACCACCCTCGCGTACGTGGTCAGCCAGGCCACGCAGAAGCGGTTCGTCGAACTGTCCGCGATCACCGCCGGCGTCAAGGAGGTCCGCGCGGTCATCGAGGGCGCCCGGCGCGCGGCCGGCGGCTACGGCAAGGAGACCGTCCTCTTCCTCGACGAGATCCACCGCTTCAGCAAGGCGCAGCAGGACTCGCTGCTCCCGGCCGTGGAGAACCGCTGGGTGACCCTGATCGCGGCCACCACGGAGAACCCGTACTTCTCGATCATCTCCCCGCTGCTCTCGCGCTCGCTGCTGCTGACGCTGGAACCGCTCACCGACGAGGACCTCGGCGCCCTGATGGCGCGGGCGCTCACCGAGGAGCGGGGCCTGGGCGGCGCCGTCACCCTGCCCGCCGACGCCCGGGCGCACCTGCTGCGGATCGCCGGAGGCGACGCGCGACGCGCCCTGACGGCCCTGGAGGCCGGGGCCGGATCGGCCATCGCCAAGGGCGAGGACGAGATCACCCTCCAGACCGTGGAGGAGGCCGTGGACCGGGCGGCCGTGAAGTACGACCGCGACGGCGACCAGCACTACGACGTGGCGAGCGCGCTGATCAAGTCGATCCGCGGCTCGGACGTGGACGCGGCGCTGCACTACCTCGCGCGGATGATCGAGGCGGGGGAGGACCCGCGGTTCATCGCCCGGCGCCTGATGATCTCGGCGAGCGAGGACATCGGCCTCGCCGACCCGACCGCCCTGCCGCTCGCGGTGGCCGCGGCCCAGGCGGTGGCCATGATCGGCTTCCCGGAGGCCGCGCTGACCCTCTCGCACGCCACGATCGCGCTGGCGCTGGCCCCCAAGTCGAACACCGCGACCACCGCGATCGGCGCGGCCTTGGCCGACGTCCGGGCCGGCCTGGCCGGCACGGTCCCGCCGCACCTGCGCGACGGTCACTACAAGGGCGCGGCCAAGCTGGGCCACGCCCAGGGCTACGTCTACCCGCACGACGTGCCGGGCGCCATCGCCGCCCAGCAGTACGCCCCGGACGAGATCCACGGCAAGCGGTACTACGAGCCGACGCGGTACGGGGCCGAGGCCCGCTACGCGGACGTGGTGGAGAAGGTCCGCGAGCGGCTGCGCGGGGCCGGCGGGTCCTGACCGCCGGGCGGCGGGCCGGCGCGGTGCCCGGGCGCGCGGCCACGGGACGCCGCCGCCGACCCCTGTCCGCCGCCGCAGCGTCTAGTGCGAGGCGGCCGAGAAGAGGGTGTGCATCGCCCGGCGCAGGCCGCAGATGTCCGCGACCGGCTCGGGGAAGTCGAAGCGGGCGTCGAAGGAGCCGGCCGAGCCGCCCAGGAAGCGCACGCGCAGGCCCAGCCGGTCCAGGGCGAGCGGCACCGCGGCCATGCCGTCGGCCTCCCGGGAGCCCAGCAGGCCGCACAGTTCGGCGATCCGCTCGCCGTGCGCCGCGGACAGGTGCTGGAGCAGCTCCGTCTCGTGGGCGACCATCGGGTCCGGCTCGGCCGCGGCCAGGTCCTCCGGCTCCACGTGCTCGGCGCCCCACAGGTCGTCCACCGTGATTTCGCCGACCTCCAGGCGCAGCAGCATCCACGCGGGCCGGACGCCGGAGGGGGCTCCGAGCGGGAGGTCCGGCGCCTCGGACAGGCCCAGCAGTTCGCCCACCGGCCGGCGCTCGGCGAGCAGTGCGGCGCAGGCCGCCCGGTCGTCCCCGCGCACCGGTGTCAGCCACCCGGCCAGCCACGCGCGGCCTCGGATACGATGGGGCACGGACACCGGCGCCACGTCCGTGATCTCGATCACGGCGGTGAGGTCGTCGTCCTGGGCGTGAGCGGCTGCCCTGGCAGCCGCGGATTCCCCGGAAACAAGGAGAATCACGTCCCCGTCCGGGGTGACGGTCCGTGCGACCGGCATCCCCGTCCCGAACTCGACCGGCTCCTGGCTGTCAGGAGCACCCGGCAGCGTGAGGGATACTGAGGCGTTGGACTCTACGAGGGTTCGTACGCGTTCGGCTCCGGTGAGCTGCCGAACGCCTTCCCTGGGACGCGGCTGACCTTGCCTATCGTCGTCGAAAGCAGATTCCGTTTCGTTGGAATCTGAACTTCGACGCGCACTGGGCAGGGGGATCCCATGTGGTCGAGACATTACGTCCTCCTCGCTAAGGTAAGCCTCACCTAACTTACATGGAGGTAGGTTCCACGTGAACCAGAAGCGACCCAAGGTCAAGAAGTCGCGTGCCCTCGGCATTGCGCTGACCCCGAAGGCCGTCAAGTACTTCGAGGCCCGCCCCTACCCGCCGGGCGAGCACGGCCGTGGCCGCAAGCAGAACTCGGACTACAAGGTTCGTCTGCTGGAGAAGCAGCGTCTGCGCGCGCAGTACGACATCTCCGAGCGCCAGATGGCCCGCGCGTACGACCGCGCCAAGAAGGCCGAGGGCAAGACGGGCGAGGCGCTGGTCGTCGAGCTCGAGCGTCGCCTCGACGCCCTGGTCCTGCGTTCGGGCATCGCCCGCACCATCTACCAGGCCCGCCAGATGGTCGTTCACGGCCACATCGAGGTCAATGGTGGCAAGGTCGACAAGCCGTCGTTCCGTGTCCGCCCGGACGACGTCGTGACCGTGCGCGAGCGCAGCCGCGAGAAGGTTCCGTTCCAGGTCGCCCGTGAGGGTGGCTACGCAGGCGAGGGCGAGACCCCGCGCTACCTGCAGGTCAACCTGAAGGCCCTGGCCTTCCGCCTGGACCGCGACCCGAACCGCAAGGAAATCCCGGTCATCTGCGACGAGCAGCTCGTCGTCGAGTACTACGCCCGCTGATGCAGGCGTAGCCCTCACAGGCTGGTCGGAGCCCGTCGTCCCCTCCGGGGGGCGGCGGGCTCCCTGCCGTTGCGGCCCGGGCCCCGGACGGCCGCCGGGGCCGCCGTCCGGGGCCCGCTACGGCTGGTCGGCGGCCGCCCGCCGTCCGCGCGCGGCCCCCAGCGGCCCGCCGCGGCCCGACGGGCGCGGCGACGGAACGGCCCCGCCCCGCTCCCCGGGAGTCCGCAGGGCCCGCGCCACCAGCACCTCGCGGCCCAGCCCCCGGCCCTCGGCCGCGCGCGCCGCGTAGCCCTCCGCGCCCAGCGCCTCGGCCGCCCGCTCCCGGCACGCCAACCGCGGGGCGTTGAAGTACCCCGAGCCGAACAGCCGCAGCCCCACCCCGCCCCACAGCGGCTCCGCCGCGCCCTGGAGCACCGCGGCCTCGGCCGGATCGCCCTCCACCGCCGTCACCAGGGCCAGCAGCTCCAGCGCCAGGACCAGCCCCACCAGGTCGTGGAAGGCGTGGTTGATCCGCACGCACTCGGTCAGCAGCCGCCGCGCCCCGGCCGTGTCCCCCGCGTCCAGGGCCGTGTACCCGAGGACGTACAGGGCGTACGCCTTGGTCCAGCGCTCCCCGCGCTCCTCGCACACCTCCCGCACCTCGCCGCAGAGCGCCGCCGCCCCCGCCAGGTCCCCCTGGAAGGCCAGCGCCATCGCCAGCTCCACCTGGCACATCAGCACGTTGCCGTTCAGCTCCCCGACCGCCCGGTAGCGCTCCAGCGCCGTGCCGAGCAGCTCGCCGGCCCGCGCCATGTCGTCCGAGACCAGCGCCAGGCAGCCCAGCCGGTGGACCGCGTAGGCGGCCGCGACCCGGTTGTCCGAGCGGACCGCCGCGTCCCGGCACTCGTACAGGGCGCTCATCGAGGCGACCGCGTCCCCCTGCAGCGCCGCGACGTAGCCGAGCACCCACAGGGCCTTCAGCCGCGAGGTCTCGTAGTCCACCGGCCGGTCGCCGCCCTCCAGGGTCCGCTCCAGCCAGTGCCGGCCCTCCGCGAGCCGCCCGCAGCCCGCCCAGTAGAACCACAGGGTCCCCGCCAGGTACTGGCCCAGGTGCAGTCCGTCCGGCTCGTCCAGGCAGCACTCCAGCGCGAGCCGCAGGTTCGCCAGCTCCACCCCCACCAGGGCGGCGACCTCCTCCTGGCGCGGGCCGAACCAGTCCAGCTCGCACCAGGTCGCCAGCCCCACGTACCAGTCCCGGTGGCGCCGCCGCAGCCGCCCGGCGTCACCCGTCGACTCCAGCCAGCCCGCTCCGTACAGGCGTACGGTCTCCAGCATCCGGTAGCGCACCCCGGCGGGCGTCTCCTCCCGGACCAGCAGGGACTGGGCGATGAGCTCTCCGACCAGGTCCAGCACGCCGCCCACCGGCAGGTCCGGACCCGCGCACACGTACTCCGCGGCCTCCAGGTCGAACCGCCCCGCGAACACCGACAGCCGAGCCCACAGCAACCGCTCCGCCGCCGTGCACAGCTCGTGGCTCCAGCCGATCGTCGTCCGCAGCGCCCGGTGCCGGGGCAGCGCACCGCGGGCGCCGCCCGTCAGCAGCGCGAAGCGGTCCTCCAGCCGGGCCAGCACCTGCTCCGCCGACAGCGTGCGCAGTCGGCCCGCCGCCAGCTCCAGGGCCAGCGGGATGCCGTCCAGCCGGGCGCACAGCTCGGCCAGCGCCGCCCGCTCCGCCACGTCCGGCGCGAAGCCCGGGTCGGCCGCCCTGACCCGCTCGACCAGCAGCGCGAGCGCCTCCTCGGGGGCAGGCGGGGCCAGCGGGAGGACGCGCTCGCCGTCCAGGTCCAGCGGCCGTCGGCCCGCCGCGAGCACCCGCAGCCCGGGCGAGCGGCGCAGCAGCTCCCGCACCAGCACGGCGGTCTCCTCCACCACCTGCTCGTAGCCGTCCAGGACCAGCAGCAGCCGCCTCCCGGCGAGGTGTTCGGCCAGGACGGCCCGGGGCGGCCGGACGGTGTGGTCGGTCAGCCCGAGGGCCTCGGCAAGGGCGATCTCCAGCAGCGCGGCATCCCGTACGGAGGCCAGCTCGGCCAGCCACACGCCGTCGCAGTAGCGTTCCTGCTCCTGCGCGCGGCCCCCCGAGGACGCCCCCGCAGACACCGCCGCGGCCGCCGCGAGCACCAGCCGCGACTTGCCCACCCCGCCCACGCCGGTGACCGTGACCAGCCGCGACGACTCCAGCAGCCGCCCCAGCCCGGCCAGTTCCGCACCCCGCCCGACGAACGGGCCCGGCTCCGAGGGAAGATTGCCCCGGGCGGCGTTTCGAAGGGGTCTGTGTCGCATGGGACACGGAGAGTACTGGTCCGCACGCGATGGGTACAAGGCGATCCCGCCCGGCCCGCTTTTCCGGTACTGCCGGGGATCTCGGGCGCGATAGGGTCGTAGGGCGAATCTTTCAGCAGTTCAGGTACAGACAGAGAGCGGTGTGACGTGTCCGGTGGAGAGGTGGCCGGGATCCTCGTGGCCGTCTTCTGGGCGATCCTGGTCTCGTTCCTCGCCGTGGTACTGGTGAGGCTGGCGCAGGTGCTCAAGGCGACCGGCAGGCTGGTGGCCGAGGTGACCGACCAGGCGGTGCCGCTGCTGGCGGAGGCCTCCACGACCGTCCGCTCCGCGCGCACCCAGCTCGACCGGGTAGACGCGATCGCGAGCGACGTCCAGGAGGTCACCTCCAACGCCTCCGCGCTCTCCTCCACCGTGGCCTCCGCCTTCGGCGGCCCGCTGGTCAAGGTCGCGGCCTTCGGCTACGGCGTGCGCAGGGCGCTGGGCCGCAACCAGGACGGCGCGCCGCAGAAGACCCCCCGCCGCACCGTGATCGCCGGCCGTACGGTCCCGGCGGCCCGGCGCCGGAAGCAGAAGGGCTGACCGCCATGTTCCGCCGAGCCTTCTGGTTCACCGCCGGCGCGGCCGCCGGCGTGTGGGCCACCACCAAGGTCAACCGCCAGATCAAGAAGCTGACGCCGGAGAGCCTCGCCGCCCAGGCCGCCGACAGGGCCGTGGAGGCGGGACACCGCATCAAGGACTTCGCCCTCGACGTCAAGGCGGGAATGACCCGGCGCGAGGACGAGCTGAACGACGCACTGGGCCTGACCCGGGACCCCGACCGGCCCGACAACGTCACCGCGCTTCCCGGGCCGCGCCGGCTGCACGCCCTGGAGAACGACCAGGACATCCACCGATCGAAGTTTTCGTACAACCGGAATGAGGACCACTGATGGAGTCGGCTGAAATCCGCCGCCGCTGGCTGAGCTTCTTCGAGGAGCGCGGTCACGCCGTTGTCCCTTCGGCGTCGCTCATCGCGGACGACCCGACTCTGCTGCTGGTCCCGGCCGGCATGGTGCCGTTCAAGCCGTACTTCCTCGGCGAGGTCAAGCCGCCCGCCCCGACGCTCACCAGCGTCCAGAAGTGCGTGCGCACGCCCGACATCGAAGAGGTCGGCAAGACCACCCGCCACGGCACCTTCTTCCAGATGTGCGGCAACTTCTCCTTCGGCGACTACTTCAAGGAAGGCGCCATCAAGTACGCCTGGGAGCTGCTCACCAGCTCCGTGGCGGACGGCGGCTACGGCCTGGAGCCGGAGAAGCTCTGGATCACCGTCTACCTCGACGACGACGAGGCCGAGCAGATCTGGCGCGACGTGATCGGCGTCCCGGCCGAGCGCATCCAGCGCCTGGGCAAGAAGGACAACTTCTGGTCCATGGGCGTCCCCGGACCCTGCGGCCCCTGCTCCGAGATCAACTACGACCGCGGCCCGGAGTTCGGCGCCGAGGGCGGCCCCGCCGTCAACGACGAGCGCTACGTGGAGATCTGGAACCTGGTCTTCATGCAGTACGAGCGCGGCGCCGGCGACGGGAAGGAGGACTTCCCGATCCTCGGCGACCTGCCGTCGAAGAACATCGACACCGGTCTCGGCCTCGAACGCCTCGCGATGATCCTGCAGGGCGTGCAGAACATGTACGAGACCGACACCCTGCGCGTGGTGATGGACAAGGCCACCGAGCTGACCGGCGTGCGCTACGGCGCCGCGCAGGGGACCGACGTCTCGCTGCGCGTGGTCGCCGACCACATCCGCACCTCCGCCATGCTCATCGGCGACGGCGTCACCCCCGGCAACGAGGGCCGCGGCTACGTGCTGCGCCGCATCATGCGCCGCGCCATCCGCAACATGCGCCTGATGGGCGCCACCGGCCCGGTCGTCCAGGAGCTCATCGGCGTCGTGATCGACACGATGGGCCTGCAGTACCCGGAGCTCGTCACCGACCGCAAGCGCATCGAGACCGTCGCGCTCGCCGAGGAGGCCGCGTTCCTCAAGGCCGTCAAGGGCGGCACGAACATCCTCGACACCGCCGTCACCGAGACCAGGGCCGCCGGCGGCACCGTCCTCTCCGGTGACAAGGCCTTCCTGCTCCACGACACCTGGGGCTTCCCGATCGACCTCACCCTGGAGATGGCCGCCGAGCAGGGCCTCTCCGTGGACGAGCCCGGCTTCCGCCGCCTGATGCAGGAGCAGCGCGACCGGGCCAAGGCCGACGCCAAGGCCAAGAAGACCGGCCACGCGGACATGTCCGCCTACCGGGAGATCGCCGACGGCTCCGGCGCCACCGAGTTCACCGGCTACGCCACCACCCAGGGCGAGTCCACCATCGTCGGCCTGCTGGTCAACGGCGCCTCCTCGCCCGCCGCCTCCGAGGGCGACGAGGTCGAGGTCGTCCTCGACCGCACCCCCTTCTACGCGGAGGGCGGCGGCCAGCTCGCCGACCAGGGCCGCATCCGGCTCGACTCGGGCGCGGTCATCGTCGTCCGCGACGTGCAGCAGCCCGTTCCCGGCGTCTCCGTCCACAAGGGCAGCGTCCAGGTCGGCGAGGTGACGGTGGGCGCCTCCGCGTACGCCGCCATCGACATCCAGCGCCGCCGGGCCATCGCCCGCGCCCACTCGGCCACGCACCTGACCCATCAGGCCCTGCGCGACGCCCTCGGCCCGACCGCCGCCCAGGCCGGCTCCGAGAACTCGCCGGGCCGCTTCCGCTTCGACTTCGGCTCCCCGAACGCGGTGCCCGGCTCGGTCCTCACCGACGTCGAGCAGAAGATCAACGACGTGCTCTCGCGCGAGCTGGACGTCACCGCCGAGATCATGAGCATCGACGAGGCGAAGAAGCAGGGCGCCATCGCCGAGTTCGGCGAGAAGTACGGCGAGCGCGTGCGCGTCGTGACCATCGGCGACTTCTCCAAGGAGCTGTGCGGCGGCACCCACGTCGGCAACACCGCCCAGCTCGGCCTGGTGAAGCTGCTCGGCGAGTCCTCCATCGGCTCCGGCGTGCGCCGCGTCGAGGCCCTCGTCGGCGTGGACGCGTACAACTTCCTCGCCAAGGAGCACACGGTCGTCGCCCAGCTCCAGGAGCTCGTCAAGGGCCGTCCGGAGGAGCTGCCGGAGAAGATCGCCTCCATGCTCGGCAAGCTGAAGGACGCCGAGAAGGAGATCGAGAAGTTCCGCGCGGAGAAGGTCCTCCAGGCCGCCGCCGGCCTCGCGGCCGGCGCCCAGGACGTCCGCGGCGTCGCCGTCGTCACCGGTCAGGTGCCGGACGGCACGGGCGCCGACGACCTGCGCCGGCTGGTCCTCGACGTGCGCGGGCGCATCCAGGGCGACCGTCCGGCCGTCGTGGCCCTCTTCACCGTGGCGAACGACCGCCCGCTGACCGTCATCGCCACCAACGAGGCCGCCCGCGAACGCGGCCTGAAGGCCGGCGACCTGGTCCGGGCCGCTGCCAAGACCCTCGGCGGAGGCGGCGGCGGCAAGCCCGACGTCGCCCAGGGCGGCGGTCAGAACCCGGCCGCCATCGGCGACGCCATCGCGGCCGTCGAGCGCCTCGTGGGGGAGACGGCCTGATGACGCTGCGCCGCGGCCGACGACTGGCCGTCGACGTCGGGGACGCCCGGATCGGGGTCGCCTCGTGCGACCCCGACGGGGTGCTCGCCACGCCGGTGGAGACGGTTCCGGGACGGGACGTCCCGTCCGCCCACCGGCGGCTGCGGCAGCTCGTCGCGGAGTACGAGCCCCTCGAAGTGGTGGTCGGGCTGCCCCGTTCGCTCAGCGGGCGGGAGGGGCCGGCCGCGGTCAAGGTCCGCGCCTTCGCCGTCGAACTGGCCAAGGGCATCAAGCCGGTGACCGTCCGTCTGGTCGACGAGCGGATGACCACCGTCACCGCGGCGCAGGGCCTGCGGGCCTCCGGCCGGAACGCGAAGAAGGGCCGGTCGGTCATCGACCAGGCGGCCGCCGTGGTGATCCTGCAGAACGCGCTGGAGACCGAACGGGTATCAGGTAATCCGCCTGGCGAGTGCGTCGAAGTGGTTGTCTGATCGCGATACGGTAACGTTCCGCGCCATGAGGCGGCATTCGAACAGCCGTCGCCCACCACTCGAAGAGGCTGAACCGGGTGTCGCGGATGACCCAATCCGCGGCCTTCGTCTCGCGGCTCTAGGGGACCGATGACCGAGTATGGCCGGGGCCGTGGCCCTGAACCGTGGCACCCCGAGGACCCCCTGTACGGGGACCAGGGGTGGACCGGGCACCCGACCCAGCAGGGCCAGGTGCCCTACGCCGGTGCCCAGCAGGCGTATCCGCAGGAGCCGCAGTACCAGGACCCGCAGCAGTACCAGCAGGACCCCGCGTACGCGCAGGCCCCCCAGCAGGGGTACCCGCAGGAGCCGCAGTACCAGGACCCCTCGTACCCGCAGGAGTACCAGCAGCACCCCGAGCCGCAGCAGTACCCCGTCGAACCCGGGTTCGACGACCGGCGGTACGCCGCGCCGCAGTACGCCCAGGCGCAGCAGGGCTACGCCCCTGCGCAGCAGGCCCCGCAGCAGGCCCAGCCGCAGCAGCCGGTCTACGACTCGCAGGGCTGGGACACGGGCCAGGGCCAGTACGTCGCCGCCGCCGCGCAGGCCGACGCCTACGCCGGGGTGGACCCGTACGCCCAGCAGCCGGTCAACGGCTACCCGGGGGAGACCCCCGACCTCTACACCACCGCGGAGGCCTATCCGCCCCCGCAGCCGCCCGGCCGCCGCCACCTGGAGCCGGACCCGGCCGAGGAACCGCAGGGCTCCGACCTGCTCACCGAGGAGCGCGATCCGGCCGACGGCGGCGGGGACGACGGGAACGGGACCGGCGGCCGCCGGGGCGGACGCGCGAAGGGCGACAAGCCCAAGCGCAGCGGCGCCGCCTGCCTGGTCGCCAGCCTGGTCATCGTCACGGTGCTCGGTGGTGGCGGCTACTACGGCTACACGTACCTCAAGGACCGGTTCGCCGCGGCGGAGGACTACGCCGGCTCCGGTACGGACGAGACCGTCGACGTCGAGATCCCCAAGGGCTCGGGACTGGGCCAGATGGGCCGCATCCTCAAGAAGGCCGGTGTCGTCGCGAGCGCCCAGGCCTTCGTGGACGCCGCCAACGCCAACCCCAAGGGCAAGTCGATCCAGCCTGGCATCTACCCGCTGAAGAAGCGCATGTCGGCCGCCTCCGTGGTCGAGCTCATGACAGACCCGACCAAGCTCCAGGTGCTCACCGTCACCGAGGGCATGCGCAACGCGGCGGTCTACGAGGCGATCGACCGCAAGCTCGGCAAGTCCGTGGGCACCACCCAGGAGATCGCCAAGCGCGAGGTCAAGAACCTCGGCCTGCCGGCGTGGGCCAACAACGACCCGAGGCTCATGGACCCGCTGGAGGGCTTCCTCCTCCCGATGCGCTACGACCTGAGCAAGGACAGCAGCCCCGAGTCCCTGCTCAAGGAGATGGTCAAGAACGCGACCGACAAGTACGCGGAGCTGGGGATCGAGGGCAAGGCCAAGAGCCTGGGCCTGGAGAACCCGCTCCAGGTGATCACGGTCGCCAGCCTCGTCAACGCCGAGGGCAAGAACCACGACGACTTCCGGAAGATGGCGGAGGTGGTCTACAACCGCCTCAAGAAGACCAACGACGTCACCAACCAGAAGATCGAGTTCGACTCGACGTACAACTACATCAAGGGCCAGAGCGAGATCAACTTCAACCTCAAGGAAGCCCGGAAGTTCGACCACCCCTACAACACGCACTTCGTGAAGGGGCTGCCCCCGGGCCCGATCGGCAACCCGGGCACGGACGCGCTGACCGCCACGCTCAACCCCGACCACGGCGGCTGGATGTTCTTCGTCTCGGTCGACGGCGACAAGACGAGCTTCACCCAGACCTACGACGAGCACCTCAAGCTCGTCGAGGAGTTCCAGGAACGGCAGAAGCAGAAGAACGGCGGATAGCACGACATGTCACGGATACGGGCCGCGGTGCTGGGCTCGCCCATCGAGCACTCGCTCTCACCGGTGCTGCACCGCGCCGCCTACCGGGAGCTCGGCCTCGACGACTGGACCTACGACCGGTTCGAGATCGACGAGGCCGCGCTCCCCGGATTCGTGGCGGGGCTCGGCCCCGAGTGGGCCGGGCTCTCGCTGACCATGCCGCTCAAGCGGGCGGTCATCCCGCTGCTGGACGCGGTCAGTGACACCGCCGCCTCGGTGAAGGCGGTCAACACGGTCGTCCTCACCCCGGACGGCCGCCGCCTCGGGGACAACACCGACGTCCCCGGGATCGTCGCCGCGCTCCACGAGCGCGGCATCGACGAGGTGCCCTCCGCCGCCGTCCTCGGCGCCGGCGCCACCGCCTCGTCGGCGCTGGCCGCCCTCGCGCGGATCTGCACCGGCGAGGTCACCGCGTACGTGCGCTCGTCGGCCCGGGCCGACGAGATGCGGGAGTGGGGCCGGCGGCTGGGCGTCGACGTGCGCACCGCCGACTGGTCCGCGGCCGCCGCGGCGCTGACCGCCCCCCTGGTCATCGCCACCACCCCGGCCGGGGCCACCGACGAGCTCGCCGGAGCCGTGCCCGAGGCCCCCGGCACCCTCTTCGACGTCCTCTACGACCCCTGGCCCACCGCTCTCGCCGCCGCCTGGACGGCGCGGGACGGCGCCCTCGTGGGCGGCCTGGACCTGCTGGTCCACCAGGCCGTGCTCCAGGTCGAGCAGATGACCGGCCGTCCGACCGGCCCGCTGGCGGCCATGCGCGCCGCCGGCGAGGCCGCGCTCCGCGCTCGTCACTGAGCCCCCGGTCCGCGCGCTCCGGACGCCCCCGCGCGGGGCCGTCCGGAGCGCGCGGCGGGCCCCGCCCGTCCGCCAACTGGACCGGAGGCCGTCCCACCGGCCCGGACATGGGAGGATCGGGTACGGCGGGTCAGGGCCGCGCACCCGATCGCGCCGTCGCAGTGCCAGGCGCGAGCATGAGGAGCATCGTTGAGCAGGTTGCGTTGGCTGACCGCGGGAGAGTCGCACGGACCGGCACTGGTCGCGACGCTGGAGGGTCTTCCCGCCGGCGTCCCGGTCACCACCGAGCTGGTGGCCGATCACCTGGCCCGGCGCCGGCTCGGCTATGGCCGCGGTGCCCGGATGAAGTTCGAGCAGGACGAGATCACCTTCCTCGGCGGTGTCCGCCACGGGCTGTCGCAGGGCTCGCCCATCGCGGTCATGATCGGCAACACCGAGTGGCCCAAGTGGGAGACGGTCATGTCGGCCGACCCGGTCGACCCCTCGCTGCTCAAGGACACCGGCCGCAACGCGCCGCTGACCCGTCCCCGCCCCGGCCACGCCGACCTGGCGGGCATGCAGAAGTACGGCTTCTCCGAGGCCCGGCCGATCCTGGAGCGCGCCAGCGCCCGGGAGACCGCCGCCCGCGTCGCGCTCGGCGCCGTCGCCCGCTCCTTCATCAAGGAGGCCGCGGGCATCGAGATCGTCTCGCACGTGGTGGAGCTGGCCGCGGCCAAGGCCCCGTACGGCGTCTACCCGACCCCCGCCGACGTCGACCGGCTCGACGCCGACCCGGTGCGCTGCCTCGACGCCGACGCGTCGAAGGCGATGGTCGCCGAGATCGACCAGGCCCACAAGGACGGCGACACCCTCGGCGGCGTCGTCGAGGTCCTCGCCTACGGCGTGCCGGTCGGCCTCGGCTCGCACGTGCACTGGGACCGCCGGCTCGACGCCCGCCTCGCCGCCGCCCTCATGGGCATCCAGGCCATCAAGGGCGTCGAGGTCGGGGACGGGTTCGACCTGGCCCGCGTACCCGGCTCGAAGGCTCACGACGAGATCGTCTCCACCCCCGAGGGCCTCAAGCGCACCTCCGGCCGCTCCGGCGGCACCGAGGGCGGCCTGACCACCGGTGAACTGCTGCGCGTACGGGCGGCGATGAAGCCCATCGCGACCGTGCCGCGCGCCCTCGCCACCGTGGACGTCGCCACCGGCGAGGCCACCGTCGCCCACCACCAGCGCTCCGACGTCTGCGCCGTGCCCGCCGCGGGCATCGTCGCCGAGGCCATGGTCGCCCTGGTGCTGGCCGACGCCGTCGTCGAGAAGTTCGGCGGCGACTCGGTCCCCGAGACCCGCCGCAACGTCCGCTCGTACCTCGACAACCTGCAGATCCGGTGACCCCCGCCGGACCACTGGTCGTCCTCGTCGGGCCCATGGGCTCCGGCAAGTCCACGGTGGGGGCGCTGCTCGCCGAGCGGCTCGGCGTCCCCTACCGGGACAGCGACGCCGACATCGTCGCCGCGCAGGGCCGGGAGATCGCCGACCTGTTCGTGGACGAGGGCGAGCCGTACTTCCGCGCGCTGGAGCGGGAGGCCGTCGCGGCCGCCGTCGCCGCGCACACCGGGGTCCTCGCGCTGGGCGGCGGCGCCGTCCTCGACGAGGGCACCCGCGGCCTGCTGGCCGGCCTGCCCGTCGTCTACCTGTCGATGGACGTCGAGGAAGCCGTACGCCGCGTGGGCCTGGGCGCGGCCCGCCCGCTGCTCGCGGTCAACCCGCGGCGCCAGTGGCGCGAGCTGATGGACGCCCGGCGCCCCCTGTACACCGAAGTCGCGCGCGTCGTGGTGGCCACCGACGACCGCACCCCCGAAGAGGTCGCCCAGGCGGTCCTCGACGCTCTGGAGTTGAAGGACGTATGACAGACCAGGTGACGCGGATCCAGGTGGGCGGCAGCGCCGGCCACGACCCGTACGACGTGCTGGTCGGGCGGCAGCTGCTCGGGGAGCTCGGCTCCCTGATCGGTACGCGGGCCAAGCGCGTCGCGGTGATCCACCCCGAGGCGCTGGCCTCGACCGGTGAGGCCCTGCGCGACGACCTGGCCGAGCAGGGCTTCGAGGCGGTCGCCATCCAGGTGCCGAACGCCGAGGAGGCCAAGACCGTCGAGGTGGCGGCGTACTGCTGGAAGGCGCTGGGGCAGTCCGGCTTCACCCGGACCGACGTGATCGTCGGCGTCGGCGGGGGAGCCACCACCGACCTGGCCGGCTTCGTCGCGGCCTCCTGGCTGCGCGGGGTGCGCTGGGTCGCGGTGCCGACCACCGTGCTGGCGATGGTCGACGCGGCGGTCGGCGGCAAGACGGGTATCAACACCGCCGAGGGCAAGAACCTCGTGGGCGCCTTCCACCCGCCGGCCGGCGTCCTGTGCGACCTGGCGGCGCTGGACTCCCTGCCGGTCAACGACTACGTCAGCGGCCTCGCCGAGATCATCAAGGCCGGCTTCATCTCCGACCCGGTGATCCTCGACCTGATCGAGTCGGACCCGCAGGCGGCCCGCACGCCCGCCGGCCCGCACACCGCCGAGCTCATCGTGCGGTCCATCCGGGTCAAGGCCGACGTGGTCTCCAGCGACCTCAAGGAGTCCGGACTCCGCGAGATCCTCAACTACGGCCACACCCTGGCGCACGCGATCGAGAAGAACGAGCGCTACAAGTGGCGCCACGGCGCCGCCGTCTCCGTCGGCATGGTCTTCGCCGCCGAACTGGGCCGCCTCGCGGGCCGCCTCGACGACGCCACGGCCGACCGGCACAAGGCGGTCCTGGCCTCGGTCGGGCTGCCGCTGACCTACCGCGGCGACCAGTGGCCCAAGCTGCTGGAGACCATGAAGGTCGACAAGAAGTCCCGCGGCGACCTGCTGCGGTTCATCGTCCTCGACGGGCTGGCGAAGCCGACCGTCCTGGAAGGCCCCGACCCGGCCGTGCTCGTGGCCGCGTACGGAGAGGTCGCCGCGTGAGCCGCCGCGTCCTGGTGCTGAACGGCCCGAACCTGGGCCGGCTCGGCTCGCGCGAGCCCGACGTGTACGGGGCCACCTCGTACCAGGGGCTCGTCGAGAGCTGCCGCTCGCTGGGCGGGGAGCTCGGCTTCGACGTCGAGGTCCGCGAGACCAACGACGAGGGGGAGCTCGTGCGCTGGCTGCACGAGGCGGCGGACGGCAAGATCCCCGTGGTGATCAACCCGGGGGCCTTCACGCACTACTCGTACGCGATGCGGGACGCGGCCGCCCAGCGCACCGCGCCCCTCATCGAGGTGCACATCTCCAACCCGTACGCCCGCGAGGAGTTCCGGCACACGTCGGTCATCGCCGCGGTGGCGACCGGCACGGTCGCGGGCTTCGGCATCGGTTCCTACCGGCTGGCGCTGCGCGCGCTGGCGGAGGAGACCGCGGCCTGACGTCCGGCCCGGGGGCCCGGCGGTCCTGGTGGACCGTCGGGCCCCCGGGGTCATATAACGTTCTCGCATCAGTCGCCGGAACGAGACGGAGTGGCAGCGGATGCAGCAAGGAGTGGGGGGCGGCGGCGCGGGCTGGGGACAGCCGGGACCGCATCCGGCGGCGCCCCCGCAGCCGCCGGGGCCCCCGGGACGCGGCTGGCCGGGCCACGCACCGACGCCGCCCCCCGGGGCCGGACACCACGGACCGCCGCCGGGAGCCGGCCACCACGGACCGTCCTCCGGGACGGCGCCCGGCGCCGCGCACCACGGCCCGCCCGCCGGGCCCCCGCACCCGGGCCCGCCCACGATCCCGCTGGCCCCCGTGCCCGAGGCGACCGGGCACGTCCCGCTGCCGCCGGCCGGGCCGGGCACCGGGGGGGCCACCCTCGCCGTGCTGCTGATCGGCCCGGCGGGCGCGGGCAAGACCACGGTGGCCCGCCACTGGGCCGGCACCCGTCCGGTGCCGACCGCGCACGTCAGCCTGGACGACGTACGGGAATGGGTCTGCTCGGGCTTCGCGGACCCGCAGGCCGGCTGGAACGAGCACTCCGAGGCCCAGTACCGGCTGGCCCGCCGGACCTGCGGTTTCGCCGCCCGGAACTACCTGGCCAACGGCATCTCCTGCATCCTCGACGACGCCGTCTTCCCGGACCGGCCGGTCGTCGGACTGGGCGGCTGGAAGCGGCACGTGGGCCCCGGCCTGCTGCCCGTGGTGCTGCTGCCCGGCCTGGAGATCGTCCTGGAGCGCAACGCGGCCCGCTCCGGCAACCGCAGGCTCTCCGACGAGGAGGTCGCGCGGATCCACGGCCGCATGGCCGGCTGGTACGGCTCGGGCCTGCCGATCATCGACAACTCCCACCTCGACGTCGAGGGCACCGCCCGCGCCCTCGACGAGGTCCTGGCCCGCGCCATAGCGGCCCCCACGGCCTGGTAGCCGCGCGGCCGGGCGGCCGGGGCCTCCCGGCCGCCCGTACCCGCAGCCGCCCGTACCCGCAGCCGCCCGTACCCGCAGCCGCCCGTACCCGCAGCCGCCCGTACCCGCAGCCGCCCGTACCCGCAGCCGCCCGTACCCGCAGCCGCCCGTACCCGCAGCCGCCCGTACCCGCAGCCGCCCGTACCCGCAGCCGCCCGTACCCGCAGCCGCTCCTACCCGCGCCCGCCCCTACCCGGGGCCCCGGGCCCGGCGCGGGTCCGCCGGGGTCGGGCGGACCGCCCGCCGTTGCCCCTGCCGGCCGCGCTCGCCGGGCCGGATGCGCGGGTCGCTCGTACGCTCGAAGACATGTCAGACGTGTACGCCGCCCGCCGGGACCTGCTCCGCGACCGCTGCGCCGCAGCGGGCAACGCCGCCGCGCTGATCTCGCGGCCGGCGAACGTCCGCTACCTGTCCGGTGCGTCCCCGCTGGGCGCCGTCCTGCTCGTCGGCCCCGCCGAGGACGTGCTGTTCTGCACCGGCGCCCCCACGGGCGAAGCCGACGAAGGCCGCCTCGACGACGGGCTGCGGATCTCCGTCCTGCCCGCCCCCGGCAGCGACCCGGCCGTCGCGGCCGCCGACATGGCGGCCGCGGTGCGCGCGGACTCGCTGGCGGTGGAGGAGCACCACCTGACCGTCGGCCGGCACCGCGCGCTGCGCTCGGTGGCCCCCGCCCTGCGCCTGGCCGACCTGGGTTCGGCGGTCGAACAGCAGCGCCTGGTCAAGGACGAACAGGAGATCGCCTGCCTGCGGATCGCCGCCGAGATCGCCGACCAGGCCCTCGGGGAGCTGCTGGAGTCCATCCTCGTCGGCCGCACCGAACGCCACCTGGCCCTGGAGCTGGAGCGCCGGCTCGTCGACCACGGCGCCGACGGCCCCGCCTTCCCCACCTCCGTCGGCACCGGCCCCCACTCCGGCCGTTCCCGTCACCGGCCGTCGGACCGGCGGGTGGAGGAGGGCGACTTCCTGACCGTCAGCCTCGGCGCGAACTACCGCGGCTACCGGTGCGAGATCGGCCGCACCTTCGTCATCGGGACCACGCCCGCGGACTGGCAGATCCAGCTCTACGACCTCGTCTTCGCCGCTCAGCGGGCCGGACGGGAGGCCCTGCTGCCGGGGGCCGCCTACCGTGACGTGGATCATGCGGCCCGCTCGGTGCTGGACTCGGCGGGCCACGGCGAGGCGCTCGCGCCGTCGACCGGGCACGGGGTGGGTCTCGAAATCGACGAGGACCCGCAGCTTGCACCTACGGCCATGGGTAAACTGGACGCTTGCGTGCCGGTCACCGTCGAACCGGGGGTTCACCTCCCGGGCCGGGGCGGTGTCCGGATCGATGACACGCTCGTCGTGCGCCCCGAGGCGGACGGCGGTCCCGAGCTACTCACCATTACGACCAAGGAGCTGCTCGCGCTCTAGTCCGGCCGCCGGACTGTGCGCGCACCCGTGGTCTTCCAGTGCAGGAGATTCCGCAACCGTGGCTTCCACGAACGACCTCAAGAACGGCATGGTGCTGAAGCTCGACGGGGGCCAGCTCTGGTCCGTCGTCGAGTTCCAGCACGTCAAGCCCGGCAAGGGCCCGGCCTTCGTGCGTACCAAGCTGAAGAGCGTCATGTCCGGCAAGGTCGTCGACAAGACGTTCAACGCCGGCACCAAGGTCGAGACGGCCACCATCGACCGCCGTGACATGCAGTTCTCGTACATGGACGGCGACTACTTCGTCTTCATGGACATGAGCACCTTCGACCAGCTCATGGTCGACCGCAAGGCCGTCGGCGACGCCGCCAACTTCCTCATCGAGGGCTTCACCGCCTCCGTCGCCCAGCACGAGGGCGAGGTGCTCTACGTCGAGCTCCCGGCCGCGGTCGAGCTCAAGATCGAGCACACCGACCCGGGCGTCCAGGGCGACCGCTCCACCGGTGGCACCAAGCCCGCCACCCTGGAGACCGGTTACGAGATCCAGGTGCCGCTGTTCGTCACCACCGGCGAGACGGTCAAGGTCGACACCCGCACCAGCGACTACCTCGGCCGGAAGAGCGGCAACTAACCCGTGGCTGCTCGGAGCAATGCGCGCAAGCGCGCCTTCCAGATCCTGTTCGAGGCCGACCAGCGCGGCGTGCCCGTGCGCGAGGTCCTCGCGGACTGGATCCGCCACTCGCGGTCGGACGACCGGCAGCCGCCGGTCAGCGACTTCACGATGGATCTCGTCGAGGGTTACGCCGACAAGGTGAACCGCATCGACGACCTGATCGTCACCTACGCCGTGGACTGGGAACTCGACCGCATGCCGGTCGCGGACCGCAACATCCTGCGGCTCGGTGCCTACGAGCTGATCTGGGTGGACGACACCCCGGACGCCGTGGCCATCGACGAGGCCGTCCAGCTGGCCAAGGAGTTCTCGACGGACGAGTCCCCCTCGTTCGTGAACGGGCTGCTCGCCCGGTTCAAGGAGCTGAAGCCGAACCTGCGCCGCAGCGAGAGCTGACCGCGCACCCACCGGCTCCGCGTCCTTCCGGAAGGGCCCGCAACGCAGCGCGTTGCGGGCCCTTCCGGCTGCCGCGGCCCCGGCGGACCCCCGGGAGCACGAAAAACCGGTGGGTGGCCGGGACCCCTTACGAGGTCCCGGCCACCCACCGGTAAACGTTTCTGCTGGGCCCGGGCCCGAGGACTCAGGCGTCCTCGTGGGCCACGGCGCGCCGGGCGTCCGCGTCCAGCACGCCCCAGCTGATCAGCTGCTCGGTCAGGACCGAGGGCGACTGGTCGTAGATGACGGCGAGAGTGCGCAGGTCGTCCTGGCGGATCGACAGCACCTTGCCGTTGTAGTCGCCTCGCTGGCTCTGGATGGTCGCCGCGTACCGCTGGAGCGGGCCGGCCTTCTCGGCGGGCACGCCCGCCAGGCGCTCCAGGTCGAGGCGCAGCTTCGGCGGCGGCTCGGCCGCTCCGCCGGGGGTCGTGCCCGGCAGCAGCTCCTGCACCGGCACCCCGTAGAAGTCCGCCAGCTCGGCAAGGCGCTGGACGGTCACGGCGCGGTCCCCGCGCTCGTAGGAACCGACCACGACGGCCTTCCAACGGCCCTGGGACTTCTCCTCGACACCGTGGAGGGAGAGGCCCTGCTGGGTGCGGATGGCGCGGAGCTTGGCCCCGAGCTGTTTGGCGTATTCGCTGGACATAACGCTCCCGGACGCTGTGACGCTGTGACGACATGGACAACGTGCGGCTCCGCCGCGCGGCTGGTAACTCACTGTGAGGTTACGCAGCGTTACTTGGATGCGTCAAGCCGAACGGTTGCCCAGGCCCCCTCCCGGCGACCCTCCGCCGCCCCCTGCGCGAGCCCCGGCGCCGGCCCGGTGGCGGGCCTCCGCCGGCACCCTGGTACCGTGTGAGACGTACATCAGACGTCCTTTAAGGTCCGTCCCGTGAGGCGGAGAAGGAGGTCCTTTTCATGGACACTCAGAACGACGCCCGAAACGGCTCCGAGCCGGGCCGGACCGACGCGGCGCGCCCCGTACTGGAGGCGCAGGACATCGCCCGGGTCCTGACCCGCATCGCCCACGAGATCGTCGAACGCGCCAAGGGCGCCGACGACGTGGTGCTCCTCGGCATCCCCACCCGCGGCGTGTTCCTCGCCCGCCGGCTGGCCGCCAAGCTCGAAGAGATCACCGGTACGAAGATCCCGGTCGGCTCCCTCGACATCACCATGTACCGCGACGACCTCCGGATGAAGCCGGCCCGCGCCATCGGCCGGACCGAGATCCCGGGGGACGACCTCGACGGCCGCCTCGTCGTCCTCGTCGACGACGTGCTCTTCTCCGGCCGCACCATCCGCGCCGCCCTCGACGCCCTCGGCGACCTCGGCCGCCCCCGGGCCGTCCAGCTCGCCGTCCTCGTCGACCGCGGCCACCGCGAACTGCCGATCCGCGCCGACTACGTCGGCAAGAACCTCCCGACGTCGCTCCGGGAGACCGTCCGGGTCCTGCTCCAGGAGGAGGACGGCCGAGACGCCGTGCTGCTCGGCCAGCGGACCCCCGGGACGGCCGGGCAGTAGCCCGCACCGCCGGCACGGGTCCCCGCGGGGTCCGCGCCGCAGTCCGCCCTGCCCCGCCCGCACCCGGCATGCCGTCGGCCTGCCCGCCCTCCCGACCTACGGAGCCATCCAGATGAAGCGCCACCTCATCTCGGCCGCCGATCTCACGCGCGACGACGCCGTCCTGATCCTCGACACCGCCGAGGAGATGGCCCGCGTCGCGGACCGGCCGATCAAGAAGCTGCCCACCCTGCGCGGCCTCACCGTCGTCAACCTCTTCTTCGAGGACTCGACCCGCACCCGGATCTCCTTCGAGGCGGCCGCCAAGCGCCTCTCCGCCGACGTCATCAACTTCTCCGCCAAGGGCTCCTCCGTTTCCAAGGGCGAATCCCTGAAGGACACCGCGCTGACCCTGGAGGCCATGGGCGCCGACGCGGTGGTCATCCGCCACCACGCCTCCGGCGCCCCCTACCGGCTCGCGACCTCCGGCTGGATCGACTCCGCCGTGGTCAACGCCGGCGACGGCACCCACGAGCACCCCACCCAGGCCCTGCTGGACGCCTTCACCATGCGCCGCCGCCTCGTCGGCCGCGACGCCGGCCTCGGCAAGGACCTCGACGGCCGCCGCATCACCATCGTCGGCGACGTCCTGCACAGCCGCGTCGCCCGCTCCAACGTGCAGCTGCTGCACACGCTCGGCGCGCAGGTCACCGTGGTCGCCCCGCCCACGCTCGTGCCGATCGGCGTCGAGAGCTGGCCGTGCGAGGTCTCCTACGACCTCGACCGGGTGCTGCCGCAGTCCGACGCCGTCATGATGCTGCGCGTGCAGCGCGAACGCATGAACGCCGCCTTCTTCCCGACCGAGCGCGAGTACTCCCGCCGCTACGGGCTCGACGGCGACCGCATGGCGAAGATGCCCGAGCACGCCATCGTGATGCACCCCGGCCCGATGAACCGCGGCATGGAGATCACCGCCCAGGTCGCCGACTCCGACCGCTGCACGGCCGTCGAGCAGGTCGCCAACGGCGTCTCCACCCGGATGGCCGTCCTGTACCTGCTGCTCGGAGGCTCCGAGCCCGCCGTCACCACCACCCCCGCCGCCCGCACCGAGGAGAGCAAGTAACGATGAGCAAGATCCTGATCCGTGGTGCGAAGGTGCTCGGCGGCGAGGCGCAGGACGTCCTGATCGACGGCGAGACCATCGCCGAGGTCGGCACCGACCTCCAGGCCGGCGACGCGACCGTCATCGAGGCCCGGGGGCAGGTCCTCCTCCCCGGCCTCGTCGACCTGCACACCCACCTGCGCGAGCCTGGCCGCGAGGACTCCGAGACCGTCCTCACCGGCACCCGCGCCGCCGCCGCCGGCGGCTACACCGCCGTCTTCGCCATGGCGAACACCTTCCCGGTCGCCGACACCGCCGGCGTCGTCGAACAGGTCTGGCGCCTGGGCAGGGAATCCGGCTACTGCGACGTGCAGCCCATCGGCGCCGTCACCGTCGGCCTGGAGGGCAAGCAGCTCGCCGAGCTCGGCGCCATGCACGACTCCGCCGCCCGCGTCACCGTCTTCTCCGACGACGGCAAGTGCGTGGACGACGCCGTGATCATGCGCCGCGCCCTGGAGTACGTGAAGGCCTTCGGCGGCGTCGTCGCCCAGCACGCCCAGGAGCCCCGCCTGACCGAGGGCGCCCAGATGAACGAGGGCGTCGTCTCCGCCGAGCTCGGCCTGGGCGGCTGGCCGGCCGTCGCCGAGGAGTCGGTCATCGCCCGCGACGTCCTGCTCGCCGAGCACGTCGGCTCCCGCGTCCACATCTGCCACCTCTCCACCGCCGGCTCCGTCGAGATCGTCCGCTGGGCCAAGTCCCGCGGCATCGACGTCACCGCCGAGGTCACCCCGCACCACCTCCTGCTCACCGAGGAGCTCGTGCGCTCGTACAACGCCGTCTACAAGGTCAACCCGCCGCTGCGCACCGAGCGCGACGTGCTGGCCCTGCGCGAGGCGCTCGCCGACGGCACGATCGACATCGTCGCCACCGACCACGCCCCGCACCCGCACGAGGACAAGGACTGCGAGTGGGCCGCCGCCGCCATGGGCATGGTGGGGCTGGAGACCGCCCTGTCCGTCGTCCAGCAGACGATGGTGGAGACCGGACTGCTCGACTGGGCCGGCGTCGCGGAGCGGATGTCCTTCGCCCCGGCGCGCATCGGCGGCCTGGAGAACCACGGCCGTCCCGTCTCGGCAGGTGAACCCGCGAACCTGACCTTGGTGGATACCTCGTACCGTGGTGTCGTGGACCCCGCACAGTTCGCCTCCCGCAGCCGCAACACGCCCTACGAGGGTCGCGAGCTGCCGGGACGCGTCACACACACCTTCCTGCGGGGCCGGGCAACGGTCGTGGACGGGACGCTGGCGTGACACCTGCAGTAATCCAACTGGCCGCAGAGGCCGCCGAACGACGGTCGGCGGAGGTGACGGACTGGGGCGAACGCATCGCCTGGGTCGTCGGGCTCCTCGTCTTCATCGCGTTCGTGTACTGGCTCATGCGCCAGGGCTGGAAATGGCGCGGCGCCCTGCAGAACGACCTGCCGGAGCTGCCCGCCGCCCCCGACGGCCTCCCCGAGCACCGGCTGGCCCTGACCGGCCGGTACCACGGGTCCACCACCGCCGGGCAGTGGCTCGACCGGATCGTCGCCCACGGCCTGGGCGTCCGCAGCCGGGTCGAGCTCACGCTCACCGACGCGGGCCTGGACGTGGTCCGACCGGGTGCCACCGACTTCTTCGTACCGGCCGCGCAGCTGCGCGGCGCCCGCCTCGACAAGGGGATCGCGGGCAAGGTACTCACCGAGGGCGGTCTCCTCGTCGTCACCTGGGCGCACGGCGACAAGCTGATCGACTCCGGATTCCGCTCCGACCGCGCGGCCGAACACGCCGCCTGGGTCGAAGCCGTCAATCTCATGAACCAATCCATCACGACGGAAGGCGCCGAACGATGACGACCTCCACCAGGGGAGCAGCCAAAGCTCCCGCCGTACTCGTCCTGGAGGACGGCCGCATCTTCCGCGGCCGTGCCTACGGCGCTGTGGGGGAGACCTTCGGCGAGGCCGTGTTCTCCACCGGCATGACCGGCTACCAGGAGACCCTCACCGACCCGTCGTACCACCGGCAGGTCGTCGTGATGACCGCCCCGCACGTGGGCAACACCGGGGTCAACGACGAGGACCCCGAATCCTCCCGCATCTGGGTCGCCGGGTACGTCGTGCGCGACCCCGCCCGGGTGCCGTCCAACTGGCGCTCCCGGCGCTCGCTGGACGAGGAGCTCGTCCGGCAGGGCGTCGTCGGGATCTCCGGCATCGACACCCGCGCCCTCACCCGCCACCTGCGCGAGCGCGGTGCCATGCGGGTCGGCATCTTCTCGGGCGACACCTGGACCGGCGTGCGCGACGAGGCCCTGCTCGCCCGGGTCCAGGCCGCTCCGCAGATGAAGGGCGCCGACCTCGCCGCCGAGGTCGCCACCAAGGAGGCGTACGTCGTCCCCGCGATCGGCGAGAAGCGCTTCACCGTGGCCGCCGTCGACCTCGGCATCAAGGGCATGACCCCGCACCGGATGGCCGAGCGCGGCATCGAGGTGCACGTGCTGCCCGCCACCGCCACCGTCGAGGACGTGTACGCGGTCGAGCCGGACGGCGTGTTCTTCTCCAACGGCCCCGGCGACCCCGCCACCGCCGACGGCCCCGTCGCCGTCATGCAGGGCGTCCTGGAACGGCGCACCCCGCTCTTCGGCATCTGCTTCGGCAACCAGATCCTGGGCCGCGCGCTCGGCTTCGGCACGTACAAGCTGAAGTACGGCCACCGCGGCATCAACCAGCCGGTGCAGGACCGCACCACCGGCAAGGTCGAGATCACCGCGCACAACCACGGCTTCGCCGTCGACGCGCCCCTCGACAAGGTCTCCGACACGGCCTACGGCCGCGCCGAGGTCTCCCACGTCTGCCTGAACGACCAGGTCGTCGAGGGCCTCCAGCTGCTCGACCAGCCGGCCTTCTCCGTCCAGTACCACCCCGAGGCGGCCGCCGGCCCGCACGACGCCGCGTACCTCTTCGACCGCTTCACGTCTTTGATGGAAACCGCCCAGATGGAGGCCGAGCGTGCCTAAGCGCACCGATATCCAGTCCGTCCTGGTCATCGGCTCCGGCCCGATCGTCATCGGCCAGGCCGCCGAGTTCGACTACTCCGGCACCCAGGCCTGCCGCATCCTCAAGGCCGAGGGCCTGCGGGTCATCCTGGTCAACTCCAACCCCGCGACGATCATGACCGACCCGGAGATCGCCGACGCCACGTACGTCGAGCCGATCACCCCCGAGTTCGTCGAGAAGATCATCGCGAAGGAGCGCCCCGACGCGCTCCTGCCCACCCTCGGCGGCCAGACCGCGCTGAACACCGCGATCTCCATGCACGAGCAGGGCGTACTGGAGAAGTACGGCGTCGAGCTCATCGGCGCGAACGTCGAGGCCATCAACAAGGGCGAGGACCGCGAGCTCTTCAAGGGCGTCGTCGAGGCCGTCCACGCCAAGATCGGCCACGGCGAGTCCGCCCGCTCGGTGATCTGCCACACGATGGACGACGTCATCAACGGCGTCGAGACCCTCGGCGGCTACCCCGTCGTCGTGCGCCCGTCCTTCACCATGGGCGGCGCCGGCTCCGGCTTCGCCCACGACGAGGACGAGCTGCGCCGCATCGCCGGCCAGGGCCTCACGCTCTCCCCGACCACCGAGGTGCTCCTGGAGGAGTCCATCCTCGGCTGGAAGGAGTACGAGCTGGAGCTGATGCGCGACACCAAGGACAACGTGGTCGTCGTCTGCTCCATCGAGAACTTCGACCCGATGGGCGTCCACACCGGCGACTCGATCACCGTCGCCCCCGCGATGACGCTCACCGACCGCGAGTACCAGCGGCTGCGCGACATCGGCATCGCGATCATCCGCGAGGTCGGCGTCGACACCGGCGGCTGCAACATCCAGTTCGCGATCGACCCGGCCGACGGCCGCGTCATCGTCATCGAGATGAACCCGCGCGTCTCGCGCTCCTCGGCCCTCGCGTCGAAGGCCACCGGCTTCCCGATCGCCAAGATCGCCGCCAAGCTGGCCATCGGCTACACCCTCGACGAGGTCCCCAACGACATCACCGAGAAGACGCCGGCCTCCTTCGAGCCGTCCCTCGACTACGTCGTCGTCAAGGCCCCGCGCTTCGCCTTCGAGAAGTTCCCGGCCGCCGACGCCACCCTCACCACCACCATGAAGTCGGTCGGCGAGGCCATGGCCATCGGCCGCAACTTCACCGAGGCCCTCCAGAAGGCCCTGCGCTCCCTGGAGAAGAAGGGCTCCCAGTTCACCTTCGTCGGCCCCGTCGGCGACAAGGAGGAACTGCTCGCCACCGCGGTCCGCCCCACCGACGGCCGCATCAACACCGTCATGCAGGCCATCCGCGCCGGCGCCACCCAGGAGGAGGTCTTCGCGTACACGAGGATCGACCCCTGGTTCGTCGACCAGCTCTTCCTCATCAAGGAGATCGCGGACGAGCTCGCCGCAGCCGAGAAGCTCCACCCCGCGCTGCTCGCCGAGGCCAAGCGCCACGGCTTCTCCGACGCCCAGATCGCCGACATCCGCGGCCTGCGCGAGGACGTCGTGCGCGAGGTCCGCCACGCGCTGGGCGTCCGCCCGGTCTACAAGACGGTCGACACCTGCGCCGCCGAGTTCGCCGCCAAGACCCCGTACTTCTACTCCTCGTACGACGAGGAGTCCGAGGTCGCGCCCCGCACCAAGCCCGCGGTGATCATCCTGGGCTCCGGCCCGAACCGCATCGGCCAGGGCATCGAGTTCGACTACTCCTGCGTCCACGCCTCCTTCGCGCTGCACGACGCCGGGTACGAGACCGTGATGGTCAACTGCAACCCCGAGACCGTCTCCACGGACTACGACACCTCCGACCGCCTGTACTTCGAGCCGCTGACGCTCGAAGACGTGCTGGAGATCGTCCACGCCGAGTCGCTGGCCGGCCCCATCGCCGGCGTCATCGTCCAGCTCGGCGGCCAGACCCCCCTCGGTCTCGCCCAGGCGCTCAAGGACAACGGCGTCCCCGTCGTCGGCACCTCCCCGGAGGCCATCCACGCCGCCGAGGACCGCGGCGCCTTCGGCCAGGTCCTCGCCGACGCCGGCCTGCCCGCGCCCAAGCACGGCACCGCCACCACCTTCCCCGGTGCCAAGGCCATCGCCGACGAGATCGGCTACCCGGTCCTGGTGCGCCCGTCCTACGTGCTCGGCGGCCGCGGCATGGAGATCGTCTACGACGAGACCCGCCTGGAGTCGTACATCGCCGAGTCCACCGAGATCTCCCCGACCCGCCCCGTGCTGGTCGACCGCTTCCTCGACGACGCGATCGAGATCGACGTCGACGCGCTCTACGACGGCCACGAGCTCTACCTCGGCGGCGTCATGGAGCACATCGAGGAAGCCGGCATCCACTCCGGCGACTCCGCCTGCGCGCTGCCCCCGATCACCCTCGGCGGCTACGACATCAAGCGCCTGCGGACCTCCACCGAGGCCATCGCCAAGGGCGTCGGCGTCCGCGGACTGATCAACATCCAGTTCGCGCTGGCCGGCGACATCCTCTACGTCCTGGAGGCCAACCCGCGCGCCTCCCGCACCGTCCCCTTCACCTCGAAGGCGACCGCCGTCCCGCTCGCGAAGGCCGCCGCCCGCATCTCGCTCGGCACCACCATCGCCGAGCTCCGCGAGGAGGGCCTGCTCCCGAAGAACGGCGACGGCGGCACCCTGCCGCTCGACGCGCCGATCTCCGTCAAGGAGGCCGTCATGCCGTGGTCGCGCTTCCGCGACATCCACGGCCGCGGCGTCGACACCGTCCTCGGCCCGGAGATGCGCTCCACCGGCGAGGTCATGGGCATCGACTCGGTCTTCGGCACGGCGTACGCCAAGTCGCAGGCCGGCGCCTACGGTCCGCTGCCCACCAAGGGCCGCGCGTTCATCTCCGTCGCCAACCGCGACAAGCGCTCGATGATCTTCCCGGCCCGCGAGCTGGTCGCCCACGGCTTCGAGCTGATGGCCACCTCGGGCACCGCCGAGGTGCTGCGCCGCAACGGCATCAACGCCACCGTGGTGCGCAAGCTCAGCGAGGGCGAGGGCCCCAACGGCGAGAAGAACATCGTCCAGCTGATCCACGACGGCCAGGTCGACCTGATCGTCAACACCCCGTACGGCACCGGCGGCCGCCTCGACGGCTACGAGATCCGTACGGCCGCGGTCGCCCGCAGCGTCCCGTGCCTCACCACGGTGCAGGCGCTGGCCGCGGCCGTGCAGGGCATCGAGGCGCTCGGCCACGGCGACGTGGGCGTCCGCTCGCTCCAGGAGCACGCGGAGCACTTGACCGCAGCCCGCGACTAGCAGCCCGTACAGGGGAGGGGGACACCGGGATCGCCGAGGCGACGGGTGTCCCCCTCTTCATGAGCGCAGAAGGACCTCCCCGCGATGTACAAACTCTTCTTCCGCCTGGTCTTCAAGCGGATGGACCCCGAGCAGGCCCACCACCTGGCCTTCCGCTGGATCCGCCTCGCCGCCCGCGTCCCCGTCCTGCGGACCTTCCTCGCGGCCTGGCTCGCACCGCGCCACGCGGCGCTGCGCACCGAGGCGCTGGGCCTGCGGATGCACGGCCCCTTCGGGCTCGCGGCCGGCTTCGACAAGAACGCCGTCGCCATCGACGGCATGTCCATGCTCGGCTTCGACCACGTCGAGATCGGCACGGTCACCGCGCGGGCGCAGCCGGGCAACCCCAGGAAGCGGCTCTTCCGTCTGGTCCCGGACCGCGCGCTGATCAACCGCATGGGCTTCAACAACGAGGGCTCGGCGGCCGTCGCGGCCCGCCTGGCGGCCCGTACGCCGGTCTTCCGGACCGTCGTCGGCGTCAACATCGGCAAGACCAAGGCCGTCCCCGAGGAGGAGGCCGTCGCGGACTACGTGGCCTCCACCGAGCGCCTGGCCCGCCACGCCGACTACCTCGTCGTCAACGTCTCCTCGCCCAACACCCCCGGCCTGCGCAACCTCCAGGCCACCGAATCCTTGCGGCCGCTGCTGTCGGCCGTGCGCGAGGCCGCCGACCGGTCCGTCACCGGCCGCCGGGTCCCGCTCCTCGTCAAGATCGCCCCCGACCTCGCCGACGAGGACGTGGACGCGGTCGCCGACCTGGCGCTGGAGCTCGGCCTGGACGGCATCATCGCCACGAACACCACCATCGCGCGCGAGGGACTCGGACTGCGGTCGGCGCCCTCCCTGGTCGCCGAGACCGGCGGCCTGTCCGGCGCCCCCGTCAAGGAGCGCTCCCTGGAGGTCCTGCGCCGCCTGTACGCCCGTGTGGGGGACCGCCTGGTCCTGGTGGGCGTCGGGGGCATCGAGGACGCCGAGGACGCCTGGCAGCGCATCCTGGCGGGCGCCACCCTGATCCAGGGCTACAGCGCCTTCATCTACGAGGGCCCGTTCTACGCCCGCGCCGTCCACAAGGGCCTGGCCGCGCGCCTGGCCAACAGCCCGTACGCGACGCTCGCCGACGCGGTGGGCGCCGAGACCCGAAAGGCCGCGCTGTGAGCCCCGTGACCCCCGTGAGCCCTTCCGCGACCCCCTTCGGCGCCCGCCTGCGGGCGGCCATGGACGCCCGCGGCCCGCTGTGCGTCGGCATCGACCCGCACGCGGCCCTGCTGGACTCCTGGGGCCTGGCCGACGACATCGCGGGGCTGGAGGCCTTCTCCCGCACCGTCGTCGAGGCGCTGGCCGACTCCGTGGCGGTCTTCAAGCCGCAGGCGGCCTTCTTCGAGCGGTTCGGCTCGCGCGGGGTCGCGGTGCTGGAGCGGACCGTGGCGGACGCGCGGGCGGCGGGCACGCTGGTGGTGATGGACGCCAAGCGGGGCGACATCGGCTCCACCATGGCCGCGTACGCCTCGGCCTTCCTGGACCCGGCCTCGCCGCTGTTCTCGGACGCGCTGACGGTCTCCCCGTATCTCGGCTACGGCTCGCTGGCGCCGGCGGTCGAACTGGCCCGGGCCTCGGGCGCCGGCCTGTTCGTCCTGGCGCTGACCTCCAACCCCGAGGGCGCCGAGGTCCAGCGGGCGGTCCGCGGGGACGGCCGCACCGTCGGCGCGACGATGCTCGCCCACCTGGCCGCCGAGAACGCGGGCGCCGACCCGATGGGCTCCTTCGGCGCGGTCGTCGGCGCCACCCTCGGCGACCTGTCCTCCTTCGACCTGGACATCAACGGGCCGCTGCTGGCCCCCGGCATCGGCGCGCAGGGCGCGACCGCCGCCGACCTCCCGCGGGTCTTCGGCGCGGCCGTGCGCAACGTCGTCCCGAACGTCTCGCGCGGCGTCCTGCGCCACGGTCCGGACACCGCGGCGCTGCGCGCCTCGGCGGAGCGGTTCGCGGACGAGGTCCGCACGGCCGTCGCGGCGTAGGGCGTGCGGGCCGGACCCGGGGGCGGCGCGGCCGCACCCGGGTCCGGATCCGCCCTCGCCGGCACCGCGCGGAGGTCCCGCGGGGGCCTCGGCGGAGCCCGTCGGACGCGCGCCTCGCACGACCTGACGAAATTCGAACGCTCTTCATCGGACAAAACCGGGGTAGTTTGTCCGTAATACACGGTTCGGTGGAGGCTGACCAGGACTTTTCGTCCGTTCTCGCTGACTGGAGCGGTCCTGGCCGCTAGTCTCCGACCAGAGTGAACGCGCAGCGAAGCAGTTCCACCGCTGTTCGGGAGCTCGCCTGGTGTGGTGCCTTCGGGCAGCCCACCGGTCCGTATCCGACAGTTCGACATCCGAGGTGACGTAGGCGTGGCTCTTCCGCCCCTTACCCCTGAACAGCGCGCAGCCGCGCTCGAAAAGGCCGCCGCGGCTCGCCGGGAGCGGGCCGAGGTGAAGAATCGACTCAAGCACTCCGGCGCCTCCCTCCAGGAGGTCATCAAGACGGGCCAGGAGAACGACGTCATCGGCAAGATGAAGGTCTCCGCCCTGCTGGAGTCCCTGCCTGGCGTGGGCAAGGTGCGCGCCAAGCAGATCATGGAGCGTCTCGGCATCTCCGAGTCCCGGCGTGTCCGAGGTCTCGGCTCCAACCAGATCGCCTCTCTGGAGCGTGAGTTCGGCACCCCTGCCGGCTGACGTGTTGCCCGAAGTGCGTCCGGCGTTCTCAGGCAGTCCCGAGAAGCTGGATAATCGCTCTATGGCAGCAGAGGTTCGTCCGCGGCTGACCGTGCTCTCCGGCCCCTCAGGGGTCGGCAAGAGCACGGTCGTCGCGCATATGCGCAAAGTCCACCCCGAGGTCTGGCTCTCGGTGTCGGCCACCACCCGCAAGCCGCGGCCCGGTGAGCGACACGGGGTCCACTACTTCTTCGTCAACGACGACGAGTTCGACAAGCTGATCGCCAACGGCGAGCTGCTGGAGTGGGCCGAGTTCGCGGGCAACCGCTACGGCACACCGCGCGGCGCGGTGCTGGAGCGCCTGGAGAACGGCGAGCCGGTCCTGCTGGAGATCGACCTCCAGGGCGCCCGGCTGGTCCGCGAGTCCATGCCCGAGGCGCTGCTGGTCTTCCTCGCCCCGCCGAGCTGGGACGAGCTGGTCCGCCGGCTCACCGGCCGGGGCACCGAATCGGCCGAGGTCATCGAGCGCCGCCTCGCGGCCGCCACGATCGAACTGGCTGCCGAATCCGAGTTCGACACCACCCTGGTCAACACCTCCGTCGAGGACGTGGCCCGCGAGCTGCTAGCCTTGATGGAAGTTGTCTGATAGTTGATCGATGTTCTCGAATCGATCGATGAATGTTTGATCTTTCACCCATCTTCGGAAGGTAGAGCGTGTCCTCTTCCATGACGGCGCCCGAGGGCATCATCAACCCGCCGATCGACGAGCTGCTCGAGGCCACGGACTCGAAGTACAGCCTCGTCATCTACGCGGCCAAGCGGGCGCGCCAGATCAACGCGTACTACTCGCAGCTCGGTGAGGGCCTGCTGGAGTACGTCGGCCCGCTGGTGGACACCCACGTCCACGAGAAGCCGCTTTCGATCGCGCTGCGCGAGATCAACGCGGGTCTGCTGACCTCCGAGGCCATCGAGGCCCCGGCCCAGTAGGCACCGAGAGTTCCTTTCACCACAGGCCCGGCAGCACCTCTGCCGGGCCTGTGGTGTGTCATGGGCGGGTACGGTGATCAGCGCCGAAGGCGCCGGACGAGGCGAAGGGGAGTGCACGGTGGGCAAGCCGAAGGTCGTACTGGGGGTCAGCGGCGGCATCGCCGCCTACAAGGCGTGCGAGCTGCTGCGCAGGCTGACCGAATCAGGACACGAGGTGCGGGTGGTGCCGACGGCGGCCTCCCTGCACTTCGTCGGCGAGGCCACCTGGTCCGCCCTGTCCGGGAACCCGGCCTCCACCGAGGTCTGGGAGAGCGTCCACGAGGTCCCGCACGTGCGGATCGGACAGTCCGCCGACCTCGTCGTCGTCGCCCCGGCCACCGCCGACCTGCTCGCCAAGGCCGCCCACGGCCTGGCCGACGACCTGCTCACCAACACCCTGCTCACCGCCCGCTGCCCGGTGGTCTTCGCGCCCGCGATGCACACCGAGATGTGGGAGCACCCCGCCACGCAGGAGAACGTCGCCACCCTGCGCCGGCGCGGCGCCGTCGTCATCGAGCCCGCCGTCGGCCGGCTCACCGGAAAGGACACCGGCAAGGGGCGGCTGCCCGACCCCGAGGAGATCTTCGAGGTCTGCCGCCGGGTGCTGGCCCGCGGGGCCGCGCCCGAGGCGGACCTCGCCGGGCGGCACGTGGTGGTCAGCGCCGGGGGCACCCGGGAGCCCCTGGACCCGGTGCGGTTCCTGGGCAACCGCTCCTCCGGCAAGCAGGGCTACGCCCTGGCCCGTACGGCCGTCGCGCGCGGGGCCCGGGTCACCCTGGTGGCGGCCAACACCGCGCTGGCCGACCCCGCCGGAGCGGACGTCGTCCGGGTGGGGACGGCCCTGCAGCTGCGGGAGGCCGTGCTCAAGGCCGCCGCCGACGCGGACGCCGTGGTGATGGCCGCGGCCGTGGCCGACTTCCGCCCCGCCGCGTACGCGGACGGGAAGATCAAGAAGAAGGACGGGGAGGAGCCCGCGCCGGTGGCGCTCGTCCGCAACCCCGACATCCTCGCGGAGGTGTCCGCCGAACGGTCCAGGGAGGGCCAGGTCGTCGTCGGCTTCGCCGCCGAGACCGACGACGTGCTCGCCAACGGCCGGGCCAAGCTGCACCGCAAGGGCTGCGACCTGCTGGTGGTCAACGAGGTCGGCGAGGCCAAGACCTTCGGTTCCGAGGAGAACGAGGCGGTGGTCCTGGCCTCCGATGGCTCCGAGGTGCAGGTGCCCCACGGGCCCAAGGAAGCGCTGGCCGAGGTGATCTGGGACCAGGTGGTCCCGCGGCTGGCTCCCCGACGCGCCTGACCCGATCCCTTCTCCTCGCCCCGTCCGTGCGACAGAATGGAGTGCCGCAGGTCACACGACTCCCATAGGGCGAGACGGGTGGTCCCGCGTACGGTGGCGACCGATAAACTGCATTCGGAACGTGATCGGGCGCAGCCCCCGATGTGGTTCCGCCCAATGATCAGCCAGCAGCCGCTGCAACCCCAGGGAGCGATGTGTCCCGCCGCCTGTTCACCTCGGAGTCCGTCACCGAGGGCCACCCCGACAAGATCGCTGACCAGATCAGCGACACGATCCTCGACGCGCTCCTCACCGAGGACCCGACCTCGCGTGTGGCCGTGGAGACCCTCATCACCACCGGTCTCGTGCACATCGCGGGAGAGGTGACGACGAAGGCCTACGCCCCGATCGCGCAGCTCGTCCGCGAGAAGATCCTCGACATCGGCTACGACTCCTCGAAGAAGGGCTTCGACGGCGCCTCCTGCGGCGTGTCGGTGTCCATCGGCGCACAGTCCCCGGACATCGCGCAGGGCGTCGACACCGCCTACGAGACGCGGGTCGAGGGTGACGAGGACGAGCTCGACAAGCAGGGCGCCGGCGACCAGGGCCTGATGTTCGGCTACGCCTGCGACGAGACCCCCGAGCTGATGCCGCTCCCGATCCACCTGGCGCACCGGCTCTCCCGCCGCCTGTCCGAGGTCCGCAAGAACGGGACCATCCCGTACCTGCGTCCCGACGGCAAGACCCAGGTCACCATCGAGTACGACGGCGACAAGGCCGTGCGCCTGGACACCGTCGTCGTGTCCTCGCAGCACGCCGCCGACATCGACCTGGACTCGCTGCTCGCGCCCGACATCCGCGAGTTCGTCGTCGAGCACGTGCTGAACCAGCTCGTCGAGGACGGCATCAAGCTCGACACCGAGGGCTACCGGCTGCTGGTCAACCCGACCGGGCGTTTCGAGATCGGCGGCCCGATGGGCGACGCCGGCCTCACCGGCCGCAAGATCATCATCGACACGTACGGCGGCATGGCCCGCCACGGCGGCGGCGCGTTCTCGGGCAAGGACCCGTCCAAGGTGGACCGCTCCGCCGCGTACGCGATGCGCTGGGTCGCCAAGAACGTCGTGGCCGCCGGGCTGGCCTCGCGCTGTGAGGTCCAGGTCGCCTACGCGATCGGCAAGGCCGAGCCGGTGGGCCTGTTCGTCGAGACCTTCGGCACCGCCAAGGTGGAGGTCCAGAAGATCGAGGACGCGATCGGCGAGGTCTTCGACCTCCGCCCGGCCGCGATCATCCGCGATCTGGACCTGCTGCGCCCGATCTACGCCCAGACCGCCGCCTACGGCCACTTCGGCCGTGAGCTGCCGGACTTCACCTGGGAGCGCACCGACCGCGTGGACGCCCTGCGCGCGGCCGCCGGTCTCTAGGACCGCCCGACGGACGGCCCCGGACCTCCTGGTCCGGGGCCGTCCGCATGCCGTGGCTGTCCGAGCGGTTTGGTAAGAATGCTGGTGTGAGCAGCGCGAACGATTCCCCGCCGGAGCAGCTGGCGCTGATCCGGGAGATGGTCGCCGAGGCGAAGGCCAAGGCGCCCAAGGCGAAGCCACGCACCTGGCGCGGGGCCGCCCTCGCCGAGGAGCTGCCCGTCGCGCGCGTCCTGGTGAACAAGGGGGTCCTCCACCTCGACCAGCTCTGGGACTACGCCGTCCCCGCCGAGCTCGCCGAGGCCGCGCAGCCCGGCGTCCGCGTGCGGGTCCGTTTCGGCGCCGGCTCCCACCAGGTGCACGGCGGCCGCCGCGAGGGCGGCGGGCTGATCGACGGCTTCGTCGTCGAGCGCCGCGCCGCGTCCGACTACCCCGGCGCGCTGGCCGCCCTGGCCCACGTGGTCTCGCCCGAGGTCGTGCTCGGTCCCGGCATGCTGGCCCTGGCCCGCGCCGTCGCCGACCGGTACGCGGGGAGCCTCGCCGACGTGCTCCAGCTCGCCCTGCCCCCGCGCAACGCCCGCGCCGAGGCCAAGCCCTCGCCCGAGCCCCTGCCCCCGCCCGCCGCGCCCGCCCCCGGCGGCTGGGAGCGGTACGGCGCGGGGCCCGCCTTCCTGCGCGCCCTGGCCACCGGCGGGACCCCGCGCGCGGTGTGGACCGCGCTGCCCGGCCCCGGCTGGGCCGACGAACTGGCCCGCGCCATGGCCGCCGCCCTCGCCTCCGGCCGCGGGGCCCTCGCCGTCGTGCCCGACGGGCGGACCGCCGCCCGGGTCGACGCGTCGCTGACCGCCCTGCTCGGGGAGGGCCGGCACGCGCTGCTCACCGCCGAGTCGGGACCCGAGAAGCGCTACCGGCAGTGGCTCGCCGTCAGCCGGGGCTCGGTACGGGCGGTCGTCGGCACCCGGGCGGCGATGTTCGCACCCGTACGGGACCTCGGACTCGTGGCCGTCTGGGACGACGGCGACTCCAGCCACGCCGACGACCGGGCGCCCTTCCCGCACGTACGGGAGGTGCTGGAGCTGCGCTCGGTCAGCGACGGCTGCGCCTTCCTCGCCGGGAGCACCAGCTGCACCGTCGAAGCGGCCCAGCTCGTCGAGTCGGGCTGGGCCAGGCCTCTGGTCGCGAGCCGGGAGACGGTGCGCGAGTGCGCCCCGCGCATCCGCACGGTGGGCGACGAGCTGCTGGCCCGCGACGGGGCGGCGCGGGCCGCGCGGCTGCCGAGCCTGGCGTGGGAGACCGTGCGGGAGGGGCTGAGGACCGGTCCCGTACTGGTCCAGGTGCCGCGGCGGGGCTACGTGCCCCGGCTGGCCTGCGAGCGGTGCCGCACCCCGGCCCGGTGCACGGTCTGCGCCGGGCCGCTGGAGGCCGCCGACGAGCGGGAACTGCACTGCGGGTGGTGCGGGCGCGGCGAGCCGTCGTGGCACTGCGAGGAGTGCGGCTCGTTCCGGCTGCGGGCCCAGGTCGTGGGCGCCCGGCGCACGGCCGAGGAGCTGGGGCGGGCCTTCCCCGCCGTGCCGGTGCGGACCTCGGGCCGCGACCACGTCCTGGACGAGGTGCCGGACGGCCCGGCGCTGGTGGTGTGCACCCCGGGAGCGGAGCCGGTCGCTGCGGGCGCCGGGTACGCCGCCGCGCTGCTCCTGGACGGCTGGGCGATGCTGGGCCGGCCCGACCTGCGGGCCGGGGAGGAGGCGTTGCGGCGGTGGATCGCGGCCGCCTCGCTGGTCCGGGGGGAGGGGCAGGTCGTGGTGGTCGCGGAGCCGACGCTGCGGCCGGTCCAGGCGCTGGTGCGGTGGGACCCGGTGGGGCACGCGGTCCGGGAGCTCGCGGAGCGGGCCCAGCTCGGCTTCCCACCGGTGTCCCGGATGGCGGCCGTGGCCGGGCGGGGCGAGGCCGTGCAGGCCTTCCTCGCCGGAGCGGGACTGCCGGCCGACGCGGAGGTGCTCGGGCCGGTGCCGCTGCCCGGGCGGCGGGGCGAGCCCTCGGCGGGGGAGCGGGCGCTGGTGCGGGTGCCGCCCGGCAGCGGCGCGGCCCTGGCCGCGGCCCTCAAGGCGGCGCAGGCCGCACGGATGGCGAAGGGGGGCCCGGCGGCCGACGCGGTCCGGGTCCGCATCGACCCACCGGACATCGGCTGACCGGACGCCCGCGACCCGCGCCCGCGCGGGGCCGCCGGTCCGGTACGGCCCCGTCGGCGGGCCCTGACGGCCGGCCCGGTCGGGCCGGGGACTGGCCGACGGCCACGCCCGGTCCTGGTCCGGGGCATCGAGCCGGGCATGCGGCGGGTCCGGGGGGTGCGGCTCGCGCCCGGGCGAGGGCCGGGTGCCGCGGAGCCGGGGGGTGCGGGCGGGCGGAGCAGGCGGTCCGTCAGCCGGTGCGGGGGCCCGGGAAGGCAGGGGGTCGGGGGGCGCCGGTCACGGCCTGGGGCTCCTCGCGGACCGGCTGCGGCGGGACCGAGCGGGCCGCGGGGACCGTGGGCAGCGGGCCCAGGGTCCGGGTGGTGGCGGCCGCCTCGGCCGGCGGTTCCGCCGCGGCTTCGGCCGTCTGCGCCCGCCGGGCCCCGTAACGCCGGTGCACGGCCTGCTTGGTCACGCCGAGCGCCGAGCCGACCGCGTCCCAGGAGAAGCCCAGCGAGCGGTCGAAGTCCACGGCGGCGGTGACCAGCGTCTCGACGCTGTCGCGCAGCTCCTGCGCGAGACGGACGGTGGGCGCGGGCGCCCGGCCGTAGACGACGAAGCCCGTGGCGGGACCGGAGCGGCGCGGGCGGTACACGTTGCCGAGCTGGGCGGTGAGCGTACGCAGGGCATCCACCTGCCGGCGAACCCGCTCGATGTCCCGTACCAGGAGGTGCAGGCTGGCCCGGGCTTGGGCGTCGTGGGTGGCGTGGTCGGCCATGAAGAAGCCTCTCGAACCGGTGCTGAAGGGCGGATCGGGCCGCAGACACCGTTCAACGACGCGGCCCGTTTTGGTCAATCTCTCTTGACCAACGCTCCACCCGGCGCCCAGGTCACGCTGTGGGGGCGTGTCGGCATATGCGAGAGGCGCGCGGCCGTGCGTACGCCCCCTCGCCGCCCCCGGGGGCCCGGACGGCGGCACGGCGGCCGCCCGGGCCGACCGCACGACGCGCCCCGGGCGCACGCCCCATAGACTGACGTGCTGCTGACAGCCGAGATAGCGAGGTAGGACCCCAGTGAAGCTCGTCTTCGCAGGCACCCCCGAGGTCGCCGTGCCCGCCCTGGACGCCCTGATCGCCTCCGGGCGCCACGAGGTCGCCGCCGTCGTCACCCGGCCCGACGCTCCGGCCGGCCGCGGCCGCCGCCTCGTCGCCAGCCCGGTCGCCGAGCGCGCCGAGGAGGCCGGGATCGAGGTCCTCAAGCCCGTCCGGCCCCGCGACCCCGACTTCCAGGCCCGGCTGCGCGAGATCGCCCCCGACTGCTGCCCGGTCGTCGCGTACGGGGCGCTGATCCCCAAGAGCGCCCTCGGCATCCCCCGGCACGGCTGGGTCAACCTCCACTTCTCGCTGCTGCCGGCGTGGCGCGGCGCCGCCCCCGTCCAGCACTCGATCATGGGCGGCGACCAGGTCACCGGCGCCTCCACCTTCCAGATCGAGGAGGGACTGGACTCCGGACCGGTCTACGGCGTCCTGACCGAGGAGATCCGGCCCACCGACACCAGCGGCGACCTGCTGACCCGGCTGGCCTTCGCCGGGTCCGGGCTGCTCGCCGCCACCATGGACGGCATCGAGGACGGCACCCTGCGCGCCGTCCCGCAGCCCCTCGACGGGATCTCCCTCGCACCCAAGATCACCGTGGAGGACGCGCGCGTCGACTGGACGGCCCCGGCCCTGCGCGCCGACCGCGTCGTGCGCGGCTGCACGCCCGCCCCGGGTGCCTGGACCGTCTTCCGCGGGGAGCGGCTCAAGCTGATCTCCGTCGGCCTGGTCGCGGACCGCACCGACCTGGAGCCGGGCGTCCTGGCCCCCGCCAAGAACAACGTCCACGTGGGCACCGGCTCGCACGCCGTGGAGCTGCTGTGGGTGCAGCCGCAGGGCAAGAAGCCGATGCGCGGCGCCGACTGGGCCCGCGGGGTGCGGATCGCTCCCGGGGAGCGGCTCGGCGGCGCCGACGTAGGCTGAGGGTCCCTTCCCGTCGTCCTCGCAGCACGCGCAGCACTCGTACCTCCGGAGCACCTTTCACGTGAGCGAACAGCCCCGCCGTCACCCCGCCGCAGCCACGGGCGCGGGCGGCAAGCCGGCCAAGCAGGCCCGGCCGCACCGCAGGCCCAAGAAGGACCCCGTCCGCAAGCTGGCCTTCGACGTGCTGCGGGCGGTGGACGAGCGCGACGCGTACGCCAACCTCGTGCTGCCGCCGCTGCTGCGCAAGGCCCGCCAGGACGAGGCCTTCCAGGCCCGGGACGCGGCGCTGGCCACCGAGCTGGTCTACGGGACGCTGCGCCGCCAGGGCACCTACGACGCCGTCATCAAGGCGTGCATCGACCGGCCGCTGCGCGAGGTGGACCCGCCGGTCCTCGACGTGCTGTCGCTCGGCGCGCACCAGCTGCTGGGCACCCGCATCCCGCCGCACGCGGCGGTCTCGGCCACCGTGGAGCTGGCCCGGGTGGTGCTCGGCGACGGGCGCGCCAAGTTCGTGAACGCCGTGCTCCGCAAGATCACCGCGCACGACCTGGAAGGCTGGCTGGAGCGGGTCGCCCCGCCGTACGAGGACGACGCCGAGGAGCACCTCGCCGTCTACCACTCGCACCCGCGCTGGGTCGTCAGCGCCCTGTGGGACTCCCTGGGCGGCGGCCGGGCCGGCATCGAGGACCTCCTCGAAGCCGACAACGAGCGGCCCGAGGTGACGCTGGTCGCCCGGCCGGGACGGTCCACGGCGCAGGAGCTGCTGGAGGCCGTGGGCGAGGACTCGGCGCTGCCCGGGCGCTGGTCGCCGTACGCGGTGCGGATGGCCGAGGGCGGCGAGCCCGGCGCCCTGGAGGCGGTCCGCGAGGGCCGCGCCGGCGTCCAGGACGAGGGCAGCCAGCTGGTGGCGATGGCCCTGGCCGCGGTACCGGTCGAGGGGCGCGACGCGCACTGGCTGGACGGCTGCGCGGGCCCGGGCGGCAAGGCGGCGCTGCTCGCGGCGCTGGCCGCGCAGCGCGGGGCCTTCCTGCTGGCCTCCGAGAAGCAGCCGCACCGGGCGCGGCTGGTGGCGAAGGCGCTGGCCGGCAACCCGGGCCCGTACCAGGTCATCGCGGCGGACGGCACCCGGCCGCCGTGGCGGCCGGGCTCCTTCGACCGGGTCCTGATGGACGTCCCGTGCACGGGCCTGGGCGCGCTGCGGCGGCGCCCCGAGGCGCGCTGGCGGCGGCGGCCGGAGGACCTGGAGGGCTTCGGGCCGCTCCAGCGGGCCCTGCTGCGCGAGGCGCTGTCGGCGGTGCGGGTCGGCGGGATCGTGGGCTACGCGACCTGCTCGCCGCACCTCGCGGAGACCCGGGTCGTCGTGGACGACGTCCTGAAGGGCCGCGGCGCGGGCGCCGCCCCGGTCTCGGCCGAACTGGTCGACGCCCGGCCGTACATGGCCGGCGTACCGGCGCTGGGCGACGGCCCGGACGTCCAGCTCTGGCCGCACCTGCACGGCACGGACGCGATGTACCTGGCCCTGCTGCGGCGCACGGCGTAGCCCTGCGCCGCCGGCCGTTCCCGACCGGGAACGGCCGGCGGCGCAGGGCCGAGGGGCGGCCGCCGGGGGCGGGGCCGGGGGGCCTTCGGACTTCCGGGGCCGTGGCCGGAACGGGCCGGGGGCATGGCACGCTTGGGGCATGGCCGCTCAGATCAATCCCAGCATCCTGTCCGCCGACTTCGCCCGCCTCGCCGACGAGGCCCGGGCCGTCGAGGGCGCCGACTGGCTGCACGTCGACGTCATGGACAACCACTTCGTCCCGAACCTGACCCTCGGCGTGCCCGTCGTCGAGTCGCTCAGCCGGGCCACGGAGATCCCGCTGGACCTGCACCTGATGATCGAGGACCCGGACCGCTGGGCGCCGCAGTACATCGAGGCGGGGGCCGGATCGGTCACCTTCCACGCCGAGGCCGCCGCCGCGCCGGTGCGCCTCGCGCGGGAGATCCGGGCCAAGGGGGCGCGGGCGTCGATGGCGCTCAAGCCCGCGACGCCGATCGAGCAGTACGAGGACCTGCTCCCCGAGCTCGACATGGTGCTGATCATGACGGTCGAGCCCGGCTTCGGCGGGCAGTCCTTCCTGGACATCATGCTCCCCAAGATCCGCCGCACCCGTGAGCTGATCGCCAAGCACGGCCTGGAGATGTGGCTCCAGGTAGACGGCGGGGTCTCGGCCTCCACCATCGAGCGGTGCGCGGAGGCCGGAGCGGACGTCTTCGTGGCGGGCAGCGCGGTCTACGGGGCGGCCGACCCGGCCGCCGCCGTGCGCACGCTGCGTGAGCAGGCGGACGCGGTCATCGCCGCGACCCCGTGGGCGTGCGGCCACTGAGCCAAGCCTGGGTGAACAGCTCGGTGAACGGATGCCGTCCAGGCTGATCAACCGCCGTCGGATCTGACAGGATGAACGGCGAGTCGAGAGTGTGAACACGAGAGTGTGAACAGCAGTGAGGAGAACGCGGTGTCTGCAATGTCGGCGGGACGGTCAGCCCTGCGGATGGGACCCGCGGAGCTGGTGCAGGCGGCGGCCATGGCGCGTCGCTTCTACCTGGAGGGCAAGTCCAAGATCCAGATCGCCGAGGAGTTCGGCGTGAGCCGCTTCAAGGTGGCCCGGGTCCTGGAGACCGCCCTGGAGCGCGACCTCGTGCGCATCGAGATCCGGGTGCCGGCCGAGCTGGACGCGGAGCGCTCCGACGCGCTGCGCGCCCGCTACGGGCTGCGCCACGCGGTCGTCGTGGAGTCCCCGGCCGATGCCACCGAGGACGCCCCCGACCCCGAGAACCTGGGGGCCGTCGCCGCCGACCTGCTCGGCGAGCTGGTCAACGAGGGCGACGTCCTGGGCCTGGCCTGGGGGCGCTCGACCATCCACATGGCGGCCTCCCTGCACCGGCTGCCGCCCTGCACCGTGGTGCAGCTGACCGGTGTCTACGACGCGGGGACCGCCGAGCGCGGCTCGGTCGAGGCCGTGCGCCGCGCCGCCCAGGTCTCGGGCGGCGACGCCCACCCGATCTACGCGCCGATGCTGCTGCCGGATCCGGCGACCGCCGCGGCGCTGCGCGGCCAGACCGGCATCGCGCGCGCCTTCGAGTACTTCGACAAGGTGACGGTCGCGGCCGTCTCCATCGGATCGTGGGAGCCGGGCATCTCAACGGTCCACGACATGCTGACCGACGAGGAGCGGGCCCACTACGCCTCGCTGGGCGTGGCCGCGGAGATGTCCGCGCACCTCTTCGACGCCGAGGGCCGGCGGGTGGGACGCGACCTCGGCGAGCGGTGCATCACCGTCGAGGCGGACCGGCTGCGCCGGATCCCCGAGGTGGTGGCGATCGCCGGCGGGCTGCGCAAGGCCTCCGCGATCGGCGCCGTCCTGCGGTCCGGTCTGGTGACGAGCCTGGTCACGGACACCGCGGTGGCGGACTACCTGCTGACGGAATCGGAGCCGGGTCTGCGGCCCGCGCTGGACCGGGCCGACCCGGACGACTGAGCGGCACCCGGCGGACCTTGACGGGCCGGCCGGGCCCGTGGCCTGCACCGAGACCTCTCCGGGCGCGGATGGTGCCGGAATTGAGATCCGACCGGCGGCCCCCTCGGCGGCCTGCTGGGCGCATACTGGTTCCAATGACAAAGTCAGCAGTACCTCGCCGCCATTTGCCGTCCAGCCCGTTCAAGGCCCCCGTGGAAGCGCCCTTGAGGCACTTCAACGTCGGCGACCGGGTCACTCACGACGAGCACGGCCTCGGCCGTGTCGTCGGAATCGAGGAGGGGATCGCCGTGCTCGTCGACTTCGGCTCCGTCCAGAAACGAATCCTGAGTCCCTACACCAAGATGGCCGCGCTCTGAGGCCACGGGGCGATTCGCGAGCGAATCGGATATTTGGCACGATCGGTGCATGATCTTTCGGAACGTGCCCCGATCGTTGCCGCGTGTGCTGGGGGCCCTGTTCCTCTGTGCCGCGCTGGTCGGTGCGGCGGGCTGCGGCGGGACGAAACCCGCGCCTGCCGCCGCCAGCGCCAGTAGTCCGCGCGCCACCGCCGACCCCAGCGTCGTCCCCACGGCCGCGCCGAGCGCCGCGCCGGGCTGGGCGAAGGGGCTGGTCGTCGTACGGGCCGAGGCGCTGCCGCAGCAGGCCCGGGAGGTGCTCGCGCTCATCGACAAGGGCGGGCCGTACGCGTACCGGCAGGACGGCACGGTCTTCGGGAACTTCGAGAAGGTCCTGCCGAAGCAGAAGCGCGGCTATTACCACGAGTTCACCGTGCGCACCCCGGGGGAGCGGGACCGCGGGGCCCGGCGGATCGTGACGGGTGAGGGCGGGGAGTTCTACTACACGGACGACCACTACGACACCTTCAAGGCGGTTCTCCGATGACCCTGGACCCGGGGCCGCTGGCCCCCGCGCTCGCCGCCGCCGAGGAGGCGGGCTGGACGACCGCACGGCTGGACCTGGGCGGCGTACGGACCAGGGCCGGGCTGATGCGGCGGGCCGCGGACGCGCTGGACCTGCCGGAGTGGTTCGGCGGGAACTGGGACGCGCTGGCCGACGTGCTGCGGGACCTGTCCTGGCTGCCGCGGGCGCCGGGACGGCTGGTGGCGGTGGTGTCGTGGCAGGAGTACGCCGCCGCGCGGCCGGACGACTGGGAGACGCTGCGGGAGGTCCTGGAAGAGGCCGTCGACTTCTGGCGGGAGGACCCCGCCGGGCCGCCGCTGACCGTGCTGCTGGCCGGGCCGGCCCCCGACGGCGGCCGCGCGGCACCACCGCACTCCGCCCGCGGACGGGACTGAGCGCGCGGACGGAGCCGGCCCGCGGAGGCTGCGGGTGTGCGGTGTCCGCCGGCGCCGCCGCACGCGGTCCCCCGGGGCGAGGGTCCCGTAGGAAACGACCACGCGGCCCGGCGCGTCCTGGACGATCGGCCGGGGCGGTGTGAACCCCGGGACATGGGAGAATGAAGTACGTGCGTTTCCTCGGCTGCCCTGTCGAGGCACCTCCGATCGACTGGGATGTTCTGCACGTGCGTTTCCTCAATGACCTGAAGCCGCCGTACGACCTGACGTACGACGATGTGTTCATGGTGCCGAGCCGCTCCGCGGTCGGTTCCCGGCAGGCCGTCGACCTGTCCTCTCCCGACGGCACCGGCACCACGATTCCGCTGGTCGTGGCCAACATGACCGCCATCGCGGGCCGCCGGATGGCCGAGACGGTCGCCCGGCGCGGCGGAATCGTCGTCATCCCGCAGGACATCCCGATCGAGATCGTCACCGACGTCATCTCCTGGGTGAAGACCCGCCACCACGTGCTCGACACCCCGATCACGCTGGCGCCCACCCAGACCGTCGCCGACGCGCTGTCCCTGCTCCCCAAGCGCGCCCACGGCGCCGGCGTCGTCGTCGACGCCGAGAACCGCCCGGTCGGCGTCGTCACCGACCACGACCTGACCGGCGTGGACCGCTTCACCCAGCTCTCCGAGGTCATGTCGAAGGAGCTGCTGCTCGTCGACGCCGACATCGATCCCCGCGAGGCCTTCAACAAGCTCGACGCCGGCCACCGCAAGCTGGCCCCGGCCGTCGACCGGGACGGCCGCCTCGTCGGCATCCTCACCCGCAAGGCCGCCCTGCGCGCCACCCTCTACACCCCGGCCACCGACGCCGACGGCAAGCTGCGCATCGCGGCCGCAGTCGGCATCAACGGCGACTTCGCGGCCAAGGCCAAGCAGCTGCTCGACGCGGGCGTCGACACGCTCGTCATCGACACGGCGCACGGCCACCAGGAGTCGATGATCAGCGCGATCAAGGCCGTCCGCGCGCTCGACCCGCAGGTCCCGATCGTGGCGGGCAACATCGTCGCCGCCGAGGGCGTCAAGGACCTCATCGAGGCCGGCGCCGACATCATCAAGGTCGGCGTGGGTCCCGGTGCCATGTGCACCACCCGCATGATGACCGGCGTCGGCCGCCCGCAGTTCTCCGCGGTGCTGGAGTGCGCGGCCGAGGCGAAGAAGTACGGCAAGCACGTGTGGGCCGACGGCGGTGTCCGCCACCCGCGCGACGTCGCGATGGCGCTGGCCGCCGGCGCCTCGAACGTCATGATCGGCTCCTGGTTCGCCGGGACCTACGAGTCCCCGGGCGACCTCCAGCAGTCCGCCGACGGACGCTTCTACAAGGAGTCCTTCGGCATGGCCTCCGCCCGCGCGGTGCGCAACCGCACCTCCGAGGAGTCCGCCTACGACCGCGCCCGCAAGGCGCTCTTCGAGGAGGGCATCTCCACCTCGCGGATGTTCCTCGACCCGGCCCGCCCGGGCGTCGAGGACCTGATCGACTCGATCATCGCGGGCGTCCGCTCCTCCTGCACCTACGCCGGTGCGGGCTCCCTCGCGGAGTTCGAGGAGAACGCGGTCGTCGGCATCCAGTCCGCCGCCGGCTACGCCGAGGGCAAGCCGCTGCACGCCAGCTGGAGCTAGGCGGGCGCGGGCGCGGCTCCGCCGCCGTCCGTCCGCGGCCCCGCCGTCCCCCGTGGACGGCCGGGGCCGCGGACGTCTCCGGACGCGCGCGGTCCGGCCGGTCAGGCCCGGGGCGGGGGGTCGGCGGGCGGCGGGCCGTGCACGCCCGCGCGGTACTTGGGTATCCGCACCGTCACCTTCGTGCCCGCGCCGATCCCCGTCTCGACCACCAGGCCGTACGCGTCCCCGTACACCTGCCGGAGCCGCTCGTCCACGTTCGGCAGCCCGATCCCGCCGGACCCGCCCCGCTCACCGGCCAGGATGCGGCGCAGCAGCCCCGGATCCATCCCGACCCCGTTGTCCTCCACCGTGATCACCGCTTCCGCGCCCGCGTCGCGCGCCGCGATCGTGATCCGGCACTCCGCCGTCGAATCCTCCAGCCCGTGCTTCACCGCGTTCTCCACCAGCGGCTGCAGGCACAGGAACGGCAGCGCCACCGGCAGCACCTCGGGGGCCACCCGCAACGTCACCTTCAGCCGGTCCCCGAACCGGGCCCCGGCCAGCGCCAGGTACTGCTCGACCGAGCGCAACTCGTCGGCCAGCGCGGTGAAGTCCCCGTGCCGGCGGAAGGAGTACCGGGTGAAGTCCGCGAACTCCAGCAGCAGCTCCCGGGCCCGCTCCGGATCGGTCCGTACGAACGAGGCGATCGCCGCAAGGGAGTTGAAGATGAAGTGCGGGGAGATCTGCGCCCGCAGCGCCTTGATCTCCGCCTCCATCAAGCGGGTCCGCGAACGGTCCAGCTCCGACAGCTCCAACTGCACCGACACCCACCGCGCGACCTCCGTCGCCGCCCGCACCAGCACCGCCGACTCCCGCGGCCCGTACGCCACCAACGCCCCCAGCAGCCCGTCCTCCCCGGTCAGCGGCGCCACCACCGCCCACTTCAACGGGCAGTCGGGCCGCGGGCAGTCGGTCCGCACGCTCTGACTGCGCCCCGACTCCAGCACCTCGGCCACCCGGGCCATCGCCCGCCGCTGGTGGTGGTCGGCGCCCGGGCCGTCCCACGCCAGCACCGACTCCCGGTCCGTGAGGGCCAGGGCATCGGTGCCCAGCAGCGACCGCAGCCGGCGCGCCGCCTTGCGGGCCGCGTCGCCGGTCAGCCCCGCCCGCAGCGGGGGAGCCGCCAGCGAGGCCGTGTGCAGGGTGTGGAACGTGGCCCGCTCCACCGGGGTCCCCAGGTCCACCGCCGCCCCGCCCCCGCCGCGCCGGGCGTGCCACCGGCCCGCCGCCCACCCCGCACCCAGCAGCAGCACCGCCGCGGCCGCCGCAGGCACCGCCAGGGCCGCCGCGCTCACGGCGCGCCCCCGACCCGTTCCCCGGCCACGTCCTCCGGCAGGTGCAGCCGGGCCAGGGTGGCCGCCGTACCGGCCGGGACCCGCGCGGGGGTGGCCAGCGACACCAGCGCCATGGTCAGGAACCCCAGCGGCACCGACCACACCGCCGGCCACGCCAGCAGCGTGTGCCCCCAGCCCGCCGGGGCCAGCCCCGCCCGCGTCGCCAGCACCGCGCTCAGCGCCGCCCCGCCCCCCGTCACCAGCCCGGCCACCGCACCCGGCGGGGTCAGCCCGCGCCACCAGATCCCCAGGACCAGCAGCGGGCAGAACGACGACGCCGAGACCGCGAACGCCAGCCCCACCGCGTCCGCCACCGGCACGTCCCGCGCCGCCACGCTCCCCGCCAGCGGCACCAGCATCGCCACGAGCACCGCCCAGCGGAAACTGCGCACCCCGCGCGCCGGCAGCACGTCCTGGTGCAGCACCCCCGCCACCGCCATCGTCAGCCCCGAGGCCGTCGACAGGAACGCCGCGAAGGCCCCGCCGGCCAGCAGCGCCCCCAGCAGCTCCCCGAGCAGCCCGCCCACCAGCCGCTCCGGCAGCACCAGCACCGCCGCGTCCGCGTCACCCGTCAGGGCCAGTTCGGGAGCGTAGATGCGGCCCAGCGCCCCGTACACCGGCGGCAGCAGGTAGAAGACGCCGACCAGCCCGAGCACGACCAGCGTGGTGCGGCGCGCGGCCCGCCCGTTGGGGCTGGTGTAGAACCGCACCGCCACGTGCGGCAGGCCCATCGTGCCGAGGAAGGTGGCCAGGACCAGCCCGTACGTCGCGTAGAGCCGGTCGTGCCCCCGCCCCCCGGACAGCGGCTCCGACCAGCTCGACCCGCCGGGCCCGGCCACCACCCGGGTGTCCGGGACGGGGCTGCCGGGGGTGAACTCCAGCCGGGCGCCGGCCCGTACGTCGTGCCGCCCCGCGGCCAGGGCCACCGGGACCCCCGCGTACGCGTGCCCGTCCACCCGGCCCGTCACGGTCACGGTCAGCGGCGCCGCCACCGACAGGCGCACGTCCTCGGCGACCGTGACCGCGGCGTGCTCGCGGAAGACGGCGGGGGCGTCGAACGTGGCGCGCGGAGCGCCGTCCCCGACCCAGGCGGCGACCAGGAAGAACGCCGGGACCAGCAGCGCGGTGAGCTTGAGCCAGTACTGGAAGGCCTGTACGAAGGTGATGCTGCGCATGCCGCCCGCGGCCACCGCGGCGCTCACCACGACGGCCACGACCACCCCGCCCGCCCAGTGCGGGGCCCCCGTGAGGATCTCCAGGGTCAGCCCGGCGCCCTGCAACTGCGGCAGCAGGTACAGCCAGCCGATCCCGACGACGAAGAGCACCGCGATCCGCCGCACCGCCCGCGACTCCAGCCGGGCCTCGGCGAAGTCGGGCAGCGTGTACGCGCCGGAGCGCCGCAGCGGCGCCGCCACCAGCACGAGCAGCACCAGGTAGCCCGCCGTGTACCCGACCGGGTACCAGAGCATCTCGGGCCCCTGCAGCAGGACCAGCCCGGCGATCCCGAGGAAGGAGGCGGCGGAGAGGTACTCCCCGCTGATGGCCGCCGCGTTGAGGCGGGGCCCGACCGTGCGCGAGGCGACGTAGAAGTCGGAGGTGGTCCGGGAGATCCGCAGGCCCAGCGCGCCGACCAGCACCGTGACCAGGACGACGACGGCGACGGCGGTCAGCGCGTACGTCTGGTTCACCGGTCGGTCCTTCGGCTGGAAGAGGTGCACCGGAGTCTATGCACGGCCCCGCGGCCCACAACAGGCCCGATCCGGCCCGTACCGGGCGCCCCGGTCCGCACGCGCCGGCCCGTCGCCGCGGCCCCCGGGCGGCCGGGCGGTCAGCGCGCCGGGCCGTGGTGGTCCGTGCAGTCGCGCAGCGCGATCTCCAGCTCCACGTACGACTCCTCCGCGCGCCGGAAGGCCAGCGTCAGCGCCGCCTGCGCGCGCGGCGGCAGCTGGCCGCGGGCCCCCTCGCCGGCCTCGTACAGCAGGTCGGCCCAGCGGGCGGCCGCGCTGCGCAGCCCGGCCAGCAGCACCTCGGCCTCGGCGGGGCCGGCCGGCCTGCTGCGCAGCCCGGCCAGCAGCACCTCGGCCTCGGCGGGGCCGGCCGGCCGGGTGCGGGGGAGGCCGGTCAGCGCGTCGAGCAGCGGGTGGACCTCGGACATCGCGCTCCTCCCGCGCCGGGCGGCCCACGCTACGCGCGCCGCCCGCCCCCGCCGTCGGCCGCGCGTGCGCGGTGCGGCCGACGGCGCCGACGGGTCGCCGGACGCGGGCCCGCGCGCGACGAACGGCGTCCCCGGCCGCGCCGGGAGTCCGGGGACGGCCGGTACGCGGGTACCTGGGTACGTGGGCAGGGCGGCCGGGGGTCCGTGGCGGGCCCGGTCGGGCGGCGGGTCAGCCCGTCGCCCGGCGCATCAGCAGGTCGCGCAGTTCCCTCGCGTGCCGGCGGCTGACCTGGAGTTCCGCGGACCCGACCCGGACCGTGGTCGAGCCGGCCTCCAGCCGGAGTTCGTCGATCCGGGACAGGGCCACCAGGTGGCGCCGGTGGATGCGGACGAAGCCGCGGGCCGCCCACCGCTCCTCCAGGGTGGACAGCGGGATGCGGACCAGGTGGCTGCCCCCGCCGGTGTGCAGCCGGACGTAGTCGCCCTGGGCCTCCACGTAGGCGATGTCGGCGACGGGCACGAACCGGGTGACCCCGCCCAGCTCCACCGCGATCTGCTCCGGCGCCCGGTCGCCGGCGCCCTCGGCGGCCGGACCGCGCGCCCCCGGCCCACCGGGCGCGCGGGGCGGGGCGGACGGCGGACCTGCCGCGGGCCGCG